>DASZQJ010000130.1:0-52527 GCA_035549715.1 Burkholderiales bacterium
CATTAGCATTTGCTGAAGCCACGCAGCCTGTTCCTGTTGAAGGCTGCATTTAATGCGACCGGGGAGTTCGGTCGTCCTGGCGTCGACAGTCAAAGTGCATGAATAATCAAAGGCAAATGGATATTCGGTCGTGGTCGCGTCAAGATGGACCGCAAATCGGAAGTCGAATTCACGTTGGGCATCACCAAACCAGGGGACAGTGATGGCAATTGACTGGAATGCTATTGCGACTATCGCTGCTCCAATCATCACTCTTTTTCTTGGAGTTTGGGTTAATCGGCGATTTGAGGACCGCCCGGTCCTAATCTCGTACTTCAGCCATGTATCAGCTTTCCAGCACACGCCGCCTGGTGGCCAGCTCATACATGTCAACACGCACTCGGTAGTCTTGCGCAACACAGGTCGGCACAGCGCGACAAACGTCAGGCTTCATCACACTGTGTTGCCAGACTTCAACATTTGGCCGGCCATTGTTCATCACGTGGATACGTTGCCAAATGGAACAAGAGACATTGTTATTCCCACTTTGGTACCCGGAGAACAAATCACCATCTCATACCTTTACTTCGCCCCTGTCACCGTAGCTCAGGTAAATGCCGGTATCAAGTGCGACCAAGGCTTTGCTCGCCAAATTTCTGTTTTGCTCCAACGCCAATACCCGCGCTGGCTCAATTTCATCGCAAGCGTTCTCATGATCGCGGGTCTGGTTGCGATCATTTATGCCCTCTATATCGGCGTCTCCACGGCGATCCGGTGATGCCTAACCCCACGCCCCACCCGGACGCGCGCGCGAGCGCCGCGCCTTGCAAAGGTTGGTGGGCGCGCGCCGGTGGGCGTGAACGTTAGCCGCTTATGGACTTCGTGAACTCGATGTCTCCCTTTTGGCAAGGCGTCCTCGCAAGCGTTGTCGCAGGCCTTTTGTTAATCATCGGCGGATACATCGCCCGTATTGCGTTCTCGTCGGTACGGGAATGGGTGGCCAATCGGCGAGGCGCTGTGGCGGTCCTCAGGCAACAACTGGCCTCTGACCAACCTACTGTGCGCGGTGAAGCCACGATTCAAGTCCTTTTCGGCGCAGCGAAGTGGTTCATGATCGCCGCGCTCCTTTATGGAGCATCCTCGGTAGAGATCATTCCTTGGCCGTTCGGAGTGCCGTTGAAGCTACTTGCCCTCGCATGTCTGGTTGCTAGCCTCTGGTGGGTATTTCAGTATCAGAACCCGGCAAGAGCAACTCCGGCCGAATGGTCAGAGTTGCTTACTACATATCGATGGGTACTGGTCTTCAACCCACCTCATCGTCTGAAGCCGATTACCTTCATGCCAGATGGGACCGTGGGTGAGGGTAGGAACAACAATGAATATATGTGGCGGGTCAGTGGAGACAAGCTGGAGCTAGTTCAGGCGGACGGCAGAGTCCACAGCCGGTTCGCGTTCAATCAGCGAACGACGAGCTTCTTGCACACGAATGATGCCGACACGCTATCAATTAGAGGTCAATACATAATCCCGGCCTCTAGCGCGGCTAACAACCGGCTGCAGCTGACGCGAGAGACGCGCGGCTGAGCCGGACGTTAGGCGCATGAAGCGCAGTCTGTCCCCCACTTGTGTGAGCATGAAAATCGACGCGAACGTCCTATCCGCGGGCCTTCGCCGGTCATTTCTAAGCTAGGATGTGGCATCACTTCCCGGGCTTGCCGCCGGTATTCTTCAATGCCTACCACCGAAACCCTGGAACGCTTCATCGCCCGTGTCGAGGAGAATGCACACGTCGAGGCCTGCGAGGAGTTCTATACCGAGAACTCGACGATGCGGGAGAACCAGGCGCCGCCGAGAATCGGTCGCGATGCGCACGTGGCCAACGAACGCAAGGTCATGGCCCGCGCGAAGTCCGTGCAGTCGAAGTGCATCAGGCCGGTATTCGTGAGCGGCGACTGGGTGGTCCTCCGCTGGAATTTTCGATTCGAGTGGCCGGACGGCACGGTCACGGAAATGGACGAACTCGCATACCAGCGATGGGAAGGCGAACGGATCGCCGAAGAGACCTTTTACTACGACCCGGCGCAAAAGGTTCCCAGGAAGGCTTAGCCTCCTGCTTCACCAGAGCGTCAGGCTGGTCGGGGTCGTATCCTTAGCACGACCAGGATAGAAATCTACATTCAATTCCACCTGGAGGCCTTCTCGCATTGAACGCTTCGAATCGAAGTTCATTGGAGTTGGTTTGTCCGATCGAGAGTGCTCATGAATGACCTTCCTCCGCTTCCCGTCCCCCGCCTCGGCCGCTACCGCCACTACAAGGGCGGCGAATACGAAGTCGTCGGCGTCGCCCGGCACAGCGAGACGCTGGAGCCCCTGGTCCTGTACCGGCCGCTCTACAACGAGAGCGGCCTCTGGGTGCGGCCGTACGGCATGTTCTTCGAGGACATCGAGCACGAGGGGCGCCGGCAGCCGCGGTTCGCGCTCATCCAGAATCCGTAAGTCAAGCCGTGTCTGCAAACCATCCGTCGAGTCCAGGGGACCAGGCGCTCGAGGTCGTTCGACGCTGGGCCGGCGCCTTCCCGACCGCCGACGTCGACGGCCTCCTGGGCCTGTTTGCGGAGGATGCGACCTTCCTGGGGACGACTTCCGGCGAGCTTGTCACCAGGATCGACGGGATCCGCGCCTACTTCCAGGCGGCGCTGCTGCAGAACCGGCCCCGGTCCGCACGGTTGCTCGACTACGCGGTGGCAGCGTATTCGGACGCCGTGGTCGTCGTCACCGGGCTGGACGAGGTGACCGGGGTGAAGGACGGGCAGTCGTATTCCAGTTTCGGACGCGTGACCTTCGTCCTCGCGCGGCGTGAAGCGGGCTGGAGGATCGTGCACCTGCATCGATCTGCCCTGCCGGCAAAGGCTTAGCGGTTCGCTGTTGCCCGGGAGGGACGCCGGGCGCCGGCACGGTTCCGGTGTGGAGGAGCCCGGGGCCCGTGCATGTCCGGGAATGCCGCGACCCGGTAGGATGGTCACGGTTCCCACCCTGTCGATCGCCATGCCAGAAAAACTTCCGCCCGTCGCCGTCCTCGCCTCCGGGGCGCCCGCCCGCACCCGACCCTCGAACTATCCCGAGCCCTTTGCCTCGCGCATGGCCGGCCGGACCAAGCGCCCGCTGGGCGACCTGTTCGGCCTCGCCAACTTCGGGGTGAACCTCACACGCCTGGCGCCGGGTTCCGTGTCATCGTTGCGCCATGCCCATACGAAGCAGGATGAATTCGTCTACATCCTCGAAGGCACGCCGACGCTGCTGACCGACGAGGGGCCGACCCTGCTGGCGCCCGGGATGTGCGCGGGATTCAAGGCCGGGACGGGCAACGGGCACTGCCTGGTGAACGAGTCCACGGAGGACGTCGTGTACCTGGAGGTCGGCGACAGGACGCCGGGGGACGAGGGCAGCTATCCGGACGACGACCTCAGGGCGCAGCGCGTCGAGGGCGCCTGGAAGTTCTTCCACAAGGACGGCCGGCCTTACGACTGACCGCATGACGGCGCGCTTCGTCCATCCGCAGTCCGAATCCGGCTGGAAAGCCGCGCGCCGGCTGGTGGACGAATACGTCGCCTCGCCGGGCCTGGATCGCGGTCCAGGTAACTCTTCCGAGCCCGTGGGTCAACTCAACCATGTGAAGCTGGGCCGGACGGTTTTTCCCGTACTCCTTCGCGTTTCCTTTGCGCCTTTGCGGTTCGAGGGTCAAGGTTTCTCCGCCAGCATCGCCTCGATCTGCTTGACCACTTCCGCGCTCTCGGGCTGGGTGCGGGCCGAAAAGCTCACTGCACGCTTGCCGTCGCGGGAGAGCAGGTACTTGTGGAGGTTCCACTCGGGCGCGTCCCCGGTCATTTTGGTGAGCTGCGCGAACACCGGGTTCGCCTTGCCGGGCACCACGCTGGTCTTCTCGATCATCGGGAACTTGACCCCGTAGGTCAGCTCGCAGAAATCCTTGATCTCCTTGGCCGTGCCCGGTTCCTGGGCGCCGAAGTCGTTGGCGGGGAAACCGACGACCACCAGCCCCTGGTCCTTGTACTTCGAGTACAGCGCCTCGAGGCCCTTGTACTGCGGGGTGTTGCCGCAGTAGCTGGCCGTGTTCACCGCAAGCACGACCTTGCCCGAATACTCGCACAGGTCGATGGGCTTGCCGTCGAGGTTGTTGAACTTGTGGTTGAGCACGTCGGGGCAGGCGGCCATGGTCACCTCGCAGGTCAGCATCAGGGTCAGGGCAAGCAGGGGAAGGGTGGTCAGGCGTTTCATGTCGGCATCCGTCGCGTTGGAATATTGCAGATAATACGCTTCCGGCGGCGCGTGGATGCATCCGGCCCGCCGCGATACCGTTACCCACATTCCGCAGGCTTCCATGGGACCGCTCTCGGGCGTCAAGGTTCTGGAGCTCGGCACGCTGATCGCCGGGCCTTTCTGTTCGCGCATCCTCGCCGAGTTCGGCGCGCAGGTGATCAAGGTCGAGGCGCCCGACGGGGGCGACCCGTTGCGCCAGTGGCGCCGGTTGCACAACGGCACCTCGCTCTGGTGGTACGTCCAGGCCCGGAACAAGAAGTCGGTCACCGTGAACATGCGCGAGCCCGAGGGCCAGGAGATCGTGCGCAAGCTCGCCGCCGGCAGCGACATCGTGGTGGAAAACTTCCGTCCGGGCACGCTGGAGAAGTGGGGCCTGGGCTGGGAGCGCCTCTCGGCGCGCAATCCGGGACTGGTCATGGTGCGCCTCTCGGGTTACGGGCAGGAGGGTCCCTACAGCGACCGGGCGGGTTTCGGCGCGATCGGCGAGGCGATGGGCGGACTGCGTTACGTCACCGGCCATCCGGACCGGCCGCCGGCGCGCGTGGGCATCAGCCTGGGAGACGCGATCGCCTCGCTCTATGGCGTGATTGGCGCGCTGATGGCGCTGCGCCATCGCGAGGTCAACGGCGGCAAGGGCCAGGTGGTCGATGTCGCGCTGTACGAGTCGGTGTTCAGCCTCATGGAAAGCCTGCTCCCGGAATTCGACGTGGGCGGGTTCGTGCGCGAGCGCAGCGGCGCCTCCCTGCCCGGCATCGTGCCCTCGAACACCTATACGACCCGGGACGGGAAGTACGTGGTCATCGGCGCCAATGGCGACTCGATCTTCAAGCGCATGATGGCCGCCATCGGCCGGGACGACCTCGGCAACGATCCGTCGCTGGCCCGCAACGACGGTCGCGTCGCCCGCACGGCGGAACTGGACGAAGCCATCGGCAACTGGTGCGCCGCCCATGACCTCGGCCACGTGCTCAAGGTCCTGGCTGATGCCCAGGTGCCCTCGGGGAAGATCTACGACGTCAAGGACATCGTGAGCGACCTGCATTACCAGGCCCGCGGCATGATCCAGCAGGCGGCGCTGCCCGACGGCAAGCCCATGAAGATTCCCGGCGTGGTGCCGAAGATGGGCGCGACCCCCGGCGGCACCCGCTGGCTGGGCCCGGCGCTGGGCGCCCACACGGATGAAGTGCTGGGCGAACTCGGTTACGATGCCGGAGCCATCCGCGACCTCCGGGCGCGCGGGATCGTATAGGACAGGCGAGGAGGGCGCTCATGCAGGTGAAGGACATTCTCAAGTTGAAGGGCAGCCAGATCTACAGCATCGCCCCCGAAGCCCTGCTGCCGCAGGCGGTGTCCATGATGGTCCAGCACGACATCGGCTCCCTGCTGGTGATGGAGAAGGGCCGGATGTCCGGCATCGTGACTTTCCGCGAAGTGCTGGCCGCCGTGCACCGCCATCGGGGCGACATCCACGAGGTCAGGGTGGCCGAGGTGATGGTCCCCGAGCCGGTGTGCGGCGACGTGGAAGACACCATCGACCACATGCGCGGCATCATGACCGACAGGCACGTGCGTTATCTGCCGATCAAGGACAAGACCATGCTGGTCGGCGTGCTCTCCTTCCACGACGTCGCCAAGGCGGCGCTGCGCGCCGCCAGTTTCGAGAACAAGCTGCTCAAGCAGTACATCAAGAACTGGCCGGAGGACAACCCGGCCAAACCCTGACCGGCGGATCCGCGCCCGTCGCCAGCCTGCAAGTTCCACCCGTCTTGCGGCAACCCGGGAACCTCACAGCGAATCATGTACGAACCCACGCATTTCCAGGAAACACGCGTTGATGAGCTGCACAGGCTCATCGCGGCCTTCCCGTTCGGCATCCTGGTCGTCAACGGCCCCAACGGGCTCGACGCCAACCACATTCCCTTCGAGTACGACGCCGCGGAAGGGAGGCAGGGCCATCTGATCGCGCATGTGGCGCGGGCGAACCCCGTGTGGAAAGAGGCGAAGGACGGCGACGAAGTCCTGGTGATTTTCCGGGCGGCGGATGCCTACATCTCGCCGAACTGGTACCCGAGCAAGCCGGAAACCCACAAGCACGTGCCGACGTGGAACTACCAGGTCGTGCATGTCCACGGGCGCCTCCACATTCGTGACGACGAGCGTTTCGTGCGCGGCGTGGTGGCGCGCCTGACGCGGACGCACGAGCTGCGCACGGGAGCGGAGAAACCCTGGAAGATGACGGATTCCGCGCCTGAGTTCATCGACCAGATGCTCGCCAACATCGTCGGGATCGAGGTCGAGGTCACGCGCATGACCGGCAAGCGCAAGCTTGGCCAGAACCGGGAGGACCGGGACCGCATCGGTGCCGCGCAAGCGTTGGCGCAGCGCGGCGAGACGGTCATCTCCAGCGCGATGCTGGCCGTCCCGCCGAAGGGCTGACGGCGCGCCTCAGGCCGCGGCCACTGCCTCGACTTCCAGCTTCCACTCCGGCTTGAGCAGCGTGGCGGCCACGACCGTGATGCCCACCTGGCGTTCGCCGAGGTGCCGCACGCGGATGCGCTTGTTCTCCTCCATGTACTCGGGCCGCGCCAGGTAGGTGCGCAGGAACACGAGGTCGTTCACCGTCATGCCGGCCGAGGCGAGGATGGCCTTCATGTGCTTCCAGATGAGCTCGCTTTGCGCTTCGAAGGATTCCGGCAGGGTCTTGCCGTCGGCCTCATAGCCGTTGAGCCCGCTGATGTAGAGCGTGCGCGCGCCGCCCGAGACCTCGACGGCATGGGCGTAGCCCGGGTACTGCGGATAGAGTTCCTTCGGATTGTGGTTGCGGACGGTCATGCGCGTTTCTCCTCGTTCGTGTTTTGCGTGCAGCCTGTACACTGCCCCGTCCCCCATCATAAGGCAGGCGCCGGCATGAGCGCTCCTTCACGCAACCTGGCCAGCGATGTCCGCCCCCGCGAAGTCTGGGGCTGGATGATGTTCGACTTCGCCAACTCCGGTTACACCACGGTGGTGATCACCGCCGTGTTCAACGCCTATTTCGTTTCGGTGGTGGCGGGCAAGGCGGTCTGGGCGACGTTCGCCTGGACGCTGGCGTTGTCCATTTCGTACGCGCTCATCGTCCTGACCGCACCGCTGATCGGCGCCTACGCCGACGCCCATGCGGCCAAGAAACGCCTGCTGCTCGCGACCACCGCCGGTTGCGTGGCGGGCACCGCGGGCCTCGCGTGGGTGGGGCCGGGCGACCTGGCGCTCGGGATTGCGCTGCTCGTCATTTCCAATTTTTTCTTCGGCACCGGCGAGAACCTGATTGCCGCGTTCCTTCCCGAACTGGCCAGGGGCCGATCCCTGGGCAAGGTCTCCGGCTGGGGCTGGGCGCTGGGTTATGTCGGCGGGCTGCTGAGCCTCGGCATCTCGCTCGCCTACGTCATGCATGCGCAGGCGCAGGGCGAATCCTCGGAGCATTTCGTCCCGGTGGCGATGCTCATCACCGCTGCGCTGTTCGCCGTATCGTCACTGCCCACCTTCCTTTTCCTGCGCGAGCGCGCGGTGCCGCAGAAGCTGCCCTCCGGCGCCTATGCCGCCGCATTTGCCCGCATCTGGCAGACGCTCGGCCAGGCCGCCCGTTACCAGGACCTGTTCCGATTCCTCGTCTGCATCCTGTTCTACCAGGCGGGCGTGCAGGCGGTCATCACGCTCGCCGCCATCTACGCCGAGCAGGCGATGCACTTCAGCACGCAACAGACCATCGTGCTGATCCTGGTGGTCAATGTCACGGCGAGCCTCGGCGCGCTCCTCTTCGGCCAGCTGCAGGACCGGCTGGGCCACGTCTGTACGCTGGCGTTGACGCTCGTCGGCTGGTGCCTGACCGTGGTGCTCGCCTGGATGGCGTCCACGCCCGCGCTGTTCTGGGTGGCGGCGAACCTTGCCGGCATCTGCCTCGGGGCGAGCCAGTCCGCCGGCCGCGCGCTGGTGGGCTACCTCAGCCCGGCCGACCGCCGCGCCGAGTTCTTCGGGCTGTGGGGCCTGGCGGTGAAGCTGTCTTCCATCCTCGGCCCCATCACCTATGGCCTCGTGTCCTGGCTCTCCTCCGGCGACCACCGGCTCGCCATCCTCATCACGGGCGCCTATTTCCTCGTCGGGCTGGCCCTGCTCGCCGGCATCGACCCCCGCCGGGGGCGGCGGGCGACGCGGCTGCGCCGGGGCCCGGGATGAGGGACGAGGGATGAGGGGCAAGGGTTCTCCCGCGAAGGCGGATTTGCAGTACCGCCCCTCGCCCCTCATCCCCGGGCGTCAGCCCTGATTTGCCCAAGGAAATCAGGGAGCGCCGGGCTATAATCGCCCCCAGGGGACTGGCTCCAGGGAGGAGCGATGCTGGGTTGGATGAAGGGGACGCAATCGGACCATCCGCTTGCGGACGACAAGGCTGCGCGCCAGCTGCTCGCCGAGCTGCCGGCGAACGACTCCATCAAGACGCTCGAGGAACTGGCCTACTGGCTGGACTCGGTCCGGACCGCGGATGACCTGAAGGTCGGGCGCCTGCTCGAGATCGTCGACCTCATCGATGCCCACGCCAAGAACCACCAGCGCAAGCTTTCCCAGGACTACCTGACCGGCCGGGACCGGCTGCAGAAATTCCAGGAGAACCGGATCTGGACCACCGTGTTCAAGTTCTGGAAGCAGCTCGCGCTCGCCTACGAGCACGTCCTCAAGCGCTACAAGTCGGGCGCGAACGGCTGGGGTGCGGTGAAGTCGCAGGTGCCCGTGATCATCGCGCGCGGCCTGCGTGCGGGCGCCTTGCAGCTCAAGTGGCACCTGCTGCGCTACGGCCCCGTCGAGCCCGGCCTCTGGGGCGACCTTTGCAAGCTCTACGCCTATGCCGAGGAAAAGGGCCTCGCGCAATCCAGGGTCGAGGTCTACCCCGGCAAGTTCGGGGAATCCACCGCCCAGCGCGAATTCCTCAAGTCCATGATGCTGTCGATCTCCTCCACCGACAGCCTCAATCCGATGAAGCTCGAGATCACCGAGCGCATCGTCGCCCAGTTCTCCGAGTTCTTCATCCTGCAGCAGCAGGCGGCCAGGGGCGCGCACTACTTCGTCGACCTGGGCGCGAGCAAGTCGCCTGCGCGCTTCATCCAGCGCATCGAAATGAAGCCGGGCCTGCGTTTCTTCGGCCCCGGTGCGGCCGCAGCCGAGCTGGAAAAACTCGTCCTGCAGATCCGCGCGGACGGGGCGGTGCCTTCCTGGATCAACCTCGGCGGCAACTATGGGCCCGACCAGGTGATGGAAGTGCTCAAGCACCTGGCGCGCTACTGGGCGCCCACGCCGCCCGCGCGCGCCGAGGAGCGGCGCAGCTCGGTGGACAAGATCACCGTGGTGCACAGTTTCGACGAGATCGTCTCCACGCTGACCGGGGACAGCGCGGACCTGAGCTTCGACACCATCGCCGAGGTCTGGAACGTCGAGAACGAAAGCGAGGGCGGCTACGGCGCGGTGCTGCCCTACGCCAGGAGCGAATGGCTCAAGGTCGGCACCCTGCTGGGGGTCAAGCTGGAGGACGGCGCGGCCTGGGGCGTGGGCATCGTGCGCCGGCTCTCCTCGATCGACGACAAGAACCGCTACGTGGGCATCCAGATCCTGGCGCGGGGCGCCACGGTGGTCGAGCTGGCGCCGGTGAATGCCGCGGGCGGGCGCCAGAACGCCGTGCTGCTGCCCTCGAACCTGACGGAAACCACGGGCACGGGCGAGATGAACCTGCTGCTGCGCATGGGCAGCTTCGCGCCGCAGAAAAGCTTCGAGATGCGCGCCTACGACCGCTCCTACCTGCTCGTGCCGCGCAAGCTGATGGAAGGCGGCCACGATTTCGACATGGCGCGCTACCGGATCATGCAGCGAGCCGCGTGAGGCCCCCGCCATGGACCGCACATCGGTGATCAGCGAGGAAAGCCTGGCGATGCTCGCCGAGTTCGGTGCGCGCCTGGATGCCGTGCATTCCCAGGCTGGCGAGCGGCTGGCGCTGCAGATCGAGGCGGTCGACCAGGCGGACCGCGCCGCGCGCGACCTGGTGTCGAACCTGGAGGCGCGCTACTTCGAGATCGACGGCACGGACGCCGCGCAGGAGCAGGGGCGGATCTGGGGCGCGATCTCGCTCTACTGCGCCCAGCTCGAGGCGGCGTACACCTACCTCGCCCGCCAGTTCCAGACCTACAGCATGGGCTGGGCCGAAGTCGGCGACAAGATCCCGCTGGTGGTGGCGCGCGCGATGCGCGCGACCTCGATGCGCCTGAAGTGGCAGCTCATGCGCTACCTCCCGGTGGAGAAGGACATCTGGCAGACGCTGTCGCAGATGTGGACTTTCGTCGAGGACAAGGGCATGACCGGCGCCCGGGTGGTGGTGTACGACGACAAGTCCACGCTGCCGCGCGAGTTCCTGCGGCCCATGATGCTCGCGGTGTCCGCGGCCGACAGCCTGCCGGCGCGCGAGGTGGAGATCGCCTGCCGCATCATCGACCACCTCTCCGACCGGTTCGAGTTGCAGCGGCACCCGGCCAAGGCCTGCAACTTCTACGTGGACATCGACCGCTGGTCGCCGCCGATGCGCTACACGCCCGCCACCGTGGTGCGGGCCGGCTCGCGCTTCTTCGGGGCGGGCCGGGTCATGGCCCAGCTCGACAGCCTCACCGCCCGCCTCGCCGGCGGCGACCTGGCGCCGCGCGAGATGAACCTCGAAGGCATCGAGGACATGTCAGCGGTGGTGCACGTGCTCGAGCACCTGGGCCGCCACTGGTGGGAGCGCCGCCCGGAGCGCCGCAACGAACGCCGCCGCTCGGTTGCCCAGATCGGCGTGGTCCACGGCTTCGACGAGATCATGGTCCGCTTCGCGGACGAGCTGGCCGACCAGATGCGCGCGCCGGCCGAGACCTGGGGCGTGGAGAACGAAAGCGACGGCGGCTACGGCGCGGTCCTGCCGATGGGCACCGCGGAATGGCTGCAGGTCGGCCGCGTGCTGGCCCTCAAGCCGGCCGACAGCCGCGTCTGGTCCGTCGGGATCGTGCGCCGGCTCGCGGCCCACGACAGCGGCCAGCGCCACGTGGGCATCGAGCTCCTCGCCCGCGGCGCGCGCCAGGTCGTCCTGCGCAACCGCACCGACGGCGAGCAATTCTGCAAGGGCCTGCTGCTGCCCTCGAATTCCGGCGGCGGCCAGAGCCAGGGCGAGGTCATCCTCCTGTTGCCGGCCGGGCGCTTTTCCACGGACACCAACCTGGGACTCGAGGTCTACAGCACGACTTACCTGCTGGAGCCGCGCATCCTGCTCGAAGCGGGCGCGGAATTCGAGATGGCGCGGTTTCGCATCGTGTCACGCGCTTCCTGAAGGCAGACGCGGAAAAAGGGGTTGTTGGCCTTGCGGCCTGGTGCGTATACTGCGCTTTGCGCGCTGGCGCCGTGATGCTGCCGGTGCCGGAACAAGCGCCCGGATCCGGAATGCGCGAAAACACGAACAAGAAGATTTAAGAACAAGAACACAAAGCCTCAAGGATGGGGCCGGCAGCGATGCCGGCCCTTTTTGTTTGCCAGGGCGGGGCTAGAGAAGGACCCTGGTCAGGAAGGCGCCGATGTCGGCGACTTCGTCCGGATGCACGGAGTGCGGCATCGGGTACTGGTGCCACTCGACGTCGTAGCCCAGGGCGGTGAGCTTGTCGCGGGCCGCCGCGCCCCTGGCCATCGGCACGATGTCATCTGCGCTGCCGTGCGCCATGAAGACCGGCACGCCCTGGCTGGCGGCATTGCGCTCCTTGTCCACCGTGGCCGCCAGCGGCAGGTAGCACGAAAGCGCCATCAGGCCCGCCAGCGGCTTCGGCTGGCGCAGCCCGGTTTGCAGGGTGATCACGCCGCCCTGCGAGAAGCCGGCCAGCACGATGCGGTTCGGCGGGATGCCGCGGCCGCCTTCCTTCGCGATGAGCGCTTCCACCAGGTCCTGGGATTCCCGGATGCCGCGCTCGTCCTCCCGGCGCACCAGGTCCTGCCCGTAGATGTCGTACCAGGCGCGCATCACGAACCCGCCGTTGATGGTGACCGGCCGCATCGGCGCATGCGGGAAGATGAAGCGGATGCCCAGCGGCGGCAGCGGCAGCTCCGGCACGATGGGCACGAAGTCGTTGCCGTCGGCGCCCAGGCCGTGCAGCCAGATGACGCTGTGGCTCGGGTTGGGACGGGTCTGCAACTCGATGGTCTTCAATGCCTCAGCCATGCTCGAATCCTTTCACCACAGAGGCACGGAGGACACGGAGGAAACCCATATGGTGCACTGGTAGTCGATGTCCCATTGCGGCGGGCAAGGTCGCGCGATTTCGTTGCCTTTGGATCGATCGTTGGGCTGCCGTTGCTGCATTTCTCCGTGTCCTCTGTGCCTCTGTGGTGATGATCAGGTTTTCGGGCGGATGGCGGATTTGGGACGGAAGGCCTTCACCATCGCCTCGTCGGTCTCGATGTAGGGTCCGCCGATGAGGTCGATGCAGTAGGGGACGGCGGCAAAGATGCCGTGCACTTTCTGCCGGCCCTCCGCGTCCTTGAGGCCCTCGAGGGTCTCGCGGATCGACTTGGGCTGGCCGGGCAGGTTGATGATCAGGGTCTTGCCGCGGATCACCGCGACCTGGCGCGACAGGATGGCGGTGGGCACGAAGTTCAGGCTGATCTGGCGCATCTGCTCGCCGAAGCCGGGCATCTCCTTGTCGCCCACGGCGAGGGTGGCTTCGGGCGTGACGTCCCGCACCGCGGGGCCGGTGCCGCCGGTGGTCAGCACCAGGTGGCAGCCTTCCTGGTCGCACAGCGCTTTCAGTGTCTGCTCGATCTGCGGCCGCTCGTCCGGGATCAGCCGGTCGATGATGCGGCAGGGGTTGACGATGGCGCGCGTGAGCCAGTCGTTGAGGGCGGGAATGCCCTCGTCCCTGTACACGCCCTGCGAGGCGCGATCGCTGATCGAGACCAGCCCGATGATGACCTGTTCGTTATCGCTCATTTTCGATATTGAACCACGGAGGACACGGAGGACACGGAGAAAGGAAGTTCGACTCGAGCGGGAGAATTTCTGTCGGCCCGGACCCGGCACATGCACGTCGCCCCATGCCTGATCCGCAAAAAACGTTACTTTTCATCCTGGTTTTCTCCGTGCTCTCCGTGTCCTCCGTGGTCCATTGCATTGGAATCCAGGATTTCACGCAGGGACTGGAACAGCTCGCGGAAGCTTTTCGGCGGCTTGCCGGCCGCCGCTTCGCGCTGGGCGTTTCGCACCAGGGCGCGCAGCCGCTGCAGGTCCGCACGGGGGTGGAGCGCGGCGAAATCGGCGAGGCCGCCTTCGTCCTTCAGCAGGCGATCGCGCCAGCGCTCGATCTTGTGCAGGTTCGCGGTGGCCTCGGCGGACTGCCCCTTCCAGGCGTCGAGGCGGGCGCGGATGGGCGCCGGGTCGATCTCCCGCATGAGCCGTCCCAGGTACTGCATCTGGCGGCGCAGCGCCCCGAACTTCGAGATCCGGCGCGCTTCCAGCACGGCCTCGAGCAGGTTCTGCGGCAGGTCCATCTGCGCCAGGCGCTCGGCCCCGAGGGCCACGAGCTCCTCGCCGATGTCCTGCAGGGAATGGCTTTCCCGCTTGCGCTGGGTCTTGCTGATGCGGACTTCGTCTTCTTCTTCCATCGGGGACTCGGGCGGGTGCAGGCTGGTATCATAGCCAAAACCAACCGGCGGCGCGCCTCGCGCGTTGCGCGGCATCGAACTCAGGCGGCGCGCCGCGCAAGCGGTGCGCCGCTGCAACATTCGGAACCCCGACCTTGTCCGGCAGCGAATTCAACTACCCCCAGTCCACCCTCCGGCAGATGGCGCGCGACGTGCTCGACCATGCGCGCGCGCGCGGCGCCACCGCCGCGGAAGTCGAGGCCAGCGAAGGCTTCGGCCAGAACGTGACCGTGCGCCGCGGCGAGGTCGAAACCATCGAGTACAACCGCGACAAGGGCGTGGGCGTGACCGTCTACGTCGGCAAGCAGCGCGGCCACGCCAGCACCTCGGATTTCTCGCCGCAGGCGCTGCGCGACACCGTGGATGCGGCGCTGTCGATCGCACGCCTGACCGCCAGCGACGAATATGCCGGCCTGGCCGACCCGGCGCTGCTGGCGAAGGAATTCCCCGACCTCGACCTGTACCATGCCTGGCCGATCACGGTCGAGCAGGCCATCGAGCTCGCCCGCGCCTGCGAGGATGCGGCCTTCCAGGCCGACGCGCGGGTGAGCAACTCCGAAGGCGCCTCCGTGTCGGTGCAGCAGTCGCATTTCGCCTACGGCAACTCGGAAGGCTTCCTGGCCGGCTATCCCAGCTCGCGGCACAGCATCGCCTGCGCGGTGATCGCGGGCGAGGGCGACCTCATGCAGCGCGACGACTGGTATGCGACCGCGCGCTCGCCGCAGGACCTGGAGGGCGCGGCCGACGTCGGCGCCATGGCGGGCCACCGTGCGGCGCGCCGCGTCGGCGCGCGCAAGATGCCCACGGCCCGCGTGCCCGTGCTGTTCGAGGCGCCCGTCGCCTCCGGCCTGCTGGGGCATTTCGTCGCGGCCGTCAGCGGCGGCAGCCTTTATCGCAAGGCGAGCTTCCTGCTCGACAGCCTGGGCAAGCCGGTGTTCTCGCCGAACGTCCACATCCGCGACCTGCCGCACGTCAGGCGCGGG
Organism: Burkholderiales bacterium; assembly: GCA_035549715.1. GTDB lineage: Bacteria > Pseudomonadota > Gammaproteobacteria > Burkholderiales > JACQAP01 > JACQAP01. The sequence goes on from DASZQJ010000130.1 coordinate 15,018, forward strand.
CTGGCGAGCGCCGCTTTCGACGACGAAGGCGTGGCCACCCGCGCCCGGGACGTCGTCTCGGCGGGCGTCTTGCAGGGTTATTTCCTGGGCAGCTACTCGGCGCGCAAGCTTGGCATGCAGTCCACCGGCAACGCCGGGGGCAACCACAACCTGGTCCTGGCGTCGACGGGCGAGGACTTCGGGGCGCTGCTCAAGGCCATGGGCCGGGGGCTGCTGGTCACCGAGCTGCTCGGCCAGGGGGTGAACATGGTCACCGGCGACTACTCGCGCGGCGCCGCCGGGTTCTGGGTCGACAACGGCGAGATATCCCACCCGGTGAACGAGATCACCGTCGCCGGCAACCTCAGGGACATGTTCCGCCACATCGCGGCGGTGGGCACGGACCGGGTGCTGCGGGGCTCGCGCCAGACCGGCTCGATCCTGGTCGAGGGAATGACGATAGCGGGCGAGTGAGGCCAAAGGCCATGAAAGGCCGTGAATATCGTGAATACCGTGAATGTCGTGAATGCCGTAAGGGCCGAAAGGGCCGTGACTGCCGTGACTGTCGTGGAGATCTGGTGCATTAGACGGCAGTCACGATAGTCACGACAGTCACGGCATTCACGACATTCACGATCCGATACGGGCGATGAGAACTCCTGCGGCCGAATTCCGGCTACTGTGTCTGTTGGCGTCGGCGTTCATTCTCACCGCCTGCGGCGGTCCCGCGCCGAAGCTGCCGCAGCTGGCGCCATCCGACGTCATCCTCGCATTCGGCGACAGCCTGACCTACGGCACGGGCGCGTCCCCCGAGGAGGCCTATCCCGCCGTCCTGTCGCGGCTGATCGGCCGCCCGGTGGTCGGCGCGGGCGTGCCCGGGGAGGTCACCGCCGGCGGGTTGGAGCGCCTGCCCCAGGTGCTCGACGAGGTGAACCCCCGCCTGCTGTTGCTTTGCCTGGGCGGTAACGACATGCTGCGCAAGCAGGCCGCCGGCGCGACGGAAGCGAACCTGAGGGCGATGGTGAAGCTGGCGCGCGACCGCGGTGTCGCCGTCGTGCTGATCGCGGTCCCCCAGCCGGGGATTTTCAGCAACAATGCGCCTTTCTACGAGGCGATCGCGCGGGACAACGGCCTGCCGGTCGAGGATGCCATCCTCAAGCGCCTGCTCCACGACGAGGCATTCAAGGCCGATCCGATCCATCCCAACGCGAAGGGATACCGGGCGATGGCCGAAGCGGTCGCGGCGCTCCTGCGGGAGGCGGGGGCGATCTAGCCGTCCAACGAGGGGGGGAGGGGACATGCGGTCAGTCTTGGTGGCGATGGTCATGCTGGCGCTGGTCGGGTGCGGCCGGCACCACAAGGAGCAGGTGGCGGTGGTGGACGTCACCATCTCGTCGCTCAACATGGGTCCGTCCACGGTCCTGGAGCAGACGTGGACCATGACCCTGCGCATCCAGAATCCAAACAATTACGACATCCCCGCCGACGGGATGAAATTCTGGGTCGAGGTCAATGGCCGGCCCTTTGCCCGCGGGGTCGACAACCAGGCCTACCTGATCCCGCGCCTGGGCGAGGCCACGGTCCAGGTGAAGGCGATCAGCGACCTGCCCGCCCTGGTGCAGCAGTTCGGCGACCTGCGCCGCATCGGCACGACGGGCATCGACTATTACCTCTACGGGCGGGTCTACTCCGGCCAATGGCACTATCCCTTCGAGTATTACGGGGCCATCACCCCGGTGATGTGACACCGCGATCCGCCCGCGTGCAGGCGCGATGAGCGAGCCGGCCCTGGCGTTGGCGGGTGTGGGCTGCACTTTCCCGGCGCGGGCGGGCGGACACCCCTATACCGCGGTCGCGGGGGTGGACCTTGCCGTGGCCGAAGGCGAATTCGTCGCCATCGTGGGCCCGACCGGCTGCGGCAAGTCCACCCTGCTCAATGTCGCCGCGGGGCTGCAGCAACCTGCAACCGGCCGCGTGCGCATCGGCGGGGCACCGCTCACCGGCATCAATGCCCGGGCCGGCTACCTGTTCCAGAACGAGGCCCTGCTGCCCTGGCGCACCGCGCTGGACAACGTCGCCGTCGGCCTCGCGTTCCGGGGCGTGGCGAAGGAAGAGGCCTCGCGCCGCGCCGGCGAATGGCTGCGGCGGGTGGGGCTCGCCGCGCACGGCCACAAGTACCCGCACGAGCTCTCCGGCGGCATGCGCAAGCGCGTTGCGCTGGCGCAGGTGCTCATCCTCGAGCCGCGGCTGCTGCTGATGGACGAGCCGTTTTCCGCGCTCGACGTGCAGACCCGCGCGCTGATGGAAAACGAACTGCTGGCGCTCTGGTCGCAGGACCGCAAGTCCGTGGTGTTCGTCACCCACGACCTGGAGGAGGCCATCGCGCTCTCCGACCGCGTCGTGGTGATGTCGGCCGGCCCCGCCAGCCGGCCCATCGGCGAGTTCGCCATCGACCTGCCGCGGCCGCGCGACGTGGCCGAGATCCGGCTCACGCCCGAGTTCCTGGGCATCCACGGGCGCATCTGGGCCGCGTTGCGCGACGAGGTCCGCAAGGCCCATGCGGCCGCGCTTGCCTGAGCCGATGAGCCGCGCCGTGCTCGCCGCCTGCCAGGCCGCGCTGTTGCTGGCCCTGTTCCTCGCCTGGCACCTGCTCACGGCCTCGGAAGTCCTGCCGAAGTTCTTTTTCGGCGAGCCGCTGGTGGTGCTCTCGCGCATATTCGAGTGGTTCGCGTCGGGCCGGATCTTCCCGCACCTGGGAGTGACCCTGCTGGAGACCCTGCTTGCGTTCGCGATCGGGACGCTGCTGGGGCTGGGCGTCGGCTTGTGGCTCGCGCTGTCGCCGCTGGCTTCGAGGCTGCTCGATCCCTACATCAAGGCCCTGAACTCCATGCCGCGCGTGATCCTGGCGCCGATCTTCGCCGTCTGGTTCGGCCTGGGCATCTGGTCCAAGGTGCTGCTGGGCGTGACGCTGGTGTTTTTCATCGTGTTCTTCAGCGTCTACCACGGCGTGAGGGAGGTGAGCCCGACGCTGCTTGCCAACGCGCGCATGCTCGGCGCCTCGCGGCGCCAGCTCCTGCGCCACGTCTACCTGCCCAGCGCGACCGCCTGGGTGTTCTCCAGCCTGCACGCCTCGGTGGGCATGGCCTTCGTGGGGGCCGTGGTCGGCGAGTACCTCGGCTCGGCCAGGGGCGTGGGCTACCTCATCCTGCAGGCCGAAGGCGTGTTCGACATCAACACGGTGTTCGCGGGCATGCTGGTCCTGACGGCCTGCGCCCTGGCGCTGGACTTCCTGGTGACCCTTGCCGAGCGGCGCCTGTTGCGCTGGCGGCCGGGGCACCTGCCGCCCGGGGCGTAGTCCTCCGCGTCCTCTGCGGCAAGTGCCGGCCTCGCAGCAGCAAGTCCTTGAGCCGGATGCCTGCTCCATGCTAGAAACGAATCCGCATCCCCGAACCGCGCATCCCCTTGGAATTCTCGAACCACGCCATCCTGATCGGCGCGCTGCTCGTGCTGGTGAGCATCCTCGCGAGCACGCTGTCCTCCCGCACCGGCGCGCCGCTGCTGCTCGTCTTCCTGGCCATCGGCATGCTGGCGGGCGAGGAGGGCGCCGGGCACATCCGCTTCGGCGACTACCAGGCGGCCTATCTCGTCGGCACGGTCGCGCTGGCCGTCATCCTCTTCGACGGCGGCATGCGCACCCACACCCATACCTTCCGCACCGGGCTCTGGCCGGCGGTTTCCCTGGCCACCGTCGGCGTCGTGATCTCGGCCGGCATCGCCGGCGCGGCCGCGGCGCACTTCCTCGGCCTGGACCTGGTCCAGGGCCTGCTCGTCGGGGCCATCATCGGCTCCACCGACGCGGCGGCGGTGTTCTCCCTGCTGCACGCCGCGGGCATGCGCCTGAAGGAGCGGGTTGGCGTCACGCTCGAGATCGAATCGGGCTGCAACGATCCGATGGCGGTGTTCCTGACGCTGGTGCTGATCGAGGCGGTTCGCGCCGAGCACCTGCCCGGCTTCGGCGTGCTGGTGGAGTTCGTGCAGCAGTTCGGCCTGGGCGCGATCCTCGGCCTCGCGGGCGGGAAGTTCCTCGTCCTGCTGATCAACCGCGTCAGCCTGGCAAGCGGCCTGTATCCGCTGCTGGCCATGGCCGGGGGGATCGCGATCTTCGGCGCCACCGTGGTGCTCGACGGCAGCGGCTTCCTGGCGATCTACCTCGCCGGCGTGGTGCTCGGCAACAGCCGCATGCAGGCCTCCGGCAACATCCTGCGCGTGCACGACGGGCTGGCGTGGCTGTCCCAGATCCTGCTGTTCCTGATGCTGGGGCTGCTGGTCACGCCTTCGGCGCTGGTCCAGGTGGCCGGGGACGGCATCCTGATCGCCCTGGTGCTCATGTTCGTCGCCCGCCCGATCGCCGTCTGGGCGTCGCTGCTGCCGTTCTCGTTCCCGCGCAACGAGCAGCTGTTCATCTCCTGGGTGGGCTTGCGCGGCGCGGTGCCGATCGTGCTGGCGCTGTTTCCCTGGCTGGCGGGCCTGCCCCAGTCGTCGATCTATTTCAACGTGGCGTTCTTCGTGGTGCTGACCTCGCTGCTCATCCAGGGCTGGACCGTGGCGCCGCTTGCCAGCTGGCTGCGCCTGAAGCTGCCCCGGGAGCATGCGCCGTACTACTCGGAGTTCGTCGAGGTTCCCGGCCAGCCGGGGCTGCGGCTGCTGGGCTACTGCGTCGGCGCGCAGAGCGAGGCGATCGGCCACCGGGTCAACGAGCTGCGCCTGCCGCCCGACGTGCGCATCGTCGCCGTGTTCCGCGCCGGCAAGCGCATCGAGGCCACCGGGGGCATGACGCTGTCCGCCGGCGACCTCATCTACGTCTTCACCGCCGAGGACCATTTGGCGGAACTCGACCACCTGTTCGTGCCCGCCGACGAAGCCGAGGAGTCGGAACAGCAGCGCGTGTTCGGCAGCTTCGTGCTCAGCGGCGACGCGCCGCTGGCGGACGTCGCCGAGGTCTACGGCCTGACGATTCCCCAGCACGCCCGCTCCGGCACCATCGCGCAGTACATCGACCGCCAGTTCCACCGCCGGCCGGTGGTCGGGGACATCGTCGGCGTCGGCGGCATGAAGCTCGTGGTGCGCGAACTGAAGAACGGCCGGGTCGCCCAGGTCGGGGTCATCGTCGCGGAGCGCCGCGTGCGCGCATCGAGGCGCTACCTGCGCCGGGGCAGGAAGGACCGCCGCGGCGCGCCGGCGGCGGGGGAAGAGTCTTCCGGCGCCTGAGGCGGAGGCAGTCAATGGCTTGGCGAAGGCACCTGGAATGGCGGCATCGACAGGAACTTCGGGCTGAAGTGAGACCCCCGGGGGCGCGGCCGGCTTGCTGATCCTCAAGCTCATCCTGGTCCCGGCGCTCATCGGCGGCATCACGCTTGCCGGCCGGCGCTGGGGACCGGCCGTGGCCGGATGGCTGTCCGGCTTCCCGGTCGTCACGGGTCCGATCCTGCTGTTCATCGGCATCGAGCAGGGCCCGGCGTTCGCCTCCGCGACGGCGGCCGGCGCGCTGGCGGGCGGCATCGCCTGGGTCGGTTTCGCCCTTGGCTACGCCTGGTCCGCGATGCGCGCAGGCTGGACCCTCGCGCTCGTCGGGGCGTTGGGGGCATGGCTGGCCGTGGGGTTGCTGATCGTCCACCTGGCGCTGCCGTTCGCGTGGATCGTGGCCATCATCGTGGGCGCGATCGTGCTGGTGCCCTACCTCCTGCCCCGGGCCGGCGATCCCGGTCGCGGCCGGAAGACCTCGGGTGCCGAACTCGCGAGCCGCATGGCGGCGGGCGGCCTGATGACGCTGCTCGTGACGTGGCTCTCGCCCCACCTGGGCCCTGGCTACAGCGGACTGCTCGCGGTCTTCCCGGTGATGGGCATCGTGCTGGCGGCGTTCTCGCACCGGGCCAGCGGCAACCTCTACACCATCCGGTTGCTGCGCGGCATGGCCTCCGGCTTCTACGCCTTCACGTCGTTCTGCCTCGGCGTGGCGCTGGTGGTTCCGCGGGCCGGCGTGGCCGGCGGCTTCGCCACCGCGCTGGGCCTGTCGCTGGCGGTACACTTCTGCACCCTGTGGATCATGCGGTATCGCGCGCGGCGGGCGGCGTCCTGATCCGCGCGCACCAAGGAGGCGACATGCGCAATGCCACGGAAGACGAGCTCACGCAGGCGGTGCTGTCGCGCCTCTCGGGCGCCACGGATGCCCGGTTCCGCCAGATCATGGCGAGCGTGATCACGCACCTGCACGCGGCGATCCGCGAGACGGCGCTCACCGAGCAGGAGTGGGCGGCGGCGATCCGGTTCCTGACCGCCACCGGACAGAAATGCGACGAGCGCCGGCAGGAGTTCATCCTGCTCTCCGACACGCTCGGCGTCTCCATGCTGGTGGATGCCATCAACCATCGCCAGCCCGGCGGTGCGACGGAGACCACGGTGCTGGGGCCGTTCTACGCGGCCGGGGCGAGGCAAATGCCCATGTGGGGCGACATCGGCGCAGGGGTGCCGGGAGAGCCGGCCTATGTCCACGGGCGCGTGCTCGACGTCGACGGCCATCCGCTCGCCGGCGCCGTGCTGGACGTCTGGCAAACGGACGGCGAGGGCTTCTACGATGCGCAGCGCCCCGAGACCGGCGGGCCGTATGCCCGCGGCAAGTTCACCACGGGGGCCGACGGCCGCTATGGCTTCAGGACCGTGAGGCCGGTCAGCTACCCGGTGCCCACCGACGGACCGGTCGGCAGGATGCTGCTGGGCATGGGCCGGCATCCGTACCGGCCCGCGCACGTCCACGTGATCGTCACCGCGCCTGGCCACGAGCGCGTCGCGACCCACCTTTTCGTGGCGGGCGACGAGTACCTGGCGTCGGACGCGGTCTTCGGGGTCAAGCCTTCGCTGATCGTGGACTTCCGGCCGCATCCCGCAGGCGTCGCGCCGGACGGCAGGGCGTCGGCGGTGCCCTTTCGCAGCGCCGAGTTCGATTTCCGGCTGGTGCGATCCCGCAGGGGGGAGGGGCGGGATCCGCCGGCCGCGCCGCGGATGCCCTAGTACGCCTCTTCCCAGGGCATGCTGAGCTTGGTGGCCGAATTGATCAGGCCCACCATGCTGTAGGTCTGCACGAAGTTGCCCCAGAGCTCCCCGGTGCGGGTGTCGATGTGCTCGGCGAGCAGGCCGTGGGCATTGCGCCGCGACAGCATCTGCTCGAAGAGTTCGCGCGCCTCCTGCCTGCGGCCCGTGGCGGCGAGTGCGTCGATGTACCAGAAGGTGCAGACCAGGAAGGCGTTCTGGGGCACGCCGAAATCGTCCTCCTCGCTGTAGCGGAAGATGTAGCCGTCGCGCTTGAGGTCCTTCTCGATGGCGCCCAGCGTGGCCCGGAAGCGCGGGTCGTCCGCCGACATGAAGTGCAGCTCGGGCAGCAGCAGCAGGCTCGCGTCGAGCCCGCCGCCGCCGAAGGCGGCGCCGAGGATGCCGAGCTTCGGGTTCCAGGCCCGGTCGATGATTTCGCGGTGGATGCGGTCGGCATGGCTGCGCCAGTAAACCTGCCGGTCCCGCAGCCCGAGCTGGGACGCGATGCGGGCGAGGCGGTCGCACGCGACCCAGCACATGACGCTGGAGAAGGTGTGCACCCGCGAGGTGCCGCGCAGTTCCCAAAGGCCCGCGTCGGGTTCGTTGAAGACCTTCTGCGCCACTTCGCCCAGGGCCTCCAGCCGCCGGAACAGGTCCACGTTGCCGGGACGGTTCATGCGCCGGTCGAAGAAAACATGGCTTGCCGCGAGGATGGCGGAGCCGTACACGTCGTTCTGCACCTGGAGGTAGGCGAGGTTGCCGCGCCGCACCGGCCCCATGCCCCGGTAGCCCTTCAGGGTGGCCACCGTCTGCTCTTCCAGCGCCGGGTGGCCGTCGATGCGGTACACGGGCTGCAGGCGCCCGTCGGGCGTGCCGGCCGCGACGTTGATGATGTAGCTGATGTAGCGCTCCATCGTCCTGGTGGTGCTGAGGCGGTTGAGCGCGTTGACCACGAAATAGGCGTCGCGCAGCCAGCAATAGCGGTAGTCCCAGTTGCGGCCGCTGTCGACGGCTTCGGGGATGGAGGTGGTCATGGCCGCGATGATCGCGCCCGTGTCCTCGAAGGCGTTGAGCTTGATGCTGATGGCCGCGCGAATCACCGCCTCCTGCCACTCGAACGGGATGCCGAGGTCGCGCACCCAGTCGTTCCAGTAACCCAGGGTTTCGTGCTCGAAGCGGTGGGCGACGTCGCGCACCGCGGCCTGCACGGTTTCGTCCGGTCCGAGGAGCATCGTGATCTCGTCGTCGACGAAGAACGGGGTTTCCTGGAGCACGGCGGTGATGGAGGCATCCGTGGTGAGGCGCACCACGGCCGCCGGGGAGATGTAGCGGATGTGGTTGCTGCCGTAGGTGATGGCGGCGCGGCTGGCGCCCCAGTCGGCGGCGGGCTGGAGGCGGATGCGGATGCGCGGGCTGCCCGCCACGCGCCGGATCCGGCGCACCAGCATCATCGGGCAGAACACCCGGCCGTGCTGCAGGAAGCGCGGCGCGAAGTCGGTCAGCTCGACGATGGCGCCGTTGCTGTCGTGCAGCCGGGTCACCAGCACCGGCGTGTCGGGGACGTAGGCCTGCTCGGTGCGCGCGTGGTCGAGCAGCTCGATGCGCCAGATGCCGGGGTCGGAGGGCTGGCGCTCGCCCTGCAGCAGCGCGCAGAACATCGCGTCGCCGTCGAAGCGCGGAAAGCAGGCCCAGACGATGTCGCCGACACCGTTGACCAGCGCGCCGACGTTGCAGTTGCCGACCAATGCGAGGTTCAGATCGTTCACCTTGCCGCTCCCCTGCCAAGATAATCCGCGTACGAGGCCAGCCATTCGCGCACGTCGCGGGCATCACCCAGGCGCCAGCGCGCGCGCGACTCGCCTTCGCCGACCTTGATCGAATGGCCGCCGGCGGCGTTGGCCACCGCAAAGCCGTCTTCGTCCGTGACGTCGTCGCCGATGAAGACGGGAATCCGGCCGGCGAACGGCGCTTCGGACAGGAAATCGGCGATCGCGGTGCCCTTGTCCCGGCCGCCCGGTTTGAGCTCGAACACCATTTTGCCCTCGACGAGATGGAAGCCGGGGCCGAGGCCGGCCAGCAGGGTCTGCATGGCGGCCTGTGCCCAGTCGCGCAGGCCGGGCGCATTGCGGTAGTGCAGGGCGAGGCTCAGGCCCTTGTGTTCCATGACCACGCCATGGCGCCGCTGCACCTCGGCCGCCAGCGCCTGCGCCGCGCCGTGGATGCAGTCCAGGGCGCCGGCCGAGCGGCTGACATTGCCGCCGCCGTCGCGGCGCTCGAGGCCATGCTGGCCGGCGGCGCAGAAACGCCGCGGGCCGAAGAGGCGGTCGAGGTCGGCGAGGCTGCGGCCGCTGATCAGTGCCACCGCGCCGCCGCTCAGCGCGTGGATGCGGTCGAGCAGGGCGTGCAGGCCGGGGGAAACCTCCACCGCATCCGGATGGCGGGCGATGTCGAGCAGCGTGCCGTCGACATCGAGGAACACCGCCCAGCCGGCGGCGAACGCGGGGACCCGGGCCCGCGGGAGGACGTCGCGGTCGTTCATTGCGTCCCTTCCCGTTCCCCGCGCAGCAGCGGCCTGCCGAAGCTGATGTCGGTGCTGTGCCGCAGGACGCGGGTGCGCCGCCGCATGGTCGAGGCATCGAGCAGCATGCGGCCGGCCCAGCGGTACACGTTGAACTCCTGGATGAGCGACCGCATGCTGCGCATCCGGTCGCGCTGCTCGCCCGCGGGCATGGTCAGGGCGGCGCGCAGGGCAGCGGCGAACTGGTCCATGTTGTAGGGATTGATGATCAGGGCCTCGGCGAGCTCCCGCGAGGCGCCGGTGAACTCGCTCAGGATCAGCACCCCCTGCTCGTCCTCCCGGGCGGCCACGAATTCCTTGGCGACCAGGTTCATCCCGTCGTGCAGGCTGCTGACGATGCACGCATCGGCGCCGCGGTAGTAGCGGTTGACCTCCGCGGAAGCGACGTTCTCCATGCGCAGGTGGATGGGCTCCCAGCCGTCGCGGCGAAAACGGGCATTGATGCGGGCGGCCTCGGCGTCCACGCGGTCGACGAACTGCCGGTACTCGGGAATGCTGGAGCGGCTGGGCGCGCCGATCTGCAGCAGGCACAGCTTGCCGGCCCAGCCGGGCTCCACCTCGAGCAGCCGTTCGATGGCGAGGAAGCGCTCCAGGATGCCCTTGGTGTAGTCGAGCCGGTCCACGCCGACGACGATGCGCGCCTCCGGGGCGAGGCCGTGGCGCTCGCGCAGCCACGCCCGGCATTCGTCCACCGGCGGCAGGCCCTGCAGTCCGGCGGGGGGCCAGTCGATGGAAATCGGATAGCGCTTGACCAGGGTGCTGCGGCCCAGGTGGGTGATCGCATTGGTCTCCCGGTCGACCCGCGCCTCGAGGTGGCGGTCCACCGTGTCGAGGAAGTTGTTGCAGTGAAAGCGCGTATGGAAGCCGAGGATGCTGCTGCCCAGCATCCCGGTGAGGATCTGGTCCGCCCAGGGGCAGATGCCGAAGGCCTCCGGGTTGGGCCAGGGGATGTGCCAGAAGGCGATGATGGTGGCATCCGGCAGGCGCTCGCGCACCATCGCCGGCAGCAGGGCGAAATGGTAGTCCTGCACCAGGATCACCGGGTCCTCGGTGCGCGCTTCCTCGACGATGGCGCGGGCGAATCGCCGGTTGACGCTGACGTACTGCTCCCAGTCCAGCGGGCGGAACACGGGCCGCGTGTGCGCGATGTGGCACAGCGGCCACAGGCCTTCGTTGGCGAAGCCGTAGTAGTAACCGCGCTCCTCGGCCTCGGTGAGCCAGACGCGGCGGATGCGATAGCTGCCCTTGCCGGGCGGCACGGCGATGCGGTCCTCGTCGTCGACGACCTCGCGGTCGGCCGAGCCGCTGCCGTGGGCGATCCAGGTCCCGGAACAGGCGAGCATCACCGGCTCGAGCGCCGTCACCAGGCCGCTGGCCGGCCTCTCCACCCGGATGCCGCCGTCCTTGTCGTGGACGTGGATGTAGGGCTCGCGGTTGGACACGATGAGCAGCTCGTCGCCCCTGAGGTCCTCGTGCAGGATGGTGCGCAGCGCCTCCGGGCTCCAGCTCATCTGGCTTTCGTCGCGCACGCGCTTGTCGCGCTCCAGGTCGCGGATCAGCGCCTGCAGGTCGCGCGCCACGGGGCGCAACTCCGCCGGCCCGGCATTGGGCTTGGCCAGCCATTCCCCCGAAAGCATGATGCGCATGCCGCGCACCCATCCCCACCAGCTGATCTGCGCGACCGCGACGGTCACCAGGGAGATCACCAGGCCCAGCGCGGCGAACAGGTAGAAGACATAGCGGCGCGTGTCGGCGCTGCGGTGCTCGATGAAACCCATGTCGTGTAGCAGGACGAGCCTGCCCAGCACTTCCCCGCCGGCGCCGAGCACCGGGGAAACCGCGGCGTGCAGTGAGCCCTGGGGCAGGTGCAGCACGGCGCCGGAACCCGGCGCCACGTTGTCGACGGTGCGGCAGTTCACGCCGGCGGGGAAGGTGAAGGTCTTGTAGGCGAGCTGCTGCGCCGCGTTGCAAAAGCCGATGGCGAGCAGGCGCTCGTCGAGCACCATGCGCTCGAACAGGCTGACGATGCGCTTGCCCTGGCCCGACGGGATCAGGTCGCGCAGGGACTCGTCGACGGCCTTGGCCACCACGACCGTCCGCGCGTCGAGGTCGCGCACGAACCAGCGCAGCGTCAGCTGGTCGGCGAGCAGCGTGACGCCCCACGCGACGGCCGCGAGGATCAGGAGCAGGGGCAGTACGAAACGCAGGGAAAGTCGCATGGGCGGCGATCTGGGGGCGCGAGCCGGCCCCCTTCTTTTTTCGAGGGTTTCAAGCCAGACAACGGATTGCCTGTCGAGTTCCGCGCCCGGCCCGGTGATCCCCGGGAATCTGACATTTGCATAATCCGGAATAGCGAGAGGCGAGAGGCGACTCTCCCTTGCGCAGCGGGCGGTTCTTCCGGCGCGACGTGCTAACATCGCGCCTCGCCTGAGATCCCTCTCGCTTTTCGCCTCACGCCCCTCGCCTCACCTCCCATGCCCATCCGCGTCACCGAAGAGCACGGCGTGCGCTTCCTCGAGTTCGGCGGCCACTGGATCCAGGGCGCGATGCGCCTGTCCGAGCCCTGGTCCCTGGAGCTGGAGTACGCGCAGTCCATGATGCTGCCGCTGCTGGCCAGGCCCGCCGGCTGGCCGCGGCGCGTGCTCCAGGTCGGACTGGGCGCGGGCTCGCTCGCCAAGTTCCTGTACCGGCATCGGCCCCGCGCGCGCATCGACGTCGTGGAAATCGATCCCGAGGTCGCCCTGCATGCCTGGCAGTTCTTCCACCTGCCGCCGGAGTCGGCGCGCCTGCGGGTCGAGATCGAGGACGCCTACACCTTCGTGGCCCGCGGCCGGCAGCGCTACGACCTGATGCTGATCGACGGCTTCGACTCGAAGGCGGAGGCCGGCCGGCTGGACTCGCCGGCGTTCTATCGCAATTGCCGGGCACGGCTGGCGCCGGGCGGCATCCTCGTCGCCAACCTGATCGGCAAGCGCCGCTTGCCGCGCGAGGGCATCGAGCGCCTGCGCAGGGCTTTCGACGGGCGCATCCGGGTCCTGCCCCGCAACGAGGCGAACACCATCGTCGTGGCCACGACCGGCGAACCGAAGCGTGTCACCCGTCCGGTGCTGGAGCTGCGGGCGCGGCGCCTGCGCGCGCGCACCGGCCTGGACCTCGGCCCGGTCCTGCGCGCGATGAAAGGGGAAACGCTGGCGATCTAGCCGGCGGTCAGGCAGCGCCCAGCCAGGCCTTGCGGGCGCGGTCACCTGCGGCGAACGCGTCGAGCACGGCAAGCGACCAGGCGTCCGGTTTCGCCGCGGCGAGCGCCAGCGGCATCAGGTGCAATTCGTCGCGCCGGAACACGTGCAGGGCAATGGTTTCGCCGGGCCGGTAGCGGCCCAGCATCGCATCGAGGTTGTCCGGCGTCACGCGCAGGCCGTCGAGGGCGATGACGATGTCGCCCGCGGCGAGCCCCGCCTTCTGCGCGGCGCCGCCATCGAACACCTGGCTGATCTTGAGGTTGCCCCCGTCATTGGCAGTGCGCACGCCCAGCGAGACGCCCCGCGGGGTGCGCTGCGCATTTTTCGCGCCGGGATCGCGCCGGTCGGCGCCGGAACGGGCGGGCCGCGGCTGCATCTGCACGCCGACGGTGGCGAGCAGCTTCTGCAGCGGCAGGTCGGCCGTGGAGCGCACCGTGGTGTCGAAAAAGCGCTTGAGCCGCAGGCCCGTGGCTTCCTCGGCGATGCGCTCGATGCCGTCTTCCGGCACCCCGATGCCCCTGGCGCCGTGCTTGCGCCACAGCGCCTTCATCACGTGGTCCAGCGAGCGCCGGCCGCCGGTCTGCGTGCGGATCAGCAGGTCCAGGCACAGCGCTATGAGGCTGCCCTTGAGGTAATAGCTCACGCCGGCGTTGGGCGTGTTCTCGTCGCCGCGGTAATACTTGATCCAGGCGTCGAACGAGGATTCCGCGACCGTCTGCTTCCTGCGGCCGGCAACGCGCAGCAGCGTGGTGATGTTGCGGCCGAGGGTTTCCAGGTAGGCGCCGGGCGTGATGAGCCCCGCGCGCACCAGCAGCAGGTCGTCGTAGTAGGACGTGAAGCCTTCGAACGCCCACAGCAGCGTGGTGTAATTCTCCCGGTCCAGGTCATAGGGCTGGAACACCGCGGGCTTGATGCGCTTGACGTTCCAGGTGTGGAAATATTCGTGGCTCGCGAGCCCCAGGAAGGTGCGATAGCCGGCGGCGGGTTGCCCCATGCCGGGGGCGGGCAGGTCGTTGCGGGCGCAGATCAGCGCGGTGCTGGCGCGATGCTCGAGGCCGCCGTAGCCTTCGCCCACGGCCGTGACCAGGAAGACGTAGCGGTCCATGGGGGCGGTCCCGCCGAAGAAGTCGATCTGGGTTTCGCACAGGGCCTTCAGGTCGCGCGCCAGGCGCTTCAGGTCGGCCCGGTGGCGGCCGGTGATCGCGACGTCGTGCGGCACGCCCCGCGCGCGGAAGCTGACCAGGTCGAAGGTGCCCATTTCGACCGGATGGTCGAGCAGCTCGTCGTAGTTGCCCGCCTCGTAGGTGCCGAAGCCGTGCGGGCGCGCGCCCCGCGCCCGCATCGCGGTCGCCACCTTCCAGTCGCGGTACTTCGCGCCGCGCGGGGGCAGGATCTCCACTTCGACGGGCTCGTCCTCGCGGCCCTCGACTCGCAGGAACACCGTCGGCCCGTTGAAAAAGCCGTGCGTCGTGTCGAGGTGGGCGCCGCGCACCGACAGGTCCCAGGCGTAGACCTCCATGGTGACCGTGACCGGCCCGTCGTGCGGGGCCACCTGCCATGTGTTCTTGTCCAGCTTGACCAGAGGCACCTGCCTGCGGCCGCTTTGCGCGCGGATGCGCACCACGTGCCTGGCGAACTCGCGGATCATGTAGCTGCCGGGGATCCACGCGGGCAGGGAAAAGACCTGCCCCCAGGGATCGGGGTTGTCCACGGTGCAGCGGACCTCGAACAGGTGGGCTTCGGGACTGGCGGGAAGGATCGAATAGCGGATCTGCGGGTTTTTCATCGTCGATGCGCAGGCGTGGCGGAAGGAGCGGTGCCGAAGTTTAGCAAGTCCGCCCGGGGCCTTTGTGCAATCATTCGCGCGTGACGGATGCCATCCCGGCGGCGGGCCGGGCCTCGATGCGCCTGTTCCTGCTGACGCTGCTTGCGATGTGCGCCTTTGCCGGCAATTCGCTGTTGTGCCGGTTGGCGCTGCGGCACACGGCCATCGATCCCGCGAGCTTCACCGCCGTGCGCGTGCTTGCCGGCGCGCTTGCGCTGGCGGCGATCCTGGGGCTGCGAGGTGGCGCGCGGCGACCCGGGGGCAACTGGGGATCGGCCCTCGCCCTGTTCACGTACGCTGCCGCGTTTTCCCTTGCCTACGTCGAACTCGCCGCGGGCACCGGCGCGCTGCTGCTGTTCGGCGCGGTGCAGGCGACCATGGTCCTGGCGGGCCTGCGCCGCGGCGAGCGCCTTGTGCCGCGGCAACTGGCGGGACTGGCCACGGCGCTGGGCGGCCTGCTGGTCCTGCTCTCGCCGGGCATCACGGCGCCTGCCCCCGCCGGCGCGGCCCTGATGGTCGCAGCGGGGATCGCCTGGGGCGTTTATTCGCTGCGCGCCCGCGGCGGCGGCGATCCCCTTGCGGTGACGGCGGGCAATTTCCTGCGGGCGGTTCCCCTGGCAGGCCTGCTTGTCCTGGCCATGCGGGCGAAGCTGGATGCCGACGCGGCGGGCGTGGCCTATGCCATCGCCTCGGGGGCGCTCACCTCCGGCGTGGGTTATGCCGTCTGGTATGCGGCGCTTCCGGGGCTGCGCGCGGCCAGCGCCGCCACCGTGCAGTTGAGCGTGCCGGTCATCACCGCCGCGGGCGGCGCGCTGCTGCTGGCCGAGCCGGTCACCCTGCGCCTGCTGGGCGCATCGGCCGCCGTCCTCGGCGGCATCGGCCTCGTCATCCGGGGAGGTCCCGGTGTGCGCTGAAGCGGGCACGGGGAGGCGGCCCCCCATCGGGGCGTGGCGCCCATGAAGCCGCGCACGCCCGCGGGCGGATGGGTCTATTCCACCGAATCCGGCCGCATGTGCCCGCAGTGCCGGCATCCGCTCGCGCAATGCATCTGCGGCAAGCACAAGCCGGCCCCCGGCGCCGGCGCGGTGCGCGTCTCGAGGCAAACCGCGGGCCGCAACGGCAAGTGCGTCACCGTGGTGCGCGGCCTGCCGCTCGACGAAGCGGGGCTCGTCGCGCTGGGCAAGGCACTCAAGGCCGCGTGCGGTTCGGGCGGCACGGTCAAGCAGGGCGTGATCGAAGTGCAGGGCGACCACTGCGACCGCATCGTGGAGATCCTCGGCAAGCGGTTCCCGGACGTGAAGCGGGCAGGCGGCTGAGGGCCGCCCCGGCGGGGTGGTCCTCCGTATAATCCCCCGATCGACAAGGGAGGAGCCCATGGCCGCGTCCGCAATGCAGGGATTGTCCGAGCAGGAGCACCGCCGCCAGTTGCGGCGCGCCGTCATCGCCAGTACCGTCGGCACCACCATCGAGTGGTACGACTTTTTCCTGTACAGCATCGTCACGGGACTGGTGTTCGCCAAGCTGTACTTCCCGCAATCCGACCCGATGGTGGGCACGCTGCAGGCCTTCACCATCTATGCGGTGGGATTCGTGGCCCGGCCGGTGGGTGCCGCGATCTTCGGCCACTATGGCGACCGCATCGGCCGCAAATCGACGCTGATTGCCACCCTCGTGCTCATGGGCGTGGCCACTTTCCTGGTGGCCTTCGTGCCGACCTACGAGGAGATCGGCATCTGGGGCGCCGTGCTCCTGACCGTCCTGCGCTTCCTGCAGGGCGTGGGCGTGGGCGGGGAGTGGGCCGGCTCGGTGCTCATGTCGATGGAATGGGCGCGCACCGACAGGCACCGCGGCTTCATCGCCTCCTGGCCGCAGTTCGGCGTGCCCGCCGGCCTGTTCCTCGCGAACCTCGCCGTGCTGGGCTTCAGCTGGATGTCCGGCGACGAGTTCCTGCAGTGGGGCTGGCGGGTGCCGTTTTTCCTGTCCATCTTCCTGATCGCCATCGGCCTCTACATCCGGCTCTCGGTGCTGGAAACGCCGCTGTTCGCGAAGCTGCTCGCCGAGAAGAGGGTGGAGCGCCAGCCGATCGTCGAGGCCTTCCGCAAGCACCCGAAGGAGATCCTGCTCTCGGCGTTCGCGCGGCTCGGCGAGCAGGCGCCGTTCTACATCTTCACCGCCTTCGTGTTCACCTACGGCACGCTGCACCTGAAGGTCGATCGCAACCTCATCCTGGAGGCCCTGCTGGCCGCGTCGCTGCTGTCCTTTTTCACCGTGCCCTTCAGCGGCTGGCTGTCGGACCGCATCGGCCGGCGCCGCATGTACATGATCGGTGCCGCGACCATGGGCGTGTTCGCGTTCGTTTACTTCACGCTGCTCGACACGCTCGTGCCGGGCTGGATCGTCTTCGCCATCATCGTCTCGCTGGTCCCGCACAACATGATGTACGGACCGCAGGCGGCAATGATCGCGGAGGCCTTCACCGGGCGCCTGCGCTACAGCGGCGCTTCGCTGGGTTACCAGCTCGCCTCGATCGTCGCGGGCGGCCCGGCGCCGCTGATCGCCGCGACCCTGTTCGCGACCTTCGGCTCCGGCTATGCCATCGCGGCCTACATCGCCGCGTGCGCGCTCGCCAGCCTGGTCGCGACGGCGATGCTCAAGGACTACACCAACCGGGACATCTCAAAGGAATACCACTAGCGCGCGAGCGCGGCTTCGGCGAGCGGCGTCCCGGCGCCGGCCAGCGCGCGGGCCAGATCGTCCAGTGATGCCGGCCCGAGGTCGTCAAGGCGCAGGGTCCGGGACGCCGCCGGGTAGCTCGCGGAAAGCGAGCGGCGATAGGCGGGGTCGTAATGCGCCGCCAGCAGGCTTCCCACCAGCGCCTCCCAGTCCCCGGCATCGACCTGGCCGATCCATTGGGCGACGGTGCGCCGGGAATGCAGTTCGGCGAGCCTCAGCAGCTTGTGCTTGAGCCAGCCCGCGTCGTCGAGGAGGTGGCGGTATTCCTGCAGCAGGAAGCCCACCCGCGCCTCCAGCGGCACCTCGAGCACGATCGCCTCGCCCGCGCGCATGGCCCCGTGCAGTGCCGCGGGCACCCGCAGCGCGCCGATCCTCGCGCTTTCCGCTTCCACGAAGACGGGCTGGCCCGGGTCGAAGCGGCGCAGCATGTCCCACACCAGGCTCTCGAACATTTTCTGCGAGGGCTGCGGGTCGCCCGGGATGTCGCCGAGCAGCGAGCCGCGGTGGCAGGCGAGCGCCTCCAGGTCGAGCACCTGCGCGCCGCGGGCGGCCAGGGCCCGAAGCAGGCGGCTCTTGCCGCTGCCGGTGGGGCCGCACACGACCTGGAAGCGCAGCCGGCCCGGCAGGCTTTCCATGGCGGCGAGGAGGTCGCGGCGGTACTGCTGGTAGCCGCCCTGCAGGGTCATCGCCTTCCAGCCGACTTCCCGCAGGATGTGCGCCATCGCCTCCGAGCGCTTGCCGCCGCGCCAGCAGTAGACGAGCGGCCGCCAGCCGGACTCGCGCGAGGCAAAGCGTGCTTCCAGGTGGTGGGCGATGTTGCGCGCCACCAGGGCGGCGCCCATCTTGCGTGCAACAAAGGGCGAGACCTGCTTGTACGCCGTGCCGACGCGGGCGCGCTCGGCATTGTCCAGGACCGGGCAATTGGCCGCGCCGGGGATGCGGTCGAGGGTGTACTCGGCCGGCGAGCGGACGTCGATGATCTCGTCGAAGGCGTCGAGGCCTGCGAGGCCGGCGTGCTGGAATTCCTTCATGCGGGTATTCTAGGCGCGTCCCCGAGACCCCGCCGGTCCCCGCCATGAACGCGCCCAAGGATTCCACCGCCGCCCCCATCCTCCTGACCCGTTTCAGCCACGGTGGCGGCTGCGGCTGCAAGGTCGCGCCCGGCGTGCTGTCCGAGATCCTGGCCTCGGCGCCGCTCGCGGCGATGCCCGGGGCCCTGCTGGTGGGCATCGAGACCAGCGACGACGCCGCGGTGTACGAGCTCAATCCCGATCAGGCCGTCGTCGCGACGACGGATTTCTTCACGCCCATCGTGGACGATCCGCGCGACTTCGGCCGCATCGCGGCCACGAACGCGATCTCCGATGTCTACGCCATGGGCGCGCGGCCGATCTTCGCGCTCGCGATCGTCGGCATGCCCCTCGACAAGCTGCCGGTGCAGGCCATCCGCGACATCGTGGCGGGCGGCGAGTCGGTGTGCGCGGCGGCCGGCATCCCGGTGGCCGGCGGGCATTCGATCGACACGCTCGAGCCCATCTACGGGCTGGTGGTGCTGGGCACGGTGCATCCGCAGCAGGTCAAGCGCAACAGCGAGGCCCGCGACGGCGATGTGCTCATCCTCGGCAAGCCGCTGGGCGTGGGCATCCTCTCTGCCGCGCTGAAGAAGGGCAAGCTCACCCCGGCCGGCTACCAGGCCATGCTGGCCACCACCACGCAATTGAACGTCGCGGGGCCGGGGCTTGCGCAGGTCGACGGCGTGCACGCGATGACGGACGTCACCGGCTTCGGCCTCGCCGGGCACCTGCTCGAGATGTGCGCCGGGGCCGGGCTGGGCGCGCAGATCGAGTTCGACCGCCTGCCCGTCCTCGACGAGGCGCGCAGGTGGCTTGCCGAAGGCATCGCGACCGGCGCTTCGGCGCGCAACTGGAAAGGCTATGGCGATCGGGTGGGATTGCCCGCGGGATTCGAGGCCTGGCAGCGGGACCTGCTCACCGATCCGCAGACGTCGGGCGGCCTGCTGGTCGCCTGCGACCCGGGTGCCGAACCGGAGGTCCTGCGGGTTTTTCGCGCGTCGGGCTTTGCCGACGCGGCGCGCATCGGGACCATGACGGCCGCCGCATCCGGCCTGGAGGTGCGCCCGTGAACCCGGCCCCGGGCGGCGCGGTCCCGCCGCGCAAGCGCATCGCGCTGGTGGCGCACGACAACAAGAAGCAGGAACTCCTGGAGTGGGCGGCCTACAACCGCGGCCTGCTGGGCCAGCACGACCTGCTGGCCACCGGCACGACCGGAAAGCTGCTGGAGGACGCCCTGAAGCTGCCGATCACCCGGCTGCAGAGCGGGCCGCTGGGCGGCGACCTGCAGATCGGCGCCCGGATCGCCGACGGCGAGATCGATTTCGTGATCTTTTTCTGGGACCCGCTGGAGGCGCAGCCGCACGACCCCGACGTGCGGGCGCTCATCCGCATCGCCGTGGTCTGGAACATCCCCGTGGCCTGCAACCGGGCCTCCGCGGACTTCATGATCTCGTCGCCCCTGATGACGTCGGCCTATTCACGCCGCCTTCCCGATTACGAGGCCTATCGCAACCGGCTGCAGAAATAGCGGCGACCGCGGTCAAGGGCCGGACCGGGACGCCATCCAGGAGGAATGCAAATGAAGGTATTCATCACCGGCGGCGGGGGCTTCCTCGGTTACCGGCTCGCCCTGAAGCTGCTCGAGCGCAGGACGCTCGCCGGTCCCGATGGCAAGCCGGCCGCGATTTCGGGCATCAAGTTGTTCGACGCGGCGTTCCCGCCCGATCCCGACCCCCGGCTCACGTGCATCAAGGGCGACATCGCCGAACTGGAGCAGGTCGAGAACGCAATGGATCGCGACACGGCGTCGGTATTCCACCTGGCCGCGGTGGTCAGCGCGCACGCCGAGCAGGATTTCGACATGGGCTACCGCGTCAACCTCGACGGCACGCGCAACCTGCTGGAGGCGAGCCGCGACATGGATGCGCCGCCGCGTTTCGTGTTCGCCAGCTCGCTCGCCGTGTATGGCGGCGCGCTGCCGCCGGTGGTGGACGATTCGGTGACGCCAACGCCCCAGACCTCCTACGGCACCCAGAAGGTGATCGGCGAATACCTGGTGAACGACTATTCGCGCAAGGGCATGGTCGACGGCCGCAGCCTGCGCCTGCCCACCATCGTGGTGCGCCCGGGCAAGCCCAACCTGGCTTCCACCTCGTTCGCGAGCGGCATGTTCCGCGAGCCGCTCAACGGCACGGTGTGCGAAGTGCCGGTGGAGGCCTCCACCGAGATGTGGATCCTCTCGCCGGGCAAGGTGCTCGACGCCTTCCTCCATGCCCACGACCTGCCGGCCTCGGCGTGGGGGACGAACCGCGCGCTGGCGCTGCCGGGCATCACGTTCTCGGTGGGCGAGGGCGTCGAAGCGTTGCGGCGCATCGCGGGCGACGAGGTGGCCCGGCGCGTGGTGTTCCGCAAGGACGACCGGATCAACCGGATGGTGCGCTCCTTCCCCGGGCGTTTTCGCACCGACCGCGCGCTTGCCATGGGCTTCCGGGCCGACGCGGACATCGCCGGCATCCTCCGCGACTACATCGCCGCCGAAGGCATCCGCCTCCCGGGCGCACCTTTGCCATGAGCGCGATCACACTGGAGACGGCGCGCCTGCTCGTGGAGCGCGCGATGGACCTGGCGCAGCGGGATTTCGGGCGGCCCGTCTGCGTCGCCGTCTGCGATCCGCAGGGTTTCCTGGTCGCCTTCGGGCGCATGGAGGGCGCGCCGGTGCGCAGCATCGCCATCTCGCAGGGCAAGGCCTACAGCGCGGCCCGCATGGGCGTGGGCACCGAAGCCTTCCTGGCGCGCATCCAGAAGGAGCAGATCGACGTCGGCTACTTCTGCGATCCGCTGCTCACCGCGCTTCCCGGCGGCAGCGTGCTCAAGGACGCCGGGGGACGCGTCGTGGGCGCCGTCGGCGTCAGCGGACTGACCTCGGCGCAGGACCAGCAGGTCACGGACCGCGTTGCCGAGCTGCTGCGCCCGGGCGCAGAGCCCTGAGATGCGGACGCTGCTGCTGCTCGCCGGCCTGCTCGCGTGCGCATCGGTGCACGCCCAGCTCAACCAGGCCATCCCGGACAGCGAACTGTTCGAACCCTGGACGCTCGCGCAGGCCGCCGCGAAGTCGGCCGCCTCGCGGACGCCGGCCGATGCGCAAAGGGCTGCCGTCGCGGCCGCCGCCCTGGACGCCACGCTCGCCGCCTTGCGCGACCGGTTCGAGGACACGGCCATCCGCATCGTGGCGCGGCCCGAGTTCTCCTACGACGCCGCGCAGACTTCGTATGACATGTCCATGGAGGTCGGGCAGGCCGCGGCCGGGTTCGACGCCTGGCTGGGGCAGTACCCGCAGGACGACGCCGGCGATGCCGCGGCCGCGCGTGCCGCGCTTTCCCGCCTCCAGGCGGTCCTCGCCCAGCGCAATGCCTTCGAGCGCGACGTCTTCCTGGCCGTGGGCTCGGGTTCCAAGCACGCCATCCAGGCGCTGAGCCGGCGCTGGTGGACGGCGTCGGAGCACGTCGAGGGACTGCGCCTCGCGATTTCGCCCCGATAGCCCCGGTGACCCTGGCGCGGCGCCGGCCGGTGCGGGCCGCACGGGCTAGAATGGGCGCATGGGCACCCTTTACGATTTCACGGCCAACGCGATCGACGGCAGGCCCCTGCCGCTGTCGCGCTTTCGCGGCCGCGTCGTCCTGGTGGTGAACACCGCCAGCAGATGCGGCTTCACCCCGCAGTACGAAGGGTTGCAGGCGCTGCACGATCGCCTGCATGAACGGGGGCTCGACATCCTGTGCTTTCCCTGCAACCAGTTCGGCCGCCAGGAGCCCGGTTCCGCGGCCGACATTGCCGGCTTCTGCCAGCGCCACTACGGCGTGTCCTTCCAGATGTTCGAGAAGGTCGACGTCAACGGCGACGGCGCCCACCCGCTGTTCCGCTGGCTCGAGGACGAGCAGCGCGGCTTCCTCGGCACGCGCGCGATCAAGTGGAATTTCACCAAGTTCCTCGTCGATCGCGACGGCCGGCCGGTGGCCCGCTATGCCAGCATGACGCCGCCGGCGAGGCTCGCCGCCCCGATCGAGCGGCTGCTCTGAGGTGCAGGTGAGGATGGACCTGCCCGCCATCGTCGAGGCCTACTGCCAGGCCTGGAACGTCGCCGACGAGGGGCAGCGCCGCCGCCTGCTCGACGACTCCTGCGCCGACGACGTGAGCTACACCGATCCGAAGACGGATCTCGCCGGGCGCGAAGCCCTGCTCGCGCACATCGCGCGGGTCCAGGCGGGACGCCCCGGGTCGGGCATCGCCAGGACCAGCGGCGTGGACCTGCACCACGGCCGGCTGCGCTTTGCCTGGAAGCTGGCGGATGCCGCGGGCCGGACCGTCGTCGAAGGCGTCGATTTCTGCGAGCTTGCCGCGGACGGGCGGTTGCGGCGCATCGTCGGGTTCTTCGGGCCGCTGGCGTGAAGCACCGCGAGGTCGCCGTCAGCCTGGCCGTGGCGCTGGCGATCCTTGGCGCGCTGGCGCTGTTCGCGTGGCGGTACCTTGTCGATGTGCCCAATACCGGGCGCAACATCTTCGGCGACGAGGCGGCGTTTCGCGCCTACGTATCCGGCCTCGGCCTGGCGTCGATGGCGCCAGGCGCGGCCCGTGACCGGCTGATGCTGGAAGGCTTTCGCTGCGAGCTGTTCGCGGACGGGACCAGCAGTTGCCACCGCCGGGCGCAGGGCTCGCAGTGCGGCGAGCAGCAGTTCGTCGACTTGCCCGCGCCCGGGACGGGGGCCGCCGTGGCGACACGCTTCGGGCTGTCGTGCCGGTGAGCCGGCGACGCGCCCGCCGCGGCTGACCGGGCTACTCGGCCTTCACGCCCGCCTGCTTCACCACCCGGGCCCAGCGCGCGACTTCCGTGCGCAGGAATTCGCCGAGCGCCTGCGGCGAACCGGCCCGGCTTTCCGTCCCCTGTTGCGCGAGTTGGGTCGCGATCCCGGGCCTCGCGAGCGCCTTGCGGATTTCCGCATTGGCCTGGTTGACGATCGCCGGGGGCGTTCCCGCGGGCGCGAGCAGTCCCTGCCAGGAGCCGCTCAGGAAGCCCGGCGCCGCCGTTTCCGCCACCGTCGGCACCCGGGGTGCCGCGCCGACCCGTTTCGCGGACGTGACCGCGAGTGCCCGCAGGCGACCGTTCTTCATGTGCGGGGAAACCGGGAGCATCCCGTTCACCACGATGTCCGCGTGGCCGGCCACCGCGTCGGTGACGGCTTGCGACCCGCCCTTGTAGTGGATGTAGGTCCACTCGATGCCGGCGCGGGTGGCGAGGTCGATGCCGGCGAGGTGCGAAGCGCTGCCGGCGCCGGCCGTCGCATAGTTGAGCCTGCCCGGGCGCGACCGCGCGAGGGCGATGAGTTCCTGCAGCGACTGCGCGGGCACCGAAGGATGCACCGCCACCACGTGCGGCGAGTAGCTGATCATCGCCACCGGCGCGAGGTCCTTCAGCGGATCGAACGCCAGCGCGGGGTACACGCTCGGGCTGATCGAGAGCGCGCCCACGTCGGTGAGCAGCAACGTGTAGCCGTCCGCGGGCGACCGGACGACCATGCCCGCGCCGATGTTGCCGTTGGCCCCGGGCCGGTTTTCCACGACCACCGGCTGGCCCCACGCGGTGCTGAGCGCCTGTCCCAGGGTGCGGGCCAGCACGTCGGAGGTTCCGCCGGCCGGGAAGGGGACGACGATGCGCACCGGCCTGGCGGGCCAGTCCTGGGCCAGCACGGACAGGGGTGCGGCAAGCGCCGTGAGGATCGCGATCCAGGCGGGAAAGCGGCGCAGGCAAGCGCCAGGCAGCGGCATGGCGGACTCGGGACGAAGCGGCAAAGCCGGCATTGTATCGGGTGCCCGCCGCGAACCTTCGCCGCATGCCCGGGTCAATCCCCGGAAGGCAGGCGCCCGCACGCCCGCATGGAAATGCCGGGCGCATCCGTTGCCCCCTGGCCGTCGGCGGCGCGTTCGTGCCGTCTGGCGGGTGACCGCGAGCCGTAGAACCCCTGACCGGGAAAAGGAGCCGTCATGCTGAAGTGGGCCGCGATTTTCTTCCTCATCTCCCTCGTCGCCGGCGTGTTCGGCTTCACCGACGTCGCGGCCGGCGCGAGGGGCATCGCCAAGGTGCTGTTCGCCATCGCGCTGGTCGTATTCCTGGTCATCCTGGTGTTCGGGGTGTTCCTGGGGGTGCTGGTCTTTTGATCGGACCTCCTGTCCACCCACCCCCGCTGCCCACGGCGGGAGAGGGGGAGGGAGAAGGGGCGGCACCGTGCTACTGGTGCCCTTCGCACGCTTCCCGGCTGCCGACTTGCGAGAGCCTGCACAGCAGCGGCTTGACGCTGCCCTCGCCGGTGTAACCGTACGCGGCGAGCACCTCCTCCCAGTTGCAGTAGCGCCCCGCGGAAAAGATGCCCAGTTGCGGCGGGTGCAGGGCGGGGCAGGTCTCGCAGGTGGCGAAGACCTGGCCGGTGCCGCCGCTGCCGGCGCAGCCCGCCTCGGGGCGCGCATTCACGGGCTCACCGATGCCGGGCCGCGCGTCGGCTGAGCGGCCCGGCGCGTCGACGCAGAGGCGCTCCGAAGCTTCGCGCGCGAGGGTCACGTCCAGTGGCGGGCTGCGTTCCGCCTCCTTCGCCGCGCGGCCGAAGAAGCGCAGGTGCCGCGTCCTGGCGCAGGTCGACACCACGACCTCGACCAGCCAGCGCGTGCGTGCGCCTTCCTCGATGACGGCGACTCCCGCCTCACCGGTGGCCTCGACCTCTCCGGGAATGCCTTGCGCCGGATCGGCGGGCACCAGCTTCACCGCCAGTGGAAGCCGGCCTTCGTCGCGCGCCAGCTCGAGGTCGAGCTCGGCCCCGGCCGGGGTGCTGACGTTGACGACGACCCTTCGATTTGCCAGCAGGCGCTTGCCGCCGACCGGCGACGGCCCGTAGGGCGGCGTGAGCCGCCAGCCGCTAGGCTGGCGGGTCGGCAATTCGGGACACGCGAAGGACGGCGCGCTGGAGGCCGGGCCGCACATCCGGTGTCCCGCGAGGCGCACACCTTCGAGTTGCGGCTGCAGGGGATCCTGGACGCGAAGCCCGGGGCTGGCGCAGGCGCCCAGCACCAGGGCGACGATGCAGGCGGCGAGGCGCGAATGCATGGGCATGGCGGCGCTCCTGGGCCCGATGCGCAGGGGGCGGTCGATGGACAGTTACCCTGGTGGGGACCGCCCGAGCGGCGCGCAAGTTCCGCGCGCCGCCGGGATTACTTCTTCCTGGCCGTGCGCGACGTTCCCGGCGGCGGACGCTTCGGCCGCGGGTATTGCACCAGCTTGGTGACCTCGCGCTCGAACGCATCGCGCGTGCTCAGCAGCTTCTCCTGGTGCCGGGAGATCAGCGGATAGTGGCGCAATGCCGCCAGTCGGTCGTGGGCTTCCCAGCACTGGTCTTCGTTGCCGACCCAGAGCGCGGGGTCGAGTCGGCGCAGGTCGAAGGCGGCGGAGTAGCTGCGCAGGGTCTTGCGGTGGCGCTTGTTGGAGTACTCGTGCATGTAGGACATCGCCAGCTCGCGCAGGCTGCGATAGATCGGGTCGCGATAGCGCAGGCCCACGCCGTTGGTCTTGGAAACCGCGCCCCAGTGGCCGTGCTGCCGGAACAGCGCGATCACGTGCGGATAGTCGCTGGAGTCGCAGTCCAGGTGCATCACCAGGGGCGGGTGGCCGTGCACCCAGAAGGCGCAGGCGGCGAGGAAGGCGCCCTCGATGCAATGCGCGCGGCGCTGGCGCAGGACCTCGCGCACCGACAGCACCGTCTCGCCGCCGAACTCGTGGTTCGCCGGGATGCCGTTGAGGAAGGCCTGGACCTTCTGCGGCGCGTCGAGGCGCTGCAGGGTGGCAAATTCGCGCAAGCCGAGCCCAAGCGCCTCGCGGCGCGCGAACCGCCTGGATGTCGGGGATCTCATGTCGTGGAGTATGCCGCACCCCGCCGCCGGATCCGCAGCCGACCTCGAACGGACAGTGGCGATGGCGCGCCGTGGCTTGCCTGCGCCACGGTCCGGGCCGGGGGAAATGGTTCGATTCCAGAATGCCTTGCGACACCTTCGGCGCGCGAAAGACGGCGCCCGGCAGGCAGGGCGGGCCCACGCGACGTTCCCGGGGGCGTAATATGCCCGGACCCTGGCCGGGTTTTGCGACGCGCCCCCGGGGCACCTCGATCGCGGCGTCGGCTGCCCTGGAAGCGGGAGGTCTCATGAAGGACATTCCGATGTATCACGAAGGGTCGCGCCGGCTGCAGGACAGGTTCGGCTCGCGCCCGCTCGCCGACCGCCTGGTCGAGGTGCTCGCCAGGACCGGGTTCACCGATGACGACCGCCGGTTCATCGAATCGCGCAGCCTGTTCTTCCTCGCGACCGCCGACGGGCAGGGGCGCCCGGACTGCTCCTACAAGGGGGGTGAGCCCGGGTTCGTGCGTGTCATCGGCCCCGGCGTCCTGGCCTTCCCGAGCTATGACGGCAACGGCATGTTCAAGAGCCTGGGCAACGTGCTGGCGAATCCGCAGGTCGGCCTGCTGTTCATCGACTTCGAAAGCCCGCGCCGGCTGCGCGTCAACGGGCTTGCCAGCGTCGCGCACGACGACCCGCTGCTGCCCGCGTTCGAAGGCGCGCAACTCGTGGTCCGCGTCGAGGCGCAGGCCATCTTCCCGAACTGCCCGCGCTACATCCACAAGTACCAGCTCGTCGAGCGCTCGCCGTACTCGCCCTGCGGGGGCCGCATCCCGCCGGTGCCGAAATGGAAGCAGTTCGACGAGTTCCGCGACGTGCTGCCGCCGGGCGATCCTGCCGCGCGCCGGGATTGAGCGCGGGCGATGACGGCTGCGGCCGCGTGCGGTAACGTGCCGGCCTGATGGCCGAGTTCTGCACTTCACGCCTGCCTGCCCAGCCCGACATCGTTGCGCCCGATGGCTCCGACGTGCGCGTGCTCTGCCGCACCACCCGCGGCAGCATGGCCCATTTCGAGCTCGCGGCCGGCCGCGCGTCCGACGCCATCTTCCACCGCAGCGTGGACGAGATCTGGTACGTGCTTTCCGGCCGCGGCGCGATGTGGCGCCGCCTGGACGGGCGCGAGCAGGTCGTGGATCTGGCGCCGGGCGTGTGCGTGACCATCCCGCAGGGCACGCATTTCCAGTTCCGCGCCGCAGAGGACGCGCCGCTGGCGGCGGTGGGCGTCACCATGCCGCCCTGGCCCGGTCCCGAAGAAGCGGTTGCCGTGCCGGGCAGGTGGCCCCCGGCCTGAGGTCCCGGGCCCCGGTGCTCGCAGGGAGGCGGGCGCGTCGGTCCCGCGTCGGTCCGACGCTGCAAAAGCGACGGGGGCCATCGGCCCCCGTCGCAAGGATTCCCGCAGGCAGCGCCTCAGCAGCAGCGCGAGATCCTGCTCCACTTGCGGTCCTGGCGCTCGCGGAAGAAGCGGTCACGCGACAGCGGCGCCTCCCCGGGATGGGCCTCGCGGTGGTGTTCGAGGTAACGCTCGTAGGCGTCGTCCCCGGTCACCTCCCGCAGGTAGGACCAGGCCCGCTTCAGCCCCGCGGCGAAGGCGAGCTCACGCATGGGTGCCCGCCAACAGGCGCGGGTCGGACTTGACGTAGCCCGATTCGGACAGCGGCAGCACCGGCTTGCCGGCCCGCAGGCGCAGGGTCATGCGCAGCATGTCGAAGATCACCACCCAGAGCACGATCGCGAAGAACAGCGCCAGCGCCGCATCGATGCGCAGCGCGATGACCTGCGACCAGGTCTCGGCGATCTTCTCGGCCGGGATGGCGCCCTCCGCGATTTTCGCCGCCAGCGCATTGGCGCCGGACCAGAAGCCCATTTCCGGGTTCGGGCTGAACACCTTCTGCACGGCCGCGGTGGTGCAGATGACGGCCAGCCAGGTGAGCGGCAGCCCGGTCACCCAGGCAAAGCGCAGCTTGCCCATCTTGATGATGATGCCCGTGGCGACCGTCAGGGCGATGCCCGCCAGCAGCTGGTTGGAGATGCCGAACAGCGGCCAGAGGAAGCGGATGCCGCCCTTGGGGTCGGTCACGCCCTGCCACAGGAAGTAGCCCCAGGCCGACACGAAGATGAAGCTCGCCAGCACCGTCATGGGGTAGGAGGAGACGTCGCCGAAGGGCTTCCAGGCGTGCTTGCCGAGGTCCTGCAGCATGAAGCGGCCCACGCGGGTGCCGGCATCCAGCGTCGTCAGGATGAACAGCACCTCGAACATGATGGCGAAGTGGTACCAGAACTTGAGCAGCTCGCCCTCGCCGCCGAAGGTCGAGTGGAAGATGCTGGCCATGCCGACCGCGAGCGAGGGCGCGCCCCCGGTGCGGGCGAACAGCGAGGGCAGGCCCATCTCCACGGCGAGCGCCTTCATCTGCTCGACGGTGACCTGGTACTGCGGGCCCCAGGAGGAAATCATGGCCGCCGTCTCCTCGGCGCCCTTGCCGAAGTCGACGTTGATGGCGAAATAGACGCCGGGGTCGAGCACGGTGGCGGCGATGACGGCCATGATGGCGACGAAGGACTCCAGCGCCATCGAGCCGTAGCCGATCATGCGGATCTCCCTTTCGTTCGCGAGCAGCTTGGGCGTGGTGCCGGAGGACACCAGGGCGTGGAAGCCGGAGATCGCGCCGCAGGCAATGGTGATGAACACGAAAGGAAAGAGGTCGCCCTTGAAGATCGGCCCCATGCCCGTGCGGGCGAATTCGGTCATCGCCGGCATCTTCACTTCCGGCATCAGCACCAGGATGGCCGCGGCCAGCATGAACACCACGCCCAGCTTCAGGAACGTCGACAGGTAGTCGCGCGGCGCGAGCAGCAGCCAGACCGGGAGTGCGGCGGCGGCGAAACCGTAGATCATCACGAACCACGCGGCCTGGCGCGCGTCCCAGTCGAAGGCGTGGCGCAGGGCCTCGTTCTGGTCGACCCAGTGGCCGCCGACGACGCAGACCAGCAGCAGCACGATGCCGATCGCGGTGCCTTCCAGCACGCGGCCCGGCCGGATGCCGCGCATGTACAGGCCGATGAGCATGGCCACCGGGATCGTGCCGACGACGGTCGCGGTCGCCCAGGGATCGTGGGCCATGGCCTTGACGATCACCAGGCCCAGCACCGCGATCAGGATGATCATGATCATCATGGTGCCGATCATCGCCGCCCAGCCGCCGATCGGGCCCAGCTCGTCGCGGGCCATCTGGCCGAGGCTGCGCCCGTCGCGGCGGGTGGAGCAGAACATGATCACCATGTCCTGCACGCAGCCGCCCAGCACCGCCCCCACCAGGATCCAGATCGTGCCGGGGAGATACCCGAACTGCATCGCCAGCGTCGGCCCGATCAGTGGCCCGGGGCCGGCGATGGCGGCGAAGTGGTGGCCGAAGACGACCCACTTGTTGGTCGGGATGAAGTCGCGCCCGTTGTTGAAGCGCTCCGCCGGGGTGGCGCGCGTCTCGTCGAGGACGAGCACCTTCGCGCAGATCCAGGCGCTGTAGAAGCGGAAGGCGATCAGGTAGGTGCAGATCGCCGCGAACACGAACCAGATGGCGTTGATGGACTCGCCGCGATGCAGGGCGATGCCGCCAATGGCGGAGGCGCCCAGGAGGGCGATGCCGGCCCACGTGAGCTTGGCCAGGATCGTTTTGGGCATGAGGCTTGCGGACATGGGCTTCTCCCCTGATTCGTTTTTTTGGGTCTCGGGAGGGCCGGCCGCCGCCACGCGGGGCCGGCGGCCGGCCGTGACGCGGAATCCGGCGGCGCGCCGTCCCGGAAACAGTGGCGGCAATGATAGCAGCAAGGCCGCAGCGCAAGGGGATCGCGGCGGCGGCGTGCGGGGACCTCAATGGTACAATCCGCGCCTTTATCGCACTGCAAAAACCGCCCGCCGCCCGCGTCCGCCCGCCGACATGTTCCCCGCCAGCCAGACCATCCAGGAATTCGACCCCGAGCTCTGGAAAGCCATGGAGGCCGAGCGCGGCCGCCAGGAAGACCACATCGAGCTCATCGCCTCCGAGAACCACACCAGCCCGCGCGTCATGCAGGCCCAGGGCTCGGTGCTCACCAACAAGTACGCCGAGGGCTATCCGGGCAAGCGCTACTACGGCGGCTGCGAGTACGTCGACGTCGCCGAG
This sequence comes from Burkholderiales bacterium, assembly GCA_035549715.1. Taxonomy (GTDB): domain Bacteria; phylum Pseudomonadota; class Gammaproteobacteria; order Burkholderiales; family JACQAP01; genus JACQAP01. Next base: position 45,671 of record DASZQJ010000130.1, read on the forward strand.
CAGCTCGCCATCGACCGGGCGAAGGCGCTGTTCAAGGCGGACATGGCCAATGTGCAGCCGCACTCGGGCTCGCAGGCCAACCAGGCGGTCTACGCCGCCGCGCTCAAGCCCGGCGACACCATCCTCGGGCTGTCCCTGGCCCACGGCGGGCACCTGACGCACGGCTCGCCCGTGAACCTCTCGGGCAAGCTCTACAACGCCGTGTCCTACGGGCTGAACGAGCGGGAAGAGATCGACTACGACCAGGCCGCCAAGCTGGCGCTCGAGCACAAGCCGAAGATGATCGTCACCGGGGCCTCGGCGTATGCGCTCACCTGGGACTGGCAGCGCTTTCGCGAGATCGCCGATTCGGTGGGCGCCTACCTGTTCGTGGACATGGCGCACTACGCGGGCCTCATCGCCGCCGGCGTCTACCCGAGCCCGGTCGGCATTGCCGATTTCGTGACCACCACGACCCACAAGACCCTGCGTGGCCCGCGTGGCGGCATCATCTTCGCCAAGGCGGAACACGAGAAGATCGTCAACTCGGCCATCTTCCCGGGCATCCAGGGCGGCCCGCTGATGCACGTGATCGCGGCCAAGGCGGTGGCGCTCAAGGAGGCCATGCAGCCGGAGTTCCGCGACTACCAGAAGCAGGTGCTGGCCAACGCCCGCAGGATGGCGTCGACCCTGGCCTCGCGCGGCCTGCGCATCGTGTCCGGGCGCACCGACTGCCACATGTTCCTGGTCGACCTGCGCGCGAAGAAGATCACCGGCAAGGAAGCGGAGGCCGCGCTCGGCCGCGCCCACATCACCGTCAACAAGAACGCGATCCCCAACGACCCCGAGAAGCCCTTCGTCACCAGCGGCGTGCGCCTGGGCTCGCCGGCCATGACCACGCGCGGCTTCCAGGAGGCGCAAGCCGAGCAGCTCGCCCACCTGATCGCCGACGTGCTCGACGCGCCGGACGACGACGCGAAGGTCGGCGCCGCGCGCGAAAAGGTGACGGCGCTGTGCCGGCAATTTCCGGTATACGGAAAATGAACCGGGGGCGCGAGGCGCGAGGCGCCAGGCACGAGATCGCAGTCCGGGCCATGCCCGGCTCGCCCTTGGCTCTGGCCCCTCGCGCCTCGCGCCTGGTGCCTCGCGCCTGACATGAAGTGTCCATTTTGCGGCCACGCCGACACCCAGGTCGTCGACTCGCGGGTCAACGACGAGGGCGACAGCATCCGCCGGCGCCGGCGCTGCCTGTCCTGCGACAAGCGCTTCACCACCTACGAGACGGTGGAACTGCGCATGCCGGCGATCGTCAAGAGCAACGGCGACCGCGAGGAGTTCGACAAGGAGAAGCTGCGCGTGGGCTTCAAGCGCGCGCTGCACAAGCGTCCGGTGAAGGTCGACCTGATGGAAGAGGCCATCGAGCGCATCCAGCAGAAGCTGCTGTCGCTGGGCCAGCGCGAGGTGGATTCGCGCCGCATCGGCGAGCTGGTGATGCGCGAGCTCTACCGGCTCGACAAGGTCGCCTACATCCGCTTCGCCTCCGTGTACCGCGATTTCCAGGACGTCGAGGATTTCCGCGAGGCCGTCAAGGAAGTGCAGAAGCCCGCGGTGCGCCGCAAGCCGAAATGAAGGCCGTGCCGCCAGCCCGGGTGACGGGCGTGAAGCCCGGGGAGGCCGCCTTCCAGGCCGCCGACCACGCGCACATGGCGCAGGCGCTGCGGCTCGCCGCGCGCGGCCTGGACACCACGACGCCGAACCCGCGCGTCGGTTGCGTGCTGGTCCGGGAGGGGCGGGTGGTGGGCGAGGGCTGGCATGAGCGCGCCGGCGGCCCGCATGCGGAAACCGCGGCGCTCCAGGCGGCCGGCGGGCAGGCGGCGGGCGCCACCGCGTACGTAACCCTCGAACCCTGCAGCCACCATGGCCGCACGCCGCCTTGCGCCGACGCCCTGGTGGCCGCCGGGGTCGCGCACGTGGTGGCGGCCATGCAGGACCCCAATCCCGGGGTGGCGGGCCAGGGCATCGCGCGCCTGCGCGCGGCAGGGATCGCGACCCGCGTCGGCCTGATGGAGGCCGAGGCGCGGGAGCTCAACATCGGCTTCGTCTCGCGCATGACCCGCGGCCGGCCCTGGCTGCGCGTGAAGATCGCCGCGAGCCTCGACGGCAAGACGGCGCTCGGCAACGGCGTGTCGCAATGGATCACGGGACCCGACGCGCGCCGCGACGGACACCGCTGGCGCGCGCGCTCCTGCGCCATCCTCACGGGCATCGGCACGCTCAGGGACGACGATCCGCGCCTGACGGTGCGCGAGGTCGAGGCCTCGCGCCAGCCGCTGCGCGTCGTCGTCGACAGCCGCCTGCGCATGGACCCGCAGGCGAAGATCCTCGATGGCGCACCGGTGCTGGTCGCCACGGCCATGGACGATGCCGCGCGCCGCCGCGCGCTGGAGGCAAGGGGCGCCAGCGTCGTGGTCCTGCCCGACGCCGGAGGGAAGGTGGATCTCGCCCGGCTGGCGGCCGAGCTCGGCGCGCGGGGGACCAACGAAATCCTGGTCGAATCGGGGATCAACCTGAACTCGGCGCTGCTGGCGGCGGGACTGGTGGACGAGCTGCTGATCTACCTCGCGCCGCACCTGCTGGGCGACGGCGGGCGCGGCATGCTCGACCTTGGCGAGGTGACGCGCATGGAAGGACGCCTCGCGCTCGACGTGCGCGAGACGCGCATGATCGGCCCGGACCTGCGCATCCTCGCGCGGCCGGCGATCCGCCCATGAGGACGACGCGCTGATGTTCACCGGACTGGTTCAGGCCGTGGGCCGCGTCGTCGAGGAAAAGGCCGTGGGGCAGTCCGCGCAACTGGCCATCGACGCGGGCAAGCTCGACATGGCCGACGTGGCCGTCGGCGACAGCATCGCCTGCAACGGCGTCTGCCTCACGGTGACGCGCCTGACCGGCAACGGCTTCACCGTGGACGTGTCCCACGAGACGCTGCGCCTGACCACGGGCCTCGCCAGGGGGGCCGCGGTCAACCTCGAGAAGTCGCTGCGGCTCGCGGACCGGCTGGGCGGCCACCTGGTCAGCGGCCACGTGGACGGCGTCGGCGAAGTCACGCAGGTCGCGGCGGTCGATGGCAACCGCGAGGTGACGATCGCCTTCCCGCAGGGACTGCGCCGCTACATCGCGCGCAAGGGCGCCGTCACCGTCAACGGCGTGAGCCTGACCGTCAATGCCGCCGGGCAGGGCGAGTTCACCGTCAACCTCATCCCGCACACGCTCGCCGCGACCAACCTTGGCGGTCTGAAGAAGGGCGACGTCGTGAACCTGGAGGTGGATCTTGTCGCCCGCTACGTGGAGCGCATGCTGGAAGGCGGGTACGCATGAGCGCGGCCATCTCCGAGATCCCCGAGATCCTCGCCGAGCTGCGCGCCGGGCGCATGGTGATCCTGGTTGACGAGGAGGACCGGGAGAACGAGGGCGACCTGCTGATGGCTGCCGAGTTCGTCAGCGCGGACGCGGTGAACTTCATGGCCAAGCATGGCCGCGGCCTCATCTGCCTCACGCTCACGGAGGAGCACTGCCGCCAGCTCGACCTGCCGCCCATGGTCGGCGCCAACAAGTCGCGCATGGGCACCAACTTCACCCTGTCCATCGAGGCGGCCCAGGGCGTGACCACCGGGATTTCCGCGGCCGACCGGGCGCGCACGGTGCGGGCGGCCGTCCGGCGCGACGCGCGCCCCGAGGACATCGTCCAGCCCGGGCACATCTTCCCGCTCATGGCACAAAAGGGCGGCGTGCTGGTGCGGGCCGGGCATACCGAGGCCGGCTGCGACCTGGCGCAGCTCGCCGGGCTGACGCCCGCGGCGGTGATCTGCGAGATCCTCAAGGACGACGGCGAGATGGCGCGCCTGCCGGACCTGCAGGCCTTCGCCGCCACGCACGGCCTGAAGATCGGCACCATCGCCGACCTGATCCACTACCGCAGCCGCACGGAGTCGCTCGTGGAGCGCGACGCCGAGCGGCCGTTGCAGACCGTGCACGGGGAGTTCCGCATGGTCGCCTACCGCGACAAGAGCTCCCGCGACGTGCACTTTGCGCTGGTGCGGGGCAGGATCGACGGCGCCCGCGAGACGCTGGTGCGCGTGCACGAGCCGCTGTCCGTGGCCGACCTGCTCGACGCCGGCAGCCACGCCCATTCCTGGAACCTGAACGAGGCCCTGCGCACCGTGGCGCAGGCGGACAATGGCGTGGTCGTGCTGCTGCATCGCACGGAATCCGGTGCCGACGTGCTCCAGCGCCTGGTGCCCGACGCCGCGCGGGCGGGCGAGCCCGACAAGCTCGACCTGCGCACCTACGGCATCGGCGCGCAGATCCTGCGCGACCTGGGCGTGCGCCGCATGAAGCTGCTCGCCGCGCCGCGCAAGATGCCGAGCATGGCGGGCTTCGGGCTGGAGGTGACCGGATACCTGGAGAAGCCGTGACGGCGTGGCGATCGTAACTATCGTGACTGCCGTGGGCGCCGCGCAAGCCGGCGCCCGCCACGACAGTCACGACAGTCACGACAGTCACGAACAACCATGAGCACTGGAAACGACATTCATCAATACGCGCCTTCCTGCGACGGAGCCGGCTTGCGCATCGGCATCGCCGTCGCGCGCTTCAACCAGCCCGTGGGCGAAGGCCTGCTGGCCGCCTGCATGGCGGAGCTGGCGAAGCTGGGCGTGCGCCCGGCCGACATCCATGTGGCCTCGGTGCCGGGGGCGCTGGAGCTCCCGCTGGCGCTGCAGAAGCTGGCGGGCACGGGGCGCTTCGACGCGCTGGTCGCCCTCGGCGCCGTCATCCGCGGCGAGACCTACCACTTCGAAGTGGTCTCGAACGAGTCGGCGGCCGGCGTCATGTCGGTGCAACTCGACACCGGCGTGCCCGTCGCGAACGGCATCCTGACCACCGACACCGATGCGCAAGCCGAGGCCCGCGTGAAGGACAAGGGTGCGGACTGCGCGCGCGCGGCGGTCGAGATGGCGCGCCTGCTGAAAGCGATCGATGAAAAACAGTAGGCGCCGCGCCCGCGAGTTCGCCCTGCAGGGGCTCTACCAGTGGCTGGTCAACGAGGCGCCGGCCGACGCGCTCCTGCAGCAGTTGCGCGAGCAGAAGGACTTCGCCAGGGCGGATGCCGGGCTGGTGGAAGCGCTGCTGCGCGGCGTCATCGCCGACGCGCCGGCGCTGCGCGAGAAGGTGGCGCCCTACCTCGACCGCCCCGTCCGCGAGCTTTCCCCGGTGGAGCACGCGCTGCTGCTGCAAGCGGCGTACGAGCTGTCGCGGCAGGTCGAAACGCCCTACCGTGTGATCATCAACGAGGCGGTGGAGCTGGCGAAGAGCTTCGGCGGCACCGACGGTCACAAGTTCGTCAACGGCGTGCTGGACAAGCTCGCGGCGCAGTTGCGCCCGGGCGAAGCCCGCGCCCCGCGCGCCAGGAACGGTTAGGTCAATCGAACATCACCACAGAGGCACAGAGGGCACAGAGGAAAGACGAGCAGCGGGGAAAAGGGGACTCACGGCAAGATTGGCGTGCCCGGTTCGTGGGAACGAACGTGTCCGGGCCGTCCTTTTCCGTCATGGGCTTTCCTCCGTGTTCTCTGTGCCTCTGTGGTGAATATCAATAAGGAGGAGCAGAAAATGGCGGAAGCACAGGCACCCAGGAAGCTCACGATCTTCGACCTGCAGGCCAAGGTGGACCGCGGCGAGAAGATCTTCCAGGTCACGGCGGTGGACTACCCGACCGCGCAGCTCGTCGACCGCTCCGGCGTGGACTGCATCCTGATCGGTGACTCGCTGGGCATGACGGCGCTGGGCTATTCCGGCACCGTGCCCGTCACCATGGACGAGATGATCCACCATGCCAAGGCGATCTCACGCGCGGCGAAGCGCTCGATCCTGGTCGGCGACCTGCCGCTGGGCGCCTACCACGCCTCGACCGCGGATGCGATCAACAACGCCATGCGCATGCTCAAGGAAGGCGGCACCGACGTGGTCAAGATCGAGGGCGGCGAGGACTTCGCGCCCATCGCGGAGGCCGTGGTGAAATCCGGCGTGCCGGTCATGGCGCACATCGGCCTGACCCCGCAACTCGTCTCCAAGCTGGGCGGCTTCAAGGTGCAGGGCAAGAGCGCGGAGACCGGCGTGCAGCTGCTCAAGGACGCGCTGGCCATGGAGAAGGCGGGCTGCTTCGCCATCGTGCTGGAAGCGATCCCCGACCGCGTCGCCCAGGTCATCACCGAACGCCTGTCGATTCCCACCATCGGCATCGGCGCCGGCCCGCACTGCGACGGCCAGAACCTGGTGCTGCACGACATGGTCGGCCTGTTCGACCGCTTCACGCCCAAGTTCGTCAAGCGCTACGCGAACTGCTGGGAGATCATCGGGAAGGCGCTCGCCGACTTCCAGCAGGACGTGCACAAGGGCCAGTTCCCGCTCGCCGAGCACAGCTTCACGATGAAGGACGACGAGTACCAGGCCTTCCTCAAGAAAGTCGAAAAATTCTGATTGGAACCACAGAGGCACGGAGGACACAGAGGAACAGCGGATAACGACAATTGTGGATGGGGAAAGGGACCGAATGGAGCGGCGACCACGTTCCCGGTTCGTTACACCATATTGTTCGCCTAGTTTTGTTTTACCTCTGTGTCCTCTGTGCCTCTGTGGTGACAAGGTTTCGACATCAGGTTTTGCCGGGTGTGACGGCAAAGACGCCGGAGGCGCGCGCGATGCGCTGCTCCCCCACGCTGAGGTAGACGTTGGCGAAGGCCAGCGTGCGCCCGACCTTCTGGATGTCCACGGCGGACTCCACCCAGTCGCCCAGGCGGGCGCTGCCGGCGAAGTCGGCG
>DASZQJ010000131.1:0-7621 GCA_035549715.1 Burkholderiales bacterium
TGGCGCTCGACACGCACGTGCAGGGTTTCCAGGCCCTGCAGCAGGATCCAGGCGCTGAAGGGCGACAGCACCGGGCCCAGCGTGCGCATGGTCTCCATGCGGCACTTCATGGTGTAGCCGAAATCGCCGAAGGTCTCGTGGAAGATCACGCCGTGGTAGCCGCGCGATTGCTCGGTCATCATCGGGTACTTGCCGTTGCCCCAGGGGAACTTGCCCGACTCGACCACCACGCCGCCCATGGTGGTTCCGTGGCCGCCGATGAACTTGGTCGCGGAGTGGATCACGATGTCGGCGCCGAACTTGATCGGCTGGCACAGGTAGGGCGAGGCGAACGTGTTGTCGATCACGAGCGGCACGCCCGCTTCCTTCGCGATCGCCGCCACGGCCTCGATGTCGAGCACGTTGATCTGCGGGTTGCCCATCGTCTCGGCGTAGATCACCCGCGTCCTTGGCGTGATGGCCTTGCGGAAGTTTTCCGGGTCGTCGGAATTGACGAACACCGTCTTGATGCCGAACTGGCGGAAGGTCACGTCGAACTGGGAGTAGGTGCCGCCGTACAGCGTGCTGGAGGACACGATCTCGTCGCCCTCGCGCAGGATGGTCAGCAGCGCACACATCTGCGCCGCCTGGCCGGAGGCCGCCGCCAGCGCCGCGCGCCCGCCTTCGAGCGCCGCCATGCGCTCCTCGAACACGGATACCGTCGGGTTGGAGATCCGCGAGTAGACGTTGCCGAAGGTCTGCAGGTTGAACAGGCTCGCCGCGTGCTCGGGAGAATCGAACACGAACGACGTGGTCTGGTAGATGGGCACCGCGCGCGCGCCGGTGGCCGCGTCCGGAATCTGGCCCGCGTGCAGGCACAGGGTGCCGAAGCCGTAGTCTCTGTCTGCCATAAAGATCCGTAAATGAAAAAAGCCGTGACTGCGTGACTGTCGTGACTATCGGGAAAAAGGCTCGAAAACGACAGTTACGGCAGTCACGACAGTCACGTGTTCACCGTCACGCGTATTGAGCCTTCGGCTCAATACGGCAGCCAATTGGGCCGCTTGGCGGAGATGACCTTGGTGTTGACGCCGACCCAGTTGAGGCCTCCGAAAAGCCGGCCGTGCTCGATCTTGACGCAGCGGTCCTGCACCACCGTGAGGCCGGCCTTGCGTGCCTTTTGCGCCGCTTCTTCGTTCATGACGCCAAGTTGCATCCAGAGGACCTTTGCCCCCACCTTGATGGCTTCGTCGGCCAGCGGCCCGATTTCGGCGCTCTTGCGGAAGCAGTCCACCATGTCGATCCTGTCCGGGATCTCGCTGACGCTGGAATACACCTTCTCGCCCAGGATCTCCTGGCCCTTGTACGAGGGATTGACGGGGATGACGCGATAGCCGTGCTCCTGCATGTACTTGGCCGCGAAGTAGCTGGGCCGGTACCAGTTTGCCGAGAGGCCGACGACGGCCAGGGTCTTGCATTCGCGCAGGATGCGGCGCAGGGCGTTGATGTCGGTGTTGTCGCTCATGGGATCGTCCGGAAGAAGCCGCGGGAGTGCCGGGATTCTAGCACCGCGGGTCAGCTTTCCGGCGTGGCGGCGGCCGGGACGCCGAGGCGCGCAGCGCGCTCGCCCCTGCCGAGGCGGCCGATGTCCCGGACCGCCGCATAAAAGCGCGCGAAATCCCCCTGTTCCCGCGCCAGCAGCCGCCGGAAGGCGGGCACCAGCTCGGCATAGGTCGCCACGGGAACGATGTGCGCGTTGTTAAGCCCGCCTGTGAAGAACCGGTCGTAGCCGGCGAAGCCGCCCCAGGACCGCTTGAGCGCCTCGTAGTCCGACCGCAGCGAGGCGAAGGCCTGCGCCTTGCGGGCGCGCTTCTGGTCGTCGGCAAGGTCGCTCGCGTACAGGGCCTTGAGCCGGTCGCGATAGTCCAGGACCAATGCCACGAAGCCCGCCTTGTAATCCTGGCGCCGGTCGAAGGCCGCCCGCTGCGCCGGCGTTCCGTGCCGGTCGAGCCAGCGCTCCATGCCTGCCAGCTCGACGGCCGTGGCGAAGGACTCATTGAACAGCGTGTCGCCGGACACGTAAACCACCTGGTGCGCCAGTTCGTGGAACATGAGGCGCGCGATCTCCGCGTCCGGATAGCCGATGAACGTGTTGAGCACGGGATCGTCGAACCAGCCCAGGGTGGAATACGCCGGGATGCCGGCGACGAAGACATCCTTGCCGCCTTTTCGCATGCCTTCGGCGAAGGCCACGGCGCCCGCCTCGTCGAAATAGCCGCGATAGGCCACGCAGCCGGTGAACGGAAAGCACCACTCCACCGGCTTCATCGAGAGCTCCGGGGTCGCAAACACGTTCCACACCACGTAGGGGCGCTGCAGGTCGGCGTACTTGCGGTAGCTGCCGTTGTCGGGCAGCGCCAGCTCCCGGCTGGCGAAATCGCGCACCTGCTTCACGACTTCCAGGCGCTCGCGCAGGTTCGCGTCCGTCCGGGCGTCGCCGATGAGGGCGTCGATGGGCCGGCTTTTGCGCCACAGCTCCATCTGGCCGCTGACGGCCTGAAAGTAGTAGCAGCCGCCGAGCAGGGGCAGGATCGCGGCGGCGATGAGCCAGCGCCTCACTGGAATCGCCCCTTGCGCAGGAATGTGGCGACGGCGCGCGCGGACATGGTCGAGAACGGCATGGCCGTGTGGAACACCGGGAGCACCACCGTATCGGCGGCGCCGGGCACCCGGGTTTCCTCGATCGACACCACGCCGTCGTTGGGCGACGGCAAGGGTGAAACGAACCGGCCGAAGCCGATCTCGCGGTTGCCCGCGAGCACGCCGACCTCGGCATCGCCCCAGGCCGGGGACTTGTCGCGCGCCAGCCAGTCCGTAAGGGTGCGCCCGAGCATGCGCCTGCCGACGGCCACGCGGGAGAGGCCGCGGGCGGACAGGCTCCCATGGTAGGGGCTGCCCATGAGGACGACGCGCTGCGCCCTGAGTCCCTTCTTCAGGGCCGCGAGGATGAGCACGCCGCCCAGGCTGTGGCCGACGAGGAACAGGCGTTCCCCCTCGAAGCGGCGGCAGAACGCGATCAGGCGATCGACGTTGGCATCCAGCCCCCGCAGCACGGACCAGTAGCCGAAGCGGCTGACGGAAAAGCCCTCGCGCGCCAGCCGCCAGCCCAGGGGCGCCATGGAGGCGCCGTTGAGCCACAAGCCGTGGACGAGCACGACACGGTCGGCCATGTCCCTACTTGTCGTCTTCGCGCAGCGCGGCGAGCGCCTTGCCGAGCATCCTGGCGTAGCGGGCCTTTTCCCGTGCGATGCGTTCCGGCGGCCAGGGCCAGAACCCCTGGCCGCTCTTCATGCCGATTTCGCCGCGCTTGACCTTGTCCGCGAGCGCCGGCGGCGGACGGTCGTCGTTGCACAGGTCGGGGAACACCGAACTGGAGGCCAGGAAATTCACGTCCAGGCCCGAATGCTCCTTCTGCAGCACCGGGCCGGCGGCGAGGTAACGCATGCCGAAGCCGAAACGCACCGCCTTGTCCACGTCCGCCGGCGTGGCGATGCCGCGGTCGATCAGCGACCAGGCCTCGCGCATCAGTGCATGCTGCAGGCGGTTGGCGAGGAAGCCGGGGATGTCGCGCCTGACCATCACCGCCATGCAGTCCAGGGACTCCATGAAGGCGCCGACACGCTCCGCGAGCGCGACGTCGGTCTTGTCCGAGCAAACGACCTCGACCAGCGGCACCAGGTGGGCGGGCATGAAGAAATGCAGCCCGAACATGCGCGCCTGCGTCTTCAGGCCCTCGCCGATGCGGCTGATGGGAAAGCTCGACGAATTGCTGGTCAAGGGGATGCGCGACGAGGCATGCCTTTCCAGGTCGGCGAAGACACCCTGCTTGAGGGCCAGGTCCTCCGTCACCGACTCGATGGCCAGCCCGATCCGCTGCCAGGGCAGCGTGGCCATGTCCGAGGCCGTGTGGATGGCGCCGCGGGGACCCTTTGCCCCGGCGATCTGGTCGCAGGATTTGCCGATGCGCTCGCGCACCGTGTCGAGGTTCCTGCCGGGGCGGCTGACGACGTGCACCTCGATGCCGCGCGCGACAAAGATCGCGGCGACGTCCGTGCTCATGGTGCCGGCGCCGACGAGGGCGACGGCCTGGATGGATTCGTTGGCAGGCATGGGATCTTCCGCAGGGGAACGCTGCAGCCATTATAGAAGAGCGGCGGGTGCTAAACTCCCGCCACGCCTGCAGGACTGTCATGCCGTTCACCGCCGAAACCCTGATCGCGATCCCCCTGATCGGGTTGCTCGCCTACATCATCCTCGGAATCTCCGGATTCGGTTCCGCGCTGGTCACCATCCCGCTGCTGGTGCACTTCCTGCCGCTGCAGACGGTCGTGCCCCTGGTCGTGATGGTCGACTTCGTGGCCACGCTCACGACCGGAGTGAGGTTCCGGGAGCACGTCGAGGTGGGCGAACTCAAGTGGCTGATCCCCTCGGCCATCGCGGGCATCCTGGCCGGCGTCACGCTGCTCGCCATGCTGCCGCAGCATGCGACGCTCGTCGCGCTGGGCATGTTCATCACCGGCTATGGCCTCTATCGACTGGGCGCCAGCCGCCCGGCCACGGGCATCCCGCGCTGGTGGGGCGTGCCCACCGGCCTGCTCGGCGGCCTCATCGGCGGGTTGTTCGGCGTCGGCGGCCCGATCTACGCCGCCTACATGACCGCGCGCATCGCCGACGTCTCGCGCATGCGCGCGACCCTGGCCGCGGTGTTCACCTTCAGCACCGGCTTGCGCGTGGCGGTCTACTTCGTGTCCGGCCTCGCGCTGCAGTCGGAGGTCTGGTGGGCCCTGCTGATCCTGCTCCCCATCATGCCCATCGGCCTTGCCATCGGCCACCGCCTGCATGCGAAGCTGACACCGCAGCAGGTCGGCCGCTTCATCAGCGGCCTGCTCGTGTTGAGCGGCCTGTCGCTGCTCTGGAAAGCCTTCTGAAATGAAAACGCCCGGCCGGGCCGGGCGTTTGCCGGGGGGCCCTGCCCAGTCCCCGGCACTCATTCCTCGTCACTTGTCACCCGTCACGGCCTTTCCATCTTGCAGGTCGTGGGCAGGATGTTCTCCTTCGCCTCGATGCGCTGGTCCACGCGCCAACCGTAGCCCGTGCCGTCCGCGTCGTACTTCACCCCGGGCCGGCCGGCCTTGGTGAAGGTGGCGACGAACAGCGGCTCGGTGATCTGGTGGTCGTCGGCCCGCATCCAGGCCTCGCCCACGCCGGCGTCGTAGCGCATGTCCTCCAGCGCCCGCGCAACCTTCTCCGGATCGGCGGATCCGGCCTTGTCGATCGCCTTTGCCCACATGTCGACGGTGTACTTGATCGGCAGGAACCCCCAGTCCTCGTCGTTCTTCTTCTTGTACTCGAGGTAGGTTTTTTCCATCGGGCTGCCCGACAGGTTGGGGAACCAGCTCGCCACCGTCTTCACGCGCTCCGCGCCGGAGCCGCCGAACGCCCGGGGCGTGCCGACCAGGTAGGCGTAGTTCGTGTAGAAGGTCGCCTTCAGACCCACCTCTTCCGCCGCCTTGATCAGCAGGGCGAGGTCGCTGCCCCAGTTGCCGGACAGCACGGTGTCGGCGCCGCTCGCCTTGATCTTCGCGATGTAAGGCGCGAAGTCCTTCACCTTGCCGGTGGGGTGCAGCTCGTCGCCGACGATCTCGATGTCCGGCCGCTTCTTCGAGATCTGCTCCCGCGCCACACGCTGCACCGAGTGCCCGTAGGCGTAGTCCTGGTTGATCAGGTAAACCTTCTTCGCCTTCCTGTCCGCCGCGATGACGGAAGTGAGGGCGTCGATCTTCATGTCGACGTTGGCGTCGAAGCGGAAGTGCCAGAAATTGCACTTCTCGTTGGTGAGCGCCGGGTCGATGGCCGCGTGGTTCAGGAACAGCAGTTCGCGGCCCGGGTTGCGCTGGTTGTGCTTGAGCACGGCTTCCGTCAGCGCATGGGCCACGTGCGAACCGTTGCCCTGGGTGATGAAGCGAACCCCCTGGTCGACGGCCTGCTTGAGCGCCACCAGGCTTTCCTGGGGACTGGACTTGTTGTCGAGGCTGATGAGTTCCAGCTTCGTCCCGCCGAGCACCCCGCCCCTGGCGTTGATCTCGTCGATGGCCGCCTGGATGTGGCGGCTGCCCATCTGCCCCTGCAGCGCAAACGGGCCGCTCTGCGGATCGATGTGGGCGATCTTGATGGTGTCGGCCGCGATGGCGCTTGCGGCGAATGCACAGAATCCGGCCGCGAGCAGCCGGACAAGCGAGTTGCCGATCATGGTGCTGCCTCCTCCGTCCTGTTTTTGCGGTAGACCGGTCGATGCCGGTCCGTTCTTTCGCTGCGGTGCCGCATCGCCCGCGCAGGCAATCAACGCATGCACCGGCGAACCAGCATACACCGCCGCCCCCCGGAAAAAGAAAAGGGCGGCCGCAGCCGCCCTCGCCGGACGACTCGCCTGCTCAGCGCAGCGGCCGGAAGAATTCGCGGATCTCGTGGGCCAGCAGCCCGGGCTGCTCGAGGGCCGCGAAGTGCCCGCCCCTGGGCATCTTCGTCCAGCGCCGGATGTCCCCGTACATCTGTTCGGCGAGGGAACGCGGCGGGCGCAGGATCTCCCGCGGAAACTCGGCATAGCCCATGGGCACCTGGATCTTCGCCCCGTCGGGGATCGGCCATGGCCCGTGCATGCGCGCGTAGTACGGCCAGAACGAGGAGCCGATCGCGCCCGTGACCCAGTAGAACATGATGTTGGTCAGCATGTCGTCGCGGCCGATGCAGCCGTCGAGGTCGCCCCCGTTGTCGCTCCAGCGCCAGAACTTTTCCACGATCCAGGCGGCCAGGCCCGCGGGCGAATCGGTCAGGCCGTAAGCGAGCGTTTGCGGCTTGGTGCCCTGGATGCCGATGTAGCCCACCTCCTCCGCCATCCAGTGCGCGCGCTGCTCGAAGTAGCGTTTTTCCTCCGGCGTCGGGTTCTGCGGCAGCGGCGTGTCGCGCCGCAGGCTCAGCAGGTTGATGTGGATGCCGGCGAGCTTGTCCGCGTGGGCAAAACCCAGCCGCGAGGTGATGAAGCCGCCCCAGTCCCCGCCCTGGGCGGCGAAGCGCCGGTAGCCCAGCACGTCGGTCATGAGCGTGGCGAAGGCATCCGCCATCTGCTCGACCGAGAAGCGCTGCTGGTTCGGAGCGAAGGAAAATGCATAGCCCGGCAACGAGGGCGCGATGACGGTGAAGGCGTCCGCTGCGTCGCCGCCATGGCTCGCCGGGTCGGTGAGCATGGGCAGGATCTTGTGGAATTCGTGTACGGAGCCGGGCCAGCCGTGGGACAGCAGCAGCGGCATGGGGGCCGGGCCCTTGCCCTGCGCGTGGATGTAATGCAGGTCGATGCCGGCGAGCCTCACCTTGAAATGGTCGAAGCGGTTGAAATCCGCTTCGTGCCGGCGCCAGTCGTACCCGGTGCGCCAGTACTCGACCAGGGATTTCACGTAGGCAAGCTGGGCGCCGTACTGCCACTGGTTGCCCGGCACCTCGTCGGGCCAGCGGGTGCGCGCGAGGCGCTGCTTCAGGTCGTCGAGCACGTCGTCGGCAACTTCCAGCTTGAACGGCGCGGGTTTCATCG
>DASZQJ010000132.1:0-13495 GCA_035549715.1 Burkholderiales bacterium
TCAACTCTTGAGTCATTCGTGTCGGCAGTAAGACCGCAACCTAAGCCACGGCCCGGGCGATTACCCTGTCCCACCAACACTCAAGCACCCCAAAACACGAAGCACCCACACGCATCGGCTGTTTGAATTTTTAAAGAGCGAATTGGTTGCGGGAGCAGGATTTGAACCTGCGACCTTCGGGTTATGAGCCCGACGAGCTGCCAGACTGCTCCATCCCGCGACCGATCGATGCCGAAAATCAGCAATCGAGAAGCGGAATTATAGCTGCCGGCAAAATGGACCGTCAATAAAAGCGCCGCAACAAATCCCGGGCGGCGCTTCAGTCGTCGCGACCGACCCAGTCCAGCAGGGGCGCCCATTGCGCGGCATCCCGGCTGGCCAAATATTGAGGCAAATCAAAGATACTCAACCCGTTGAAGGCCGCGTTGACGTAGGTCTGGGTGTCCCGCAGGTAGGTCAGGACCGGCAGCCTGAACTGGGCCAGGAAGGCCTCCAGGGTCGCTGCCGCCCGGGTCCGCGGATCGACCCGCATGCCGACAATGCCAATGAAGGCTTTTTGCTTGCGGACGGCCTTTTCCTCGACCAGCGCCTGCAGGAAGGCGTTGGTGGCCGCCATGTCGAACAGGGACGGCTGCACCGGCACGACGACCTTGTGGGCGAGTTTGAGCGCGTGAGTCAGGTTCTTGCCGTGCAGGCCGGCTGCGGAATCGAGGACCAGCCAGCTCGCGCCGCGCGGCAATTTCGGGTCATCACCGTCCTTGCCGTCCAGCCGCTGGATGGCGGGACGGTCCGCCGGGCGCATGGCCAGCCAGCCCATCGAGGACTGCTGCCGGTCGAGGTCCCAAAGGAAGACCTTCTCGCCGCGCGCCGCCAGCGCGCCGGCCAGGTTGGTGGCCAGGGTGGTCTTCCCCGCGCCTCCCTTCGGGTTCGCTACGAGTACCGCACGCATGTGGTTCTCCAGGAAATCGAACGCCGGCGGCGGCCGGCATTGCCCGGGGCCCGGCTAGCTCGCGGCTGGCTGCTCTCCCGCCGGTGCTGCTTGCGCCTCGCCCCCTGCGTCCCCGCCCTCTGTCGCCGCTTCGTCCGCGGCCGCCCCCTGCGGGGCGGCCTCGCCGTCGATCGCTTCCGCCTGCGCCGCGACCTGCTCCGTCTCCACCAGGGAGCCCAGCTCTTCCAATGTGGGCAGCTCGGACAACGAGCGCAGTCCAAGATCGTCCAGGAAGGCTCGCGTCGTGGAATACAGCGCGGGACGGCCGGGAACCTCGCGATGGCCGACCTCGTCGATCCAGCCGCGGGCCTCGAGCGCCTTGAGGATGCCGCTGGAGACCGTCACGCCGCGGATGTCCTCGATGTCGCCCCGGGTCACCGGCTGGCGGTAGGCGATGATCGCCAGGGTCTCGAGCACTGCGCGCGAGTACTTCGGCGGCTTCTGCGGGTTCAGGCGGTCGAGGAATTTCTGGAACTGCGGCCGCACCTGGAATCGCCAGCCGGAGGCGACGTTCACCAGCTCGACGCTGCGCTCCGTCCAGTCGGCGCGCAGCTCCTCGAGCAGGCGGCGCACGACGTCCGCGCCGATTTCCTCGTCGAACAGCTTCCTCAGATCCGTGATCGGAACGGGCTCGCTGCTGCTGAGCAGCGCCGCCTCCAGCACGCGCTTGACCTGGTTCGGGTCAGACAGCGGTAAGTCCATGATTTAACTTTACGTAAATGGGTGAAAAGGCGCCCTGCTGGGTAATGTTCACCAGGCTCTCGCGGGCCAGTTCGAGGATGGCGAGGAAGGTCACGACCAGCACCGGGACGCCGGCTTCCGGCTCGAACATGTCCTCGAAGCGCGCGAACCTCAGGTGCTGCAGGCTGCGCAGGATGCGGCTCATGTGCTCGCGAACCGAGAGCTGCTCGCGCGTAATGCGGTGGTGGCGCGTGACACGGGCACGGGCGACCAGGCCCAGCCATGCGTTGCGCAGGTCTTCCGGATCCACGTCGGGCAGGCGCACCTGCACTTCCTTGTCGAACCAGACCTGCACCAGGGCGAAATCCCGCCCGGCCTGCGGCAACTCGTTGATGCGCTGCGCGCCCAGCTTGATCTGTTCGTACTCGAGCAAGCGGCGCACCAGTTCCGCGCGGGGATCCTCCTCTTCCGCGTCGGCCGCGGGCGGGCGCGGCAGCAGCATGCGGGACTTGATCTCGATGAGCAGCGCGGCCATCAGCAGGTACTCCGCCGCCAGCTCCAGCTGGTGCTTGCGCATCATCTCGACGTATTCCATGTACTGGCGCGTGAGGTCGGCCATGGGAATGTCGAGCACGTCGAGGTTGTGCCTGCGGATCAGGTAGAGCAGCAGGTCGAGCGGCCCCTCGAAGGTGTCGAGGACGACCCGCAGCGCATCCGGCGGGATGTACAAGTCGCCCGGAAGTTCGAGCACCGGCTCGCCATGAACCAGCGCTAGCGGCTCGGCTACAGTTTCGACGGTCATAGTGTCCCGTGCTGGTTTCGGACCCGGCCCCGGAGGGGGCCGTCGCGATCCGACCGCCGCAGACTCCCGCCCCGAACCGGCCGTCGGTTCAGGGCGGGAATTATCGGGCAAAACCCGCCCGTCTTCCAGCCGGAATTCCCGGCTGCGGGCCGGTTACTTCTTCGAGAAGCGGATCTTCCCGCCTTCGCGCCCGACCACGATGACGTCCTTGGGTGCGAAGCGGCCTTCCAGGATCTCCCTGGCGAGCGGGTTTTCGATCGTCTGCTGGATGGCGCGCTTGAGCGGCCGCGCCCCGAACACCGGGTCGAACCCCACCGACGCCAGCTCGGAGAGCACCGCGTCGCCGACCTCGATCTTCATGTCCATGGCCGCCAGGCGTTTCTCCAGGTAGCCGAGCTGGATCTTCGCGATCGACTTGATGTGCTTCTCGTCCAGCGAGTGGAACACCACGACCTCGTCGATCCGGTTGATGAACTCGGGCCGGAAATAGGCCTTCACCTCGCCCATGACCGCCAGCTTGATGACCTGGTAGTCGTCACCGGCCATCTGCTGGATCATCTGGCTGCCCAGGTTCGAGGTCATGACGATCACGGTGTTCTTGAAATCCACCGTGCGGCCCTGCCCGTCCGTCATGCGCCCGTCGTCGAGCACCTGCAGCAGGACGTTGAACACGTCCGGATGCGCCTTCTCGACCTCGTCGAGCAGGATCACCGAATACGGCTTGCGACGCACGGCCTCGGTGAGGTAGCCGCCCTCCTCGTAGCCGACGTAGCCCGGCGGCGCGCCGATCAGCCGCGCGACCGAGTGCTTTTCCATGAACTCGCTCATGTCGATGCGGATGAGGTGTTCCTCCGAATCGAACAGGAAGGACGCGAGGGCCTTGCACAGCTCCGTCTTGCCCACGCCCGTGGGCCCGAGGAACAGGAACGAGCCATACGGACGGTTCGGGTCGGCGAGGCCGGCGCGCGAGCGCCGGATCGCGTCCGAAACCAGGCGCACCGCCTCGTCCTGGCCGACGACGCGCTCGTGCAGCTTCTGCTCCATCAGCAGCAGCTTGTCGCGTTCACCCTGCATCATCTTGGATACCGGGATGCCGGTCGCACGCGACACCACCTCCGCGATTTCCTCGGCGCCGACCTGGGTACGCAGCAGCTTGTGGTCCGGCTGGCCGGTCGCGGACTCCGCCTTCCTGAGCTGCGACTCCAGCTGCGGCACGCGGCCGTACTGGAGCTCGGACACCTTCTGCCAGTCGCCCTTGCGCTTGGCCGCCTCCATCTCGAGCTTGATCTTCTCCAGCTCCTCCTTGATGTGCTGGGAGCCCTGGACCTGGGCCTTCTCGGCCTTCCAGATCTCCTCCAGGTCCGAATAGTCCTTCTCCAGGCGCTTGATCTCGTCCTCGATCAGGGCGAGGCGCTTGCGCGAGCCTTCGTCCTTCTCCTTCCTGACGGCCTCGCGCTCGATCTTGAGCTGGATGACGCGGCGCTCGAGCTTGTCCATCTGCTCGGGCTTGGAATCGATCTCCATCTTGATGCGCGCGGCGGCCTCGTCGATCAGGTCGATGGCCTTGTCCGGCAGGAAGCGGTCGGTGATGTAGCGGTGCGACAGCTCCGCCGCCGCGACGATCGCGGGGTCGGTGATCTCCACGCCATGGTGGACCTCGTACTTTTCCTGCAGGCCGCGCAGGATCGCGATCGTGCTTTCCACCGACGGCTCGTCCACCAGCACCTTCTGGAAGCGCCGCTCCAGGGCGGCGTCCTTTTCGATGTACTTGCGGTACTCGTCCAGGGTGGTCGCGCCCACGCAATGCAACTCGCCGCGCGCCAGGGCGGGCTTGAGCATGTTGCCGGCGTCGATGGCGCCCTCGGCCTTGCCGGCCCCGACCATGGTGTGCAGCTCGTCGATGAAGACGATGGTCTGTCCCTCGTCCTGGGCCAGTTCCTTGAGGACGGATTTCAGGCGTTCCTCGAACTCGCCGCGGTACTTCGCGCCGGCGAGCAGCGCCGCCATGTCGAGGCTGAGCACCCGCTTGCCCTTGAGCGTCTCGGGCACTTCCTCGTTGATGATGCGCTGCGCCAGCCCTTCGACGATGGCGGTCTTGCCCACGCCAGGCTCGCCGATCAGCACGGGATTGTTCTTGGTGCGCCGTTGCAGGATCTGGATCACGCGCCGGATCTCGTCGTCGCGGCCGATGACCGGGTCGAGCTTGCCGGCCCGGGCCCGTTCGGTGAGGTCGATCGTGTACTTCTTGAGCGCCTCGCGCTGGCCCTCTGCCTCCTGGCTCTGCACGCCCTGGCCGCCGCGCACGGCGTTGATGGCGGCTTCCAGCGCCTTGCGGGTCACGCCATGGGCCTTGAGCAGCTTGCCGGTCTCGCCCTTGTCCTCGGTCAGCGCGAGCAGGAACAGCTCGGAAGCCACGAACTGGTCGCCGCGTTTCTGGGCTTCCTTGTCGGTGAGGTTGAGCAGGTTCGCGAGCTCCCGGGAGACGTTGACCTCGCCGCCGGTGCCTTCCACCCGGGGCAGGCGCTCGATGGCCTGCTTGAGCCCGTCTTTCAGGGGCGCGATGTTGCCGCCCGCCCTTTGCAGCAGGGATGCGGTCGCCCCGTCGTCCTGTTCGAGCAGCGCGGCCAGCAGGTGCACCGGCTCGATATAGGGGTTGTCCCGGCCGACGGCGCGGCTCTGGGCGTCGGCGAAGGCCTGCTGGAACCGCGTGGTGAACTTGTCGAAGCGCATGAGTACGTCCCGATTTTTAGGTTGTCATGTACATAGGGCCCTGCCCCGGGATTTCAACCGGCCGCCGGATTGCCGTTGCCCGCGTCGCCGAAAACTGGCAGATTCACACGCATGATTCGCTGCATCGCGCTCTTCGTCGGCCTGGCGACCTTCCCCCTGGCCCTGCCCGCCGCCCAGCCGGACGAGGCCCGGGCCCTGGCCGGGCAACTGGTCCAGCGCCTGGGCGCGGCCCTGAAGCAGGAAATGGCTTCCGGCGGCCCCGAGCAGGCCATCACGGTCTGTCGCGACCTCGCACCCGCGCTGGCCGGGGAACTGTCGCGGCAATCCGGCGCGCGCGTGGCCCGGGTCAGCCTCAAGACCCGCAATCCCCTGCTCGGGCAGCCCGATGCCTGGGAGCAGGCCGCCCTGCTGGAGTTCGAGCGTCGCCTCGCGGCGGGCGACAAGGCCGAAGCCCTGGAGCACTTCGAGATCGTGGACGAGCCGCAAGGCAAGGCCTTGCGCTACGTCAAGGCCCTGCCGGTGCAGCCGCTTTGCCTGGCCTGCCATGGCGCCACCGAGGCGCTGGCGGAACCCGTGCGTGCAAAGCTCGCCGCCCAGTATCCGCATGACCGCGCCACCGGCTACGCCGTGGGCCAGATCCGGGGCGCCGTGACCGTCAGGCAACGCCTGGAGACGGCGCCATGATTTTCCGCCAGCTGTTCGATCCGGCGACGTCGACCTACACGTATCTCCTCGGGGAAGCGGCCGGCGGCGCCGCGGCGATCGTCGACCCGGTTCGCGAACAGGCCTCGCGCGACCTTGCGTTGATCCGGAAACTGGACCTGCAGCTGCGCTGGATCCTGGAGACCCATGTCCACGCCGACCATGTGACCGGCGCGCAGGCGCTGAAAAAGGCGACCGGGGCGCAGACCGCGGTGAGCCTGCAATGCGGCGCCACGGGCTTCGATCGCCAGCTGCAGGATGGGGAAGACCTGTCTTTCGGCCGGGAAAGCCTGCGGGTGATCGCCACCCCGGGACATACGCCAGGGAGCAGCTGTTTCCTGTGGCGCGACCGGCTGCTGACCGGCGACACCCTGCTCATCGGCGGGTGCGGGCGGACCGACTTCCAGCATGGTGACGCCAGTGCGCTCTACGACAGTATCACCGGGAAGCTGTTCGCATTGCCGGACGACACCCTGGTGTATCCCGGACACGATTACAGGGGCCGCCGGGTGAGCACGATCGCCGAGGAACGGGAGACCAACCCGCGCCTGGCCGGCGTCACCCGCGAGCAGTTCCTCAAGATCATGGCCAACCTCGACCTGCCCCCGCCCAAGCATATGGGCGAGGCGGTGCCCGCCAACCTGCGCGGCGGAGCGCACTAGGCCTTTCGCGACCCGGACGCCTCAGGCGCCCGTGACCTGCACCTGGCGCGCATCGCGCCGCACTTCCGGATAGGGGTAGAGCATGTTGAAGGCCGTGCTCTGGTTGGCGGACTGCACGATTCGCACGTGCTCGCGCCGAAGCTCCCGGGCGTTCCGGCAGCCGCAGGAGTGCGCGATCATGTCGATCTCGCGGTTCATGTTGAGGGCGTAGTTGGCCACCCGCTGGTATTTTTCCTCGACGACCAGGCCGCGCTGCAGGCGTTTGTTGTGGGTGGTGATGCCGGTGGGACAGGTATTGGTGTGGCAGCGCAGGGCCTGGATGCAGCCCAGGGCGAACATGAAGCCGCGCGCGGTGTTCACGAAATCCGCGCCGGCACACAGCGCCCAGGCCGCCCTCGCCGAGGTCACCAGCTTGCCCGCCGCGATGACGCGAATGCGCTGCCTGAGGTCCGCTTCGATCAGCGCGTCCACGACGCGCGGCAGCGCCTCGGCGATGGGCAGGCTCATGTGGTCGGCGAGCGCCTGCGGGGTGGCGCCGCTGCCGCCTTCCCCGCCGTCGATGGCGAGAAAGTCGGGGGCCGAGTCCACGCCGCGGCGCAGGATCGCATCGCACAGGTCGTTCATGAACTCCCAGCCCCCAATGGCCGTTTTTACGCCGACCGGCCTGCCGGTGAGCTCGCGGATCATCATCACCTTGTCGAGGAGCTGGTCGACGTTGGCAATGTCACGGTGCCGGTTCGGGCTGATCGAATCCTCGCCCACCGGGATGCCCCGGATCCGCGCGATCTCGGGGGTGACCTTGGCGCCCGGCAGCACGCCGCCCTTGCCGGGCTTGGCGCCCTGCGACAGCTTGATCTCGAAGGCCTTCACCTTGTGTCCGAGTTCCCGCGCCCGCTCGGGGGAGAAGCCGCCATCGCGGTCGCGGATGCCGTAGTTGGCGGTTCCCACCTGCAGGATGATGTCGCAGTCGGCCTCCTGGTGATGGGGCGCCAGTCCGCCCTCGCCCGTGTCGATCCAGCAGCCGGCCAGCGCGGCGCCGCGCGACAGCGAGCGCACCGCCGGCTGGGAGATCGCGCCGAAGCTCATGCCGCTGATGTTGACGACGGAGCGGGCGGTGAACGGCAGGCGGCAATAGCCTTCGCCGATGGCAAGCGGCGGGGTCGGCAGCCGGTCTTCCTCGAGCACGGGGAACGGCGCGTTGACGAAAATGATCGAGCCGGGCTCGCGCAGGTCGTTGGTGGAGCCGAAGCCGATGATGCCGCCCTCGTTCTTGGCCAGGCGGTAGACCCAGCTGCGCGTGGCGCGGTTGAAGGGCATCTCGTCGCGATCGCCGGCGAAGAAATACTGGCGGAAGTATTCGCCCTGGCGCTCGAAGAAATAGCGCAGCCGGCCGATGACGGGGTAGTTGCGCAGCACCGTGTGCTTCTTCTGGGTGACGTCCTGGACGAACCAGAACACCACCAGTCCGACCAGCAGGAAGCCGATGATCGTGCCGACGCCGTAGGAAAGCACGCCCATGAAGCCCGACATGCACGCCCCTCCAAGATAGAATGCCGCACAAGTGTATAGGGGAAAGCGCATGGATGTGGCATCGCAGGCGGGCAAGGACGTGAAGGCGGCGCTGGAGGAGGACGTCGGCCCCGGCGACCTGACCGCGCGCCTGGTGCCTGCGCAAGCCCAGGCGCAGGCGAAAGTCATCACGCGAGAGGCCGCCGTGCTGTGCGGGACGGCGTGGTTCGAGGAAGTCTTCCGGCAACTCGACCCCGCCGTGCGCGTGGCCTGGTTCGCCCGGGACGGGGATCGGGTGGAGTCCGGGCAGGCATTGTGTGAAGTCACGGGGCCGGCCCGCAGCGTGCTCACCGGCGAGCGCACGGCCCTCAACTTCCTCCAGACCCTGTCCGCCGTGGCGACCCGGACGCGGGCGTTCGTCGATGCCGTCGCCGGCACGAAGGCCGCCATCCTGGACACCCGCAAGACACTGCCGGGGTTGCGCGTGGCGCTCAAGTACGCGGTGCGTTGCGGCGGCGGCACCAACCACCGCATGGGCCTTTACGACGCCGTGCTGATCAAGGAGAACCACATCGCCGCCTCCGGCGGCGTGCGCGCCGCGCTCGCGGATGCCGCGAGGGTCGCGGACGGCAGGCCGGTGCAGATCGAGGTGGAAACGCTCGACCAGCTGCGCGAGGCGCTCGATGCCGGGGCGAGGCTGGTGCTGCTCGACAACTTCGACCTGGCTGGACTGCGGGAGGCGGTGCGCCTTGCCGCGGGCCGCGCGGCGCTGGAAGCCTCCGGCGGCGTGAACCTCGATACCGTGCGCGCGATTGCCCAGACGGGCGTGGACCGCATCTCCGTCGGTGCCCTGACCAAGGACATCCGCGCGGTCGACCTGTCGATGCGCTTCGGCGCCTGAGCTATTTCGGCAGGTTGGCGGTGATCACCTGCTCGATCGCCGCGCGGGTGGCGTCGACGAGGAAAGGCCGGGTGCTTTGCGCGATCGCGGTATCCGGGTCCTTGAGGCCGTGGCCCGTCAAGGTGCAGACGATGGTGCTGCCTTCCCCGATGGTCCCCCGCTCCAGGTCCTTGAGCACGCCCGCGATGGAGGTTGCCGAGGCCGGCTCGCAGAAAATGCCCTCCGTGTCCGCCAGCAGCTTCTGCGCCTTGAGGATTTCCTCGTCCGTGCACTCGTTGAACCAGCCGCCCGACTCGTTCTTCGCCGCCCAGGCGAGCTTCCATGACACCGGATGCCCGATGCGGATCGCCGTGGCCACCGTTTCCGGCTGGTCCACCATGGCGCCGCGCAGGAAGGGCGCTGCCCCCGCCGCCTGGTAGCCGAGGATGATCGGCCGCCGGGTGGCGAGCCCCCCGGTGCGGTACCGGTACGAATCGACCGCGAGGCTTTCGGTCTTCATGCCGACCGCCTCGCTGTACCCGATCCAGTGCGCGGAGATGTTGCCGGCGTTGCCCACCGGCAGCGCATGGTAATCGGGGGCATCGCCGAGGGCCTCCACGACCTCGAAGGCCAGGGTCTTCTGGCCCTGCAGGCGATAGGGGTTGATGGAGTTCACGATGTTGACCGGCACCGTCTGCGCGACTTCCTGCACCAGGCGCATGCCGTCGTCGAAATTGCCGCGGATCTGGATCACCACGGAGCCGTGCATCATCGCCTGCGACAGTTTGCCCAGCGCGATCTTGCCCTCCGGGATGAGCACGAAGCAGGAGATGCCCGCGCGCGCCGCGTAGGCCGCCGCCGCCGCGGAGGTGTTGCCCGTGGACGCGCAGATGATGGCGCGCGCCCCCGCCTCCACCGCCTTGGTGACCGCCATGGTCATGCCGCGGTCCTTGAACGAGCCCGTCGGGTTAAGGCCCTCGAACTTGCAGAGGATGCGCACCTTGCGCTGGATCTTCCCGGGCAGGTTGCGCAGCTCGATGAGCGGCGTGTCGCCCTCGTTCAGCGAGATGACGGGGGTGGCGGCGTCGACCGGCAGGCGGTCGCGGTAGCGGTTGATGAGTCCGGTGTAGTGGTATGCCATCTTCGGTTTCTAGTGCTTGCCCAGTGCCTCGAGGCGGATGCGGGTTACCTTGCCCGCGACCACGGGCAGAGATTCGATGCCTGCGATCGCGGCGTTGATGTTCTTCTCCTGCGTCAGGTGGGTGAGCATGATGATGTCCACCTGCTCCTCGCCCTCGCTCGGCTCCTTTTGCACCATGGCGTCGATGGAAATCGACATGTCCGCCAGGATGCGCGTGATGTCCGCCAGGACGCCCGGACGGTCCAGCACCCGCAGGCGCAGATAGTACGAGGTTTCCACGGCCTCCATCGGCAGGATCGGCGTGTCCGCCAGCCGGTCCGGCTGGAAGGCGAGGTGCGGCACCCGGTGCTCCGGGTCGGCCGTGTGCATGCGGGTGACGTCCACCAGGTCGGCGACGACCGCGGAGGCGGTTGGTTCCGCACCTGCGCCCGCACCGTAGTAGAGCGTGGGGCCCACCGCGTCGCCCTTGACCAGGATGGCGTTCATGACGCCCTCGACGTTGGCGATCAGGCGCCGCGCGGGAATCAGCGTCGGATGCACGCGCAGCTCGATGCCGGCGGGCGTGCGCCGCGTGATGCCCAGCAGCTTGATGCGGTAGCCGAGCTCCTCGGCATAGCGGATGTCCTCCCGCGTGAGCTTTGAAATGCCTTCCGTGTACGCCTTGTCGAACTGCATCGGGATGCCGAAGGCGATGGCCGCCATGATGGTGAGCTTGTGGGCGGCGTCGATGCCCTCGATGTCGAAGGTCGGGTCCGCTTCCGCGTAGCCCAGCTTCTGGGCCTGCGCCAGCACCTCGTTGAAGCCGGCGCCCTTGTCGCGCATCTCGGACAGGATGAAATTGGAGGTGCCGTTGATGATCCCCGCGATCCACTCGATGCGGTTCGCGGTGAGGCCCTCCCGCAGTGCCTTGATGATCGGTACGCCGCCCGCCACCGCGGCCTCGAAGGCGACCATCACGCCCTTCTTCTGCGCGGCGCGGAAGACCTCGTTGCCGTGGATGGCGAGCAGCGCCTTGTTCGCCGTGACCACGTGCTTGCCGTTCTCGATGGCGGCCAGGATCAGGTCCTTCGCGATCCTGGTGCCGCCGATCAGCTCGACCACGATGTCGATCTCCGGATGGGAGACCACCTTCATGGCGTCGTCGGTCACTTCCGCGTATTCGCCCGCGATCTGCCGCGCCCGGCCGAGGTCCTTGTCCGCCACCATCCTGACGCGGATCGCCCGGCCCGCACGCCGGGAAATCTCCTCCTGGTTGCGCAGCAGGACCGAGAAGGTGCCGCCACCGACGGTGCCGATGCCCAGCAGGCCGACGTTGATGGGTTTCATGAAAGGTCTTTCCTGAAGGAAAACGAGGGAATCACGAAACCCTCGCGAAAATAGAACCGGTGCGCGCCGCTGCGGTGGGTGCCCGATTCCAGGTCCAGCCCCGGGCAGCCGCGGCTGCGGGCCTGCGCCTCGAGCCAGGCGACCAGCGCCTTGCCGATCCCGCCCGAGCGGCGCTTCTCGTCGGTCACCAGGTCGTCGACGTAAAAGCGCGCGCCGACGTGCGTGTTCTCGAACACCCGGTACACGGCCAGGCCGGCGACCTCCTCGCCGAGCGCCGCCACGCACATTTCGCCGCCTTGCGCGAACACCAGCCGCATCTTGGCCGGATAGTCGGCGGGCAGCTGCGGCCGCAGCTGGCGGTGCACGCCCTCGGCGCGCGCGAGCCACCCGGGCAGGGCCACTTCGCGACGTTCGTCGGTGATCGGCAGGATTCGGCAGTCTTCGGACATGGGGTGACGGGGCAAAAAAATCGGGCGCGCAAGCGCCCGGGAGTCGATGGGCGGGACCTGCCTCAGCCCGCCGCGCGCAGCGGCGCCGCCCCGCGCAGCAGGCCGTCGCGGCGGAACATCTCCTTGATGCCGCGCAGCGCCTGGCGGGTCCGGGCCTCGTTTTCGATCATGGCAAAGCGCACGTACTCGTCGCCGTACTCGCCGAAGCCGATGCCCGGCGAGACGGCGACCTTGGCATCCTGCAGGAGCTTCTTGGCGAATTCGAGCGAGCCCATGGGCTTGTAGGGCCCGGGGATCTCCGCCCAGACGTACATGGACGCCTTGGGTGACTGCACCATCCAGCCGGCCTCGTGCAGGCCCTTGACCAGCACGTCGCGGCGCCTCTGGTACTTCTCGCAGATCTCGCGCACGCAATCCTGCGGTCCCTCGAGGGCGGCGATGGAAGCCACCTGGATGGGGGTGAAGGTGCCGTAGTCGTGGTAGCTCTTGATGCGCGCCAGGGCCGCGACGAGCTCCCTGTTGCCGACCATGAAGCCGATGCGCCAGCCGGCCATGTTGTAGCTCTTGCTCATGGTGAAGAACTCGACTGCCACGTCGCGCGCGCCGGGCACCTGCATGATGGACGGCGCCTTCCAGCCGTCGAAGCAGATGTCGGCGTAGGCCAGGTCGTGCACCACCAGGATGTCGTGCTCGCGCGCCAGGGCCACCACGCGCTCGAAGAAATCGAGCTCGACGCACTGCGCGGTCGGGTTGCTCGGGAAGCCGAGGATCATCATCTTCGGCTTCGGGATCGACTCGCGGATGGCGCGCTGCAGCTCGTCGATGAAGTCCACGCCGGGCGTCATGCGCACGGAGCGGATGTCGGCGCCGGCGATGACCGCGCCGTAGATGTGGATCGGATAGCTCGGGTTCGGGACCAGCACCGTATCGCCGTGGTCCAGCGTGGCGAGCATGAGGTGCGCGAGCCCCTCCTTCGAACCGATCGTGACGATCGCTTCGCTGTCCGGGTCCAGGTCGACGTCGAAGCGGGCCTTGTACCAGTTGCAGATCGCCCGCCGCAGGCGCGGGATGCCCTTGGACATGGAGTAGCCGTGGGTGTCGTTGCGCTGCGAGGCCTCGATCAGCTTGTCGACGATGTGCTTGGGCGTGACCCCGTCCGGGTTGCCCATGCTCATGTCAATGATGTCCTCGCCGCGGCGGCGCGCTGCGGCCTTGAGCTCGCCCGTGATGTTGAACACGTACGGGGGCAGGCGCTTGATCCGGGAGAACTCGCTCATCGGGACTGTGGGTCCATCATGCGCCCTCGGCGTGGGCGGCGTAACAGACTGTCGGGAAATGAAAAGTTATAATCCTACCGGATCGTGCACCACCCGGCAAAGACAAGCTCCGTGAAGCTCCATCAGTCGTCCCCCGCAGGCCGCAACGCGTTCACCGGATACGGCGAGGGCTACGTGCAGGTCAACGGCGATCGCTTCGACTCCAGCATCCTGGTGCTGCCCGATGCGCCGGTGAGGGCCTGGGAGGTGGCTACGCTGGCCGAGCTGGACGAGCCACGGGTCGCTGAGCTGGCACGGCTGGAGGTCGAGATCGTGCTGATCGGGACCGGCCCGGCGCTGCGGTTCCCG
>DASZQJ010000133.1:0-2067 GCA_035549715.1 Burkholderiales bacterium
CGACGGCTGCCACAACACGCCGGCGCCGGATCGGTTCCCTTATTCCTCACAATAGGCGCCGGCTTGTTGAGGTGGCGACTCACCTCTAGCCGCGCAGCGGATCGAGGTGATGGCGGCCACCACATCCCTCTCCAAAAATCAGCCCCGACGAGGGTCCTTTTTATTTGGCGCGAGATACGAGGGTGGACGAACCCTCTGGTTCGACCAAAACTCACCGAGGTTTGGGACGCCAATCCGCCCAAGCGGATCTGGCGGTCCTGAAACGCATGCGTTTCAGGATGACGCGATCGCCTTGAGGTGATCGCGGCACACAAGACGCTCATGCCGTCCGAAGTCATGGCCTTTCTCCTCTCCCAGGCATGTGCTTCTTGCGGTGGCGACTCACCTCCAGCCGCGCAGCGGATCGAGGCGATGGCGTGCTCCCCGCCCATTGCCTTCCGCTCGTTGCATGCTAGTGTTGCCCTGCGCCTGCGCGCGCCCGACCGGCCGTCGATCGCCTGATAACGCTGCCCATGACAGACCCCCGCCCGCGGATTCCCCGTTCCATCTGGGCGCTCGGCTTCGTCAGCCTGCTGATGGACGTGTCCTCGGAGCTCATCCACAGCCTGCTGCCGGTCTTCCTCGCCACGACACTGGGCGTCTCGGCGCTCACCATCGGCCTGATCGAAGGTGTGGCGGAGGCCACGGCCCTGATCGTGAAGGTGTTCTCCGGCGTGCTGTCCGACTGGTGGGGCCGGCGCAAACCCCTGGCGGTCCTGGGCTACGGGCTGGGCGCGCTTTCCAAACCCCTGTTCGCGCTGGCGGGCGGCGCCGGGCTGGTCATCGCCGCGCGCCTGATCGACCGTGCCGGCAAGGGCATCCGCGGGGCGCCGCGCGATGCACTGGTGGCCGACCTGGCGCCACCCGGGATCCGCGGCGCCGCCTTCGGGCTGCGCCAGTCCCTCGACACGGTGGGCGCGTTCATCGGGCCGCTGCTGGCGATGGGCCTGATGCTGCTGTGGGCGAACGACTTCCGTGCGGTGTTCTGGGCGGCGGTCGTCCCCGCCGTCCTGGCCGTGGCGCTGCTGCTGTTCGGTGTGCAGGAACCCGGGCAACCCGCGGACGGCAAGCGCACGAATCCGATCCGGCGGGAAAATCTCGCGCGCCTGCCCGCGGCGTACTGGTGGGTGGTGGGCATCGGCGCCGTGTTCACCCTGGCGCGCTTTTCCGAGGCCTTCCTGGTGCTGCGCGCGAACCAGGGCGGCCTGCCCGTCGCCTACACCCCCCTGGTGCTGATCGGCATGAATGCCGTCTACGCCGCGGCGGCCTACCCCTTCGGCAAGCTGGCGGACGCCCTGAGCCATCGCCGGCTGCTCGGCTGGGGCCTCGTCCTGTTGATCGCCGCCGACGCGGCGCTGGCGGCCGGCAACCACTGGACCTGGGTCTGGGCCGGCATCACGCTCTGGGGCCTGCACCTGGCGATGACGCAGGGCCTGCTGGCCACGATGATCGCCAACGCGGCGCCCGGCGACCTGCGCGGGACGGCCTACGGCGTCTTCAACCTGGTCTGCGGCGTTGCCTTGCTGGTGGCCAGCGTGCTCGCCGGCCTGCTGTGGGATCGCCTTGGCGCGCGCTACACCTTCGTCGGCGGGGCGGTCTTCGGCGCCCTCGCGCTGGCCGCCATCGTCCTGCAGGGCCGCGCGCCGGGCAAAGAAAAGCCCCCGGCCCAGGGAGGGATGGCCGGGGGCGGATGACCGCCCGCCGGGGGAAGCGGCAAAACGGGCATCTCCTCCTGTGAAGGCCGGCGCGGCGAAAAGTTCAACCGGCCCCGGCTTTCCCGCCGCGCCCGGCGACCTGCGCGCGCGGCCGGCGCGGCGCTGCGGCCGTTACGCCGCCTCGAGGTCGAACACCTTGTGCAGCACGCGCACCGCGAGCTCCATGTACTTTTCGTCGATCACGACCGTGATCTTGATCTCGGAGGTGGAGATCATCTGGATGTTGATGCCCTCCTCCGCCAGCGCGCGGAACATCTTGCTCGCGACGCCGACGTGGGAGCGCATGCCCACGCCCACCAGCCCCACCTTGCAG
>DASZQJ010000134.1:0-8573 GCA_035549715.1 Burkholderiales bacterium
CGGCAGGGGCAACGTCGAGCCCAGCAGGTCGCACAGGTCGGGGCCGCCGAATTCCTGCGTCCGGGTGTTCCAGCCGAGCAGCGTTGCCACCGGCGCTTCCACCAGGGGATGGCGGATGCCGGCGATGTCGTTGCCGATCGCATCGACCTGGGGCACCAGCACCTTGTGCGTCGCGCGGGTCACCGGGATGAGCAGGTCGATGATGCCGGCATTGTGGCGCACGCGCGGGCCGAAGTCGCGGTCGCCGGAACCATTGTGGCGCCCTTCGTAGGTGAGGCCCGGCACCCTGGGCAGGCGCAGCGCCGCGGGGGCGGTGAGCGTGCCGTCGGCGATGCGCGGAATGCGCGATTCGGGCGGCGGGACGTTGCGCTTCACCCAGTCGTCGAGCGCGACCACCAGCGCCCGCAGCAGCGGACCGGGGTGGGTCGTGTTGCTGGGCTGCTCGCATTGCCGGTCGGCGATGCCGTGGTTGGGCGCGTCGGGCTTGAAGCCGCCGTGTTGCAGGCTGGAGAGCAGGTAATGGCGCACCTTGTGGGACTCGTTGAAGTCCAGCGTCCCGCCCTCGCTGGCGCTGGTGAGCGAGGCGCGGAACTGCCAGTACTCGTTCGACGTGTCGGTATGGATGATTTTCGGGTCGGTCATCGGCCGCTTGAGGATGCCGTCTGGCGAATTGGTGAACGGATTGATGCGCACTGCATACTGGCGCGGGAAGTTGGTGTCCGGCACGTAGCGCTCGCGGTGCTGCTGGGTGAACGGGTTGGGCTGGGCGAAGCGGTAGTTGAGGAACAGCTTCTGCACCCCGGCCACGTGGATGTGCATGCCCTGGCAGACCTGGCGCTCCTTCTCGTCGACGTTGAAACCCTGGTAGAGGAAGTCGCGCAGGTACATGCCCGAGGACGAGATGCCCTGGCACAGCGTGGTCTGCAGGCCGAACACCGGGTTCGGGTTGCCGGCGTCGTCCTTCTCGTCGTTGTGCAGGAAGGAGACGAAATCGCGCGTGGTGGCGTAGCCCAGGCCCATCACGGGCGAGCCGCTGGCCCGGTAGATCAGGTGGTAATTGCGGTCGTTGCGGAAACCGTCCCTGAGGCAGATGTGGCTCGTGCTCGGCTGCCCGGGCCAGCCGTCGGGGCAATCGGCGAAGGCCCAATCCCCTTCCGGCACGGGCTCGCCGCGCGGGATCTCGGGGCCGCTTTGCGCCGGCGAATCGCTTGTCAGCACGTACAGCTCGGCCTCGGCTTCCTTCCTGTCCGAGGAGACGGCGGCGTAGGACTTGAAGGCCGTCCCGCCGGACAGGGGCAGGGACGTGGGCCTGCCGCCGTTGAAGTTGCGGTCCGAAAACTCGGTGAGGATCTTTCCGGTGACGGGCTTGCCGCCTTCCATGGCGACCGGGAAATCCACGGTCAGGCGATTGTCACCGGGCGCGATGTCCGCGCCCCAGCCCACCCAGGCGATCACGTAGCCGCGCCTCATCAGGAAGCCGTTGCCGAAATCGCGGGCGGCGGCCGGGTCGTTCATGTTCGCGTCCGACGCGGTGTCGTGCATGCGGCCGAAGGAGATCTTGCGTCCGCGGTTGTTCACCTCGAAGAACAGGGTGCGCGAGCCCTTCTCCAGGTCCAGGGGCTTGAGGATCACCATGTCGGCGGAGAACTCGACGCGTCCCTGCCCGTTGCGCGGCGCGCGGTCCAGGTCGAACACCGCCTTGTTGCGCTCGAGCGCCGGGTCCACCTCGAAATGCGCCCGGCCGGTCAGCTTCTCGTAGGGGCCGGCCGCGCCGAAAGCCTGGCCGTCGGCGACGATCTCGCGCTTGGCGATCTCCAGGCGCGTGAGCTTCGCCTCGGCGGCAGGGGCGGCCAGCAGTGCACAGGCGGCAAGCAGGCAGGCGGCGGGGAACGTGCGCATCGGGGGCTTCGGGGTCATCGGACTCTCTCGGGATTTCTCGTTATCGGGCGGCGCCTGGGTGAGCCGCCGCGGCTGTGGGGTTACAATAGCCCAGAATCCGCAAACGAGCGAGGCATCCCATGGGTGTGGTCAAGGAACCCGTTTCCACCAGGCTGCGCGTGGCCCGCGTGGCCTGTCCCCACGATTGTCCCGACGGCTGCGCGATGCGGGTCACGGTCGACACGAACACCGGCCGCGCCATCAAGGTCGAAGGCGATCCCACCCACCCGGTGACCCGCGGCTACCTCTGCAACAAGGTCAACAACTACCTCGACCTCGTCTACAACGGCAACCGGGTCATGTACCCGCACCGCCGCGTGGGCCCGAAGGGCCCGGGCGCGAAGTTCGTGCGCATCGGCTGGGACGAGGCGCTTGCCGAGATCACGGCAAAGCTCAAGGCCGTGGTGGCCGAGTACGGCCCGGACGCCGTCCAGCCTTTCTCCTACTCGGGCACCCTGGGCATCCTCGGCTTCTTCGGCATGGGCGAGCGTTTTTTCAACAAGATGGGCGCGGCGCGACTGGAGCGCACCATCTGCACTGCGGCCGGCGCCGCGGCGGAAATGCACACCTTCGGCCGGGTGGGCGACGCCAACATCGAAGACCTGCCCGGGATGGAGCTGGTGATCCTGTGGGGCACCAACCTGGTGTCCACCGGCGTGCATGCCATGCCCTTCGTCAACCAGGCGCGCGCCAACGGCGCGAAGATCGTGGCCATCGACCCGCGCGTCACCCGCACCACGGCATTCGCCGACTGGCACCTGCAGCCGCGGCCCGGCACCGACGCCGCGCTCGCCCTGGGCATGATGAAGGTCATCGTCGACCGCGGGCTGCAGGACGAGGCCTTCCTGCGCGAGCACACGCTGGGATGGGAAAGGCTGCGCGACGAGCGCCTGGCCGACTACCCGCTCGACCGCGTGGAAGCCATCACCGGCATCCCCGCGGCCGACGTCGAGAAGCTCGCGCTCATGTACGCGGCGACGAAAAAGACCTTCATCCGCGTCAACTGGGGCATCCAGCGCCACGACAACGGCGGGATGATGACGCGCGCGATCAAGCTGCTGCCGGTCGTCACCGGCGCGATGCGCGGACCCGGCGGCGTGTGCATGTCCACCGGCGGCGAGATGCGGCGCATGGACATGCGCAAGCTGCAGCGCACCGACCTGCTCGGGGACCGCAAGCCGCGCATGATCAACATGATCCGGCTGGGCGAGGCGCTCACGGACCCGGGCATGGACCCGCCCATCAAGGCGCTGTTCTGCTGGAACGCGGACCCGGCCAACTGCGTGCCCGACACCATCACGACCCGGCGCGGCCTGGCGCGCGGGGACCTGTTCACCGTCGTGCACGACACCTTCTGGGCCGACACCACGCAGTACGCGGACATCGTCCTGCCCGCCGACACCGCGCTCGAGCATTCCGACCTGCTGCCGGCGTACGGCAACTATTTCTACAATTATTCCGAGCAGGCGATCGAACGCCAGGGCGAATGCCTCGACAACCAGGAGCTGTTCCGGCGCCTGGCGAGGGCCATGGGGTACGACGATCCCTGCTTCTCCCAGTCCGACGATGACATGCTGCGCGAGATCCTCGATCCCGGGGTCAATCCCCTGATGGAGGGCATCACCCTGGAGCGCCTCAAGCGCGACGGCTATGCGCGCGCGGCGGTGGATTCCCCGCGGCGCTTCGGCGTGAACAGCGGCAAGTGGCTTACGCCTTCGGGCAAGATCGAGATCTGGTCGGAGGCGCTGGCGAAGCAGGGCCTGGATCCGCTGCCCATGCACCTGCCGGAGACCGAGGGCTTCGAGAGCGCCGGGATCCGCAAGACCTACCCCCTCCAGGTGATCAGCGCCGCCACGCACTATTTCATCGGCGCGAGCTTCCAGTACGTGCCGCGGCTGCAGGAAATGATCGCCCGGCCCACCTTCGAACTGAGCCCGCAGGATGCCGCAGCGCGGGGCATCGCGGACGGCGACCCGTGCCGCCTGTTCAACGACCGCGGCGAGGTGTTCGGCCACGCCCGGATCGTCGATGGCCTGCTGCCCGGCGTGGTCGGGGCGCAAAAGCAGCTCCAGGGTTCGAAGATGCGCAACGGCGTCAACGTCAACGCGCTGGTGAGCCAGCGCGAATCGGACATGGGCCACGGGCCGGTGTTCTACTCGACGCTCGCGCAGATAGAGAAAGTGACAAGTGACCAGTGACAGGTGACAAGTAGGCCAGCTTCACCGTCCCGCCTTGCGGGCCAGGCTTTTCAGCAAAAGAACCATGAAGATAGATTCAACCCGTCACTTGTCACTCGTCACTTGTCACCGGATTCTCGCGTGACCGCCACCCTGATCGACGGCGTCGCCGTCTCGAAGGCCCTCCGCGCCGAATGGAAGCAGCGCGTCGCGCTGCTGAAGGAAAAGGGCGTCACGCCCGGCCTGGCCGTCATCCTCGTCGGGGACAATCCCGCGTCGCAGGTGTACGTGCGCAACAAGGTCAAGGCCTGCGGCGAGGTCGGACTGCATTCCGAGTTGCACCAGTTCCCGGCGACCGTGTCCGAGCAGGCCGTGCTGGAGAAGATCGCGGCGCTCAACCGGGACCCGGCCATCCACGGCATCCTGGTGCAGTTGCCGCTGCCCGCCCACATCGACAACAACAAGGTGCTCGAGGCCATCTCGGCCGACAAGGACGCCGACGGCTTCCATCTCTGCAACCTCGGCGGCCTGGTCACCGGCGGCACGGCGTTCCCGCCCTGCACCCCTTACGGCGTGATGGCGCTGCTCGACTATTACGACATCCCGATCGAGGGCCAGAACGCGGTGGTGGTCGGGCGCAGCAACATCGTCGGCAAGCCCATGGCGCTGATGCTGCTGGGGCGCAGCGCGACGGTGTCGATCTGCACTTCCCGCACCCGGGACCTGAAGCAATACACTTCGATGGCCGACATCCTGGTGGTGGCGACGGGAAAGCCGCGCATGGTCCACGGCAGCATCATCAAGCCGGGCGCGGTGGTCATCGACGTGGGCATCAACCGCCTGCCGGACGGCAAGCTGGTGGGGGACGTGGACTTCGACAGCGCGAAGCAAGTCGCTTCCTTCATCACGCCGGTGCCCGGCGGGGTGGGGCCGATGACCATCACCATGCTGCTCGCCAACACGGTGCAGGCGGCGGAGCGGCTGGCCGCCCGTTCGGGCTGACTCAGGCCCCGATCGAAACGGGCACGCGCCGCGGCCCGAAGGGTTTGTCGAATTTCCCGAACCGCCCCGCCACCGGCGACTTGCAGCGGGTGCAGCGCCCGTCCGCCGAGATGCGGTAGAGCAGGATCCTGTGCCAGTCGCGCACGACCAGGGCGTCCGCGCAATTCGTGCAGCGCGTGGTGCCCCCCTCGGTGTCGTGCACGTTTCCCGTGTAGACGTGCTTCAGGCCTTCGTCCATGGCGATGCCGCGTGCCCGGGCCAGCGTCGCCGGCGGCGTGGCCGGCAGGTCGTTGAGCTTGTAGTCGGGGTGGTAGGCCGTGAAGTGCAGCGGCACGTCATCGCCCAGTTCCCCCGCGACCCATTTCGACAGCGCGCGCAACTCCTCGTCGGAGTCGTTCTTCGTCGGGATGAGCAGGGTGGTGATCTCGAACCAGACGTCGGTTTCGTGGCGCAGGTAGAGCAGGGTGTCGAGCACCGGCTGCAGCCTCGAACCGGTGAGCTTCACGTAGAAGTCATCCGTGAACGCCTTCAGGTCCACGTTGGCGGCGTCCATCTTCGCGTAGAACTCGCGGCGCGGGGCATCGTGCATGTAGCCCGCCGTCACCGCGACCGTGCGGATGCCCCGTTCGCGGCAGGCGTCCGCCACGTCCATGGCGTACTCGGCGAAGATCACCGGGTCGTTGTAAGTGAAGGCCACGCTCGCGGCGCCAGCGCGCACGGCGGCGGTGGCGATGCCTTCGGGGGTGGCCTGGTCCATCAGCCGGTCCATGTCCCGCGACTTGGAGATGTCCCAGTTCTGGCAGAACTTGCAGGCGAGGTTGCAGCCCGCCGTGCCGAAGGACAGGATCGCCGAGCCCGGGTGGAAGTGGTTGAGCGGCTTTTTCTCGATGGGGTCGATGCAAAAGCCCGAGGAACGGCCGTAGGTGGTGAGCACCATGCCGTCGCCTTCGCGCTGGCGCACGAAGCAGGCGCCGCGCTGGCCTTCGTGCAGTCGGCAGTCCCGCGGACACAGGTCGCATTGCAGCCGCCCGTCGTCGAGGCGGTGCCACCAGCGCGCGGGGTAATGGGCGTTCGCAGTCACGGACGGCCGCGCTCCGACCACTTGTCCACGCGGTAGCGCCAGGCCTCCAGCTCCGGGTGCCAGAAGTCCCGCGGCAGCCCCGCCTTGCGCTTGAGCTCGCCCAGGAAATCCGCGGGCGCCGGCAGGCTCTC
The DNA here is from genome assembly GCA_035549715.1 of Burkholderiales bacterium. GTDB lineage: Bacteria > Pseudomonadota > Gammaproteobacteria > Burkholderiales > JACQAP01 > JACQAP01. Next base: position 6,330 of record DASZQJ010000134.1, read on the forward strand.
CCAGACCTGGGGCAGGAAGGTGCCGCGCCGGCCGCCGTACTGCAGGACCAGGCCGTCCTCACCGGGCTTCAACTGCGCGAGCAGCTCGGCCTCACTGGAGAATTCCACGGGCTCCATCGGGGAGAGCACCGATACCTCGATGGCGATGTCGCGCAGTTCCTCGAACTTCAGCGGCTCGAAGCGCGGATCCGAGAACGCCGCGGCCTGGGCGTTGGCCTCGATGTCCTCGCGCAGGCTGCGATGCGGGGCCAGGCTGCCGATGCAGCCGCGCAGCCGGCCCTCCTTGTTCAGCGTGACGAAAGTGGCAGCAGGGCGGTCCAGCGCCGGATGGGTGTCGCGGCGCTCGAAGCGCAGCCCGAAGCGGCCGCTGATCGACGCCCGCGCCAGGCCGACCAGCGTCGTGCCGTCGGGCAGGTCCGGCGTCGCGACCCGGGATTCCGCGGGGTAGAAGGCGAACGCGGCATAGCCCACGACGCGATTGCGATCGCCGGCGGTGTCGCCGGAGTTGCACTGGTCCAGCAGGTGGGGCTCGAGGCCGCGTCGCCGGGCGAGCGCCAGCAGGCCGTTCACCGGAGTGGCGCCGCAAGCCATCTCGTGGTCGATGCCCGTGTCCAGTGCCAGGATGCGCCGGGCAGTGCCGGCGTCGAGGGCCCGGGCCTGCTCGTAACCCAGGTAATGGGAGAGGTCGGAGCTGACCACCACCAGCGTTTCGTCCCCGCCCCAAAGGCGATCGAGGACCTCGGCCACCTGGGACGGGGAGGCGCTGCCCACCACCAGGGGCACGAGGTCGAAGCTCCCCAGGACCGTCTGCAGGAAAGGCAGGTGCACCTCGAGGGAGTGCTCCTGGGCGTGGGCGAGGTCGCTGACGCAGACCTGCGGCAGCCCGCGGATGGCCTCCATCGCCGCGCCGTCCAGGGGCACGCTGCCGAGCGGAGTGACGAAGGCCTGCACGGACGGCAGGGCCAGGCCCTCCAGCCGCACCCGGTGCGCCGGCCCGAGGAGCACGACCCGGCGGATCTGCCCCGGGAAGCGAAGCAGCGGGGCGTAGGCGCGGGCGGCGGTCGGGCCCGAGTAGACATAGCCGGCGTGGGGCGCAATCAGGGCCTTGGGGCGGGCGGCCGCGCCGGCCGCAGCCGCGTCCAGCATCCCGGCCACCTGTGATTGCAGGGCACGGGGATCCGCCGGATAGAATGCTCCGGCGACGGCAGGGGGACGGATCTGCTGCATGGCAAGGCTCCAGCGGCGGCGGCCGCTTGCAAAAATTATAGGGAAGGACGGGCGGCCGCCCCCCGGAAAATCTGTTGACCCTTTGTAATACAAGTGTATATTACTGACCGCTCAGTCATTTATTACCCTCGTTCATGATCCCGCAGCAGCGTACCGACCGGCGCTGGACCCGCCGCAAGGAGGAACGTCCCGCCGAGCTGATGGCCGCAGCCCTCGACCTGTTCGTCGAGCGCGGTTTCGCCGCGACCCGCCTGGACGATGTGGCGGCGCGGGCCGGCGTCAGCAAGGGGACGCTCTACCTATATTTTTCCAGCAAGGAAGAGCTGTTCAAGGCGGTCATCCGCTCGGGCATCGTGCCGCTGATCGAGCACGGCGAGAAGCTGCACGAGGAGCATCGCGGCAGCGCAGGCGACCTGCTGCGCAAGATCATGTTCGGCTGGTGGCAATCGGTCGGGTCGTCGAAGCTGGGCGGCATCCCCAAGCTCATGATCTCGGAGTGCCGCAATTTTCCCGAGATCGGCCAGTTCTATTTCGACGAGGTCATCTCGCGCAGCTACCGGCTCATCGAAAGCGTCATGGAGACCGGGATGTCGAGCGGCGAGTTCCGGCGCATGGACACCAATTACGCGACCCGGCTGGTGACGGCGCCGATGCTGGTCATGCTGCTGTGGCGCTATTCCTTCGATACCTGCGACAGCAAGTGCGTGGACGCGGAGAAGTACCTCGAACAGCACCTCGACGTGTTCATCGGCGGCCTGCTGGCACAGGGCGGGGACGGGAAAAAGGGCGCCAAGCCCGCAAAAGTGGTCAACATCAGGAAAAAAGGGAGAGGCAGATGATCAAGAAGGCGATGCTGGCGGTCGTGTTGACCGCCGCGCCCTGCGCGCATTCGGCGGACCTGCTGGGGGTGTACCGGGAGGCGCAGCTGCAGGATGCGGTGTACGCGGGGGCGAAGGCTTCGTACATTGCGGCGCAGGAGCGGCTGCCGCAGAGCCGGGCGCTGTTGCTGCCGAACGT
>DASZQJ010000135.1:0-12497 GCA_035549715.1 Burkholderiales bacterium
GGGCGGGCGCGGAATGCCGCCCGTCAGCCCCTGGTCGCCGCCGGTGACCGGCGTCCAGGCGATGATGATGCTGTGCAGGAGCATCTGGAAGGCGAGCGTCAGGAAGGAGAAATAGATCTCCTTGAGGCGGATGCAGATGGCCCCGACCACGGCGGCGACACCCGCGCTCATCAGCAGGGTGAGCCCGAAGGCCGACGGGATCGAAGTGCCCAGCTTTTGCATCGAGAGCGCGAAGGTGTAGGCGCCCAGGCCGTAGAACAGCCCGTGGCCGAAGGACACCAGCCCGGTGTAGCCCACCAGCAGGTTCAGCGACGTCGCAAACACCGCGAACGCCGACAGGCGGATCATGAAGTCCGAGAACGATTTGCCGGGAAAGGCCAGCGGCAGCGCGAGCAGCAGCGCCAGGGCGGCGGCGGCGATCAGGAGGTCGCGGCGGAAGGTGGCGCGCGGCATGCGTCAGAGCTCCTTGCCGAACAGCCCGCTGGGCTTGACGATCAGCACCACGGTCATGAACAGGAACATGATGCCTTCCGTGAACAGCGGGAAGCCGATGGTGCCGAAGCTGCGCACCAGGCCGATCAACAGCGCCCCGACCAGCGCGCCCGTGATCGAGCCCATGCCGCCGATCACGGTGACGATGAAGGATTCGATCAGGATCGAGAAGCCCATGCCCGCCACCATGGAGCGCACCGGCGCCGCCAGCGCGCCCGACAGGCCGGCCAGCAGCCCGCCCAGGGCGAACACGCCGCCGAAGACCAGGGCCGTATTGATCCCCAGCGCCGACGTCATGGAAGGATTCACCGCCGCGGCGCGCACGATCTTGCCCGCGCGGGTTTTCGTGATCAGCAGGCCGAGGGCGAGCGCGACGGCAAGCGTGATGCCGATCAGGAACAGGTAGAACACCGGCAGCACGCCGCCGGCGAGCAGGATGGGCGGGCGCTGGAAGGCGGCCGGCATGCCCATCGACAGGAACTCGGCGCCCCAGAGGATCTTCACCGCGTCATCCAGGATGAGGATGAAGCCGTAGCACACCAGCAGCTGCATGAGCACGTCGGTGTTGTAGACGCGGCTCATGAACAGGCGCTCGAAGACGAGCCCGAACAGGCCCACGCCCAGCGCGGCGCCGACGACCGCGATCGCGTAGCTCCCGGTGGCCGTGTACAGCGAGTACGCGAAGTAGGCGCCCAGCATGTACAGGGAGCCGTGCATGAAATTGACGACCTTCAGCGTGCCGAAGATGAGCGACAGGCCGGCCGCCACCAGGAACAGCAGCATGCCGCTGATGAGTCCGCCCGTGGTCTGCGTGACCACGCAGGAGGCGGACGAGAAGCAGGACAGCAGGGCCTGGAAATCCAAGGAAAGCTCCGGACGGGTTGGGAACTCGGAAGGGCCGCGGCGCGCGGGGCGCCGCGGCGCATTGCGGTGCCGGTCAGGCGTATCCCATCTTCTTTTTCCACTCGGCCTCGTGCTGGAGGATGGTCTTCCAGTCCCCCGGCGTGACCTTGGGCACGTAGGGCGGTTTGGGGATGGTCGTCCCCCATCCCAGGGCGTAGCCGATCACGGTCTGGTCCTCGGCGCGCATGGTGATGGTGCCGTCGGCGCCGAAGGGCGACTTGATCTTTGCCCCGCGGATCGCGTCGGCCAGCTTGGCGCTGCTGGTCGACTTGGTCTTCTTCAGCGCCTCGAACACGAAGTTGGCGGCCACGGCATTCTCCCACGACCAGTTGGTGGGGTAGTCCTCGAACTTCTTGTGGTAGGCCTCGCCCCAGGCTTCGTTCTCCGCCGTGGCGGGATAGGTCTTGATGTAGCGCGTGGCCGAGTGGATGCCCGCGGGCAGGTTCTTGACCGCGGTGAGCGTGGTGTAGTCCGCCATGTTGATCGCGAACAGGCTGGTCTGCCCGAACAGGTTGTAGATGCCCGCCTGGTCGACGAAGGACACCAGGTCTCCCGCCCAGAGGGCGGAGTACAGCGCCTGGGGCTTCGCCTGCAGGATCTTGGTGATGTTCTCCGTGTAGTCCGCCTGGAACAGCTTGGGCCAGGCCTCGCCGACGATCTCGATCGACGGATTGAACTGCTTCAGGTACTCGACGAACAGCGAGGTGTTGTCGCGCCCGTAGGCATAGTCGGGCGAGCAGCTCATCCAGGTCCTGAGGTTGTTGGCCTTGGCCACGTTGCCGGCGTAGGCGGCGCTCACGATGGCGTCGTGGATGCCCTGGCGGCAGGTGCGGAACGCCTCCGGGATGCGGATCTTGGGGTCCGCCGTCAGCGACGAGGTCTCGGAGTTGGTGTGCAGGCACAGCACCTTGAGCTCGCGGATCACTTCCTGCACGGCAAAGGCGCCCGCGGACGACTCCGCGCTGAGGATGATCTCGCAGCCGTCGCCGTTGACCAGCTGGCGCACGTTGTTCGCAGCCTCGTCGGGCTTGCCCTTGGAGTCGCGCGTGATGATCTCGATGGGACGGCCGCCCAGCCCGCCGGCGGCGTTGAACTTGTCCACTTCCATCTGGATCGCGTTGCGCGACGAGATGCCCAGCTGCGCCACGCGTCCCGAGAGGATGGTGGGCACGCCGATGCGGATCGGCTTGTTCTGCGCCCGCGAGATGTACGGAAACCCGAGTCCCGCGGCGGCGGTCAGCGCGCCGGCCGCCTGGATGAAGCCACGACGATTTCCCAGCCTGGTTCGATGCTGCGACATGTTCTCCTCCTTGTGGTTGGAATGGCCCTCTGCGGGGCCCTGCAAGCTCACGACGGCATTTCAGGATGTTTCCGTCCACGCCCGCACGCGGCGGTGCCGGACAATCCTAGCAGGATGGCTTCGCGCGCTGGCGGCGGGAATGCGAAATCGGGCAACGGAGACTTCGCGGATTGCGAAACCCGTCGCGGCCGCGGCTTAATTGGTGCGCTGCAAATGGTCGACCAGCCGGCGGGCGATCGCCGGCAGCGCGCCATAGCTGCGCACGCAGATGAACATGCGCCGCCGCGCCCAGGCATCGCCGAGCGGGACCAGGCGCAATTGCTTCGCCGCGGCAAACGGCTTCGCCGCACCCTCCGGGAGCACGCCGACGCCCAGGCCCGCCTCGATCATCTTGCACAGCGCGGCAAAGCTGTGGACCTGGATGCGGGCCCGCAGCGGCTTGCGCGCCACGGCCGCCTGGTCGATCAGCAGCCGCGTGATGGCGGTCGCGCTCTCCAGGGCGACGAATTCATGGTCCAGCAGCGCCGAGAACATCACCTGGCGGCTGCGCAGCGGATGCTTGCGCGGGACCACCGCCACCAGCTGGTCCGTCCTGTAATCGAAGCACTGCAGGCCCTCGGTCGGCGTGCCTTCCATGATGACGCCGATGTCGGTGGCGCCCTCGCGCAAGGCCTGCACGATCTCGCCGCTGAAACGCTCCTCCAGCGCGATGGCCGCCTGCGGCGCGATCGCGGAAAACGAAGCGAGGTCCTCGGGCAGGAACTGGGAAATGGCCGACTCGCTCGCCTGCAGGCGCACGTGGCCGCGCCCGCCCGAGGCGTGCTCGTCGAGCTCGGCGCGCAGCTGGTCCGCCTGGCTGAGCATGAGGCGCGCGCGGTGCACGAGGGCGCGGCCGGCGGGCGTGAGCTCCACGCCGCGCGCGGTGCGCTCCAGCAGTTTCACGCCGTACTGGTGTTCGAGCAGGCTGATGCGGCGGCTCGCCGCGGCGAGCGCGATGTGCGCGGCCTGGGCCGCCTTGGTGATGCTGCGGGTTTCCGCGACGCGCACGAACAGCGCGAGGGAGACGAGGTCGGGAAGCATCGGCGGCGGGCGGGGCGCCTCAGGGCCAATCGCCCCGGATGCCGGGATAGCTCTGCCAGGACGGCATCACCAGCCAGCCGCCCTCGACCGGCAGGTTCACGCCCGTGATGCCGGCCGCCTCGTCCCCGAGCAGGAAGGCCACCGCGTAGGCGCTGTCCTCGGGCTCCATCAGCCGGCGCAGGGCCGTGGCGCGCTCGATGGCGCCCACGTCGCGCTCGCCGGAATCGATCTTCGCCTGCAGGGCGGGCGAGCGCGTGAACCCGGGGGAGACGGCGTTGACCCGCACGCCGCTCGGCCCCCACTCCGCGGCGAGGTTCATGGTGATCGACGCGATGGCCGCCTTGGTGGGCGCGTAGCCGTGGAAGGGCATGGCGCGAAACGCGTTGATCGAGGAGATGTTGACGATCGCGCCTACGCCGCGCTGCGCCATCTTGAGGCCGAAGGCCACGCAGGCGAGGTAGGTGCCGCGCTGGTTGATGCGCACCACCCGGTCCCATTCCTCGACGGGCAGTTTCTCCGGGGGCACCGGCGCGGCCAGGATGCCGGCGCTGTTCACCAGCCCGAACACCGGCCCCGCCTCCCGCTCGATGCGCCCGGCCACGGCTTCGATCGCCTCGGCGTCGCCGACGTCGAGGCGGTACGCCGTGCCGCCGACGTCCGCAGCGACCTTGCGGGCGCCCGCCTCGTCCACGTCGGTGACGACGACCTTCCATCCCTTGGCCGCCAGCACGCGGCAGCAGGCGCGGCCGATGCCGCTCGCCCCGCCGGTGACGACAACGATGCGTCCCTTGCCCGGTTCCATGCGCCCTCCCCGATCGCCGTCCTTACGACGGCAGGATGACGCCCTTGCCGGACGTCTGCTTGTCGAACAACTTGTAGGCCTCCTCGGCCTGCTCGAGCTTCCAGCGATGCGTGAACAGCCGGTCGATGTCGATGCCGCGGTCGGCGACGTACCGGGCGCAGTCGCCCTGGCCGATGGACGAGAACGTCCAGGAGCCGATGATCGTGACCTGCCGGCGCAGCATGTCGTTGCTCACGTCGAGCGTCACGGTGTCGCCTTCGCCCACGAAGCAGGCCTTGCCCCAGGTGCGCACGCACTTGACGGCGTCCGCCCGCGCCTTGGGCGAGGACGAGGCATCCATCGAGGCATGCGCGCCGCGGCCGTGCGTGGCATCCCGGATGGCCTGCACGACGTTCTCGGTCTTCGCCGGATTGATCAGCACGTCGGCGCCGAATTCCTTCGCCCGCGCAAGCCTCTCCTCGCCGGTGTCCAGCGCGATCACGCGCGCACCCATCTCGGAGGCCAGCAGCGTCGCCGACAGGCCCACCGGCCCCTGGCCGAAGATGGCGATGGTCTGGTCCCCCGTGAGGCCCAGGCGATGCAGCGCGCCCCACGCCGTGCCGGTGCCGCAGGAGATGGCCGCACCCGCCTCGAACGACAGCTCCTCGGGCAGCGGGACCAGCGTGCGGGCGGGGCACTTCATGTAGCGGGCGTGCGCGCCGTGGCCGGTCGCGCCGTAGACTTCCTTCACCCCCTCCACGCACAGTTGCATCCAGCCGGTGCTGCAATGCTCGCAGACGCCGCAGCCGCGATAGTGGTGCTGCATGACGCGCATGCCGACCCTGGCCTGGTTCTCGGGAACGCCGGGGCCGACCGCGGCCACCACGCCGCAAGGTTCATGTCCGGCGATGAGCGGACCGCTGATCTTGCCCAGGCCCAGCGACGAGGCGCCGCCCACGGCCCGGTAGAACTTCAGGTCGCTGCCGCACATGCCGGAAGCCTTGATCTCGAGCACCACCTCGCCGGGGCCGGGCGTGGGATCGGGAAAATCCAGGATCTGCAGCTTGCGGTCGCCCGCGAATACGACGCCTTTCATGACGCTCTCCTCCTCGGCTGTGATGCCGGCGGTCGCAGCCGCCGGCTGGCGATGGATTCCGATGGTATCAAAGGCGCGGCCGCCTTTGCCTTATGATGCCCGGGCAGCGGCAACCGACGGCAAGGAGAAGCGGGATGAAGATCGCGGTGGTGGGATGCGGGGCGATGGGCAGCGTCTATGCGGCGCTGCTGGCGGATGCGGGCCACGAGGTCTGGGCAATCGACAGCTGGAAGGAACACGTCGACGCCATGCGGGCGAAAGGCCTGCGCCTGGAAGGCGCCTCGGGTGACCGGACGGTCAGGCTCAACGCCACGACCAACCCCGCCGACGCCGGGCCCTGCGACCTCGCGATCCTCGCGACCAAGGCGATGCACGTCGAGAAGGCGGCGCAGTCCATGGCGCCGCTCATCGGCAAGGATACCGTGGTGCTGTCGATCCAGAACGGCCTCGGCGGGCCGGACACCGCGGCGCGTGTGCTCGGCCGCGAGCGCGTGATGGTCGGGGTGGTGGGCGGCTTCGGCGCGTCGATGAAAGGTCCGGGCCATGCGCACCACAACGGCTGGGAGCTGGTGCGCCTCGGTGAATTTTCCGGGCCGGTCAGCGCCCGCCTGCGCAGGATCGAGGACGTCTGGAAGTCCGGCGGCTTCAAGGTGAAGGGCTTCGACGACATCGACCAGCTCGTCTGGGAGAAGCTGATCTGCAACGTCTGCTATTCCGGCACCTGCAGCGTCACCGAGCGCACCATCGCCGAGGTCATGAACGACCCCGACACGTGGCTCGTCGCCTCCGGCTGCGCCACCGAGGCCTACAATGTGGCGCGCGCCCGGGGCATCAAACTCGACTTCAACGATCCAGTCGCCTACGTGCGCGCCTTCGGGGAGAAGATCCCCAACGCACGGCCGTCCATGCTGCTCGACCACATGGCCGGCCGCATGTCGGAAATCGAGGCCATCAACGGCGCCATCCCGCCGGCCGCGAAGGCCGCCGGCGTGGCCGCGCCTTACAACGAGGTCATCAGCGCGCTGGTGCGGGCGAAGGAACGGCGCATGGGCGTTCGCCCCTGAAGCTTACGACCGGCGCAGCTCTTCCCTCACCTTGCCCGCGAGCGGGCCGACCTTGCCCACCACCACCCGCAGCCGGTCCGGCGTGATGCACAGCATTTCCGACCAGTAGCGCACGACTTGCTCGTCCTCGATGTCGATCGGCTTCTGGTCCGCCAGGTCGCGTTTCGTCCTGTCTTCGCTCATGGTTGTCTCCTTCTCGAGATGCAGACAAGGGACAAGCGCGAATCGGGATTCGTTCCATTCTTCTGCGACGCGAGGCAACCCCTTGTTATTGCGCGCCGGCCCAGCGAGTCACGATCCGGTGCAGCGCATCCAGCCCGTCGGTGAGCGCCGCCGGCCCCGGCTGCAGGATGATCGGCGACTTCACCTCGTGCAGCTCGCCGTCGCGCACCGCGGGGATGGCGTCATACCCTGGCCGCGCCGACACCTTCTCCGGCCGGAATTTCTTCCCGCACCAGGAGCCGATGATGATGTCCGGCTGGCGCGCGATGACTTCGGCCGGATCGGCGAGGATGCGTTCCTTCGCAAGGCTCGCCACTGCACGCTCCGGGAAAATGTCGTCGCCACCCGCGATGCCCACCAGCTCGCTCACCCAGCGGATGCCGCTGATCTGGGGCTCGTCCCATTCCTCGAAATAGACGCGCGGACGCTTTTTCAGCAGCGCCGCTTTCGCCTGCACCGCGGCGACGTGCGCTTCGAGCGATTGCGCGTAATTCCCGGCCTTTTCCGCCACGCCGACCATGGCGCCGAGTCGCCGCACGTAGCCGAGGATGCCGCCGACCGAGCGATGGTTGCTGATCCAGACCTCGACGCCGCGTTTGATGAGCGCCTGCGCGATGTCGGCCTGGATGTCCGAGAAGCCGATGGCGAGGTCCGGCTCGAGCGCCACGATCTCGTCGACCTTCGCGCTGAGGAACGCCGACACCTTGGGCTTTTCCTTGCGCGCCCGCGGCGGCCGCACCGTGAAGCCGGAGATGCCGACGATTCGATGCTCCTCCCCGAGGGCGTACAGCACCTCGGTGGGCTCCTCGGTCAGGCAGACGATGCGTTGCGGACAGGTCGCGTGCATGGCGGCAGTGTACAAACAAAAAGGGCGCCTCGCGGCGCCCTCTCCGTGGTTGCAGGCCTGCTCAGAAGTCGGACCGGCCCGCGAACAGCGCCTTCTTGACGATGGCGTGCACGCCCCAGTTGCCGTCGACCACCTGGGTGATGCCGAAGTCCACGCCGACGGTGATGAGCGAGATCGCCTCGTCCTCGGTCAGCCCCTGGGTCGTCATCAGGAAGTGGCGCACCTTGCGGAAGGCGTCGCGCAGCGCGAGGTCGACCGAGGACTTGGAGTAGATCTCGGACTGCGCATTGGCGCCCAGCTCCGCCAGGTAGTTGGCGTAGCTGTAACCGTGGATCAGCCAGTCGTCCTGGGTTTCCAGCAGCGGGTACTGGAGGTCTTCGAGCGTGGTGCCCTCGAGCGACGCCTTCTTGTGCAGGATGAGCTGGAAGGTGCCGGTGAGCGAGGATTCGATCGCCGTGCCGCACAGCTCGGAATCGCCCTGCGAGGCATGCGGGTCGCCCACCGAGAACAAGGCGCCGGGCACCTGCACCGGGTAGTACATGGTGGCGCCCTTGCCGATGCGCCAGTTGTCGATGTTGCCGCCGAAGGGGCCGGGCGGGATCGAGTCCACGATGTCGGCTTCCCTGGGCGCCAGGCCGATGACGCCGAAGTGCGGCCGCACCGGGATGCGCACGTCCTTGAGGATGCCGTGGTTTTCCTTGATGGTGCTGTGGTCGACCGGAACGCCGGGGTAGTCGATGATGCTGTGGGTGACGCCGAACGGGTCGGTCTGCGGCTCCCATTTGTAGTTGTAGACCGCCTTGGCCCAGCTGCGCTCCTTCGTGGCGTCCACCTCGTAGACCGTGATGACCTCGCGCTTTTTCGGCTCCTCGATGAGGTCGTTGTAGTGGAAGCCCCACCAGGCGGCGGCGTTGATGCCGAAGGTCTTGCCGGGAAACTTCGGGTTGGCGCAGGGACGATGGCTCACGTCCACGATGCGCACCTCGAGGATGTCGCCCGGCTCCGCATCCTTGATGAACACCGGCCCGGTGCAGATGTGCACGCCGAAGCCCTCGCCCGCGCCGCGGCCCTTGATGGAGGCGTCCATCGGGCCCGCCCCGCGCCGGTTCACGTTCTTCTTCTTTTTGTCCCAGTAGAAGATGCTTTCCACGCCCGGATCGCCCTTGATGAGGCGCTCGTAGTCGTCGTAGGCGTGGTGGGTGATGGCCTCGATGGTCACGAAATCGCCCGAGTCGATCGTGACGACGGGCTTGAGCTTCTTGCTGAAGTAGCCCCAGTGCACCGTCTTGTCGCTGGCGGCCAGGTAATAGTGGTTGCGCACGCCGGACTTCACCGGGTCCAGGCCCTGCGCCTGCGCGGTGGAGACGTAGGGGATCGACATCGTGGCGGCGGAGACGGCGGCGCCGCCGGCGGCGAGCGAGCCCCAGACGAACTGGCGCCGGCTGGCATCGACCTGCGCGGAATCTTCGGTGGCGGCGGGAAGGTCTGCGGCGTGCGAGTGCTCGCAGCAGCCGTCGTGGTGGTCGGACATTGGGGTTCCCCTTGTTTGGCTGGATCGGGCGCATCCTGTCGTGGTGCGTTCGCCGGCGCCCTGTCGGCGAACGGGCCGACCTTTGCAACAAGCGCGCCACGCCATCCCGTCGCGGATTACGCAACGACAAGCGGGATTACTGCGGGGAAACCGTCGAGGGATCGGGGAGTTGGGCGCTGCCCGGCGCGCTGCTTTTCACCATTCGCAAAACGCGCCGGCGGGACAGGCACCGGAAGCGGGCATCGTGCGCGCCCGCCGCCTGAAGGTTGTGCACGCCTCAGCCCGAATTGCGGGCCCGTTCCTCGAGGACGACGGAGGTCTCGACCTGGCGGTCGGGAATCGTCCAGTACATCTTGAGGAGCACCGTCTTGCGCGCCTCGTCGACGACATGGAAGCCGTGCTTTTCATAGAACGCGATCGCCCAGCCTGCCGCCGCCCAGGTGCCGATCAACAGGGGCCGCGCCGTGAGCGCACGCAGGTGCGCTAGCAGCCTGCCGCCGATGCCCCTGCCCCGTCGGTCCGTGCGAACGTAGGCGTGCCGGATGAGCGTCACGTCCTGCACGTCCTGGATGCCCATCACGCCGGCGAGCCCGCCCGGCTCTTCCCAGCCCCAGAAGCGCACGCCTTTTTCGATCTCGGCGGCCAGCGCCTCGCGGGTCATGTAAGGCTCGTGCCAGCAATCCGCGGGGATGACGCCACGATAGGCGGCCGCGGCATCGTTGATGATCGCGTGGATCGCGTCGAAGTCGGCGCAGGTGCAGGGACGGAGCATGGCGAGGGGTGGGAGGGGAAAGGGGAAAGGGGAAAGGGGAAAGAGGAAAGAGGAAAGGGGAAAGAGGAAAGAGGAAAGAGGAAAGAGGAAAGAGGAAAGAGGAAAGGAGTTTAGACCGCGCTCTCATGCTTTCGAGTTCATTTGCACTGACGTGGCATTGTCACAATTCCCACGTCCCCGCAATTCTGCGTCATTGCCCCCCGCCCCTCGTCCCCTGCCCCGCTTCCCTAGTTTTCCTCTGGCAGCGGAAAAATCAGGCACGTAGTCGTGCCGTGCGCATAAAGCTTGCCGTCGGGGCCGACGATCCTGCCTTCCGCGGTGGCGAGCTGGCGGCCCGGATGGATGACCCTGCCCTCCGCACGCAGCGGTCCGGTGTTCCCGGTGATCGGTCGCACCATGTTCACCTTGAGCTCGCCCGTCGTATAGGCAAAGCCGGCCTTAAGCGTGGTCTGCACCGCGCAGGACATGCAGGAGTCGAGCAGCGTGCAGGCCCAGCCGCCGTGGATGCTGCCGATCGGATTGTAGAAGTCGAACCTCGGCGTGCCCTGGAACACCACGCGGCCTTCCGTCGCCTCGATGGGGAAAAAGTTCATCGCCTTGCCGATGGGCGGAAGGGGCAGCACCCCGGCGACGATGTCCTGCAGGAACTGCAGCCCGGAGCGCCTGCGCATCTCCCCGAGCGGGCTCACGCCCGGGTTCGCGACGCGCGCCGCCGTGTCTCGTTCCAGCTGGGTCCAGGCTTCCGCCGTCATGCCGAATCTCCCTTGTCGCGCCGGTCGCGCGTTTCGCGGGAATCTAGCATGCCTGCCGCCCGTGCCGTCAGCGCGCGGAGAAATCCTTGCGCTCGAGCAGGCGCGAGGCAAGGTAGCCGATGACAAGCCCCCAGAACGGCGCGCCGACGTTGAAGATCGGGATGTCGGCCACGGTCACGAGGAAGGTCACCAGCGCGCCGAGCGCGAAGCGGTCACGGAACGCCACCGTGAACGCGCCTTGCAGCACGCGCAGCATCGCCAGCCCCGCGAGGGTGGCGATGAACGCCTTGGGCGTCGCGAGCATGAGGCGCGTGAAAACCGGCGCAAACAGGCCGAACGCGAGCGCCAGCAGGCCGACGGCAATGCCCGCCGTGTATTGCCGGTGCCGCTCTCCCGACGCGGAAATGATGGCGTTGACCGGCCCCGTCAGGCAGGTCGACACCGCGCCGACAAAAGCGGAAAAGATCGAACCCACGCCGCAAGCCGAGGCGACGGCGTTCACCGGCGGCTCGTGGCCCGCGGCGCGAAGCACCGAGATGCCCTGCCCGTTCTGCACCACGAGCACGGTGATCGCGAGCGGCACCACGAGTTCGACCATCGCGTTCCAGGAAAACACCGGCAGGTGGAGGTTCGGATGCGCGAGCAGATCGGCCCCCGCCCCCGGCTCGAACCGCCCGAGCACGCCGACCATGATGGCCCCGACCGCAAGGGCGCCGATCAGCGGCGGCAGGAACTTCGACCCCCGCGTCGAGGCGCCGAGCACGAGGAAGGCCGCGACCATCGGCGCGGCGATCAGGGCATCGTCGCGGACCGCGTACACGAGGTCGAGGCCGAAGCGCAGGAACACCCCCGCCACCATGCCCATGACGATCGGCATGGGCACCGCGTCCATCGCCCGGCGCACCCATCCGGACAGGCCGAGCACCAGCATGAGCACACCGGTGGCGACGTAAGCGCCGATGACCTCCGGCCAGGACAGATGGCCCAGCGCCGGGCCGACCAGAACCGCGCCCGGGATCGTCCAGAAGAAGACCAGCGGCTGCCGGTAGCGCCAGCAGAACGCGATGCTGATGAGCCCGTTGATGAAAAACGCGCCGAAGATCCACGACGCCAGGTCGGCGGGCGACAGGCCCCCGCGCGTGCCGATGGCGAGGATGATCGCGATCGGCCCGGAGGCGGCGAACAGGAAGGCGACGACGGCGTTGGCGAAATAGACGCCGCCGAAATCGGAGAGGACCGAGGACAGGGCGCGGTCTCGGCTTGGGTCGGGGGTCATCCGGTCAACGCCTGGCATTCACGGGAACGCCATTCCACCACAGAAGCTTTCAAGGCGCGTCCCAATCGCCGGGCACAATCACTGGCCGGTGCCGATCAGCAGCAATACCCTCAGCAACACGAGAGCGGCGTTTCCCATCACGACTTCCGAGGGCGATGAGGTCGAGGGGGTCGTGCCAACGGTGACTTTCTTTCCCGCCAGTGACCGGGTTTGCAGGTCTTCCACCCAGAAGACCACCGCATTGCTTTCGATGCCATTGCGGACCTGGTAGCGGCGGCCCGCCTGCAAGGTGACCGGCAAGTCGACGGAGACCTCTTGCGTCTTCGAATCTTCCACCGCGAAGAGGCATCGGGCCCGGATCACCCGGGCGCCCGGCGCCAC
>DASZQJ010000136.1:0-1607 GCA_035549715.1 Burkholderiales bacterium
TCTTCGACATCAACGTCATGAGCGGCGTGCGCCTGTCGCGCACCTACCTCGCCGGGATGAAGCAGCGCGGCTGGGGCCGCATCGTGTTCATCAGCAGCGAGAGCGGCATCCAGATCCCGGACAACATGATCCATTACGGCATGACCAAGACGGCCCAGCTCGCCATCTCGCGCGGCCTGGCCGAGACCTGCGTGGGCACCGGCGTGACGGTCAACGCCGTGCTGCCGGGCCCGACGCTGTCCGAGGGGAACAAGGCCGCCATCGCCAGGCGCTCCCAGGGCAAGCCGTTCCCGGAATTCGAGAAGGAATTCTTCGAGAAGGTGCGGCCCAGCTCCCTGCTCAAGCGCTACGCCACCCCCGACGAGGTCGCCACCATGGTGGCCTACGTCGTCAGCCCGCTGGCCAGCGCCACCAACGGCGCGGCGTTGCGCGTCGATGGCGGGGTCGTTCGGGCATGTTTTGGATGAGACAATGCACCCCAACGCAGAGGCGTTGAGTTGTGGATTGAAGCCGGAATGAATGAGGTGACCCGTGAAGCAAAGTGAACTGAGCGAGGAACGTCAGCAGGACTTGAAGGACATCGGCACCGCGTTCGCGCGCGTCCGCCCGGCGACGCCCGACGCGCCCATGCCGGACAAGCCGACGCTCGCCGACATTTTCAACCTGCGCCTGAACACGCCGAAGTTCGGCCTGCCCACCGCAGCCGCTCCGCACTGCGTGCAGACGGCGATGCAGGCCATGAAGGCCGGGATGGACGAGGAAAGCATCCTCGCCTGCCTGCTGCACGACATCGGCCTGGCCGTCGTGCGCCCCGACCACGGCTGGTGGGGGGCGCAGCTGGTCGAGCCCTACGTCCCGGAAAAGGTTTCCTGGGCGATCCGCTACCACCAGGCCCTGCGTTTCTTCCCGGATGAATCGGTGGGCTACGAGTACCCGCAGATGTACCACACCATGTTCGGCGAGGACTACCGGCCGCCCGCGTACATCCAGGCCGCGTACGAACATGCGCGCAACCACAAGTGGTACATGCATTCGCGCAACATCACGATCTGCGACGACTACGCCTTCGACCGCGCGATCCAGTGGTCGATCGAACCCTTCACCGACATCATCGGCCGCCACTTCAGGCAGCCGAAGGAGGGCCTGGGCAATGACGCCAGCCCGACGGCGCACATGTGGCGCACGCTCATCGATCCCGGCAAGCCCCTTTGAGGACGTGAAGGCGTGAAGGGGGAATGAGTGAAGGGTGGAATGCCCTTTGCGCCTCGCGCCTCACGCCTCACGCCTTTCGCCTCACCCAATCATTTCAATCCCATGCCGTTCGCGTAGTACGTGACCATGCCCGGCCCGCGGGAGAAGCTGCCGAGGATGCCGGCATTGCGCGCGGGGACATCGAGGATCCTGGACCGGCCGCCGTCTTTGCTGACCGCCGTGCCCTGGGGGTCGAACCAGGCGTGCAATCCGCCGTGCCGCGGCGCTCAGCCCGTAAGGCTGGCGACCGCCCCGCGCCCCAGGTAGGCGATGAATTCGCCGGCCGGCATCGGCCGCGAGAAGTAATACCCCTGCGCCTCGTGGCACCGGAGCCGGCGCAACTGCGCCGCCGCCTC
>DASZQJ010000137.1:0-6391 GCA_035549715.1 Burkholderiales bacterium
ACCAGGCTCGCGACGTCCTTCGCCTCGGTCGCGCCCTGCTTCACGAGGTCCTCCACCGGAGCCCGGTTCTTGTGGCCCAGGATCGTGGTGGGGAACCCCTTCGCCGCCAGGTTCTTCGCCATGCCGTGGCCCATCATGCCCACGCCGATGAAGCCGATTCTTTTGTCAGCCATGCTCTCTCCTCGGTCAAACCGTTTGCCACAGAGGACACAGAAAGCACAGAGAAAACAAATGGAGCAAGAGTGAAAGGTCCCGGGGTGGCCAGGATTCCGTTGATCCCATGCCGCAATGAGCGGCGTCAGATTCCATTCACTTTTTCTCTATCTTTTTCCTCTGTGCTCTTTGTGCCCTCTGTGGCTCATTGTTGTACGTGCTCTAGGTCAGTTCGATCGCCATGGCGGTCGCTTCGCCGCCGCCGATGCACAGGCTCGCCACGCCGCGCTTGAGGTTGTTCTTGCGCAGCGCGCCGATGAGCGTCACCAGGATGCGGGCGCCGGAGGCGCCGATCGGGTGCCCGAGCGCGCAGGCGCCGCCATGCACGTTGACCTTCTCGTGGGGCAGCTTGTGCTCCTTCATCGCCGCCATGGTCACCACGGCGAAGGCCTCGTTGATCTCGTACAGGTCCACCTTGCCCGCCTCCCAGCCGGTCTTGTCGAACAGCTTGCGGATCGCTCCGACCGGCGCGGTGGAGAACCAGCCGGGCTCCTGCGCGTGCGTCGAATGGCCGACGATGGTCGCCAGGGCCTTCACGCCGAGCTTTTCCGCGGTGGACCGGCGCATCAGCACCAGCGCCGCCGCGCCGTCGGAGATCGAGCTGGAGTTCGCCGCCGTCACCGTCCCGTCCTTGCGGAACGCGGGCTTCAGCAGCGGGATCTTGTCGAAATTGGCCTTGAACGGCTGCTCGTCGTGCTCGACGAAGCGCTCGTCCTTGCCCGCCTTGATGGCGATGGGGACGGTTTCCCAGGCGAACGAGCCGTCCTGGTTGGCCTTTTGCGCGCGCTGCAGCGAGGTGATGGCGAATTTGTCCTGCTCCTCGCGCGTGAAGCTGTACCTGGCGGCACAGTCCTCGGCGAAGGTCCCCATCAGCCGGCCCTTGTCGTAGGCGTCCTCGAGGCCGTCGAAGAACATGCTGTCGATGACCTGGTTGTGGCCCATCCGGTACCCTGCGCGCGCCTTCGGCAGCAGATAGGGCGCGTTGGTCATGCTCTCCATGCCGCCGGCGACCATGACGGCATTGGTGCCCGCCAGCAGCAGGTCGTTGGCGAGCATGGTGGCCTTCATCCCGGACCCGCACATCTTGTTCACCGTCGTGCAACCGGCCGACAGCGGCAGGCCCGCGCCCAGCGCCGCCTGGCGCGCCGGCGCCTGGCCCTGGCCGGCAGGCAGCACACAGCCCATGACGACTTCCTCGACCAGATCGGGCTTGAGGTTCGCCCGCTCCACGGCGGCGCGAATGGCGGCGGCCCCCAGCTGGGGGGCCGCGAAATCCTTGAGCTCGCCCTGCATGCCGCCCATGGGGGTGCGGGCAACGGCGGCGATGACGACGGGGTCGTTCTGCATGTCGGTTCCTCCTTCTCGTTTCGATGGCGGCGTCAGTGCAAGGCGTAGCGGTGGCGAAACCGCAGCGCCTCGGGATACGGGAATACGTCCTCGATGTGGCCGGCCGCGATGCGTTGCCGGTTGCGGTTCCAGAACTCCGCGGTCAGCAGCCCGGCATGGCGATCGAGGAGGCATGCCCGCACCTTCGGGTCCGCGAGGAGGAGCGCGGCGAATTCCTCCGGAAGCACGTCATTCTGCCCCACGGGGTACCAGGGCTCGGCCGACGGCTCGGCCTCCGGCGTGCGCGGGGCGGGCGAGCGGCGGAACTCGCAGTCGGTCATGCAGGCGTCGCCGTCGTAGAAGACCACGCGGTTGAAGCCGTCCAGCGTCCCCTGGGCGATCAGGAAAGCGACGTCCTGCCGGGTCTGGTCGGCAACCGCGGTCATCGGGAATCAGCGCGTCTCGTTGAACAGTTCGCGGCCGATGAGCATGCGGCGGATCTCCGAAGTCCCCGCGCCAATTTCGTACAGCTTGGCGTCGCGCCACAGGCGCCCGGTCGCGTACTCGTTGATGTAGCCGTTGCCGCCGAGCGCCTGGATGGCCTCGCCGGCCATCCACGTGGCCTTTTCCGCGGCGTACAGGATCGCGCCCGCCGCGTCCTTGCGGGTGGTTTCGCCGCGATCGCAGGCCTTCGCCACCGCGTAGACGTAGGCACGGCAGGCGTTCAGGGTCGTGTACATGTCCGCGACCTTGCCCTGCATGAGCTGGAACTCGCCGATCGGCTGGCCGAACTGCTCGCGCTCGTGGATGTAGGGGATCACCGCGTCCATGCAGGCCTGCATGATCCCCAGCGGCCCGCCGGCGAGCACCGCGCGTTCGTAGTCGAGCCCGCTCATCAGGACCTGCACGCCGCGGTTCAACTCGCCCAGGATGTTTTCCGCCGGCACCTCGCAATCGCGGAACACCAGCTCGCAGGTGTTCGAGCCTCGCATGCCAAGCTTGTCGAGTTTCTGCGCCGTGGAAAATCCCTTGAACCCCTTCTCGATCAGGAAGGCGCTGATGCCCTTGGGCCCCGCAGCGACGTCGGTCTTGGCATAAACCACCAGGGTGTCGGCGTCGGGACCGTTGGTAATCCACATCTTGTTGCCGTTGAGGATAAAACGGTCGCCCTTGCGCTCCGCCCGCAGCTTCATGCTGACCACGTCGGAACCGGCGTTGGGCTCGCTCATGGCGAGCGCCCCGACGTGCTCGCCGGAGATCAGCTTCGGCAGGTACTTGCGCCGCTGGGCCTCGTTGCCGTTGCGACGGATCTGGTTGACGCACAGGTTGGAATGCGCGCCGTAGGACAGCCCGACGGAGGCCGAGGCGCGGGAAATCTCTTCCATTGCCACCACGTGCGCGAGGTAGCCCATGTGCGTACCGCCGTAGTCTTCCTCGACGGTAACGCCGAGCAGGCCGAGGTCCCCCAGCTTGCGCCACAGGTCCATCGGGAACTGGTTGCTGGCGTCGATCTCCGCCGCGCGCGGCGCGATCTCCCGGGCGGCGAAGTTGCGGACCGTGTCGCGCAGCATGTCGATGTCCGCGCCGAGGTCGAAGCCCAGCGACGGGTAGGAGGCGATGCCCACGGGTTCCGGTCGGTTCATGTCACTGGTCCTTTTTTCCGTGCATGGTCATCAGCGTCTGCAGCAAGGTCGCGCAGAGGGTTTCCCTGCCGTCCTTCACCACCACGGCGTCGACGCGCGTCACCACCAGGGTGCGCCCCGGCTTGATCACCCTGCCGCGCGCCACGAGCAGCTCGCCGTCGCCCGGCGCGAGCAGGTTCATCTTGTATTCCACGGTCAGCACGCTCGAATCGTGGGGCATCAGCGTGTAGGCGGCATAGCCCCCGGCCGAGTCTGCGATGGTACCGATGATGCCGCCGTGAAAGTAACCGTGCTGCTGGGTCACTTCGGGACGCCACGGAAGGTGCAGTTCGCACTCGCCGGGCTCGATGCGCGAGACGCTGGCGCCCAGCAGCGCCATCACGCCCTGGCGATCGAAGCTCGCCTGCACGCGCTGCGCAAAATCCGGATCCTTCGCCTCGAAACGCGCCATGTCCCCGCTCCCTGGCCTGCGACTCTAAGTGACGTTTACGTTAACGTCAATCACACCGACAAATGTTGCGCAAAAATCGCGATTTCCCAACAACTTGGCGCTTCGCGGACGTCGGGGTTCCAGAGGCCGCCTTTGATAGGCCATTCGATTCCATTTGCTGCAAATCCGCAGCAAATTTGTGCGCAACAAATATATATTTTCAAATACTTGGAATTTAGGCTCCACGGCGGCGCGGCATCCCCGGCACCTCCTCGCGGCCGCCGAGCAAATCCCTGCATTGCTGTTCGAAGGCGGCGATCTCGCCCAGCACCTCCTCGATGTCCTCGCGCTGCTGCTCGAGGATGGCGCGGCGCTTGTGCAGCACCTCCAGGAAACGCTCGAGCTGGCTGTGGTCGTCGCCGGTGGTGTCGTACATGTCGATCAGCTCGCGGATCTCGGTCAGCGACAACCCGAGACGCTTGCCGCGCACCGTGAGCTTGAGCCGCACCCGGTCGCGCGGTCCGTAGACACGCATCCGGCCGGCGCGCTTCGGCGCGAGCAGGCCATGATCCTCGTAAAAGCGGATCGCGCGCGTGGTCAGGCCGAACTCGCGCGCCAGGTCGGTGATGGAATACGTGCCTTCAGCCATGGGAACCGCAGTTTACGTAAACGTAAAGTAGAATTCGAGTGTTCCGCGCAAGCCGCCGCGCTACCTTTCCGATTCCCATGAACAGCCCTGCCGCGCCCCTCGCCCTCGAGTTTCCCCACGCGACCCCCGTGGCGCCGGGCGAGGTGCGCGAGGTGGCGCAAGGCGTGTACTGGCTGCGCATGCCGCTGCCGTTCGCGCTGGATCACATCAACCTCTGGCTGCTGCGCGACGGCGATGCGTGGACCGCGGTGGACTGCGGCATCGCGCTGGAACAGACGCAGGGCTACTGGGACCGCATCCTGGCGGAAGTGGTGGGCGACGCGGGCCTCGCCCGCGTGCTGGTGACGCATTTCCACCCGGACCATTTCGGCAACGCGGGCTGGCTCACGCGGCGTTTCCAGGCGCCGCTCTGGATGAGCGAATCCGACTACCTCACCGCGCATGCGCAATGGCAGGTGCACGCGGGACACGGTTCCGACGCCGCAGCGCGGCTGTTCGCGGAACACGGGCTGGATGCCGAGCGCGTGGCCGCGATCGCGGGCCGGGGCAATTCCTATCGCAAGATCGTTTCCGAGCCGCCGACGCAGTTCGTCCGCATCATGGACGGCGACGACATCCGCATCGGCGGCCGCCTTTGGCGGGTGATCGTCGGCTACGGCCATGCGCCGGAGCACGCGGCGCTTTACTGCAAGGATCTCGGCGTGCTGATCTCGGGCGACATGCTGCTGCCCAAGATCAGCACCAACGTGAGTGTCTGGCCCACCGAACCGGAGGGCGACCCGCTCAAGCTGTTCCTGCGCTCGATCGACCGCTTCGCCGAACTGCCGCCGGACACCCTCGTCCTGCCCTCGCACGGCCTGCCCTTCCGCGGCGCGCACCTGCGCGTGCAGGCCTTGCATGACCACCATCGCGACCGGCTGGCGGAAGTCGTGGCGGCCTGCGCTTCTGGGGCCACCGCGGCCGAGCTGCTGCCCCTGCTGTTCCGGCGGGCGCTGGATACCCACCAGACGTTTTTCGCAATGGGGGAAGCCATCGCCCACCTGCACTACCTCTGGCACCAGGGACGCCTCGAGCGCTCCCGCGATGCCGGCGTCTGGCGGTTCCGCGCCGGATGAGAGTCGCGGGCGTCGACCGCCGCACGATCCGGCGCGACGGACGGCGCGTCTTCATCATCGACCAGGCGCGGCTGCCGTTCGAGTTGCGCGAGGTCGAACTCGACGACGTCGCGCAGGCGGTGCAGGCCATCCGGTCGATGCAGGTCCGCGGCGCGCCGTTGATCGGCGCGACGGCGGCCTACGGCATGGCGCTGGCGATGCAATCGGATCCGGCGGATGCGCAGCTCGAACGTGCAGGGGCGCTGCTGGGCGCCACGCGTCCTACCGCGGTGAACCTGCAATGGGCGCTCTCGCGCATGGTCGCGCGCCTGCGGCCGCTGGCACCCGCGGCACGCGCCAACGCCGCGTGGCAGGAGGCGGACCGCATTGCCGAGGAGGATGTGGTGCTCAACCGTGCCATCGGACGCCACGGGCTCGCGCTGCTGCAATCCATCGCGGAAACGAAGGGCCGCGTCAACGTGCTCACCCACTGCAATGCCGGCTGGCTGGCGACCGTCGACGTTGGCACGGCACTCGCCCCCGTCTATGCGGCACATGATGCCGGGCTCGACGTGCACGTCTGGGTCGACGAGACTCGGCCCCGCAACCAGGGGTTGCTCACGGCCTGGGAGCTTTCGCAGCACGGCGTCGCCAACACCCTGGTCGCCGACAACGCCGGCGGGCACCTGATGCAGCACGGCAAGGTGGACATCGTGATCGTGGGGGCAGACCGGGTAAGTGCCGGCGGCGACGTTTGCAACAAGATCGGCACCTATCTCAAGGCGCTCGCGGCCCGGGATTGCGGCGTGCCCTTTTACGCTGCCGTGCCCTCGCCTACGATCGACTGGGACATTCGCGACGCGCTCCGGGAGATCCCGATCGAGGAGCGCGATGCGGCCGAGCTGCTGCAGGTGAAGGGGCGCGACGGGCAGGGCAAGGCCGCGATGGTCGACATCGGCGTCCCGGGTTCCGGCGCGGCGAATCCGGCGTTCGACGTGACCCCCGCGAAATTGGTCACCGGCCTGATCACCGACCG
>DASZQJ010000138.1:0-28557 GCA_035549715.1 Burkholderiales bacterium
GGAAGGAAAGCCCGTCGGCATGCCCGTCATCCTCCACGGTGACGTCGATGCCGCTGCCGGGGTGCTGCGGATGCGAAGGCCCGGTCCAGCGCAGCCTGATCGTGGCCCGGGTCGCCCCCGCATGCTTGGCCACGTTGGTCAGGCATTCCTGCACGATGCGGTAGACGCTGACCGTGACGGTCTCCGGGACGTCGCCGAAGCTGCCGCTCGCCTGCAGCTCGACCTGCGTGCCGCGGCCCCCGTACTGCGCGACGAGGCCCTCGATGCTTTCCACCAGTCCGAGTTCGTCGATGCCCGGCGGGCGCAGGCGGTTCAGCATGTTGCGCAGGGCGTGCATCATGTGCCCGGCGATGCGGGACAGGTTCTCGCCCTCCCGGCCCAGCGAGGAACGCTCGCGCTTCGCGGTCAGGATGATGTTGGCCGCCATGGCATTGATCGCCGCGAGGCACTGGCCGAACTCGTCGTGCAGTTCGCGCGACAGGTGGCGGCGCTCGTCCTCCTGGAGGTTGACCAGCTTGCGCGTGAGATCGGCCCGGTCGGCGATGCTCTGCTCGAGGCTCGCCGCGAGCCGGTTGAAGCTTTCGCTCATCTTCTGCAGTTCCCGCAGCCGCAGCGGCGGCAGCCTGGCGCTGAGGTCACCCTGCTCCAGCCGGCGCAGCCCGGCGAGGATCACCCGGGTGGGGCGCAAGGCGTGGCTCACCACGAAGTACACCAGCAGGCAAAGCGCCAGCACGGTCCCCACGGTGAGGCCGATGAGGCCGTTGATCTCGCGCCAGGCTTCGGCGACCTGGTCGTCGCGATCGAGCGCCGCCACGACCCTGCCGAAATCGCGCCCGTTCCAGGACAGCGGACGCACCGATTCCCGGCCGGGATCGAGCACCAGGCGATGGAACGTGCTGAACCAGTCCGGGACCTTCCACTCGCCCGTGGCGAGGCGGGCGCCCTTGCGCATCCCGCGGCAACTGCTCGCGCGGACGTTGTTCTCCGCATCGACATAGCGGACGCAGACGCCGCTCATGATGTCCGTGCCGAGCACGGGGTCCCAGAACAGGAAGCGCCCCTCCCGGTCGAAGCCGGTCGGCGTGAACCCCATCGACGTGGCGGTGAAGCGGTTGATGACCTGGTTCGACACCGCATCGAGCGCCACGGCGACATGGCGCCGCTGCTCGCGGTCGGTCTTCCAGAGCACGTGGGCGCAGGCCATCAGCAGGCACAGGAATGCCAGCAGCCAGATGCGCGTAATGAGGTACCACTTGAGGTTCACGGGAGGCGCCCTTGCGCCGGCAGGCGACGGTGGGTGGCCCCCATTCTAGGCAGGGGTCGCGCCGCGCGGAAAGGGCGGGAACGCGGGAAATTTGCCCGCCGTCGCCGGTCAGCTTCCCCGCGCCCCGGGTGGCCCGCCCGCCCTATGCTGCGGCACATTGCCGCCGCCGCGGCGGGCCGCCCGCCATGCCGATGACCCACCAGGAATTCGCCGAACGCTTCACGCGCCTGCTCGCCAAGGCCCCGCGCGGCATCGTCGATCAGCACTGCATCGTGGCGCTGCAGGCCGGCGAGGCATGGGAATGGACGGGCATGAAGGTCCGGCCGGGCCACCGCGCCACGGCGCTGGCGGCCGGGGACTGCGCCGGCCTGCACGTCCTGCTTCGCGTCGGCGCCTGCGGCGAAACCCTGTCGGGCGGATGGCCCACGCATTCGATCCTCGCCGCCACGCACGGCGAGTTGCAGGTGGCCGCCCGGGTGCCACAGTCTTCCATGCCGGCGGGGAGGTGCATTTCCGTCGCGGCGATCCGCTGGACGCGACCGCCGCTCGAATGCCTGAGGGGCGTGCTCGACGCCGGCGACGTGCAGGGCCTGCTGCGGTGCGAGATCGAGCGCCTGTGCGAGCCGGCGCGGTCCCGGGCCTGACGGCGCCAGCGCTCAGCGCTGGTAGTGCAGCCGCAGGCCGGGGCGCGGCCAGTCCACTTCCAGCAGCGTGCCGTAGTTCGACAGGGTGACGTAGGCCTTGCGCATGCCGGGGCCGCCGAAGCACAGGTTGGTGCAATAGTGCTCGGGCGCCTCGTGGAATTCCACGAGTTCGCCCGCCGGCGAGATCACGCTGATGCCGCCACGCATGAGGGTGGCCACGCAGATGTTGCCGTTCTCCTCCACCGCCATCGAGTCGAAGCGCTGGTAGCCCGGCAGGCCGGCGACGATCCTGCCGCCATGGACCGAGGGCCAGGGCTGCTTCTCCAGCTCGCCCTCGCCGGTGATGCGGAAGGACCACAGGCGGCTGGTCTCGGTCTCCGCGAAGTACAGCGTGGCGCCGTCCGGCGAAAGTCCGACCCCGTTGGGGGTGATGATGGGAAACGCCGCCTCCTTGATGAGGCTGCCGTCGGTGCGCGCGTAATAGAGCGCGCCGCGGTCCATCTGCCGGCCGTAGACCTTGCCGAGGTCGGTAAACCAGAAGCCCTGCCTGCCGTCGAAGACGATGTCGTTCGGCCCCTTGAGCGGTTCGCCGTTGCACTCGCGGTAGAGCACTTCGACCTTGCCGGTGGCGAGGTCGACGCGCTCGATGCGGCCCCCGGAATAGTCGTCGGCGCGGCCGTTGGGCCGCGTGTAGCCGCCCGGCTCGTGGTGCCAGTTGAAGCCGCCGTTGTTGCAGATGTAGACCTTGCCGTCCGGCCCCATGGCCGCGCCATTGGGACCGCCGCCGGTCTCGGCCACAACCTCCACCCTGCCGTCGGGCCGCACCCGCGTCAGGGTGCGGCGCTCGATCTCCACCAGCAGCACCGAGCCGTCGTCCATGGCGATGGGGCCTTCGGGAAACTGCAGGCCCTTCGCCATCGCGCGGCCCTGCAGCTTGAGCGTCTTCTCCATGTCGTCTGCTCCCGTTCTTGTTGTCGTCGTCGCCGGCGCGGCCGGCCTAGCGCGTGAACGCCAGCACCACCGACGCGTTGGCGCTTTCCAGCACCAGTTGCTGGCCGTCGACCTTGTAAAGCGTCGTGCGGCGCAGGGATTCGAGGAAAGCCCGCTCCTGGGCCATGAGCGCCGGCGGGCCGGCCATGCGGGTCAGCGCGAAACCCGCGGCGGGCCAGCGCAGGCGGCCGTCGTTGTCGAAGCTGTAGGTGCCGCTGAAGCGGTTGACCGTCGCGTTGCCGGCCACCTTGCCGGTCGGGTCGAAGGCGATGGTGATCGTCGAATCCTGCAGCAGCCCCTTCTCCTGCCCGCCCACCACCCAGGTCGCCAGGCGCCATTCGTTGCCACGCCCCGGGGCGGCGGGTTGCGGCGCCGGCACGGCAGGCATCGAGGGCTCGGCCACCGGCGGCGGGGGCGCAGTGTCGGCCGCGGTGCCACCGCCGGCGGCCCCGGCCGTGTCACGAACCTCCGAACGCGCGAACTCGCCGAGCAACTCGTCCCGCGCCAGGGTCTCCAGGAGCTGGCATTCGCGCACATACTCCGCCGTGTTCTCGCCGGGCGCCGCGCGCACGCCCTGCCAGGAGCACTGCGCGTCGCGATAGGCATTGAACTTGCGCTGGCTGTCCACGAACGCGCCCATCATGGGCCGCCGGCCGTGGGCCTGCATCTGCTCGAGCTTCTCCTGTGCGGCCTTGAGCGTCGCGTTGAGCTTCCGGTTGGCTTCCTTCAGCCGCGCATCCAGGCAGGGCAGGACGGCCCCCGCCGCCGCACATTCCTCCCGGGGGCCCGCATGGGCCGCGCCGGCGGCCATCGCCCCCGCGACGATTCCGACAATCCACTGCTTGCGCACCTTCGTTCCTTTCCGTTGTGTCCCGGTCCCGCGCGCCATCACGCCGCGAGGATGCGCTCGCACCAGCGCGCGACCCGCAGCACCGCGGCGTCCGCGCCCGGGCGGCCGACGACCTGCATGTTAACCGGCAACCCGGCGGCGGACCGGCCGCAGGGCAGGGACAGCGCCGGGAAGCCGCAGAAATTGATCGGCGAGGTGTAGCGCGTCATGGCCGGCGTGATGTGCATCGGCCGCCCGTCGATCTCGACCTGGGTCGCGCCCAGCTTCGGCGGCAGGATGGCCGTGGCCGGGACCACCATCGCGTCGGCGCCGCCCATCGCCTCGATCATCGAGGCACGCACGCGGGCGCGCAGCTGTTGCGCCTTGACGTAGTCGGTCGCGAGGTAGAACAGGCCGATCTCCAGCCGCACGCGCACGTCCTCGCCCATGCGGTCGCCCGCCTTGCGCAGCAGGTCCTGGTTGGCCTGGGCCGCCTCGCTGTTCATCGTGATCTGCTGGATGCCGGGGGCGAGTTCGATGCCGGGCACCGGCGCCTGCCCGATGACCGCGCCGGCCTCGCGCAGGCGCTCGAAGGCCCGGTCGAGCGCGGCGCGCACTTCGGGGTCGAGCAGGTCGTAGAAAAAGTTCGCCGGCCGCACCAGTCGCGGCGGCATCGCGTCGCCGGCCGGCAGCGTGGAATGCTCCGGCAGGCCCGCCATCACCTCGAAGGCAAGCGCCGCGTCCTCCACCGTGCGCGTGAGCGGCCCGATGTGGTCGAGCGACCACGCGAGCGGATGGACCTCGTCGCGCGGCACGGCATCGTAGGTCGGCTTGAAGCCGACGATCCCGCAGCAGGCGGCCGGCATGCGGATGGAGCCGCCGGTGCAGGAACCCACGGCGATGGCCGCGAGGCCGGCGGCGACCGCGGCGGCGGAGCCGCCGCTCGAGCCGCCCGGGATGCGGTCGGGGTAACGCGGATTGCGCACGTGGCCGAAGTGCGGATTGGCGCTGTTCACGCCGAACGCCAGCTCGTGCAGGTTGGTGGTGCCCACGATGAGCGCGCCCGCGGCGCGCAGCCGCGCCACCACCGGCGCGTCGTGGTCCTGCACCCGGGCCTCGATCGCGCGCGTGCCCGCGGTCATCGGATGGCCCCGCACCGGCATCAGGTCCTTGACGCCGACCGGGACGCCGGCGAGCGGGCCGAGGTCTTCGCCGCGCCGCAGGCGTTTTTCCAGGCCCTCCGCTTCCTGCATCACCCGGTCGCGGTCCACCGTGATGAAGGCGTTGAGGCCGCGATGCGCCTCGATCCGGTCCAGGAACAGCCGCGCGATCTCCAGCGGCGACTGCGCCCGGTGGCGCACGCGCCCGGCGACCTGCACCGCGCTTGCCGAGAACAGGTCGGTGGTGGATTCCGCCGCCTGGTAGCGGCCCGGCGCGTGGCTCTCGACCTGCGGGGCCGGGGGCAGGCGCAGCGCCGGCTCCCCCGCCACCGCGGCCTCGAAGACCTGTTCGATGTCCGCCAACCCGAGGGCGAAGCGCTCGTGCCAGGCGTCCTGGCGCTCCGGGTATTCATAGCGGCGGAACGCGGCGAGCGCGCGGAGGAATTCGGGCGTGAGGCGGGACATGGAGGAATCCGTGACGATCGTGACGACGTGACTATCGTGACTGGTATGAAGCCGGAAGCAGTTCTGAGAGGCGAAACCGGGACGGCCCTAGCCTACACCGAAACCGCAGGCTCCTGCTTTTCGACGGTCACGGCAGTCACGTTCGTCACGCCGTCACGGTCTCACAGGAACAGCGTCAGCACCCCCGTATACCCGTACAGCCGGTTGTGAGAGATCTCGCCGTTGCAGAAAAAGCCGACCAGCGGGAAATCGCCCAGCGCGCGGTGGATCATGCCGACTTCCGCGGAGTCCTCGCTGAACAGGTTGGGGCCGCGGCCGACGCAGGAGTAGTACAACCCGCCGCGCGGCCGCCCGTAGAGGCCGCTGCCGATGCTGTCGAGCATGCGCGCCATGTCCTCGGCCGCGGATTGCTCGTCGCGGCGGCAGAACATGACCTGCGCGCCCGGCTGTGGCACGTCGCCGATGGCGACCAGCTTGTGCACCGGGTCGATGCCGATCAGGTTGCGCACGATGTAGTCGCCGGTGTCCGAGCCGGCGATCGGCAGCCCCGCGAAGACGCTGCCGCCCAGCTGCGCGGGGTCGCCCGCCAGCGCCTCGCCCACGTCCTCGCGGAACACGTCGAGCGCCGCGCGGCCATCGAGGGAGATGAGCACGTTCTGCTGCTGGCCGGTGATGGTGTGCCGCGGCCCGATCGGGGAGCATCCCTGGGTCAGGCGCGTGCAGATGACCACCTCGTCCGAGAACACCGCGCCGGACAGGCCGCCCCTGGCGACACCGTCGGCGACCTGCACGACCTCCCGTCGCGAGCTGGTGAGCCCCCCGGCAAGGAAGCCGCTTTCCATCACGCCGGCGAGGTCGCCGACCAGGCGGGGGAGCTGCGCATTGCGCGGATCGGCGTGAACGATGGCGAAATTCGCCGGCACGCCGCCGAAGTGCAGCGGCGCGCGCTCGATGTCCTGGGGCGAGCGGATGCCCGAGAAAACGCGAAAGCCCTCTTCGGGGAAGGCGCCCAGCATGATGGCGATCGCGGGCTCGTCGTAGTACTCGCGGCCGGTGGCGAACACGCCCATGCCCGGCGTGCCCGTCCAGTGCAGGATGCCGGTGTTGGCGCGAAAGAACGCGAGGATCTCTGCGACCTGGCCGGCAAAATTGTCGGCGAGGTAAAGGAAGCCCAGGTTGGCGCCGGCCGGGCCGCGGCCGGCCTGCTGCAGGCACTGCCCGGCCGCGTCGCGCCAGTTGGGCGAAGACGCGTGGCCGCAGGTGAAACCTTGTTTCACTGCCAATACCTCCAGGCGAAGCCCTGGTTCACCGCGCAGCCCCCCTGCTCACGCCAGCACGAGCAGCGTCGCCAGTCCCAGGAAAAGCCCCATGCTCGCCACGTCGGTGGCGGTGGTCAGGAAGATGCTCGAGGCGGTTGCCGGGTCGGCGCCCAGGCGCTTCAACGTGAGCGGGATCATCGCGCCGGAAACGCCGCTGACCACGCAACTGCCGATCATGGCGAGCAGCACGGCGACGCTTAGCATCAGCGCCGCGGGGTTGTGTTGGGCCGACGCCACGTAGTACATCCCGCCGGCGGCAACCAGTCCCACCAGGGCGCCGTTGAGCAGGCCCAGCGAAGCCTCCTTGATCACCAGGATGCGCTCGCGGCCGGGCCGGACTTCGCCGAGGGTGAGGCCACGCAGCGTGACGGCCAGTGCCTGGCAGCCGGTGTTGCCGCTCTGCCCGGCCAGCACCGGCAGGAACAGCGCGAGGATGACCAGCTTGTCGAGCGTCTCCTGGAACACGCCGACCACGGCGGCGGCGAGGAAGGCCGTCAGCAGGTTGACCTGCAGCCAGGGGTGGCGCAGCTTCAGGCTGCGCGGCCACGGCGTGGTCAGGCGCTCCTCCTCGACGCCGACCATCGTGCCGGCCTGCGCGCTGATCTCCAGGGTCTGCTCCTCGAACATCACCTGCCCGCGCACCAGCCCGACGAGCCGGCCGTGGTCGTCGCACACCGGGTAGACCGGGTAATGGCGGTTGAGCACGGATTTCATGGCGTCGGAAAGCCGGGTCTCGGCGCCCAGGCAGAACGGGTCCTTGAGCATCACGTCGGCCAGCGTGCGTTCGTGGGCGGCGAACAGCAGGTCGCGCATGGTGATCAGGCCCAGCAGGCGGCCGGCCTCGTCGGTGACGAAGCCATAGGTCACGAAGGCCGACTTGATCAGGCCGCGCAGGCGCTCGATGGTCTGGCCGACGGTGATATGGGGCGGGAACACGGCGATGGCCGGGTCCATCATGCGGCCGACGCAGCCTTCCGGGTAGGCCTGGTTGCGGGCCCACTGGCGCGCAGACTCGGTGGGCACGGTGGACAGCACGCGCCCCACGAGATCCTCGGACAGCAGTTCGAGGATGTCCGTGACCTGCCCGGGATTGAGCTCGAGCAGGACCTGCCCCGCCACGTTGGGCATTTCCTCCGCCAGCAGCTTGGCCGCCTCGCGGGGGTTGCGTTGCTTGACCGCCGTGATGAGGGAGCGCCGCCGCAACTGCTCGTTGGCAAACGCGGTATTGGTCTGGTTCTCGTCCATCGCTCGCGCCCTTCGTGCTGGTTTTCCCGCGCCGCCGGCGGCGCCGGCTCGCGGCGAGTTTACCCCGGCGCCCGCGCCCCGCCTATGGTCGCGGCTGTCCGGGCGGGCGTGTAAAGTAGCGCCCTGCCCCCACCGCACGGACCCCTCCCGCCATGAACCTCGACCGCGTGACCTCGGGTCATGCCCTGCCCGACGACTTCAACGTCATCGTGGAGATCCCCATGAACGCCGACCCCATCAAGTACGAGGTGGACAAGGAAACGGGGGCGCTGTTCGTGGACCGCTTCATGATGACCGCCATGCACTACCCCTGCAATTACGGCTATGTCCCCCACACCATCTCGGAGGACGGCGACCCGGTGGACGTGCTGGTGATCACCCCGGTGCCGGTCACGGTGGGGGCGGTGATCCGCTGCAGGCCCCTGGGCATGCTCAAGATGGACGACGAGGCCGGCGGCGACGCCAAGCTGCTCGCCGTTCCGGTGGACCGGGTGCTGCCCATCTACAGGCACTGGAACCGGCCGGAAGACCTGCAGCCCGAGCGCCTCATGCAGATCCAGCACTTCTTCGAGCACTACAAGGACCTCGAGCCCGGCAAGTGGGTCAAGGTGGCGGGCTGGCTGGGCCCCGACGCCGCGCGCGCGGAGATCCTGGCGGGCGTGGCGCGCTACCAGGGTGCGAGCCGCAAGCCCATGTTCTGAGGGCGTCCGATGCCCCAAATCCGGTGCGGGCGGTACACTTGCGGCTGAAACAAGGCCGCACACCCGTGACCCCTCCGCCTCCCGCAGCCGTACCGCCCGAGACGCGCGAACGCCTGATTTCCCTGCTGATCGCGGGCTTCTCGGCCCTGCTGGTCGGCGCCTGCGGGCTCTTCGCCTTCCACTCCCTGTCCGTGGCCCGGGAGGCTGCGCTGCGCGAGGCGGAGATCGGCGCCCAGAACCTCGCCCAGGTCGCCGCGGAGCGCACGGCGCGCAACCTCCAGGCCGTGGACCTGGTGCTGGCCGGCATCGGCGACCTCTGGACCCAGCAGCCCGGGCTGCGCGACCCCCGCAACCCGCAGCTGCAGGCGCTGCTGCGCGCGAAGGCGGCGTCGATGCCATGGGTGCGCGGGCTGTTCATCCTCGACGCCAGCGGCACCCGGGTCCACGACAGCGGGCCGGCCGCGGACCCGGGGGCGGACCTGTCCGACAGCGAATACTTCCATTGGCACCGCAACCGCACGGGCGGGCTCTACGTCGGCCGGCCCGGCGCCAATCCCGAGGCCGGCGGCTGGCGCCTCGCCGCCTCCCGGCGGCTGTCCTCCGCCGACGGCGGCTTCACCGGGGTGATCGTCGCGGCGCTGGATGCGCGCGCGCTGAAGGCGCTCTTCGCCGACCTCGACGCGGGCCGCGACGGCGCGATCGAGCTCATGCACGGCAGCGGCGAACTCATCGCGCGCCTGCCCGAGGCGCCGCGCTGGCTGGGCATGGCCACGGGCACCGGCATCACGCTCAAGGACCTGCAGGCCGGGGCGCCCGGCCGCACGCTGCGCGCCTCGAGCGCGATCGACGGGATCTCGCGCATCTACAACCTGCGGCCCGTGCCCGACGCGCCGCTGATGGTGCAGGCGGGCATCGGCGAGGAAGAGGCGCTCGCGGCGTGGCGCGAAAAGCGCACCAGCGCCACCGCGGCCCTGACCGTGCTCGTCGTGGCCACGGCGCTGCTCGCCTGGCTGCTGCGCCGCGAGCTGCAGCGCCACGGCCGGGGCTCGCCGGAAGCAACCCTGGCCGACACGCTGCGCGAGGCCGAGGCGCGCTACCACTCGCTGTTCCGCAACAGCATCGACGCCATCCTGGTCCTGCGTCCCGACGGCAGCATCCTGGCCGCCAACGGCGAGGCCTGCCGCATGCTCGAGTACGGGGAGGCGGACCTGCGCAAGCTGACGCGGGAGAACATCTTCGACGGCGGCGACGGCGGCGTGCAGTCGATGATGGACGAGCTCGCGCGCAGCGGCTCGGCCCGCGGCGAGTTCCGCATGGTCCGCCGCGACGGCAGCCGGGTGCCGGTGGAGCTTTCCGCGGCGACGTTCACCGACCGGGCGGGGCAGCTGTGCGCGAGCATGATCGTGCGCGACATCACCGAGCGCCGGCGCGCCGAGGAGCACATCGAGTACCTTGCCTACCACGACGAGCTCACGGGCATCCCCAACCGCGCCCATTTCCAGCGCGAGTTCGACCGCACGGTGGCGATGAGCCAGCGCTACGGCCTGAGCTGCGCCCTGCTGCTCGTCGACCTCGACCGCTTCAAGTACATCAACGACACCATCGGCCACCAGGCCGGCGACCAGCTGCTCAAGCAGATGGCCGCGCGCCTGCGCGCCTGCCTGCGCGACAGCGACGTCATCGCCCGGCTGGGCGGCGACGAGTTCGTGATCCTGATGCAGGATGCCGCGAACATGGAGGCGGTGACCGCCGTCGCGGACAAGATCCTCGAGGTCGCCTCCCGGCCGCTGATCATCGATGACCAGGAGTTCCTGGTCACGGCCAGCATCGGCATCAGCGTCTACCCGCACGACGGCGCCGACCTGCAGACGCTGCTGAGGAACAGCGACCTGGCGATGTACCGCGCCAAGGAGGCGGGCAAGAACGGCTACCAGTATTTCGCGCCCGAGATGAACGTGCATTCGCGCACCCGCATGGAGATCGAGTCGGCGCTGCGCGGCGCCATCGACCGCCAGGAGTTCGTCCTGCACCTGCAGCCCAAGCTGCAGCTGTCCACGCTCGCGGTGGCGGGCATGGAGGCGCTGGTCCGCTGGAAGCACCCGGAACGGGGGCTGCTCAATCCGGGCGAGTTCATCGGCATCGCCGAGGAGACGGGACTGATCGTGCCCATCGGGGACTGGGTGCTGGAGGAGGCCTGCCGGCACGGCCAGGCCCTGCGCGAAGCGGGGCACCGCGACCTGAGCGTGGCGGTGAACCTCTCCGCGCGCCAGCTGTTCGACGACGAGCTGGCGCGGCGCATCGCCGACATCCTCCGGGCGACGGGCTTCCCGCCGCAGAACCTGCAGCTGGAGATCACGGAAAGCGCCGTCATGCGCGACGCCGAGCAGGCCGTGCGCCTGCTCACCGCGCTGCATGCCACGGGCGTGCGCATGGCGATCGACGACTTCGGCACCGGCTATTCCTCGCTCGCCTACCTGAAGCGCTTCCCGATCGACTGCGTGAAGATCGACCGTTCCTTCGTCCGCGACCTGCCGCAGAACAGCGATGACGTCGCGATCACGCGCAGCATCATCGCCATGGCGCACAACATGTCGCTGGAAATCGTCGCGGAAGGGGTGGAGACCGTGCAGCAGCTCGAGTTCCTGCGCTCGTGCGGCTGCGACGAGATACAGGGCTTCCTGTTCAGCGAGCCCCTGCCCGCCGAGGCCTTCGCGCGCTTCCTGAAGCATCCCACGGGCCGGCTGGAAGCCGGCGCGCCCCAGGCCTGATCTTTCCGGTCACATCCAGCGCAGAGACGCGGAGGGCGCAGAGAAGAGCGAGTCCGTGAGATTGATGGCGGGGGAGGAATTCGGGTTTTCTCCCCTTCCCGATCCTGCAGTTCTCTGCATCCTCCGTGACCTCCGCGTCCCTGCGTTGGGTCCGGGAATCAGGTCCCCCGGGCGCGCGACCGCGCCTATAATGCAAGCTTGGAGCGCCTGGAGGAAAAACCATGTCAGCCGTCCTGCAAACGAACGACGAACCGATCCTGCTGCGCAGCGATGACCGCGGCGTGGCCACCGTCACCCTGAACCGGCCGAAGCAGTACAACGCCCTTTCCGAGGAGCTGCTCGCCGGGCTGCAATCGACGCTGGACGCCATCGCCGCGGATGCCTCGGTGCGCGTCGTGGTCATCGCCGGGTCGGGCACCGCGTTCTGCGCGGGCCACGACCTGAAGCAGATGCGGGCCAATCCGCAGAAGGCGTACTACGACAAGCTGTTCGCCCAGTGCAGCGCGGTGATGATGACAATCACCCGCATGCCCCAGCCGGTGATCGCGCGCGTGCACGGGATCGCCACCGCCGCGGGTTGCCAGCTGGTCGCCCAGTGCGACCTCGCCGTGGCCTCGGAGAACGCGAAGTTCGCGGTGTCCGGCATCAACGTGGGCCTGTTCTGCTCCACCCCCAGCGTGCCCCTGGGACGCAACGTCTCGCGCAAGCAGGCCATGGAGATGCTGCTCACCGGCGCCTTCGTCGATGCCGCCGCGGCGAAGACCCGCGGCCTGGTCAATCGCGTGGCCCCCGCCGACAAGCTCGACGCCGAGGTGCGCGCGCTGGCCGACGAGATCATCGCCAAGTCCGCGGTCGCCGTTTCCACCGGCAAGAAGATGTTCTACAAGCAGGTCGAGATGGGCATGGAGGCGGCCTACGAGTACGCCGCGGAAGTCATGGCCTGCAACATGATGGCCGACGACGTCGGCGAGGGCATCGACGCCTTCGCGCAGAAGAGGAAGCCGGAGTGGAAGCACAAGTAGCCCCACCCGATCCCCCCACTCTCCTGCCCCCTCACCCCAGCCCTCTCCCACCGGGGAGAGGGGACTCTGGAACACAAACGAAACGGGCGGCCAGTTGGCCGCCCGTTTTATTTTCTCCGGGATTTCCTGCTCTGAAGCTTCAAGGCCCCCTCTCCCCGGCGGAGAGGGCATCGCCGACCAGGCGAAAGGAATTTGAAGCTGGGGCGGGAAGCGGTGCCTGGACGCGCTACCAGCAAACGGATGATTTCATCACTGACGAGTCCGCGCGTCAGGGTGAGGGGGCGGGGGGCTGGGTCATGTCCATCAGCAGCTCGTTGAGCCTTTTCACGAAGGTGCCCGGGTCCTCGAGCTGGCCGCCCTCGGCGAGCAGGGCCTGGTCGAACAGCAGGTGGCTCCAGTCGCCGAAGCGCCTGCCTTCGCCCTCGCCCTTCAGCCGCTGCACCAGCGGATGGTGGGGATTGATCTCCAGGACGGGCCGGCTCGCCGGCACGTCCTGGCCCGCGGCCTTGAGCATGCGCTCCAGGTTCTGGCTCATGCCGTGCCGGTCGGAGACGAGGCACGCGGGCGACGAGGTGAGGCGAAAGGTCACGCGCACCTCCCTGACGCGCTCGCCGAGCGCCTTGCCGATGCGTTCGGTGAGTTCCTTGAAGTCCCCCGCTTCCTCCTCCTGCGCCTTCTTCTCCTCCTCGCCCAGGCCGCCCAGGTCGAGGTCGCCCTTGGCCACCGAGGCGAGCGCCTTGCCCTCGAACTCGGGCAGGTTCGACACCACCCATTCGTCGACCCGGTCGCAGAGCAGCAGCACCTCGATGCCCTTCTTGCGGAAGATCTCCAGGTGCGGGCTGTTCTTCGCCGCGGCGAAGGTCTCGGCGGTGACGTAGTAGACCTTGTCCTGGCCCTCCTTCATGCGCGCCACATAGTCGGCCAGGCTGACCTTCTGCTCCTGCGAGTCGTCCTGCGTCGAGGAAAAGCGCAGCAGCTTCGCGATGCGCTCGCGGTTGGCGGAATCCTCGCCCACGCCCTCCTTGAGCACCCGGCCGAACTCCTTCCAGAACGCCTCGTACTTGTCCTTGCGGTTCTGCGCGAGGTCCTCCAGCAGGCCCAGGACCTTGTTCACGCAGCCCTTGCGGATCGTCTCGACGTCCTTCGATTCCTGCAGGATCTCGCGCGAGACGTTGAGCGGCAGGTCGGCCGAGTCCACCACGCCGCGCACGAAGCGCAGGTAGGCCGGCAGCAGCTGCTCGGCGTCGTCCATGATGAACACGCGGCGCACGTAGAGCTTGACCCCGTGCCGGTGCTCGCGGTCCCAGAGGTCGAACGGGGCGTGCTGCGGCAGGTAGAGCAGCTGGGTGTACTCCGACTTGCCCTCGACCTTCGAGTGCGTCCACGCGAGCGGCGGCTCGTAGGCGTGGGCGACGTGCTTGTAGAACTCCTGGTACTGCTCCTCGGTGATTTCGGACCTGGGCCGGGCCCACAGCGCGGAGGCCTGGTTGACCTTCTCCTCCTCCTCCGACAGGACGTTCCCGCCCTTGTCCTTGTCCCAGTCCTCCTTGCGCATGAGGATGGGCAGGGTGATGTGGTCGGAATACTTGCGCAGGATCGCGCGCAGCCGGTAGCCGTCCAGCAGCCCGGACTCCCCTTCGCGCAGGTGCAGGGTGACCTCCGTGCCGCGGTCCGGCTTCACGGCGGGCTCGATCGTGTACTCGCCTTCGCCCGCCGATTCCCAGCGCACCGCCTGGTCCCCGGGCAGGCCCGCCCGCCGCGTGACCAGGCTGACGCGGTCGGCCACGATGAAGGAGGAATAGAAGCCCACGCCGAACTGGCCGATGAGGTGGGCGTCCCTGGCCTGGTCGCCGGTGAGCCGGCCGAAGAATTCCCGCGTGCCCGACTTGGCGATGGTGCCGATGTTGTCGACGACCTCCTGGCGCGACATGCCGATGCCGTTGTCGGAAATGGTGAGCGTGTGCGCCGCCTTGTCGTAAGCCACGCGAATGCGCAGCTCCGGGTCGTTCTCGAACAGGCCCGCGTCGGTGAGCGCCTCGAAGCGCAGCTTGTCGCAGGCGTCGGAAGCATTGGAGACCAGCTCGCGCAGGAAGATCTCCCTGTTGCTGTACAGGGAGTGGATCATCAGCTGGAGCAGCTGGCGGACCTCCGTCTGGAAGCCCAGGGTCTGCTTGCCGGCGGTGCCGGCGGCGGCAGTTTCGGACATGGGTATACCTCTGGCGTCGGGACGTTTTGTAACAACGTTTTCAGTTGGGGACGCTATCTTAGGCGTTCAAGGGCGGCGCCGGAACTCACCCGCCGGCGCCGCTGTCCTTCGGAACAAGGAGCCCGCCATGCCCAATGCCGCCCGATGCCTCGGCCTGCTCGCCCTGGCCTGCGCCAGCCTGCCCGCCCTCGCCGCGCCCCCCATCGACCGCCTCCGGCTGCCCGAGGGCTTCCGGATCTCGGTCTATGCCAACGGCGTCGACAATGCCCGCTCCATGGCCCTGGGCGACAAGGGCACGGTGTTCGTGGGCACGCGCTCCGAGGGCGACGTCTACGCCCTGGTCGACGCCGACAGGGACGGCAAGGCCGACGAGGTGATCACCATCGCCCGGGGGCTCAACTCGCCCAACGGCGTGGCGTTTCGCAACGGCGCGCTGTACGTGGCGGAGATCAACCGCATCCTGCGCTACGACGACATCGAGTCCAACCTGAAGCGGCCGCCCCGGCCGGTGGTGGTCAGCGACAGGTTTCCCCGCGACGGCCACCACGGCTGGAAGTTCATCGCCTTCGGGCCGGACGGGATGCTCTACGTGCCCGTGGGCGCGCCCTGCAACGTCTGCGAGGCGAATCCGGACGTCTATGCCGCCATCCATCGCATGCGGCCGGACGGCAGCGGCCTGGAGACCTTCGCGCGGGGCGTGCGCAACACCGTGGGCTTCGACTGGCACCCGGTGACCGGCGAGCTCTGGTTCAACGAGCACGGGCGCGACATGATGGGCGACGACATGCCCTCGTGCGAGCTCAACAACGCGCCCCGGGCCGGCATGCACTTCGGCTTCCCGTACTGCCACCAGGGCGACACCGCCGACCCGGAGTACGGCAGGAAGCGCCCCTGCGGCGACTTCACGCCACCCGCGCTCAAGCAGGGCGGCCACGTCGCGCCCGACGGCCTGCGCTTCTACACCGGGAAGATGTTCCCGGCCGAATACCGCAACCGCATCTTCATCGCCCAGCACGGCTCGTGGAACCGCAGCAGCAAAAGCGGCTACCGGGTGATCATGGTCACGCTCAAGGCCGACAACCGCACGGTGGAAAAATCGGAACCCTTCGTGGAAGGTTGGCTGGAAGGCGAGCGCGCCTGGGGCCGGCCGGTGGATCTGCTGCAGCTTGCCGACGGCTCGCTGCTGATCTCCGACGACGCCGCGGACGCGGTGTACCGCGTCACCTACGGCAAGCAGGCGCCATAAAACGGGTTCACCACAGAGGCACGGAGGACACGGAGAAAAGCACGCACGACGGAACAGGAAATGCCGACGAGCTCAAACGACTCATCGGCAGGATCCGGTAGCCCCCATGGCTTGACCTCAAAGCTCCCGGATCCGCGATCTTCTCTGTGTCCTCTGTGCCTCTGTGGTGAACCCGACCTAGTCGCGCGAAGCGCCGGCCATGGCGGCGGCGAGCAGGCGCCTGACGGCATCGCCCTCGATCTGGCTCTTCAGTTCCAGGTAGTCGACCTTGCCGGAGGCGAGCAGCGGGATCTGCTTGAGCGGCACGATGCGCCGCGCCACGGACAGGTCATGGGTGCCCAGGACCCTTGCCGCCTCGGCGAGCCGGGCGCGGTTGAGGCCCGGGTCGGTGCTGAACAGCACGGTGGTCTCGCCGCCGAATTCCTGCATCGTGAGCACGGCGGCATGGTGGTGGTCCGGCGAGGCCTCGTGGGCGACGTGCTCGATCATGTCCAGGGAGACCATCTCCCCCGCGATCTTGGCGAAGCGCTTCACCCGGCCCGAGATCGCGACCATGCCGTCGCTGTCCACGTCGACCACGTCGCCAGTGTCGTACCAGCCCTCGCCCATCGACGACTTGGGCGGCTCGATCACGCCCGGGTTCGAATAGCGGTAATAGCCCAGCATCAGGTTCGGCCCGCGCACGTGCAGGAGCCCCCCCTTGTCGATGCCCTCCACGGGCTCGATGCGATGCTCCACCCCGGGCAGGAAGCGCCCCACCGCCCCGCGCCGGTAGGCCGCCGGCGTCGCGAGCGCGATCACCGGCGCGCATTCGGTGGCGCCGTAACCTTCCATGATGCGCACGCCGAACTTTTCCATCCACACCCGCGCCACCTCCGGCGACAGCTTCTCGCCGCCGGAGATCACGTGGCGCAGGCGCAGGAAGTCCATCGGATTGGCATAGCGCGCATAGAACGACAGGAAGGTGCTGGTGCCGAACAGGAAGGTGCAGTCGCGGCGGTACGAGATCTCGGGGATCGCCCGGTAACGCAGCGGCGAGAGGTACAGGTAGACCTTGACGCCGGTCATGAGCGGCAGCATCACGCCGGCCGTGAAGCTGTAGGCGTGGTAGAGCGGCAGCGGGTTCAGGATCTTGTCGTCCGCCGAGAAGTCGAACACGGCCCGGATCTGCGCAACGTTGGCGATGATCGCGTGGTGCGACAGCACCACGCCCTTGGGCCGGGCCTCCGTGCCGGAGGTGAACAGCACGACGGCGGGATCGAGCGTCGACTGCCGCAGGCGGACGAGCCTCGGCAGGCGCATGGCGAAGGCGACGAGCCACAGCTTGTCGCGCCAGCCGAAGCGGCTGCGCAGGTCCTCCAGGTAGACGATGCGCCGCCCCTCGAGCGCCTCGAGCAGCCCCTCGAGCTTCGCCTGCTCGATGAAGCGGCGCGAGGTGACGACCGTGCGGATGCCCGCGGCGACCGCCGCGCTTTCCACGCCACGCGGGCCCGAGGTGTAGTTGAAGATGGCCGGCACCCGCCGGATCGCGGACAGCGCCATCACCACCCCGACGGCGGTGATCACGTTCGGCATGAGCACGCCGACGTTCTCGCGGTCGGCGGTTTCGCGGCGCAGCAGCCGGGACAGCGCCAGGACCATGCGCAGCAGCTGGCCGTAGGTGTGCGGCTGGTTGTTGTGGTCCTCGATCAGCGGCGCGCCGCGCCCCTGCGCGCGGACGGCGTCGAGGAAGCAGTCGAACAGCGGCTTGCAGGCGTGCGAGTCGAGCGCCATCGACTGCAGGATGGCGGTGAGCCGCTGCGTGGCGAACGCGCGCCGCCGGCGCGCGCTGCCCGTGGCCCCGCCATCGATGTGGGCCGCCGCGAATACGCGGATGACGGCCCTGGGGAACAGGCGCCGCAACAGGCCCGTCGACCCGGAGCGGCTGAACCACTGGCTCGCCCCTTCCACGTGCACCGGCAGGACGGCCGCGCCGCTGCGCTTGGCGATGAGGGCCGGCACCGGATAGACCTTCATGACCGCGCCGTTGGGCGCCAGCCGGCCCTCGGGAAACAGCACCACGGGGCGCCCGGCGCGCAGCAGCCGCAGGATGCGCTTCATCGACAGGGGGTTGTTGAGGTCATGGACCTCGTGGCGGATCCGGCCCAGCAGCCAGCGCACGACGCGTCCGGAGCGCTCGTCGGGCGGGACGATGACGACGGGATTCCTGGGCAGGAACAGCCCGAGCAGGACGGCGTCGAGCCGGGAATGGTGGTTGGCGACGATCAGCAGCCGGTCGGCGGACCCGAAGGGGGCCAGGTCGCCGATCACCCGCACCCGGAGCAGCAGCTTCAGCACTACGCGAATCAGGGCCTGCATGGCGGAAGCGCCGCCTCTTGTCGTCAGGGCCTTCCTTTCTAATCCTTTGCCATGACAACGTCAACAAAATCCACGATTTGCAACAACTTTCTCACCCTCTACCCACGTGTCATGAAGGACGGCCGGATGAAGATTTGTGGCCGTTCCTGTCTCCTTATGGCGACAAGCTCAAGCAACACTTTGACTCGAACAGTCTAAGTCCAAATCTATCAAAGTGTTAGATTTGCCTTTCTCCAGTGCCGCGTCTAGAGTCAAATCGCCGGCGGCCTTCGGGGGAAGGCCGCCGGCGACGTCACTCGTCAGGTCAACCCGCACATGGAGAATCCAAAATGGACATGAATGTCCCGCGCGAACTCCTCGCGC
The DNA here is from genome assembly GCA_035549715.1 of Burkholderiales bacterium. GTDB lineage: Bacteria > Pseudomonadota > Gammaproteobacteria > Burkholderiales > JACQAP01 > JACQAP01. The sequence goes on from DASZQJ010000138.1 coordinate 18,581, forward strand.
CCGCGATATCCGGCGATTCCGCCGACAGCCGGACCACCGAGTACTTCTTCTCCGAGCAATTGTCCGCGTTCTACGAGAAGGACCAGCACGCGATGTGGCTGCGCTGGAACCCGGGTCCGCGCCCGAACTTCAATCCCGCCCTGCTGCAGGACCTGGACCGCTATTGCCAGTTCCTCGCGCATACCCGTGGCGAGATCGAGTGCCCGTCGGACGAGCATCCGGATGCCAAGGCCCCCCTGGAGTACGCGGTGCTGGCCTCGCGGGTGCCGGGGGTCTTCAACCTGGGCGGGGACCTGAACCTGTTCACGCGCCTGATCGAAGGCCAGGACCGCCAGGGTCTGCTGGGCTACGGCCGCGCCTGCATCGACGTCCTGTACCGCAATTACCTGGGCCACGGCCTGCCCATCACGACCCTCTCCCTGATCCAGGGCGAATGCCTGGGCGGGGGGTTCGAGGCGGCCCTGTCCTCGGACGTGCTCGTGGCCGAGCGCCAGGCCCGCTTCGGCTTCCCGGAGATCCTGTTCAACCTGTTCCCCGGAATGGGCGCCTACTCCTTCCTGGAGCGCAAGGTCGGCAAGCGGGCCGCCGAGGACCTGATCAGCAGTGGCCGGATCTACACGGCCGATGATATGCTGGCCATGGGAGTGGTGGATCTGGTGGCGGACGAAGGACAGGGGGAGTCCGCGGTGGCCGGGTTCATCCGGTCGCGTGCCCGCAACCGCAATGGCATGGCGGGCATCGCGGCGGCGCGGCGGCGCGTCCACAAGCTCGACTACGAGGAACTCCTCGGGGTGGTCGAGATCTGGGTGGATACCGCGCTCAACCTCCGCAGCCGGGACCTGAAGCTCATGCAGCGCCTGGTCAACCGGCAGAATGACCTCCCCCGGCAGAATCCCCCGGTTCCCGCGGCGGCCCGCAACGACTTCGCCCAGGGAGCCCAGTTGCACTGATGCGCCGGCAACGCGGTCCTGCCGGCCTGACCTACCGGCATGGACGGAGATATCGAGGCGTCATGGCGCAGGACCTGCCCGAGTACACGATCCAGGAAGCGGCCGCCAGGCTGGGCATTCCGGTGCAGAAGCTGCGCCGCTGGGATGCCCAGGGCGTTCTGGTGGCGCGCCGCACCTCGGGTGGCCACCGCCGCTACGCGCGCGAGATCATCGACGGACTCACCGGCATGTCCACCGATGCCGAACGCCCCCCGGCGCAGGCGTCCGCCACCGCGAACCCCCGCTCGGGGAAATACGAGGACCAGCTCGCCGCCGCGCGCCGCACCCTGAAGGAAAAGCGCCGGATCATCCAGCTGCTGCTGGAAAGCGAGTCGCGCTACCGCGACCTGGTCGAGACGTCGCACGACCTGATCTGGACCACGGACGCGATCGGCCGCTTCACCTACCTCAACAACGCCTGCCAGGACATCTTCGGCCAGGCGCCCAGGGACCTCATCGGCCGCTGCTTCTTCGACTACGAGGCGCGCCCCTCGCACGTGTCGAACCGGCGTTTCCTGTCCACCCTGCGCCGCAACGGCGAGGTGAAGAACTACCTGACGCACCTGGTGACGCGCGACGGCTCCGACCGCTGGGTCGGGATCAACGCCCGCGTCTCCTACGACGACGACGGCCGCATCGTCGGGCTGCGCGGCACCGCGCGCAACATCACCGAGCAGCACTGCGCCGCGCTCGAGATCGAGCGCCTCGCCACCCACGACCCGCTGACCGGCCTGCCGAACCGGATTTCCCTCCAGAAGGTGCTGGAAGCCGCGCTGGACGACGGCCAGAAGGGCTCCGTGCTGCTGCTCGACGTCGACCATTTCAAGTACATCAACGACAACTTCGGCCACCGCACCGGCGACCAGCTGATCGTGGCAGTGGGCAGCCTGCTCAAGGACCTGGTGAAGGAGGAAGACGCGGCCGTCTACCGCCTCGGCGGGGACGAATTCGCGCTGCACCTGCCCCGCGTGCTGCGGGCCGAGGCGGCGCAAATGGCCGAGCGGGCGCTGGCGGCGCTGCGCCACTACAAGTTCCCGGTGCCCGGCCGCGGCTGCCTGTCCACCCTGTCGGCCTCCATCGGCATCGTCTCCTACCCCTTCCACGGCACCGAGGTCCCCACCCTGCTCGCCAACGTCGACATCGCCATGTACCAGGCGAAGGACAACGGCCGCAACCGCCTCGTCGTCCACGACCACGATCCCGAGCACCTGCGCGGGACGCACCGGCGCGTGCACTGGGCGCGCGAGCTGCGCGAGGTGCTGGACGAGGACCGCATCGTGCTGTTCTCGCAACCGGTGGTGCGCCTCGCGGACCAGAAGACGGTGCACCACGAGGTGCTGGTGCGCATCATCGACCGCGCCGGCAAGCTGATCCTGCCGGGGCAGTTCATCGAGGTGGCGGAGTCCCTGGGCATGGCGCAGGAGATCGACATGCGCGTGGTCGGCATGGTCCTCGAGGCGATGAAGCGCCCGGACATGCGCAGCCGCAAGGTGCGCCATTTCGTGAACCTGTCGCGCACCAGCATCTCCGACCCGCAGTGGGTGAGGAAATTCCAGGCCATGCTGGCGGACGCCCCCGTGGACCACAGCCAGCTCGTGTTCGAGATCACGGAAACGGCGGCGATGTCCGACGTCGACGTCACGCAGGGCTTCATCGCGCAGATGAAGCAGATGGGCTGCCGCTTCGCGCTGGACGACTTCGGCGCCGGCTTCAGCTCCTTCTATTTCCTCAAGCGCTTCGAGGTCGACTACCTGAAGATCGACGGCAGCTTCGTGCGCGACCTCGCCGGCGACGAGGCCAACCGGCTGTTCGTGCGCGCCCTGTGCGACGTGGCGCGCGGCCTGAACAAGCAGGTGATCGCCGAGTGGGTGGAGAACCGCGAGGTGATGGGCATCCTGGCCGGGATGGGCGTGCAGTACGGCCAGGGCTTCCTGTTCGCCCACCCCCAGCCTTTCCTGCCGCCGGACGAGGAATCCGGCGAGCAGGCCGCGCGCCTGGCCTGAGGCCGGGCGCGCCTACCAGCCTTCGCGGACGATCTTTTCGGCCAGCAGCAGGCCGAGCATGGTCTTCACGTCGTTGATGCGGCCCCGCCGCACCCAGTCCAGCGCCTCCCCGAGCGGCAGGCGCAGCGTTTCCAGGAATTCGCCCTCGTCGAGCTGCTGCGCGCCCCGGAACTCCAGGTGCTGCGCCAGGAACAGCTCGATCCTCTCGGTCGAATAGCCGATGCAGGGATAGAGCGGCCCCAGCGCGCGCCAGTCGGCGGCCGCATAGCCGGTTTCCTCCAGCAACTCCCGCCTGGCGGTCGCCAGCGGCGCCTCGCCCGGGTCGAATTTCCCGGCCGGAAGCTCGTAGAAATGGCCGCCCGCCGGGTAGCGGAACTGGCGCTCCAGCAGCACCGCGCCGTCGTCGAACAGGGGGATGATGAGCGCCGCGCCCGGGTGGACGACGTACTCGCGGCGCGCCGTGCCGCCGTCCGGCAATTCGACCTCGTCCTCGTTGACCTGCAGCAGGCTGCCGCTGAACGCGACGCGCGAGGCGCGCTTTTTCTCGGTGAAGTCCCGGTCCGCCACTACAGGGACAGCTGGATGGCCCGCTCGCAGATCGCGAGCAGCGGCGCCGGCAGCAGGCCCAGCGCCAGCACCGCCAGCCCGTTGAGCGTGATGAGGACGCGGGAGTCGAGGTGCGGCGCGATCGGCGTGGCATCGACCGGCGCGTCGAAGTACATGAGCTTGATCACGCGCAGGTAGTAGAAGGCCCCGACCAGCGAGAACAGCACGGCGGCGACCACGAGCCAGGCGTAGCCTGCCGACAACGCGGCCTGGAGCACGAACAGCTTGGCCCAGAAGCCCAGGGTGGGGGGAATGCCCGCCATCGAGAACATCAGCAGCAGCATGAGGAAGGCATACCAGGGGCTGCGCTGGTTCAGGCCGCGGAAGTCTTCCAGGTTCTCGGCCTCGAAGCCCTCGCGGGACAGCAGCAGGATCATGCCGAAGGTGCCCAGGCTCATCAGCACGTACACCATCGTGTAGAACATCGCCGCGCCGAAGCCCTCCAGGGTGCCGGAGAGCACCCCCAGCAGCAGGAAACCCATGTGCGAGATGGCCGAGTAGGCCAGCATGCGCTTCAGGTTGGTCTGGGCGATGGCGGTGACGTTGCCGATCGCGAGCGACGCGATCGCGAGCAGCGCCAGCATCTGCTGCCACTCGGCGAGCAGGTCCTGGATGCCCAGGGCCTCGACCAGCAGGCGCATGATGAAGGCGAAGGCCGCGAGCTTGGGCGCCGAGCCGATCATGAGCGTCACGGCGGTGGGCGCGCCATGGTAGACGTCGGGCACCCACATGTGGAAGGGCACGGCACCCAGCTTGAAGCCGATGCCGGCGACCACGAACACCAGCCCGAACACCAGGATGGTCGGGTTGGCCTCGCCGTCGAAGATGCGCTGGGCGATCTCGGTGACTTCCAGGGACCCGGTGGCGCCATAGATCATCGACATCCCGTAGAGCAGCATGCCGGAGGCCAGGGCGCCGAGCACGAAGTACTTCATGGCCGCCTCGGTGCTGGTCCGGGAATCGCGCGGCAGGGCCACCATGGCATACAGGGACAGCGACAGCAGCTCCAGCCCCAGGTACAGGACCAGGAAGTGGTTGGCCGAGATCATGGCCATCATGCCCAGGGTCGCGAACAGCGACAGCACGAAGAACTCGCCGCGGAACATGCCGCGCGCCGCGATGTAGCCGCGGGAATACACCAGCATCATCGCCACGGCCAGGCACACGGCCGCCTTGAGCACGCCCGACATGGGATCGCTCACGAACATGCCGTTGAACGTGTAGGCGACTTCGTCGCCGCCGAGCGCGAGCACCAGGACGATGGCGGCAACCAGCGACGCCTGCGTCAGCGCATAGGTCCAGGCGCGCCGGCCCTCCGGGATGAACAGGTCGGCGATCAGGATGACCGAGACCATGCCCAGCAGGAAGATCTCGGGTGCCGCCAGCCAGAAGTTTGGGAATTCCATGGTCAGGTCCAGGGCGCGAGGCACGAGGCGCGAGGAAAGCCCCGAGAAACCGACTTTTGCGGTTGTCTCGTGCCTCGCGCCTCGCGCCTCGCGCCTTTCATGTTCATAGTTTGCTCGCGTTGGCCAGCGCCAGGATCTCGTTGACGCTGGCGTGCAGCACCTGCGCCATCGGCTGCGGGTACAGGCCCAGCCCCAGCACCGCCAGCGCGGCCAGCGCCAGGATGAGCCCCTCGCGCGCACCGATGTCCTGGAGTTCGCCGACCTGGCCGTTGGCGACCGCGCCGAAGATCACCCGCTTGTACATCCACAGGGTGTAGGCCGCCCCGAAGATCAGCGTCGTGGCGGCCGCCAGGGCGTACCAGAAATTGACGTCCATGGTCCCCATGATCACCAGGAACTCGCCCACGAAGCCGCTCGTGCCCGGCAGCCCGGCGTTGGCCATGGCAAACAGCATGAACAGCGCGGCGAAGACCGGCATGCGGTTCACCACCCCGCCATAGTCGGCGATCAGCCGGGAGTGCATGCGGTCGTAGAGCACGCCCACGCACAGGAACATGGCGCCGGAGACGAAGCCGTGGGAGACCATCTGGATCACGGCGCCTTCCATGCCGTGCTCGTTGAAGAGGAAGATGCCCAGGGTCACGAAGCCCATGTGCGAGATGGACGAGTAGGCGATCAGCTTCTTCATGTCCGTCTGCACCAGCGCGACCAGCCCGATGTAGATCACGGCGATCAGCGAGAGTGCGATCACCACCGGCGCCAGCAGGTGGCTCGCGTCCGGCAGGATCGGCAGCGAAAGGCGGATGAAGCCGTAGGCGCCCAGCTTGAGCATGATCGCCGCCAGCACCACCGAGCCGCCGGTGGGCGCCTCGACGTGGGCGTCGGGCAGCCAGGTGTGCACCGGGAACATCGGCACCTTGACCGCGAAGGCGGCGAAGAAGGCGACGAACACCAGCACCTGCGCCCCCATCGGGATCGGCAGCTTGTAGTAGTCGGCGAGCGCGAAGCTGCCCTCCGAGGCGAGGTAGAGGTAGATCAGCGCCACCAGGGTCAGCAGCGAGCCCAGCAGCGTGTACAGGAAGAATTTCAGCGCCGCGTAGACGCGGTTGGGCCCGCCCCAGACGCCGATCACGACGAACATGGGGATCAGCGTGGCCTCGAAGAACACGTAGAACAGCGCCGCGTCCTGGGCGCAGAACACGCCGTTCATGATCCCCGACAGGACCAGGAAGGCGGCCATGTACTGGGCGACCCGGGTCTCGATCACCTTCCAGCCCGCCAGGACCACGAGCACGGTCGTGAAGCAGTTGAGCAGGATCAGCAGCAGCGAGATGCCGTCGATGCCCAGGTGGTAGTTGACGTTGTAGGACTCGATCCAGGGCCGGTTCTCGACGAACTGCATGCCGGTGGCCGCAGCGTCGAAGCCGGCCCAGAGCGGCAGGGCAACGACGAGGCCCGCGATGGCGCCCGCGAGCGCCAGCCAGCGCGCCACCGCGGCATTGCGGTCGCCACCGGTGCACAGGACGGCCACCCCGGCCAGGATGGGCAGCCAGATGACGGCGCTGAGGATGGGGAAGCCGGGGTTCATGCGGGACGATGGCTCATTGTCGGTTTTCGGGGCCTGTTTCTCGCCGGGCGGTCAGGTGCGCGCGAACCAGAGGGTCAGCAGCACGAACACGCCGATGATCATGGTGAACGCGTAGTGGTAGATGAGTCCGGACTGCAGGCGGCGCAGCACCTGCGAGGCCCACGCCACCACGCGCGCCGAACCGTTCACGAAGAAGCCGTCGATGACGGCGACGTCGCCGACCTTCCACAGCCCGCGGCCCAGCATCCGGGCCCCGCCCGCGAAGAACCAGTCGTTGAAACGGTCGAAGTAGTACTTGTTCTCGAGCAGCGCATGGAGCGGCCGCAAGGCGGCCGCGATCTTCGCCGGCAGGTCGGTGCGCTTGAGGTAGAGGAATGCGGCGGCGGCGATACCCGCGATCGACAGCCAGAACGGCCAGGTGCCCAGGGCGTGCAGCGTCATCGCCCATACCCCGTGGAAATTGCGGCCCATCTCGGCAATGGTGTCGTGGGCTTCCGCGACCTGGATCGCGTCGCCGAAGTAGCCGCCGAACAGGATCGGCCCGATGAACCAGCCCGCGCACACGGTGGGAATCGCCAGCACCACCAGCGGCAGGGTCACGACCCAGGGCGATTCGTGCGGCGGGCCGGCATGGCCGTGGTCTCCTCCGTGGGCCTGGTGCTGGTCGCTGCCGTGGGCATCGAAACGCTCCTTGCCGTGGAAGGTCATGAACATCAGGCGGAAGGTGTAGAACGCAGTGACGAACACGCAGGCGAGCACGCAGAAGTAGGCGAAGCCCGCGCCCGGCAGGTGCGACTCGTGCACCGCCTCGATGATCGAATCCTTGGAGAAAAAGCCCGCCAGGCCGGGGATGCCGGCGCTCGCCAGCGCGCCGATCATCATGGTGGCGTAGGTGACGGGCATGTACTTGCGCAGGCCGCCCATGCGGCGCATGTCCTGCTCGTGGTGCATGGCGATGATCACGGAGCCCGCACCCAGGAACAGCAGCGCCTTGAAGAAGGCGTGGGTCATGAGGTGGAACATCCCGGCCGCGTAGGCCGAGGCGCCCAGGGCGACGGTCATGTAGCCGAGCTGGGACAGGGTCGAGTAGGCCACCACGCGCTTGATGTCCGTCTGCACGATCGCGACCAGGGCCATGAACAGCGCCGTGATGCCGCCGATCACCAGGATGAAGGACAGGGCCGTCTCCGACATCTCGAACAGCGGCGACATGCGCGCCACCATGAAGATGCCGGCGGTCACCATGGTGGCCGCGTGGATCAGCGCGGAGATCGGGGTCGGGCCTTCCATGGAGTCGGGCAGCCAGACATGCAGGGGGAACTGGGCGGACTTGCCCATGGCGCCGACGAACAGCAGGAGGCAGATCGCGGTGATCATCGACCAGTCGGTGAAGGCCACGCTCAGCAGCTGGTCCTTCGCGGCCGGGGCCGCCTCGAACACCTCCCTGTAATCCAGGGTGCCGAAGTAGGACAGGATGATCGCGATCCCCAGCAGGAAACCCAGGTCGCCCACGCGGTTGACGAGGAAGGCCTTGAGGTTGGCGTAGATCGCCGTCGGCCGCGTGTACCAGAACCCGATCAGCAGGTAGGACACCAGCCCCACCGCCTCCCAGCCGAAGAACAGCTGCAGGAAGTTGTTGCTCATCACCAGCATCAGCATCGAGAAGGTGAAGAGCGAGATGTAGGAGAAGAAGCGCTGGTAGCCGGGGTCGTCCGCCATGTAGCCGATGGTGTAGACGTGCACCATCAGGGAGACGAAGGTCACCACCACCATCATGAGCGCCGACAGGCGGTCGATCAGGAAGCCGACCTGCAGCGTCGCGTCGCCCGTGGTGATCCAGGTGTAGAGCGGGCCGTTGAAGGTGTTGCCCGCCAGCACGTCGCGGAACACCAGGACCGCGCACACGGCCGAGACCACCATGCCCGCGATCGTGACCCAGTGCGCGGCGCGGCGGCCGATCAGCCAGCCGAACAGGCCGGCGACGATGGCGCCCGCGAGCGGTGCGAGGGGGACGATGAGGTAGAGGGCCTTCATGCTTTGCATTCGGTGAGTGCTGAGTGCCGGGTGCTGAGTGCTGAGGAAAGGCCTGTGACGCCACCTCCGGCCTCGCTCTTTCGCAGTACGCGGTACGCAGCACGCAGCACGGTTTCAGCCTTTCAGTTGGTCCAGGTCGTCGACGTTGATGGTGCGGATGCTGCGGAACAGCACCACCAGGATCGCCAGGCCGATCGCGGACTCGGCGGCGGCCACGGTCAGGATGAAGAAGACGAAGACCTGTCCCGCGGTATCGCCCAGGAAGTGCGAGAAGGCGATGAAGTTCATGTTCACGGCGAGCAGCATCAGCTCGATGGCCATGAGCAGGATGATCACGTTCTTGCGGTTGAGGAAGATCCCCACCACGCTGATCGCGAACAGGACGGCGCCGAGCGCCAGGTAGTGCGAAAGCGAGATCATCGCGCGCCTCCGGGACAGGCCGTGACGGGTGACGGGTGACGAGTGACATGCCCGAGCGGGCCGCGATCGCCGCCGGGCAGACTCCTGCGGATCTGGGCTGGCTGCTTCACCTGGTCACCTGTCACTCGTCACCTGCCGCCGATTTATCCGCCGGCATCGATACCAGGCGCACGCGGTCGCGGCGGCGCACCTTGACCTGTTCCCCGGGATCGAGGTAGCGGGTGTCCTTGCGCTGGCGCAGGGTCAGGGCGATCGCCGCGACGATGGCCACCAGCAGGATGACCGCCGCGATCTCGAAGGGGTAGACGTAATCGGTGTAGATCAGCATCCCCAGCTCGCGGGTATTGCTGTAGTCGGCCGCCCGGGGCTCGGGGATCGGCATGCCCTCGAGGTCGAAGTAGCGGCCGACCAAAATGAGGGTCATCTCGGCCACCATCACGCCGGCGACGATCAGCGCGGGCACCAGGTAGTCCCAGTAGCCTTCCCGCAGCCGGTCGAGGTTGATGTCGAGCATCATGACCACGAACAGGAACAGCACCATCACCGCGCCGACATAGACCAGCACCAGGGCGATGGCGAGGAATTCCGCTTCCAGCAGCAGCCACAGCGCCGCCGCCGTGAAAAAGGCGAGCACCAGGAACAGCGCGGCGTGCACCGGGTTGCGGGCCGTGATGACGCGCAACGCGGCGAACACCAGCATCGCCGCGAAGAAATAGAAGGTTCCCGTCGCGAAATTCATGTTGTTATTGGTAAGGATTGAGGGGTGAAGGGAAGCCCCTCACGCCTCACGCCTCACGCCTCGCACCTCACCGGTAGGCAGCGTCCTCCGCCCTGTCCTTCGCGATCTGCTCCTCATAGCGATCGCCGATCGCGAGCAGCATCTCCTTCGTATAGATCAGGTCCCCGCGCTTCTCGCCGTGGTATTCGAGGA
>DASZQJ010000139.1:0-25952 GCA_035549715.1 Burkholderiales bacterium
TCGACGTACCAGTCGCAATACTCGTCCCAGACGAACTTGTAGATCGCCGCGGCGGCGTTGTCGAAGCGGTATTCGGCGAAGCCCTTGGCCACCTCGGCCTCGGTCCTTTGCAGCAGGCTGACGATCCAGCGGTCGGCCGGCGAGAAATCGAGGTAGCCGCCGGGCCCGCACTGTTCGGGCGTGTGCGCCTCGAAGCCGTTCTCCTTGCCTTCGCAATTCATCAGCACGAAGCGGGTGGCGTTCCACAGCTTGTTGCAGAAGTTGCGGTAGCCCTCGCAGCGGTTGAGGTCGAAATTCAGCGTGCGTGCAAAGGTTGCCAGGGACGCAAAGGTGAAGCGCAGCGCATCGGCGCCGAAGGCGGGAATGCCGTCGGCGAAGTTCTTGCGCACGTACTTCTCGATCTTCTGCTTGTGCTCGGCGCGCAGCAGGCCCACGGTCGATTTGGCGACCAGCGCGTCGAGCGTGATGCCGTCGATCAGGTCGAGCGGGTCCAGGGTGTTGCCCTTGGACTTCGACATCTTCTGGCCTTCGGCGTCCCGCACCAGCGCGTTGATGTAGACGTCGCGGAAGGGGGCCTTGCCGGTGAAGTGCCGGGTCATCATCACCATGCGCGCGACCCAGAAGAAAATGATGTCGAAGCCCGTGACCAGCACCGAGGAGGGCAGGTAGCGTCCGAGGTCGGGCGTCTGCTGCGGCCAGCCCAGTGACGTGAAGGGCACCAGGGCGGAGGAGAACCAGGTGTCGAGGACGTCGCTGTCGCGACGTAGCGAGGCATGAGGCGAGAGGCGTGAGGCGTGTTTCTCCCGGACTTCGGCTTCGCTGCGGCCGACGTAGGTGTTGCCGGCGTCGTCGTACCAGGCCGGGATCTGGTGGCCCCACCAGAGCTGGCGCGAGATGCACCAGTCCTGGATGTTCTCCAGCCAGTGGTTGTACGTGCTCGTCCAATGTTCCGGATGGAAGCGCACCTCGCCGCCCGCGACCGCGTCCAGCCCCTGGCGGGCGAGGCCTTCCATTTTCACGAACCACTGGTCGGTCAGCATCGGCTCGACCACCACCCCCGTGCGGCCCGAGCGCGGCACCTTGAGCTTGTGCGGTTTTTCCGAGACGAGCAGCCCCTGCGCCTGCAGGTCGGTGAGAACGCGCTTGCGTGCCTCGAAGCGGTCCAGGCCGCGATAAGCCGCCGGCGCGTTCCCGTTCACCTTCGCATCGAGGGACAGGATGCTGGTGAGCGGCAACGAATGCCGCTGTCCGACCGCGTAGTCGTTGAAGTCATGGGCGGGCGTGATCTTCACGCAGCCGGTGCCGAACTCGGGGTCGACGTAGGCATCTGCGATCACAGGGATGGTGCGGCCGGTGAGCGGCAGCACCACCTGCTTGCCCACCAGCGCCCGGTAGCGATCGTCATCCGGGTGGACCGCGACCGCGGCGTCGCCGAGCATGGTTTCGGGCCGGGTGGTGGCCACCACCAGGCTGCCTTCCCCCCCGGCGAGGGGATAGCGGATCTCCCAGAGGCGGCCGTCTTCCTCCTCGCTGTCCACCTCCAGGTCCGACACCGCGGTGCCGAGCACCGGGTCCCAGTTCACGAGGCGCTTGCCGCGGTAGATGAGGCCCTCTTCGTGCAGGCGCACGAAGACCTCGATCACGGCGGCCGACATCCTGGCGTCCATCGTGAAATAGCCGCCCCCGTGGCCTTCGCTGTCCGCGTACGTCCAGTTGGCACTGGCGCCCAGGCGCCGCATCTGGCGGGTGATGGTCGATCCGGATTGCTGCTTCCATTCCCAGACCCGCGCGATGAAGGCTTCGCGCCCCAGGTCGTGGCGCGACTTGCCTTCCTGCTCGAGCTGGCGCTCCACCACGATCTGCGTGGCGATGCCGGCGTGGTCGGTCCCCACGACCCAGTTCACGTCGAAGCCGCGCATCCGGTGGTAGCGGATGAGGGCGTCCATGAGGGTCTGCTGGAAGGCGTGGCCCATGTGCAGCGTCCCCGTCACGTTCGGCGGCGGAAGCTGGATGCAGTAGGCCGGCCGGCTTGCGTCGAGGGCGGCCTGGAAGTAGCCGCGCGATTCCCAGACGGGATACCAGCGCCGCTCGATGTCCTGGGGTTCGAAGCTCTTCGCGAGTTCCATGGGGCGTGCGGGGGCGTGCGTGACGTTTCGGGAAGCGCCGGATTATAGCCTAGCGTGCCCCCCCGATAACCCTTCTCAAGCGCGTCCGCTGCGGTGAAGGCGAACGGATTGAGACGCGAATCTAGGTCAGCGGCGCTCGCCGCGTTCGAGGGCGATGCGGACGATGTCGGGCAGGGATTCGCGCAGGCGCGCGACCAGATCTTCGACGGCCGCCGCGCGGTCCGCGCCGGCACCCTCCGCGAGCAGCCGGGCCTTTTCGACTTCAAGGCGCATGGCGAGTCGCTGGACCAGGGCGGCCTCCAGCCCGCCGGTCTCGGCGTTGCGCGACGGCGCGGCCGGCCGGGCGACGATGTCGGTCAGCGTGGGAATCGGCGTTTCGCCCTGGGGCAGGGCCTCGGTCAGCACCGGGACTTCCTGCGGCGACGAACGCGGCCTGTGGCGGCCGATCAGCCCGTCGAGCTTGCCGATGACGTCGCCGGGCTCTTCCCCGGCCCCGGTGGGCACGTAAGGCGTCTCGTCCCCGCTCATCGGCCGGTGGTCATGACTCGGGCCGGGCCCCGAGCTGGTGGGTCTTGATTTCGTAGCCGCGGTCCCGGTAGAAGCGGAACCGCTCGCGCGCAGCGTTGCGGTCCGCCTCCTCGAGCCCGACGATCTCCACCAGGCGCCGGAAGCGGCTGAAAAAGGCCGGTGTCCCGGCCCGCAGGTTGATGAGCACCTGGTCGTGCGCCAGGGGTTCCTCGCGATGGTCGACGATGACCGGCGTCACGCCGGCGAGCCGGTCGCTGCCGCGGCAATGGGGCACGAAGCCCGTCGAGGGCACGCTCCAGAGCAGGCGGCTGAAGCTCTCGGTGGCCGCGGCGTCCTCGGTGAACACCATGACCCGCATCTGGCGTGCGAGTGCCTTCTGCGCCAGCGTGCAGGCCGTCTGCAGCCTGTCCCCGACGTGCGTGTAGAACAGGACTTCCGTCATTTTCCCCTCAAATCTTCACCACGGAGGCATGGAGAAAAGCACGAACTGGCCATGCGTAACAGGCTTTCACTGAATGGCTGGCCGAAGGGTCCGTGCGCGCTTTTGTTTTCCTCTGTGTCTCTGCGCCTCGGTGGTTCAATTCGCCTTACCAGCCCGCGCGCTTCATCAGGAACTGCGTGAGCAGCGGCACCGGACGCCCGGTGGAACCCTTCTCGCGGCCGGACTTCCAGGCGGTGCCGGCGATGTCCAGGTGGGCCCATTTGAACTTGCGGGCAAAGCGGGCGAGGAAGCAGGCCGCGGTGACGCTGCCCGCCGGCCGGCCGCCGATGTTGGCCATGTCGGCGAAATTGCTCTTCAGCTGGTCCTGGTAGTCCTCCCACAGCGGCATGTGCCAGGCCCGGTCGGAGGCCGCCTGGCCCGCCGCCAGGATCTCCTCCGCCAGGTCGTCGTCGTTGGCGAACAGCCCCGTGGCGACATGGCCCAGCGCGATCACGCAGGCGCCGGTCAGCGTCGCGATGTCGATCACCGCCGCCGGATGGAAGCGCTCGGCGTAGGTCAGCGCATCGCACAGGATCAGGCGGCCTTCCGCATCGGTGTTCAGGATCTCGATGGTCTGGCCGGACATGCTGGTGACGATGTCGCCCGGGCGGGTGGCGTTGCCGCCGGGCATGTTCTCGGTGGCGGGCGCGAGGCCGACGACATTGAGCGGCAGCTTCATCTGGGCCACCGCGCGCATCGTGCCCAGCACGCTGCCCGCGCCCGACATGTCGTACTTCATCTCGTCCATCTCGGCGGAGGGCTTGAGCGAGATGCCGCCGGTGTCGAAGGTGATGCCCTTGCCCACCAGCACCACGGGCTTCTGCTTTTTCGGGCCGCCGTGGTGCTCGAGGACGATCAGCTTGGGCGCGAGGCGGCTGCCATTGGAGACCGACAGCAGCGAGCCCATGCCGAGCTTCTCCATGTCCTTGCGCTCGAGCACCTCGACCTTGAGCTTGTGGCTGCGGGCGAGCGCGCGCGCCTGCTCGGCGAGGTAGGCGGGCGTGCAGATGTTGGGCGGCAGGTTGCCGAGGTCGCGCGCGAAGTTGATGCCCTCGCCCAGGGCCACGCCGCGCGCCAGCGCCGCGTCGGCGCCGGCGGACCGGCCGTGGCCGCCGAACTGGAGGCGGCGCAGCGACTTCTCGCGCGGGCGGCTGCTCTTCAACCGGTCGAAGCGGTACGCGGCCTCCAGCGCGACCTGCGCGGACTGCATGACGGCCCAGGCGGCATCCTGGCCTTCGACGGCGACTTCGCCGACGTAAAGCGCGGCGTCGTTCACGCCGCCGTCGGCCAGTGCGCGCACCGCCCCGCGCACGCCATCCCGGAATTCGCGCGCGGTGGTGCCTTGCAGCTTGCCGAAGCCCGCCAGCAGCACGCGCTTGGCGGCCACCCCCGGCAGGTCGTAGAGCATCGCCGTGGCGCCGGCCTTGGCATCGAAGCCGCCGTGCCTGAGCATGGCGGCCACGCGCCCGCCGGACGCCTTGTCGATGGCCCGCGCCGAAGGCGAGAGCTTGCCCGCGGCAAATGCCGCCACGACGACGCAATCTGCAGCGACTTTTTCCGGTGCTGCGGCTTTTGTGCTAAATTCCACAAGACTCTCCAATGTCGTCAATTACTTAGGAACGGATTATCCCTTCCACGCGAAGCAAAAGTCAAAGCGGCGCATGATCTTCCAACGCTCCCTCCTGCGGGAGTTTGCCATTACCGGGATCGCGACCTTCGTGGTCCTGCTGGCCATCACCATCACCACCCAGCTGATCCGCTTCCTCGGTTACGCCGCGCGGGGGAACATCTCGACCGACGCGGTCCTGACCTTCCTCGGCTTCGCGAGCCTGCGCTACCTGCCGATCCTGCTGTCGCTCACGCTGTTCATCTCGGTGCTGATGACGCTCACGCGCAGCTACCGGGATTCCGAAATGGTGGTCTGGTTCACCTCGGGGCGCGGGCTCTACGACTGGATCCGGCCCGTGCTGATCTATGCCACGCCGCTGGTCGCCGTGATCGCCATCCTCAGCCTGTTCCTGTCGCCCTGGGCCATGGGCAAGACCGAGGAGTACCGGCGCCAGCTCGAGAACCAGGACGACGTGGCCGCCATTTCACCGGGGGTGTTCAAGGAGTCGCGCCGGGCCGAGCGGGTGTACTTCGTCGAGAAGCTGGCCGCGAACCTGTCCACGGTGGCCAACATCTTCGTGCATTCGGAGGAGGACGGCCAGGTCGGGACCACGGTGGCCAAGCGCGGCTACCAGGAGACCGCGCCCAACGGCGACCGCTTCCTGGTGCTGCTCAACGGCCGACGCTACATCGGGCCGCCCGGCTCGGCCGAGTACCGGATCATCGAGTTCGAGAAGTACTCCCTGCGCATCGAGCAGAGCGAACCGAAGGAAGCCGTGCCCACCGCCAAGTCGACCTCCACGCCGGACCTGCTCCGCAAGCGCTCGCCCGAGGCGAAGGCGGAGCTCATCTGGCGGGCCGGCCTGCCGCTCAGCGCCTTCGTGCTGTGCCTGCTCGCGATCCCGATGAGTTTCGTCAATCCGCGCGCGGGGCGCTCGCTCAACCTCATGCTCGCGGCGCTGCTCTACATGGTCTACAGCAACCTGCTGTCGATCCAGCAGGCCTGGGTCGCGCAGCAGAAGATCGGCCCCTTCCTCGGCATGTGGGCGGTCCATGCCGGCATGCTGGCCATCGTCGCGCTCATGTTCTACGTGCGGCTGTCCGTGCGCCCGTTCCGGATGCTGCGGGGCGGCTGATGCCGAAAGTGCCGCATCCATGAAGACCATCCGGCGCTATGTCGCCAGGCAGATCTTCCTCAGCACCGCGCTGGTGTTCTCCGCGCTGCTGCTGCTGTTCGCCTTTTTCGACTTCATCCAGGAGCTCGGCGACCTCGGGCGCGGCAGCTACCACCTCGGGCTCGCCGCGGCCTACGTCACGCTGAGCCTGCCGGGGCGCGCCTACGAAATCCTGCCGGTGGCCGCCCTGATCGGCACGCTGTTCGCGCTGGCGCAACTGGTCGCGCATTCGGAGTACACCGTGATGCGGGTCTCCGGCGTCTCCATCCGCAGCATGGCCTTCTCGCTGGTGCAGATCGGCGTGGCGCTGTCGCTGCTCACGTTCCTGCTGGGCGAGTTCGTGGCGCCGGCGAGCGAGCAGGCGGCGCAGAAGCTGCGCCTGAAGGCCACCACGAGCAACGTGATCGCGCAGGCCTTCCGCTCCGGGCTCTGGGTGAAGGACGACACCAGCTTCGTGAACGTGGCGCGGATCTTCCCGGAGACCGTCATCCATGACGTGAAGATCTACGAGTTCGATTCCGATTACCGGCTGCGCGCGATCAGCCGGGCGAAATCGGGCGAGTACCAGCGGGAGAACCTGTGGCGCCTGCAGGACGTGGTGCAGACGCGCTTCGAGGAGAACCGCACCACGGTGAGCCGCATCCCCGAGGCGTACTGGCGCTCGGTGCTCAATCCGGGGGTGCTCAACGTTCTCATGGTGGTGCCGGAACAGATGTCGCTGTGGGACCTGTGGTCCTACATCGGGCACCTGTCCGAGAACCGCCAGGAAACGGCGCGCTACGAGATCGTGCTGTGGGGCAAGATCATCTATCCCTTCGCGGTGCTGGTGATGATGGTGCTGGCGCTGCCCTTCGCGTACTTCCAGGTGCGCGAGGGCGGGGTGAGCGGCAAGATCTTCACCGGCATCATGCTCGGCCTGGGCTTCCATCTCTCCAACCGCCTGTTCGGCCACCTCGGCCTGCTCAATGCCTGGCCGGCCTTTTTCACCGCGGTGTTCCCGACCCTCGCCTTCCTGGGCGCGGCCGTGTGGATGATGCACCGCGCAGAAAAAAGATAGGCGCCAGGCGCGAGAGCCGCCAGCATCTCCTGCCTCGCGCCTCGCGCCTCGCGCCTAGTGCTTCGCGCCTGGTGCCTGCGGCACGCGGACGATTCTCGTGCCGGCAATCCTGTCTTGCAGGAACTGGCGGTCGCGATCGAGCAGGGCCCACAGGATGCCCGCGCCCAGGAGCGTGGCGGGCACGGCCACCACGTAGCGCAGGAAGGCGGCGCGCATGGTGACCGGCTCGCCGGAGGCCATGACGAGCTTCATGCGCCAGGTCTTCATCGGCAGCGTCTGGCCGCTGCGCACCCAGCAATACATGAAGTAGGCCCCGCAGACGCTGACCAGGTAGACCTGGAAGGCCAGGTGCAGGGGGCCTTGCTGGGCGTCGCGTGCCAGCCCGATGAACAGCCAGGAGGCGACGAAGACCACGGCGAACAGCAGGATGCCCTCGTAGACCAGCGCGAACAGCCGCAGCCTCAGGGAAGCGGGCGCCAGGGGGGCGGCCGCGGTCGGCGAAGGCGTCACGCGGTCAGCGCGGGGCGGGTGCGGGATTGCCCGGGGCCTCGGGCTTGCGCTGTCGCTGCTCGCGCAGCTGCTGGCGCTTTTCCTCCGGGAGCGACTGGTACTCGTGCCAGCGCTGGCGGATCTCCTGGCGCTTTTCCGGCGGCAGGTTCTTCAACTGCTGGTAGCGCTCGCGCGCCTTCAGGCGCTGTTCCGGCGTGAGCTTCGCCCATTCCTGCATGCGTTGCTGCAGGCGCTGCTGCTGGTCCGCCGGCAGCTTGGGGTAGCGCGCGGCCAGGCCCAGCCAGCGCTTGCGGCGCTCCGGCTCCAGCGTGTCCCAATCCTTCTGCAGCGGCGCCAGGATGGATTGCTGCTCCGGGGTGAGCTGGTGCCAGGCGGGGGCGGCCGCCTGGGCGTGGGCCGGTTGCGCAGCCCCGGCCGCCTGCGGCGTCGATCCGCAGGCCAGCACGAATGCCGCGGCTATTGCTGCTGCGGCGTGTGCGATGCGTCTTGTAACCAAGTCTCGAAGCCTGGATCGATGTAAGCGTGGATGGGCAACTCGCCGGCCAGCAGGCCCGCCTCGAGTTCGTCCTCGTGGGATGGCGACATCTGCCAGTACAGCAGGCCCGTCAGGCTGGCGATGACGATCGCCACAGGCAGGACCAGGCGCATCGCCAGGGCCCGGCCCGAGCCCCAGCCGATGAGGGCGAGCACGGGGGAGCGGCCCGCCGCGGAACCGTCGCGCGCGCGGGCGAGCGCCGACATCCGGGCCGCCTGCAGCTTTTCGGCGGTTCCCGCCGGCAGGTGGCCCAGGGTGTCGTCGAGATGCCCAACGATCCGCCTGGCCAGATCGTTCTCGTTCATAAATCGATGCCTTTCTGCTTCAGGAACGCGGCCAGCGCATGGGTGGCGCGGGAGCAGTGCGTCTTCACGCTGCCTTCGGAGCAGCCCATGGCGGCGGCGGTTTCCGCCACATCCAACTCCTCCCAGTAACGCAACACGAACGCCTCGCGTTGACGGGGGGGGAGCTGCTGCAGGCCCTGCTCGATGAACCGCGCGACCTGGGCGCGCTCCAGCCGGTCGGCCGGGCTGTCGCCCTTGCCCCCGGGGCCCTCGGTCTGCATGGTTTCGAGGGGGTCGAAGTCCTCGCCCTCGTCCTGGGGCTGGAACGACGAAAACAGCGTCGTCCAGAGGGAGCGGACCTTCTGCCGCCGGTAGAAATCCCGGATCGTATTCTGGAGTATGCGCTGGAACAGCAGCGGCAGCTCGGCCGCGGGGCGCCCCGTGTACTTGTCCGCCAGCTTGAGCATTGCGTCCTGCACGATGTCGAGCGCGACGTGCTGGTCGCGCACCGCGAACATCGCCTGCTTGAACGCGCGTCGCTCCACTTCGGCGAGGAAGGCGGCAAGTTCCTGTTGGGTAGCCAGATCGTAGCCTCACGAATCCGGGCGCCGGCAGCAACCCCGCGGCAAATCCCGGCGGCCGCGGGCTCGCGGCCGGATTCCGAGGCGGATTATACGGGGCGCGGGCGGTTTGTGGCCGGCTGGCCTCCCCGGTAAAATGGCCGGGCCTCCATGCAGAGCGTGAACCTCACCAGCCACTTCCTGATCGCCATGCCGAACATGGCGGACCCGCATTTCTCCCGCTCGCTGACCTTCATCTGCGAGCACAACGACCAGGGGGCGCTGGGTGTCGTCGTCAACCGCCCGACCGACATGACCCTGGGCGCGCTGTTCGAGCAGATCGAGATTCCCCTGCAGGACGAATCCGTGGGCAGGCTGCCGGTGTATTTCGGCGGGCCGGTCCAGGTGGACCGCAGCTTCGTGCTGCACCGGCCGGTGGGCGGCTGGCAGTCCACCCTGTCGGTCAATGGTGAGCTGGGCCTGACCACGTCCAAGGACATCCTGGAGGCGCTGGGCGAAGGTGCGGGGCCCGGTGCCGACAACGTCCTGGTATCACTGGGTTACGCCGGCTGGGCGCCGGGACAGCTGGAGCAGGAACTGGGCCAGAACGCCTGGCTTACGGTGAAAGCCACGCCCGAGGTGATCTTCGAGCGACCGGCGCAGGAACGCTTCGACGCCGCCATGCAGCTGCTTGGCATCGACCCCGCCAACCTGTCCGAGGACGCGGGCCATGCCTGAGCGGAGCCGCTGAGTGTCGCGTGCCGATGCCGCAGGCCACGCCTCCCCGCTGGATTGCGCCAGGTTGAGCCCCGACCCGGCGATCCCCGGCCCGATGCCGTCGGAAACGGTGCTCGCGTTCGACTTCGGCGAGCGGCGCATCGGCGTCGCCGTGGGGGACCTGGCCCTGCGCATCGCCCATCCCCTGGAGGCCATCGATTCGGCGCAGAACGCCGTCCGCTTCGAGCACATCGGCGAGCTCATCGGCGAGTGGAAGCCCGCGCGCCTCGTGGTGGGCCTGCCCCTGTCCCTCGACGGCGCCGAACATCGGCTGACAGCCCTGGCGCGCGGCTTCGCGCGCCGCCTGGAGGGCCGCTTCGGCCTGCCGGTGCGGCTGGTCGACGAGCGGCTGACCTCCGTCGAGGCCCAGCGCGCGGCGCGCGAATCCGGGCTCGATGCCCGCGGTGCGCGGCCCCACCTCGACGCCCTGGCCGCGCAGCAGATCCTGCAAGCCTATTTCGACGGTCCCGACGCATGAACACCGCGACGCTGCCCGACGCCGAGGAACTGCTTGCCGCGCTGGCCGGCCGGATGCGGGCGGAGGCCGGCCCCGACACGGCGCTCATCGGCATCCACACCGGCGGCGTCTGGCTGGCGGAACGCCTGCACGGCCTGCTGGGCCTGGTCCAGCCGCTGGGCAGCATCGACGTTTCGTTCTACCGCGACGATTTCGGCAGCCGCGGCCTGAGCCCGCGGGTGAAGCCCTCCGACATTCCCTTCGACGTGGAAGGCGCCGACGTGATCCTGGTCGATGACGTGCTCTACACCGGCCGCACCATCCGCGCGGCCCTGAACGAGCTGTTCGACTACGGCCGCCCCCGCCGTGTGCGCCTGGCGGCGCTGGTGGACCGCGGCGGCCGCGAGCTGCCGATTGCCGCGGCCTTCCTCGGCGCCGAGGTCAGCGTGCCCGCGGACAGGCAGATCGAGCTCAAGCGCTCCGCGGAAGGGCGGCTGAGCCTGGCCCTCAACGCAATGCCCGTGCCCGGCTGATGGCCTACAACCCGCAACTCAACGCCAACGGCGAGCTGCAGCACCTGCTCACCATCGAGGGGCTGCCGCGCGACATCGTGCTCGGCATCCTCGACACGGCGCGTTCCTTCCTGACCGTGGGCGAGCGCGAGATCAAGAAAGTGCCCCTGCTGCGCGGCAAGTCGGTGTTCAACCTCTTTTTCGAATCGTCCACGCGCACCCGGACGACCTTCGAGATCGCCGCCAAGCGGCTCTCCGCCGACGTGATCAACCTCAACGTCGGCACGTCCTCGCAGAGCAAGGGCGAGACCCTGCTCGACACGGTCGCCAACCTGTCGGCGATGCATGCGGACATGTTCGTCGTGCGCCATTCGCAAAGCGGGGCCGCGCACCTGATCGCGCGCCATGTCGCGCCGTACATCCATGTGATCAACGCCGGCGACGGGCGTCATGCGCATCCGACGCAGGGCCTGCTCGACGTGTTCACCATCCGCCACTACAAGAAGGATTTCTCCGGGCTGCGGGTGGCGATCGTCGGTGACGTGCTGCACTCGCGCGTGGCGCGCTCCCAGATCCACGCGTTGACCACGCTGGGAGTCCCGGAGGTGCGCGTCATCGGCCCGCGCACCCTGCTCCCCGCCAACGTCTCGGAGCTCGGGGTGCACGTGTTCCACGACATGGCGCAGGGCCTGAAGGACGTGGACGTCGTGATCATGCTGCGGCTGCAGAACGAACGCATGAACGGCGCGCTGCTGCCCTCGGCCCAGGAGTTTTTCAAGAACTACGGACTTACGCCGGAGAAGCTGGCGCTTGCCCGCGACGACGCGATCGTGATGCACCCCGGGCCGATGAACCGCGGCGTGGAGATCGAATCCAGCGTGGCCGACGGCGGCCAGTCCGTGATCCTGCCGCAGGTGACCTTCGGCATCGCGGTGCGCATGGCCGTGATGTCGATCCTGGCGGGCAACACATGAAGATCCTCATCCGCGGCGGGCGCGTGGTCGACCCGGTGGGCGGCCTGGACAAGGCGCAGGACCTGTACGTCGTCGCCGGCAAGATCGCCGGCATCGGCAGGGCGCCCGAGGGCTTCCACGCCAACCGCATCGTCGATGCGGCCGGCCTGGTGGTCTGCCCGGGCCTGGTGGACCTGTCGGCGCGCCTGCGCGAGCCGGGCTACGAGTACAAGGCGACGCTGGAAAGCGAAATGGCCGCGGCCGTCGCCGGCGGCGTGACCTCGCTGGTCTGCCCCCCGGACACCGATCCCCCGCTGGACGAGCCGGGGCTCGTTGAAATGCTCAAGCATCGGGCGCGCAGCCTCAACCAGGCGCACGTCTATCCGCTGGGTGCGCTTACGCAGGGGCTCAAGGGCGAGAAGCTCACCGAGATGGCGGAACTGGTGGAGGCCGGCTGCGTGGCCTTCTCGCAGGCCGACATGCCGCTCATGGACAACCAGGTGCTGATGCGCGCGCTGCAATACGCAACGACGTTCCGCTACGGCGTCTGGCTGCGCCCCCGCGACCCGGGCCTGGCGCGCGGCGGGGTGGCCCACGAGGGCCAGGTCGCGACGCGGCTGGGCCTGCCGCCGGTGCCGGTGGCCGCGGAAACCATCGCGCTCTCGACCATCCTGCTGCTCGCCCGCGAAACCGGCGCCCGCATCCATCTGTGCCGGCTCTCCAGCGCGGAGGGCGTGGAAATGGTGCGCCAGGCCAAGTCCTTCGGCATCCGGGTCACCGCCGACGTCTCGGCGAACCACGTGCACCTGAGCGAAAACGACATCGGTTACTTCGATTCCAACTGCCACCTGGTGCCGCCGCTGCGGCACCAGCGCGACCGCGACGCCATCCGGCGCGGCGTCGAGGATGGCACCATCGATGCGATCTGCTCGGATCACACGCCGGTCGACGACGACGCCAAGCAGCTGCCTTTCGGCGAGTCGGAGGCGGGCGCGACGGGCCTGGAATTGCTGCTCGCTCTAACGCTGAAATGGGCCGACGAGGCGGGCATCGCCCTGCCGCGGGCGCTGGCGAAGGTCACCAGCGCGCCGGCCGGCATCCTGGGCATCGCGGCCGGAACCCTCGCCGTCGGCGCCGAGGCCGACCTCTGCCTGTTCGACCCGAAGGCGCGCTGGAAGGTCGAGCCGGCCAAGCTCAAGAGCCAGGGGCGCAACACCCCGTTCTCCGGATACGAGATGCAGGGGCGCGTGCGCTACACCTTCGTCGGCGGACAGGCCGTCTACGAAGGTTGAAATCGGGGGCGCCTGCCTCCAAGTCCCATTCATCCGGCCCGCGCCGCGGGCCCGCAAATTCCCGTGTCCGCCACCATGACGAACAACCCGCTGCTCGATTTCTCCGGACTGCCCCGCTTTTCCGAATTCCGCCCCGAGTTCGTCACCCCCGCCGTGGATGCCCTGCTCGCGGAGAACCGCGCCCTGGTGTCGAGCCTCGAATCTGCCGCCGGAACCCCGACCTGGGACAGCTTCGTCGCGCCGCTTGACGATGCGAACGAGCGGCTGCGCCGGGCCTGGGGGCAGGTGGGGCACATGAATGCGGTGATGAACAGCCCGCCGCTGCGCGAAGCCTACAACGGCAACCTGCCCAGGATCACGCAGTACTTCACGGAACTGGCCCAGAACGAGAAGCTCTACGGCAGGTACAAGGCGCTGCGCGCCGGCGGGGGCTTTGCGCGCCTGACGGCCGCGCAAAAGAAGGTCATCGAGAACGAACTGCGCGACTTCCGCCTCGGCGGCGCCGAACTGCCGGCGGCGCAGAAGCAGCGCTTCAAGGAGGCCAGCGAGCGCCTGGCGGGACTGTCCTCGAAGTTCAACGACAACGTGCTCGACGCAACCAACGCCTTCGAGCTGGTCATCGAGGACGAACAGCGCCTGGCAGGCATCCCGGGGGACGTGCGGCAGGCGGCGCGACAGGCCGCGGCCGACGCGGGCAGGACGGGGTGGAAGTTCACCCTGCACATGCCCTCCTACCTTCCCGTCATGCAGTATGCGCAGGACCGCGCGCTGCGCGAAGCGATGTACCGCGCCCATGCGACGCGCGCGTCGGAGTTCGATGGCGGGCGCTGGGACAACACGGCGAACATCCGCGAGATCCTCGCGCTGCGCCGCGAGCTGGCGAGCCTGCTCGGCCTGCGCAGCTACGCGCAGCTCTCGCTCGAACCCAAGATGGCGGATTCACCGGAGCAGGTGCTCGAGTTCCTCGACGAGCTCGCCGCGAAGGCCCGGCCATACGCCGAGAAGGACCTGCGGGAACTGCGCGAGTTCGCCCGCGCCGAGCTCGGGCTTTCCGAGCTCGAGCCCTGGGACGTCACCTATGCCTCTGAGAAGCTGCGCGTGGCGCGCTACGCGTTCTCCGACCTGGAGGTGAAGCAGTACTTCCCGGAGGATGCCGTGCTGGCCGGCATGTTCCGCGTCGTCGAGACCCTCTACGGGCTGGCCATCCGCGCCGACGAGGCGCCGCGCTGGCACCCGGACGTGCGCTTTTTCTCGATCCGCGACAAGGCGGGCGCCCTCGTCGGGCAGTTCTACCTCGACCTTTACGCGCGGCCCAGCAAGCGCGGCGGCGCATGGATGGATGACGCCATCACGCGCCGGCGCAAGGGCGCGGCCCTGCAGACGCCGGTGGCCCACCTCACGTGCAATTTTTCTGCGCCGGTGGGGGGCAGGCCCGCGCTGTTCACCCACGACGAGGTGATCACGCTGTTCCACGAGTTCGGCCACGGACTGCACCACCTGCTGACGCAGGTCGAGGTGCTGGGTGTCTCCGGCATCAACGGGGTGGAGTGGGACGCGGTGGAACTGCCCAGCCAGTTCATGGAGAACTTCTGCTGGGAATGGCAGGTGCTCAAGGACATGACGCGCCACGTGGAGGGGGGCCAGCCGCTGCCGCGCGAGATGTTCGACAAGATGGTCGCGGCCAGGAACTTCCAGAGCGGCATGCAGACGGTGCGCCAGATCGAGTTCGCGATGTTCGACATGCAGCTGCACGCGGACTTCGACCCGGCGGGCGCCGAGACGCCGCTCGACGTGCTCGCGCGGGTGCGCCGCAAGGTCGCGGTGCTCATCCCGCCGGCCTACAACCGTTTCCCCAACAGCTTCTCGCACATCTTCGGCGGCGGCTATGCGGCGGGCTATTACAGCTACAAGTGGGCGGAGGTGCTTTCCGCCGATGCCTACAGCCTGTTCGAGGAGCAGGGGGTGCTCAATCCCGAGATCGGCGAGCGCTTCCGCAGCCAGATCCTCGCCGCCGGGGGCAGCCGGCCGGCGCTGGAATCCTTCGTCGCCTTCCGCGGGCGCGAGCCGAGCATCGACGCGCTGCTGCGCCACAACGGCATGGCCGTGGCATGATGGCGTCTGTCTGCGAAGGAGGGATTGCCATGGGACGCTGGATGTTCCTGCTCGTTGCCGCGCTGGCCGCCGTCCCGGCGGGCGCCGAGCTGTACAAGTGGACCGATGCCGAAGGCAACGTGCACTACACGGATACGCCGCCGCCCACGAGCGCGAAGAAGTCCGAGCGCAAGAAGCTGGCGGACAGGCCTTCCGCCCCGGCGGTGCCGTACGCGCTCCAGCAGGCGATGAAGAATGCGCCGGTGACGCTGTACACGTATGACTGCGGCGATGGCTGTACCAAGGCGGCCGCGCTGCTCGCCAGGCGCGGCATCCCCTTCACGCCGAAGGACCCGCTCGACCCCGCCACGCGCGAGGAGATGAAAAAGGCCACGGGCGGCGACGAGGTCGCCCCGGTGCTGATGGTCGGGCGCCGCGTGCTCAAGGGTTACGAGGAAGGCGCGTGGAACAGCGCGCTGACCGCTGCCGGCTATCCCACGTCGGCGGTCGGCCCGGTGCCGCCCGTGCCGGCGGCCAGGCCCGCGCCGGCCAAACCCGCGCCCGAGGCCGCCCCCGAGGCCGCGGCGCAGCCGCCCGCCAGCAACTGAGGCCGGAGCGCCCGAGGCATTGAAGCTCGCCGCCTGGAACGTCAACTCGCTCAAGGTCCGTCTGCCGCACCTGCTCGACTGGATCGCCGTCGAGAAGCCCGACGTCGTCTGCCTGCAGGAGCTCAAGCTGGAAGACGAGAAGTTCCCCATCACGGAGATCGAGCGCGCCGGCTACCAGGCGGCGTGGTACGGGCAAAAGACCTATAACGGCGTGGCGATCCTGGCGCGCGAGGCGCCGGAGGAAGTGGAGTTCGGGATTGCCGGGCTCGACGACCCGCAGCGGCGCGTCATTTCCGCGACGGTCGCGGGCATCCGCATCGTCAGCGCCTATGTCCCCAACGGCCAGAGCCTCGAATCGGAGAAGTACCGCTACAAGCTCGACTGGCTGGGGGCGTTCACGCAATGGCTGCGCGCGCAAATGGCAACGCATCCCTCGCTGGCCGTGCTCGGGGACTACAACATCGCCCCCGAGGATCGCGACGTGCACGACCCCAGGGCGTGGGAAGGCCAGGTGCTGGTGAGCGGCCCCGAACGCGCCGCGTTCCAGGCCCTGCTCGGGCTGGGCCTCCAGGACAGCTTCCGCCTGTTCGAGCAGCCGGAGAAGTCCTTCTCGTGGTGGGACTACCGGATGAACGCGTTCAAGCGCAACCTCGGCCTGCGCATCGACCACGTCCTGCTCTCGGAGCCCCTCGCCTCGCGCTGCACGTCGAGCCGCATCCTCACCGAGGTGCGCAAGCTGGAGCGCCCCTCCGACCACGCCCCCGTGATAGCGGAGCTCAGCTAAGGCGATATCACCACAGAGGCACAGAGACACAGAGGAAAAGCAGGAACGGGAAACTGTTGGATTGGCCGACAATAGTCCCTGCCAGCTCCGTGAATGAGGTTGCGGTCCCGATTCTGCCCGTCAATCGCATCCACGGTCTTCGTTCTTCTCCGTGTCTCTGTGCCTCTGTGGTGAACTGGCCCTGGAAGGCTATTTCTCCCGGCCGGCGTCGTCGGAAAGCCCGAGTTCCTGGATCTTGCGGGTCAGCGTATTGCGGCCCATCCCCAGCAGCACCGAGGCCTCGATGCGGCGTCCTCCCGTGTGCGCCAGCGCGCGGGTGATCAGCGCCTTTTCGAACTGGCGGGTGAGCTCGTCGAGGATGCCGCTGTCGCCGCGCTTGAGCAGTGCTTCGGTCTCGCGCTCCAGCGCGCCCACCCAGCTTTCCGCGGCCGGGATGCGAGACTCCTCGCGCAGCTCCGGCGGCAGGTCCTTGACGTCGATGTTCATGCCCGGTGCCATCACCGTGAGCCAGTGGCACAGGTTCTCCAGCTGGCGCACGTTGCCGGGAAAATCCAGCGAGGAAAGGTATTTGAGCGCCGGATCCGACAGTTTCTTGCTTTCCACGCTCAGCTCGTGCGCGCTCTTTTGCATGAAGTGCCGCGCCAGCAGCGGGATGTCCTCCTTGCGCTCGCGCAACGCCGGCAGGCGCAGGCGGATCACGTTGAGCCGGTGGAACAGGTCCTCGCGGAACAGGCCCTGCTTGACGCGCTGCTCGAGGTCCTGGTGGGTGGCGGCGATGATGCGGACGTTGGCCTTGATCGGCTGGTGCCCGCCCACGCGGTAGAAGTGCCCGTCCGAAAGCACGCGCAGCAGGCGCGTCTGCAGGTCCGGCGGCATGTCGCCGATCTCGTCGAGGAACAGCGTGCCACCCTCGGCCTGCTCGAAGCGCCCGCGGCGCATGGCCTGCGCGCCGGTGAAGGCGCCGCGCTCGTGGCCGAACAGCTCGGACTCGAGCAGATCCTTCGGGATCGCGGCCGTGTTGATCGCGATGAAGGGCTTGGCGGCGCGCGGGCTGTGGCGGTGCAGGGCCCGGGCGACAAGCTCCTTGCCGGTCCCCGATTCGCCGTTGATGAGCACGGTGGCGTGCGATTGCGTGAGCCTGCCGATGACGCGGAACACCTCCTGCATCGAGGGCGCCTGGCCGAGGATCTCGGGCGAATCCTCCGGCGCCTCGACCACCTCGTCCTGGCGCAGGCTTTCCTCCATGGCCCGGCGGATGAGGTCCACGGCGTGGTCCACGTCGAAAGGCTTGGGCAGGTACTCGAAGGCGCCACCCTGGAAGGCCGCCACCGCGCTCTCCAGGTCCGAGTACGCGGTCATGATGATGACCGGCAGGTTCGGGTGCTTTTCCTTGATGCTCTGCAGCAGCTCGAGCCCCGAGCCGCCCGGCATGCGGATGTCGCTCACCACCACCTGAGGCGTCGCGCTGGAGATGGCCTGCAAGGCCTCCTGCGCGGAGCCGAACACCTTGAACGCGATGTCCTCGCGCGTCAGCGCTTTTTCGAACACCCAGCGAATCGAGCGGTCGTCGTCGATGATCCAGACAGGTTTCATGGCGATGAGTCTTCGGGTCAGTCAGGCCGTTGATCGATGGGCAGCAGGATGCTGAAGCAGGTCCTTCCGGGCCTGCTCTCGAGCTCGATGGTGCCGTGGTGCTGCGTGACGAAGGTCTGCGCGATCGTCAGCCCCACGCCATGCCCGCCCTCGCGGCCGGACACCAGCGGGAAAAATATCCGGTCCTTCATGTCTTCCGGAACGCCAGGCCCGTCGTCGATGATCTGCACGACGAGGGCGAGGCGGTAGGTTTTCTTGGCCAGCGTGATGCGGCGGGCGATCCGGGTGCGCAGCGTGATCGTGCCGTGGCCCTGCATGGCCTGCGCGGCGTTGCGCGCGATGTTGAGCAGGGCCTGGATGATCTGCTCGCGGTCGGCGGTGAACGGCGGCAGGCTCACGTCGTAGTCCCGCTGCACCGTGATGCCCTGCGGGAACTCGGCGAGCAGCAGGCTGCGCACGCGCTCCAGCGCCTCGTGCACGTTGAACTGGGTGAGCTGCGGCAGGCGGTGCGGCGTCAGCAGGCGGTCCATCAGCGACTGCAGGCGATCCGCCTCCTTCATGATCACCTGCGTGTATTCGTGCAGCTCCGGGCGCTCGAGCTCGCGATCGAGCAGCTGCGCCGCGCCGCGCAGGGCGCCGAGGGGGTTCTTGATCTCGTGCGCCAGGTTGCGGATGAGCTCCCGCGTCTGCGTGCTCTGGTCCGCCAGGCGTTCCTCGCGCGCGATCCGCAGCTGCTGGTGCAGCGGCGTGAGCTCGATGAGGAAGCCCTCGAAACCGTCCATGTCCACCGGCGTGACCGTGCAGGAGACCTCCAGGCGGTTGTGCCCGGGGACGGAGACGGGGAGTTCGTGCTGCGTGTAGCTGCAGTTGTTCTGCCTGGCGTAGTTCAGCGCGGCGATCATCAGTTCAGGTTCGGAAAAAACGCGTTCCAGCGGACTGCCTGCGATCGCTTTCATGCCGATGGCGAGCAGGTTTTCCGCCGCCGGGTTCATGTAGCGCACCACGAACGCGGTGTCGAGCAGCACGACGGCCGTGGACAACGCATCCAGCCCCGGGTAGCGCGGCGGCGCCCCCATGGCGTCGTGCGCTGCGCCGGACTCGTTCAGCAAGAACCGAGCCACGGGATGTCTGGGCGCCGCGGGGAGGCGGCACGGGGCAGGGAGGCCGGACGGCGGGTCTGCCGCGGGCCGAGGACGACCGCTAGCGCAAGCTGGCCAGCTCGCGGCGGATGGAATCGATGTTGCGCTCGTGGTTCGTGACGGCGTCGCGGAACGGCTGGATGCGGTCCAGGAAGCGCTGGTAGTTCTTCTCGCCGCCCGTACGCGTGCTTTCCTGCTCCGCGAGCTGGGCTTTCGCTTCCTCGAGCGCCCGCTCCTCCGTGGCGAGTTCCTCCTCGAGGATCTTGCGCCGCTCGTCGTCCC
Organism: Burkholderiales bacterium; assembly: GCA_035549715.1. GTDB lineage: Bacteria > Pseudomonadota > Gammaproteobacteria > Burkholderiales > JACQAP01 > JACQAP01. The sequence continues at coordinate 19,353 of DASZQJ010000139.1, forward strand.
GCTTCTTCTGGGTCTGGCCATCCACCCTGGGGAAGTCCTTGCGGGAATCCCCGGCGGACTTCGGCTGGGCGCCGGGATCCTGCGGCGCGCCCGCCGCGGGCGCCGGCTTCGGATCCTCGAAGCACTTCACCTTTTTCGCGCCCTTGGGCGGGGTGCTGGGGGTGTTCGAGTAGATGACGCGGCCGTCCGCATCCACGTACTTGCAGGTTTCCGCCCACGCGGGCGTGCAAGCCAGGGTTGCCACGAGGATCAGGGTACGCAACGGCATGGAAGGAATCGGCAATGTCGTCCGGGTGCGGGCCGGAAGGTTCAGCCTCCCGCCGGAGTCTAAGGCAGGCACTTCGGTTAATCAATGCGTTGCTCCCGTTGGCTCAACGAAAAAGGGCGGGGGGTGCCCGCCCTTTCCCTGCGGCGAAGCGTCCGTGGCGTCAGGCGCTGTAGTACATGTCGAATTCCACCGGATGGGTGGTCATCCGGAAGCGGGTCACCTCTTCCATCTTGAGCTCGATGTAGGCGTCGATCATGTCGTCGGAGAACACGCCGCCCTTGGTGAGGAAGGCGCGGTCCTTGTCGAGGTTCTCAAGGGCCTGGTCGAGCGAGTGGCACACGTGCGGCACCTTGGCGGCTTCCTCCGGCGGCAGGTCGTACAGGTTCTTGTCGACGGGGTCGCCGGGGTGGATCTTGTTCTGCACGCCGTCCAGGCCCGCCATGAGCATCGCGGCGAAGGCGAGGTAGGGATTGGCCGTCGGGTCCGGGAAGCGCACTTCCACGCGCCGCGCCTTGGGGTTGGACACGTGCGGGATGCGGCAGGAGGCGGAACGGTTCTTCGCCGAGTAGGCGAGGTTGATCGGCGCTTCGAAGCCCGGCACCAGGCGCTTGTAGGAGTTGGTGCCCGGGTTGGTGATGGCATTGAGCGCCTTCGCGTGCTTGATGATGCCGCCGATGTAGTAGAGCGCGAAGTCCGACAGGCCGGCGTAGCCGTTGCCCGCGAACAGGTTCTGGCCGCCCTTCCACACCGACTGGTGCACGTGCATGCCGGAGCCGTTGTCGCCGACGACGGGCTTGGGCATGAAGGTCGCGGTCTTGCCGTAGGAATGCGCAACGTTCCAGACGGTGTACTTGAGGATCTGCGTCCAGTCGGCGCGCTTCACCAGCGAGTTGAACTTGGTGCCGATCTCGCACTGGCCCGGCGCGGCCACTTCGTGGTGGTGCACCTCGACTTCGACGCCCTGCTGGGCGAGCGCCAGACACATGGCGTTGCGGATGTCCTGCAGCGAGTCGATCGGCGGGACCGGGAAATAGCCGCCCTTGACCGGCGGGCGGTGGCCCATGTTGCCGCCCTCGAATTCCTTGCCGGTGGACCAGGGGGCCTCCTCGGAGGAAATCTTGACGAAGCACCCCGACATGTCCACATTCCAGGTGACGCCGTCGAAAATGAAGAACTCGGGTTCGGGGCCGAAGTAGGCCGTATCGCCGATGCCGGAGGACTTCAGGTAGGCTTCGGCGCGCTTGGCGATCGAGCGCGGGTCGCGGTCGTAGCCCTTGCCGTCGGCGGGCTCGACGACGTCGCAGGTGATGACCAGCGTGGGCTCGTCGGAAAACGGGTCGAGGCGGGCGGAATCGGGATCGGGCATCAGCAGCATGTCGGAAGCCTGGATCCCCTTCCAGCCGGCGATGGAGGAGCCGTCGAATGCGTGGCCGTCGTCGAACTTGTCCTGGCCGAACATGTTCGCGGGCACCGACACGTGCTGCTCCTTGCCCCGGGTGTCGGTGAACCGCAGGTCGACGAACTTCACGTCATTCTCTTTGATGGACTTCAGTACATCGGCTGCCGCCATTTTTTTCTCCTGAGTGGCAATGGGTTGGTTGGGGAAATGAGCGAGTTTCCGGTTTAGCAGAAAGCATGCCCGCGCAAAAACGGCGGATAATGAATGGAAAACAGCAGGTTATGACCCGCGGCTCCGGCACGCATGCCCCGGTTTGGTGCTTCCAATGAGCGTGAGGGCTATATTGGTGCATGCGGTGGACGAGGGCAAGCGCATGAAGGATTTAGGTGCATGCGGGTCGCTGCGAACGCGATCGCCAAGGTCTCCGGGCATACAGATACTTTGAATTAATTATCTGATTAATCGATATTCATGGATAAGACACAAGATATTTTCGCAACGGCTGCCGAACGCGCAAAGGCAAATAATCTGCCCTATGCTGGTGCATTGCTGCCCAAGGAGGCGTTCGAACTCCTCCAGGCGCGCGAGGCGGTGCTGGTCGATGTCCGCACCAAGGCCGAATGGGATTATGTGGGCCGGGCGCCGGGGAGCCTGCTGATCGAATGGCAGACCTATCCCTCCTCGCTGCTCAACCCGGAGTTCCTGCGCCAGCTCCAGGCCCAGGTGCCGAAGGACAAGCCGGTCATGTTCCTTTGCCGCAGCGGGGCCCGCTCGAACTCGGCCGCCAGGGCGGCGGCCGACGCCGGTTATGCGCGAGCCTACAACGTGCTGCAGGGTTTCGAAGGCGACAAGGATGCCCAGGGTCACCGGGGCACACTGGGGGGCTGGCGCTTTTCGGGCCTGCCGTGGACGCAGGGCTGAAGGCCGGAAGTGCCGTGACGATCGTGACGACGTGACTGTCGTGACTGTCGGTTTAAAGCCTCGATGCTTTTGCGGCAGTCACGACAGTCACGGCATTCCCGTCAGTCACGGTATTCCCGTTCCTACTGCACGCTCCACTCCACGGCCCCCGTGTACGCGGTGAGCAGGATGACCGCGCCGAACACGATGCGGTACCAGGCAAACCAGCGGAAGTCGTGCGTGGCCACGTAGCGGATCAGCCAGCGGATCACGACGAACGCCGAGACGAAAGAGACCACCGAGCCGGCGCAGAACACCGGGACGTCGCTTGCCGACAGCAGCGCGCGGTTCTTCCACAGGTCGTACATGCCGGCCGCGACCAGCGTCGGCACGGCGAGGAAGAACGAAAACTCGGTCGCCGCCTTGCGCGACAGGCCGAAAAGCATCCCGCCGATGATGGTGGCGCCCGAGCGCGAGGTGCCCGGGATGAGCGCGAAGCATTGCGCAATGCCGACCTTGAGCGCGTCGAGCCATGTCATCGACTGCGACGACTGGACCCGCGGCTGGAACGGCCTTTTTTCCACGAGCAGGATGACCACCCCGCCGACGATGAACGCGAGCGCCACCGGGACGGCGTGGAACAGGTATGCCTTGATGTGCGCCGAGAACAGGAACCCCGCCAGCGCGGCCGGGAAGAAAGCCACGACCAGGTTGCGATAGAGCGCGGGGTCCACGCTGAAGAAGCGGGCGCGGTATTCCCAGACCACCGCGAGCATCGCGCCGGTCTGGATGACGAGGTTGAAGACGTTCCAGCGTTCACCGGTCGCGTCGAGCAGGTCGGCCACCAGGATCAGGTGGCCGGTGCTCGAGATCGGCAGGAACTCGGTCAATCCCTCGACGACGCCGAGCACGAGCGCCTTGGCGAGCAGTGCCAGGTCCATTCTTTCCCCCGGGGTATGGGCGCGGGCCGCCAGGCCGGCGGTTGATCAGGCCTTGCGGTAAACCTCGCCGCCGCCCGCCAGGAACTCGGCGGCCTTTTCCGACATGCCGCGGTCGAGCGCCTCCGACTCGGGGACGCCCTGCGCCGCCGCGTAGTCGCGCACGTCCTGCGTGATCTTCATCGAGCAGAAGTGCGGTCCGCACATGGAGCAGAAGTGCGCCAGCTTGGCGCCCTCCTGGGGCAGCGTCTCGTCGTGGAACTGCCTGGCCTTGTCCGGGTCGAGGCCCAGGTTGAACTGGTCCTCCCAGCGGAACTCGAAGCGCGCCTTGGACAGCGCGTTGTCCCGGATCTGCGCCCCGGGGTGGCCCTTCGCGAGGTCCGCCGCGTGCGCGGCGATCTTGTAGGCGATGATGCCGTCCTTGACGTCGTCCTTGTCCGGGAGCCCCAGGTGCTCCTTGGGCGTCACGTAGCACAGCATCGCGGTGCCATACCAGCCGATCATGGCGGCGCCGATGGCCGAGGTGATGTGGTCGTAGCCCGGCGCGATGTCCGTGGTGAGCGGCCCCAGGGTGTAGAAGGGCGCCTCGTGGCAAAGTTCGAGCTGCAGGTCCATGTTCTCGCGGATGAGGTGCATCGGCACGTGACCCGGCCCCTCGATCATCACCTGCACGTCGTGCTTCCATGCCACCTGGGTCAGTTCGCCCAGCGTGCGCAGTTCGCCGAGCTGCGCTTCGTCGTTGGCGTCGTGGATCGAGCCCGGCCGCAGGCCGTCGCCGAGCGAGAATGACACGTCGTAGGCCTTCATGATTTCGCAGATTTCCTCGAAATGCGCATGGAGGAAATTCTCCCTGTGGTGCGCGAGGCACCACTTGGCGAGGATGGAGCCGCCGCGCGACACGATGCCGGTCATGCGCCGGGCCGTCAGCGGGATGTAGGCGAGCCGCACGCCGGCGTGGATGGTGAAATAGTCCACGCCCTGCTCGGCCTGCTCGACGAGCGTGTCGCGGAAGATCTCCCAGGTCAGCTCCTCGGCCTTGCCGTCCACCTTTTCCAGCGCCTGGTAGATCGGCACCGTGCCGATGGGCACGGGGGAGTTGCGCAGGATCCATTCGCGCGTCTCGTGGATGTGCCTGCCCGTGGACAGGTCCATGACCGTGTCGCCGCCCCAGCGGATGGCCCAGGTCATCTTCTCGACCTCCTCCTGGATGCTAGAGCCGAGCGCCGAGTTGCCGATGTTGGCGTTGATCTTCACCAGGAAGTTGCGGCCGATGATCATCGGCTCCGACTCCGGGTGGTTGATGTTGGCGGGGATGATGGCGCGGCCGCGCGCGACCTCGTCGCGCACGAACTCGGGCGTGATGGCCGCCGGGATCGCGGCGCCGAGCGCCCGTCCCGCATGCTGGCGCACCAGGGCCCCGCCCAGCGCGTCGCGGCGCTGGGTCTCGCGGATGGCGATGAATTCCATCTCCGGCGTCACGATCCCGCGCCGGGCGTAGTGCATCTGGGTCACGTTCGCGCCCCTGCGCGCGCGACGGGGCAGCCGCTTGAGGTTGAAGCGCATCGAAGCGAGCTTCGCATCCTCGAGCCGCGCCCTGCCGTAGACGGAGCTCGGACCGGGAAGGTCTTCCGTGTCGCCGCGTTCGGCGATCCAGCGTTCGCGCAACGGCGCCAGCCCGCTGCGGATGTCGATGGCCACGTCCGGATCGGTATAGGGCCCCGAGGTGTCGTAGACGAAGACCGGCGGATTCGCCTCGGCGCCGAAAGCGGCCGGCGTGTCCGCCTGGCGGATCTCGCGCATCGGCACGCGCAGGTCGGCGCGCGAGCCCTGCACGTAAACCTTGCGCGAGGCGGGCAGCGGCTTGACCGCGGCCTCGTCGACGCGGGCGGCGGAGTTCAGGAACTTGGGATTGGCATTCATGGCGCGCTCCAGAAGATTCCGGCGGGGAAGCCCGGGAGGAACGGCCATTTGCGGGACGGCCCCGGCGCGCTTCCCTGCCTCGGCATTATCCGTACAGGTTCGGAGGGTTTGTCTCACCGCTGCTTCCCTCGCGGCGCCCTGGTCGCCCGCGGAGCCGTCGCTCCGCCTGGCCGCCGCCGATTTTCAGAGGGAAAAGGGACCCCTAACGCAACGCTGACGCTAATTGAATTGTGTGATAATTGCAAGCCTTCAAAGTTCGCAAGAGCCAGACAAGTCATGACCGATTTCGAGCAGGCGCGGATCAACATGGTGGAGAGCCAGGTCCGCACCTGGGAAGTGCTTGACCAGAGCGTCCTGGACCTGCTGCTCGTGGTCAAGCGCGAGGAGTTCGTGCCGGAGAAGTACCGTGCGCTGGCCTTCGCCGACATGGAGATTCCGCTTGGCCGCGACGAGCAGGGTCGCGGCGAGGTGATGCTGGCGCCGAAGCTCGAGGCGCGCATGGTGCAGGAACTGGGCATCCGCAAGACCGACAAGGTGCTCGAGATCGGCACGGGCAGCGGCTACGTCACGGCGCTGTGCGCGAAGCTCGGCGGCCAGGTGGTGAGTGTGGAGCGCGTTGCCGAGTTCAGCCACTCGGCGTCGCGCAAGCTCGCCGGGCACGACATCCGCAATGCGCAGCTGATCATCGGCGAAGGGGCGCAGGGCTGGCCTCAACTCGGGCCCTACGACGTGATCCTCGTCACCGGATCGTTGCCCGACATCCCCGAAGCGATGCGCAACCAGTTGCGGCCCGGCGGGCGGTTGCTCGCCGTCGTGGGCGAGCCCCCGGTCATGACCGCCACCCTCGTGACCCGCATGTCGGACCGCGCCTGCAATTCGGTCGGCCTGTTCGAGACCAGCATCCCCCCGCTGCGCAACGTCCGCCAGCCGGAACGTTTCGTTTTCTAGGACGCACCCGCGGCACTCGCCGCGGCAACCTTTCGAGTGACCATGAAACCAGCCTTGTCCGCCGCCCTCGTCCTTGCCCTCGTCATGCCCTGCGCGCATTCGGCGGACCTGCTGGGGGTGTACCGGGAGGCGCAGCTGCAGGATGCGGTGTACGCGGGGGCGAAGGCTTCGTACATTGCGGCGCAGGAGCGGCTGCCGCAGAGCCGGGCGCTGTTGCTGCCGAACGT
>DASZQJ010000140.1:0-4937 GCA_035549715.1 Burkholderiales bacterium
CCGACGCGCGGCAGAACGCCGCCGCGAGCCCGATGACGCTGCCCAGCGCCAGCGCGGCAAACGCGAGGCCCAGCCCGAGGGCGAGGCCCTTCAGGAGCAAGTCGAAGTTGTCGAGGACCGGCCGCCAGTTGAATTGGTACATGTCTAGGGCGTTTTCACCACAGAGGCACAGAGGACACGGAGGAAAACCGAAGTACGAAAATAAAGGATCTCAACCGACCCTGCGCCCCGGCCCTCCGCTGAGTCGACATCGGCACAGGCCTGTCCGCCATCTATTGTTTTTCTCTGTGTCCTCTGTGCCTCTGTGGTGACATTGCATCGGGCACTAGTGGCGGACGCCGAACTCCACCGGGAACCCCGTCGGCGGCGGGGCGAGCTTCACGCCGAAGTATTTCTCGAAGGCGGCCGCGTAGAAATCGAACTCCACGCCGGTCATGCCTTCGTGCAGCACGGTGTTCACGAAGTGCAGCCAGACGGGATCGCCGGGGCGCACGGCGGCGGCGTAGGTCTGGGGGGACCAGCCGTAATTGCCCGCCTTGTACTTGTCGGGGCTCTGGCGGGCGAGCCAGCGCACGGTGGAGTCGTCGATGGCGGCGGCATCCACGCGGCCGGCGTCGAGGGCGAGCACGGCATTGGCGACCGAGTCGAGCTGCATGACTTCGGCCTGGGGCATGGCGGCGTGCACGATCGACTCGGCGTAGACGTTCTGCAGGATCGAGACCCTGGCCTTCTTTCCGGCTTTGGCCAGGTCCTGCGCGCCGGCGTAGGGGCTGTTCTTTTTGAGCAGCGTGCCCACGCCTTCGCGGTAGTAGGGAATGGAAAAGTCCACGAGCTGGGCGCGCTGCGCGGTGACGGTCATGAACTGGAAGGTGATGTCCACCTGCCCGGTCTGCAGGTTGGGCACGCGCGCGTCGGAGGCCTGGCGCACGAACTGGATTTTCGTCGGGTCGTCGAACAGCCCCCTGGCGAGCAGGCGCGCCATCTCGATGTCGAAGCCCTGCAGCTCGCCCTTCTCGTCCTCGAAGTGCCAGGGCGGGTTGGTGCTGCCCGTGCCGACGATGAGCGAGCCGCGCTTGAGGACTTCGTGCAGCTTGGTCGACGACGGCCCGGCGCCGGGACCGGACCCGGAGCACGCCGCGGCGCCCAGGACTGCCACGCCTGCCCCCACGCCGAAGGCCGATGACCTCAGGAAACCACGCCGCGACGACTGCTCCGACATTTCATCCCCCTTTGATTTTCTAATGATCGGTCATGAATCGTAAACAAGAGCAAGCTCTCACCGCTGAGGGCGCGGAGGACGCAGAGGAAGGGCCCACGAGGAGATGAAGGATTCGGAAGGGTCGAACGGGGTCAGCGCGGGCCAGCTTCGGCCCGATTCCATATCACGATCCTTCCTCCGTCTTTCCTCTGCGTCCTCCGCGTCCTCTGCGGTTGGCGCTGCGCCTTGGAGGCTTCCCCAGATCAGGGCTTTTTCCTGTGGAACTCCGCCCAGGCCTTCTCGAAGCTGGACTGCATGGACTTCCACGCGGTCTCGGCGCCCTTGCTCACTTCCATCCACGCGGCCTGGCTGGCGTCGCGGGTCTCGTTCAATCGCTTGACCATCTCGTCGCGCTGCTTTTCCATGGCCTTGATCTGGGCCTCGTACTGGCTGCGCACGTGCGATTGCGCCTTCTGCACCTCGCCCTCCCATTCGCCGAGCTTCGCATTCCACTCGTCGAGCTGCTTTTTCATGCGGTCCACGTACTCGTCACGGCTCATCATGGCGGCACTCCTTCCGGGTGGGAAACACTCTCCTTTATAGATGAGGCCGCCGCCGGGCGCCACTCGACCGTGAGGGTCACCCGCAGCGGCCCGTCGGCCAGCCGGTGGCGCAGGCGCAGGGTCACGGCCTGCATGATCTTCTCGAAGCCGTCCTCGGACTGGGAGACGGTCTTGTGCGGGGCGGCGAGCAGCTGGACCGGGCGGTTGGTGCGCAGGGCCACGCAGCCGCCAAGCACGGCGTCCTCCAGGGCGAGGGCCGAGGCGCCCTGCCATTCAAAGGCCTCGCCGAGGCCCCCCGCCACCGTGTCGCCCGTCCGGTAGCGGCCGAGGAAGCCGTCGCAGGCGGGCATGGCAAGGTTGATCTCCGTCTCCAGGACGCCCTGGTCGCTGCGCGGGAAGTACTCGACGCTCAGGCTGCCGGCGTCCACGGCCACGCGCTTGTCCGTCAGGTCGCTGGCGAACTCCACCCGCCTCGCGTCCGTGGCGACGAGGCGATAGACCAGGGGCCGGCCCTCGACGCGGTCCACGAACAGGGCGCGCGGCAGCGGGTCCGGCAGCAGGTCCTCCGGCGACACGGGGTGGCGAAAGCGCACGCGGTCGTGCGCGGAAGCGATGCCCTCGCCCGAAGGCTGGTGGCCCTGCGCGCCCTCGCGGATCTTGCGGTAGTAGTGCTCGGCGCGCCGCGCCAGCGTGTCGCCGAAGTTATGGCGCAGGCGGTAGGCGTCGAGTTCGTGGATGGCGCCGTGGCCGTCGTCGCGCAGCACGGCCTGCAGGCTGTCATTGCCGATGAAGACCTCGTCGAAGCCGTCGAGGTCGAGGTCGAGGCGGCGCTCCCCGCGCGGCGCAGCGGCGTCGAGCAGGGCCTCCAGCTCCACCAGCGCGTTCCAGACCGAACGCCGCAGGTGGGGCAGGTAGATGCCGCCGAACAGCCCGTGCCAGTAGGCGTCGTTGGCCTGGGCCAGGTGCAGCAGCTCGCGCATGCGGCCGGTCGCCGCATCGCCGAGCCCGGCGAGCCGGGTCGAGAGCTGCAGCATGCGCTTTTGCATCCAGTTGGCCTCGCTGTAGCGGGTCATGAAGTTGCGCCAGATGCCCCCGCGCAGGAAGGGCTTGTCCTGCTCGTAGCGCTGCTGCGCCTTCTCCCGGCGCACCATCGCGTCGAAACGGTCGGCGCGCTCGGCATCGAGCGTCCACTCGTTCATCTCGATGTAGGACGTGGCGGGCAGGTAGACGATGCCGCGGGTGCGGTGCGCGGCGTGGAAGTCGCGATACAGGCCGGCCTCGATCGCCGGGGAGGCCAGCACGCCCTCGATGAACTGCTCCAGCCACTTCCTTCCGTACACCCACTCGTGGGTCTCGGGCCAGATGCCCAGCTTCTCGATGTCGTCGAAGTAGATGGCGGCCGCGTTGCCGTCCTCCGTCGCGAGGGATTCGAGGTAGCCCACCGCTTCGGGCGCCGCGGAGAACGGGATGCGGTAGCGCAGCGCCTCCGAGATCGGGAACAGGTCGAGCCGCGAGCCGCTTTCCTCCGTCGAGAAATAGCCCGTGAGGTCCTGCCCGGCCTTGCCGGCGCACAGGAAGTGGTAGTCGTCGACCGTGACGTAGCGGATGCCCGAGTCGGCCAGCGACGGCGCCACCGAGGACTCCCACACGCGCTCGGTGAGCCAGGCGCCGGCGGGGCGCCGGCCCAGGGTCGCCTCGAGGCGGTTGGCGAGCGCCTTCAGCTGCGAGCGCCGGTCGCGCTCCGGGATGCTGGCGAGCACCGGCTCCGTGTCGCCGCCGCCGAACATCTCCACCTGCCCGCGCTCGACCATCTCGCGCAGGCGCGCCATGTCGTCCGGGTAGCGGTGCTGGAGGTTGTCGAGCAGCCAGCCGCTGAAATGCACCGCAAACCGGAACTCCGGGTACCGGTACATGGTTTCCAGGAAGGGCCGGTAGCAGCGCACGTGCGCGTCGTCGATGACGCCCTGGAAATTGCCCGCGGGCTGGTGGGCGTGGACGCCGAAGAGCAGGGTGACTTTCCTGCTCATGAGAGCAAACCCTTAACCGCAAAGGCGCGAAGGCGCAAAGGAAACGCAAAGGAAGGCAAATGCTGGAACACAGGTATCCGCCATTTCGCCAGGAATGTCGTGAATTGCCACCACGGATGACTCATGACCGGTTTCGTTTCTCCTTGTCCTTCTTTGCGCTCCCTTTGCGCCTTCGCGCCTTTGCGGTTCAGCATGAGATATTCAGCCCTGAACAGCCCGCCGCATGGCGCCTTCCGTGCCGCCTGCCTCGACGCCGCCGCGGCTGACGGGTTCGTCGAGCGTGGCGGGGGGCTCGAGGCCGATCAGCCGGTAAAGATGCGACAGCTTGGCGCGGTAGAGCGCGTCGAAGGCGATGACGGATTCGCCCGGGTTGTAGTCGCCGAACCACCAGCACCAGTCGGAGGCTTCGCAGTCGGCGAGCTGGCGGGTCGCGGCGGCGAGGGTCGCGTCATCGAGCCTGCCGGCGGCGGCCTGTGCGTCGAGGGCAAGCTTGGCGTCGCACAGCAGGTCCCACGCGCGGTTCTTGTCCGGCGACCCGATCCAGGTGGTGAGGTTGCCGTAGACCCAGCTGCCGGCCACCAGTGCGGGCAGCGGCTCGGCCGCGCGCCCGCCGTCGACCAGGGCGGCAAAGGTCGTGGTCTCGATCTCCGGGTGCGCCTCCAGCGCCGCATAGAGCGCATCGAGGAAATAGAACCCGTTGTAGGGGTAGTACTCCCAGGCGTTCTCACCGTCGAGGATCACGCTGACCACCGGCCGCGGCCCGTCGCCCGCCGCCTTTGCCAGCGCGTCGAGCTCGTCGACGAAGTTCGTGGCGGCATCATCGCTGTGCCACTTGGCGTACTCGAAGCCGATCAGGTCGGAGAGGCGGTCGTCGCGGAAGAATCCCGTGATGCCCGCCTCCGCGCCGACGCGATAGGGGCGGTAGAGAAAGTCGCCGCGCCCGGGCGCCGCCACGCCGTCGCGGCCCAGGCTGTTGGCCAGCACGCCTTCGCCGCTGGCGAACCAGCGGCAGCCGCCCTGCGCCAGCAGTTGCACGAAGTCGGTCGACACGGCGCCTTCCGCGGGCCACATGCCGCGCGGCGGCGCGCCGAAGCGCCGCGCATGGCTCGCGCGGGCGGCCTCGATGTGCGCGATCGCGCGCTCGCGCCC
>DASZQJ010000141.1:0-1836 GCA_035549715.1 Burkholderiales bacterium
CCAGCGCCATGGCATGGTCGGGGTAGGCGCGAAACTCGTCGACCAGCCAGTTCTTGTAGGCGGGGCGGTCGCCCTCGAAAGCGACGATCCAGCGCGCGTCGAGCGCGCGTGCCAGCCAGCTGAATCGGTTGTCCGCCGGCAGCAGCGCCAGGTCGAAGCCGCGTTCGCGGAACAAGGGCCGGAACGTCGCGACGTCGCGCGGATCGAACGCCATTGCCTTGACCCCATAGGGGCGGGATTCGTACAGGGGCACGAACGCGGGCCGGCAGGTCATCACGATGTCCGCGGCCGGATGTGCAACCCGCAACTTCTTGAGCAGCGGCGCCAGCAGGATGGTGTCGCCCAGCAGGAGGTGGTGGGCGATGAGGATGCGCCGCGGATTGGAGGGTCGGGACCGCCGCCGCAGGCCGAGGCGGCCGAACCAGGCGGCCAGCCCGAAGGACAGGAGGCGGATGGGCCAGCGGCTAGGCATGGCCGCCTGCCCAACGGGCGCCTGGCGCCATGTCTGGCGCTAGGCGGGCCGTGCGTGCGCCCGCAGCGCTGATGCCGAACGACGCCAGGCCTGGGCCAGTTGCAGTAACTGGTTCGCGCGATGTGCGTAGGTGTGCCGCTCCAGCACGCAGGCGTGTAGCATCTCCGCCCTGCGGCGCGTGGCGTTGAAGTCGGCCAGGTGCGTCCGGATGCGGCGAACGCAGTCTTCCAGGTCTCCAAACGAAGTCCAGGCCTCTTCGGGAAATGTCTCCGCGGCATGCTTGCGTTCGTCGCACAGCAGGAACCCTCCACAGGCGGCCACGCCAAAGCACCGCTCCGGCAAGCCCCAGCTCTTGACCGGTTCGTCGCAGACGGCGCCATAGCTCAGGTTGATGCGACTCGACCGGATGAGCCGCGCCTGGTCTGCCACCGTCAATGGCGATCCGATACTGGTATCGAACAGTTCGCATTTGATGTCCAGGGGCTGCAATCGGATCCGGAGCGCCCGCAGGAACTCCACCCGTGATCGCACGCGGGAGAATCGGGGATCAAGCGTGCCTATGAAGCTGACGTCGAACTCATACGCCTCGGGCGCCCGCAGCGACTCCAGGCTGTGTCCGCCCAGATTGTAATGTGTGGTATCGGCTGCATTCGGGAAGTAAATCACGGCATCCCCGAACGTAGCTGCGCTTTGCCGCGAGTGCGCGAGATGCAAATCGACAGGGCGGGTTCCCCTGACGATCCACCGGCGCCAAGGCTTGATTGCGCAGTTCCAGGGCGCATCCCGGTTCCACATCGCATAGGGAATGCCGCGCGATGCGAGCTTCGCGCGAATTCTCGCCAGCACCACGGGACGCTTGACCTGCTCGAACACGTCTCCCAAGTACAGTACCGGGTCGCCCGATTCCGGAATCTCCCATGGCCCGACGCGCGACACAAGGCAGCCCGTGTCCGCAAGCGCGCGCATCAAGGGATGCTGCTCCTCAAGTACGCTGAGTATCTGCATTCTCCCGCCTCCCCGCAGCACGAAGTTACCGGCTCTTCAGTTCCTGAAGCTGAAGCAGCGACTCGTCCAGGATCAGCAGTTGCAGCATGCCTTCGGCCAGCGACTCCTCCCCGGCTCGATAGGCCTCGGCCATTTTGCCAACATTCACGGCGGAAATCAGGTTCCCGCTGGCCGCCGCGAGCCGCTCGCCGAGCCCCGCGAAGCGGGGCGCCAGCGCCCCTTGCAGCCACGGCCCCAGCGGCGGGTTGAAGCCGCGCTTCTTGCGCCCGAAGACGTCGAGGTCGCGCACTACCTCCACCGCCGGCTCCAGCAGCTTCTTCGGCGGGCGCGTGAAGCGCCGCGCCTCCGGGAGGCCGAGC
>DASZQJ010000142.1:0-2557 GCA_035549715.1 Burkholderiales bacterium
AGCACGATGACCAGGCTCATCACCGTGGCCAGGACCGGCCGCTTGATCGAAAGGTCGGATAGAACCATCGTTATGCTCCCGGAGTGCTGCCGCGGTTAGCTTTTGGCCGGCGGGTTGGTCGCCGCCGGTGCGCCGTTGGCGGCGGGCGCCGGCGGCGCGATGACGGTGACCGGCGCGCCGTCGCGCAGCTTGATCTGGCCTTCTGTGACGATGATCTCGTTGGCGGCGAGGCCCTTCACGATCTCGACGCGGCCCGGCTGGCGGTTGCCGATCTCGACCTTGGTGAGCGCCGCCTTGCCGTCCACCACCCTGAAGACATAGCTGTCACGCCCCTGCGGCCAGATCGCTTCCTCGGGCACGGTCACGGCGTTGGGCCGGTTCTCGAGGGTGACGGCCACGCGCACGAACATGCCGGGCTTGAGCTTGTTGCCCTGGTTCGGGATGCGCGCGCGCATGGCGATGGTGCGGCTGCGCTCGTCGACCATGGGCTCGATGGCATAGACGCGGCCCTTGAAGTTCTCGCTGGGGTAGGCGTCGACGTTGACCGAGATCTCCTGGTTCGGCTTCACCTTGGCGAGGAAGGTCTCGGGAATGCGGAAATCGACCTTGAGGGAGCCCAGGCTTTCCATGCGCACGATGTCCTGCCCCGCCTTGACGTAGGCGCCGGGGCTGACCATGCGCAGGCCGACCGTGCCGGCGAAGGGCGCGCGGATGATGGTCTTGGCGAGCTTGGATTCCGCTTCCGCCTCCCGCGCCTTGAGGCGGTCGACGTTGCCCACCTGCACCTCGAGGGCGTCCTTGCTGATGAAATTCTGCTGCTGCAGCTCGCGGGTGCGGACCAGGCGCTGCTGCTCGGTCTTCAGGTCGGCGCGCACGGCGGCGAGCTGGGCCTCGTACTCGCTGCCGTCGAGCGAGACCAGGCGGGCGCCGGCGGAAACGGCCTGGCCTTCCTGGAAGTGCAGCCCGACGATGCGGCCGTCGATCTCGGGACGGATGACGACGGATTCGTCGGCGAGCAGCGAGCCGACCGCCGTGACATTGTCGGAGACCTGCGCGACCCTGGCGGGCTCGGCCTTCACCGGCAGCCCCTTGGGGGCGGCCGCCGCGGGCGCGGGCGCCGGCTTTGCGGCGTCGGCCTTCGCAGGCTCGGACTTGGCGGGCTCGGCCTTCTGCCCGGCGGTGGCGTCGCTCTTGGAACCGCAGCCGGCGACGGCAACGGCCATGACCAGGGCGGCGAGAATCGTTACATTACGAAGCGTCGGCGTAATCACTAGCTACCTCTCGGGTCGGCAGTCCCCGAAGTGCCGACTGTTAAACAAAACGGCCGGCGCGAAGCGCCGGCTCTATGGGCCGTCGAACCATGTTTTTGGAGTGTGCCGCCGGCGGCTTGTTATTGCTGACTGGGGAGTCAGTTATTCTGCGGCCATGATAACCGAGTTTAAATACCGTAACCATGAGAATTTCGCTGGATGCCCTGCTGGTCCTGGATTCCATCTCCCGTAACGGGACCTTTGCCGCGGCAGGGGAGGAACTGCATCGGGTCCCCTCGGCCATCACCTACACGATCCAGAAGCTGGAACAGGACCTGGAGGTCAAGTTGTTCGACCGCAGCGGCCACCGGGCGAAGCTCACCGAGGCCGGCGAGGAGCTGCTGCGCGAGGGCCGCCACCTGCTGCGGGCCGCGAACGACATCGAATGCCGGGTCAAGCGGGCCGCGACGGGGTGGGAAACGGAGTTGCGCATCGCGCTCGACGACATCATTCCCACGGAGCGGCTGTTTCCGCTGCTGAAGGATTTCTACCGGGAAGGTTCCGGCACGCGCGTGAGGCTCACCTCGGAAATCCTCGGGGGCTGCTGGGACGCCCTGCTCTCCGGCCGGGCGGACATGGTGATCGCGGCCCCGGGGGACGCGCCGCCCGAGGGCTCGCTGGCCGTGGAGCCCATGGGGCGCGTGGAATTCGTCTTCGCGATCGCGCCGGACCATCCGCTGGCCGCCGCGGCGGAGCCGCTGTCGGCGCAGGACATCCAGCAGCACCGCGCCGTCACCGCGGCGGACACCTCCCGCACCCTGCCGCCGCGCAGCGCCGGCATGCTCGACGGGCAGGACCTGCTCAGCGTGCCCAACATGCGGGCGAAGATGGCGGCCCACATCGCCGGCCTGGGCGTGGGCTACCTGCCCCTGCTCTGGGCCGCGCCCCACATTGCCGGCGGGCGCCTGGTCAGGAAGGACGTCGAGGGCAGCAAGCCGCTCACCAACGTGTACCTCGCCTGGCATCCGCGCCAGGCCGGCCAGGCGCTCAAGTGGTTCCTCGCGCGCCTGCGCGAGCGCATGGTGCAGGAGTACGTGCTGGGGGAATCGGGCACCTACCCCGGCGCGGACCGGCCGGCCTAGGCCGGGAGGCGCCGCCGCACCGGGCCCGGCGTGTCCGGGCTCAGGACGCCGCCTTGGCCGCGGCCGCTTCCTCTTCCGCGATCTGGCGGTGCACTTCCTGCATGTCGAGCTCCTGCGACTTCTGGATCACGGTCTCCAGCGCGGAGGCCGGCAGCGCGCCGGGCT
>DASZQJ010000143.1:0-3504 GCA_035549715.1 Burkholderiales bacterium
CGCCGCCACGCCCGCCTGCTTGATGGGCACGCCGGCGAGCTTCAGGCCCATTTCCACGCCGCAGAGCGTGCCGGCGAGGGTCAGGTCGTTGAAGTCCCCGAGGTGGCCGATGCGGAACACCTTCCCCTGCAGCTTGCCCAGCCCGGTGCCCAGCGACATGTCAAAGCGCTCGAGGATGATCCTGCGCACCTGGTCGGCGTCGTGGCCCGCGGGCAGCAGCACCGCGGTGAGGGCGTTGCTGTACTCCTCGGGGTCCAGGCACAGCACTTCCAGCCCCCAGGCCCGCACGGCGCGCCGCGTCGCCTCGCCATGGCGCGCATGGCGCGCGAACACGTTCTCCAGGCCTTCCTCTTCCAGCATGCGCAGCGCCTCGCGCAGGCCGTACAGGAGGTTGGTCGCGGGCGTGTAGGGAAAGTAGCCGGACGCGCCCGCGGCCAGCATTTCGTCCCAGCTCCAGTAGGCGCGCGGCAGTTTTGCCGATTTCGACGCCGCCAGCGCCTTGTTGCTGATCGCGTTGAACGACAGGCCGGGCGGCAGCATCAGCCCCTTCTGCGAGCCGGCGACGGTCACGTCCACGCCCCATTCGTCGTGCCGGTAGTCGATCGACGCCAGCGAGGAGATGGTGTCCACCATCAGCAGCGCGGGGTGCTTCGCCCGGTCGATGGCCTGGCGCACCAGCGGGATGCGGCTGGTGACCCCGGTCGAGGTTTCGTTGTGGACCACGCACACCGCCTTGATGGCGTGCGCCTGGTCCTCGGTGAGGCGCGCCTCGATCTGCGCGGCGTCGACGCCGTGGCGCCAGTCGCCGGGCAGGAAGTCGACCACCAGCCCGAGGCGGCCGGCGAGCTTGTGCCACAGCGTGGCGAACTGCCCGGTCTCGGCCATGAGCACACGGTCGCCGGGGGAAAGCGTGTTCACCAGGGCGGCTTCCCAGGCCCCCGTCCCGGAGGCGGGATAGATGACCACGTTGCTGCGGGTCCGGAAGACCTTGCGCATGCCTTCGAGCACTTCCTTGCCCAGCTCGCCGAACTCGGGCCCGCGATGGTCCATGGTGGGCCGGTCGATCGCGCGCAGCACGCGGTCCGGCACGTTGGTGGGGCCGGGGATCTGCAGGAAGTGGCGGCCGCTGTGGTAAGTCCCGTTGCGATGCGTCATCGAAAGTCCTCTGGTCAACGGTCCAGCCTACTGAAAATCCCCCGCCCTCACAAGCACGTGCAAGCCCTGCGTGCGGGGCCTGCGCTATCATGGACGCGTTGCAGGATTCCCGAGAGCGCATCGCCTTGAACGCCCCCGCGGCACCGGTTCCCGTCCACGCGCCTTCGCTGTCGCGCAGCGCGCTCGCCCAGCGCCTGCGCAAGGAAATCGACGGCGAGGTGCTGTTCGATGCGTTCTCGCGCGGGCGCTACAGCACCGATGCCTCGATCTACCAGGTCGACCCGGTCGGCGTGGTCGTGCCGCGCAGCGACGAGGCCGCGCGCATCGCCATTCGCATCGCCGCCGAGGAAGGCATTCCGATCCTCCCGCGCGGCGCCGGCACCTCGCAGTGCGGCCAGACGGTCGGCGCGGCCCTGGTCATCGACTGCTCGAAGCACCTCAACGACGTCGTCGAGTTCCATCCCGAGCGGCGCGAGATCGTCGTGCGCCCGGGCATGGTGCTCGACCGCCTGAACGCCTTCCTGCGCCCGCACGGCCTCTGGTTCCCGGTGGACGTGTCGACCTCCGCCCAGGCCACGATCGGCGGCATGGCGGGCAACAACTCCTGCGGCGCCCGCTCCATCCGCTACGGCAACATGGTGCACAACGTGCTGGGCATCGACGCCTGGCTGGCGGACGGGCGCGAGCTGCGCTTCGGCCCCGACCACGAGATGGCCGACGCCAGCGCGGACACCCGCGCGATCGCCGCCGGTATCCACGCCATCGCGCAGCGCGAAGCCGCGGAGATCGAGGCGCGCTGGCCCAGGGTCCTGCGCCGGGTGCAGGGCTACAACCTCGACATGGTGGTGCCGGGCAAGGCGCACAACCTCTCTCACCTGCTGGTCGGCTCCGAAGGCACGCTGGCCTTCTCCGGCCGCCTGCGCCTGAAGCTCTCGCCCCTGCCCGCGCACAAGATGCTGGGCGTGGTGCACTTCCCGACCTTCTACCAGGCGATGGACCTGACGCGCCACATCGTCGGGCTCGACCCCGACGCCGTGGAGCTCGTCGATCGCACGATGATCGAGCTGGCGCGCGGCAACGCGGCGTTTCGCCCGATCGTGGACAAGTTCCTGCAGGGCGAGCCCGACGCCATCCTGCTGGTGGAATTCGCGGGCGAGGACAAGGCGGCCCAGCAGCAAAAACTGCGCGCGCTGGTCGAGCTGATGGCGGATCTGGGCCTGCCGGGGAGCGTGGTCGAGATCCCCGACGCCGGCTTGCAGAAAGAGATCTGGGAAGTGCGCAAGGCGGGCCTGAACATCATGATGTCCATGAAGGGCGACGGCAAGCCGGTGTCCTTCATCGAGGATTGCGCGGTGCCGCTGGAACACCTCGCCGAGTACACGGATCGCCTCACCCGGGTGTTCGAGAAGCATGGCACCAAAGGCACCTGGTACGCGCACGCGTCGGTTGGCACGCTGCATGTGCGCCCGGTGCTGGACATGCGTCGCGACGGCGCGGAAAAGATGCGCGCCATCGCCGAGGAAGCCTGTGCGATGGTGCGCGAGTACAAGGGCGCCTACTCCGGCGAGCATGGCGACGGGCTGGTGCGCTCCGAATGGATCGAACCCATCCTCGGCCAGCGGCTGACGGCAGCGCTGGGCGAGGTCAAGGCGCTGTTCGACCCGAAGAACCTGATGAACCCGGGCAAGATCGTCCGCCCCTCGCGCATGGACGACCGCAGCCTGTTCCGCTTCAAGCCCGGCTACCAGGTGCGCCAGTTCGACACCGCGCTCGACTGGTCCGAGTGGGGCGGCTTCGGCCCGGCGGTGGAGATGTGCAACAACAACGGCCACTGCCGCAAGTTCGACGCCGGCACCATGTGCCCGTCGTTCCGCATCAGCGGCGACGAGCAGCACCTCACGCGCGGGCGCGCCAACACCCTGCGGCTGGCGATCTCCGGCCAGCTCGGCGCCGAGGCGCTGGTGTCGGACGCCATGCGCGACACCATGGAACTGTGCGTGAGCTGCAAGGGCTGCAAGCGCGAATGCCCCACCGGGGTGGACATGGCGCGCATGAAGATCGAGTACCTGTCCCAGCGCGGCAAGCGCCATGGCTGGTCGCTGCGCCAGAAGCTGGTGGCTTACCTGCCCCGCTACGCGCCGGCGATCGGCTGGCTGGCCCCGTTGCTCAACCTGCGGGATGCCATGCCCGGCCTGCCGGCGCTCACCGAAAAGCTGTTCGGCCTAAGCGCCGCCCGCAGCCTGCCGCGCTGGAACCCGAAACCCCTGCGCACCTCGGGCAAGGGTGCAGGGGACAAGGCGGTGGTCTTGTTCGTCGACACCTTCTCGCGCCACTTCGAGCCGGAGAATG
>DASZQJ010000144.1:0-22699 GCA_035549715.1 Burkholderiales bacterium
CTCGAATGGAAGCCCACTTCGCCGATGTCGGAGCGCGGGCCGCTGGACCTGAAGGGGATCGAAGGCGCGAAGCTGCAGATCGAACCCTTTGTCGACACCCGCGAGAACCCGGGCTTCATCGGCCAGAACCGCGACCGGATCCCGACCCGCAAGGTCACCACCCAGGAAGACGTTGCCCGCTTCGTCACCTACCAGGCCAAGACGCTGATGGCGACCCAGGGCGTGCCCATCGTCGAGTCCGGCGGCAGCGTCGTCATGAAGGGCTGGATCAAGCGCTTTTTCGCCGACGAGACCAACCGCTACAACGCCGAGGTCGAGCTGGAGCTGCAGTTCGTCGACGCGGCTTCGGGGAAGGTGTTGTGGTCCTACATGACGGCAGGCACCTCGAGCCGCTACGGGATCTCCTACAAGGCGGCCAATTACTACGAGGTGCTGAGCGATTCACTGATCGGCGCCATCCACGAGCTGCTCGGGAACCCGAAGTTCAAGAGCGTGCTCATGGCCAAGCCATGAGCACGCGGTGAGGGGACAGGGGTGAAATCCCGGCTTTGATCCCGGGTCCGCAAGCAGCGATCGGGATCGACTCACCTGAGGGTTCTCCCCCCTCCCTCCCCGCTCCTCACCCCTCTCACCGCAACGCCGGGTAACCCGTTGACGACGCCGAATTTTGTGGTATAAAGGCGGCGCGTGGATGTCCCAAGCGCTCTATAGCTGGTCGGTCGCAGCCCCGTTTCGTACGGTACTCCTCAGATCTCCTTATTTTGTCCTCTTGGTAGTCCCGCTCTCGGGCAGATGCCCAATTTCAATTTTTATTCAGGGAAGATCGATACATGGCTACAGGTACCGTGAAGTGGTTCAACGACGCTAAGGGCTACGGTTTCATTACGCCGGATGACGGTGGCAAGGACCTCTTTGCCCACTTCTCCGCGATCCAGGGCGACGGCTTCAAGTCGCTCAAGGAAAACCAGAAGGTGAGCTACGAGAAGACCACCGGTCCCAAGGGCGACCAGGCCTCCAACATCCGGCCGCTCTAACCGCTAGCAGCAAGGCACCACGCAAAAAAGCCCGGGCAACCGGGCTTTTTTGTTTTCCGGCCCGCGCCGGACTCAATCCGGGCGGGTGGACATCAGGCCCGTCAGGTCGGTGGCGCGCAGGTCGAAATCCTGGTTCTTCGGCATCGACGCCTGCTTGAGGTCCCGCTCGGCGCGCTCGAAGGATTCGGCCAGCTTGAAGCTCACCTTGGCCAGGGTTTCCGGATTGGCGCTCATCTTGGCCGACGCGTCGGTCATGGTGACGCTGCGGCAGACGAGTTCGACGTAGATGCGGATCGCGAGCTCGCGCAGGGAATCGGCCGGCGGTGCGGATGGGGCAGGAGTCGACATGGGGGCGTCACGAGGAATCGGTGGGCGACCATGGTACCAAAGGCGGCACGCGCTGCAGCAGGTGCGATGCGCCGGGCGCATCCGGATCCCGGTGCCGGCCGGGCCTGCGCCATCGTCGCCTGTCGGCGACAGTTCGACGGCTGCCGGGCACGGCAGCGCCAGGAACGGGGGGCGATTCCCGCTGCGCCGTAGACGAGCTTCCGGCGCGCCAACGCCGCCGTGCCGGTCGAACGCGGCAAGGCCCATGGGATCTTCCCCATGGGCCCTGCGCCCGCGCCGCGCGCGAACCGTGGCCGGTCCTGCTTCACGTCATCGACCCGCCTTACGCCGGATGGTGGCCACCGCGCATGCCGTGCCCCCGGGGCGCCCAGTACAGGTCGAAGATCGACTGTTGCTCGGCGCTGAGCACCTCCTGGAATGCACGGGTGTCCTGCGCCACCTTTTTCAGGTCATCGGCGCGGGCGCGCATCCTGTCCGCCGCCTTGTCGAGCTTCGAGGCGGTGTCGAGGTTCCGGCCGTCCCCGCCTTGGCGCCCATGGAAGCCCTGCATCCTGGCGGCACGCTCCCGCGCACGCGCCAGCGCCGCGTCGGCGTAGGTCTTCCACGCAGCCCTCTGCTCGTCCTTGAGGTTGAGTTTCGCCTCGAGCCCGTCGAGGCGCTTCCGGGCATGCTTCACCGGATCGAAGCGCTTGAACTGCGCGTGCCTGGCCGGCGCGGCGACTGCGGGCGCGGGATTGTCGGCGGCTTGCGCGATGCCGCCGGCAGCAAGCAGGGAAAGCGCGATCAGGCCGTGGAGGGCGAAACTCGTTTTCATTGCGGTCTCCTGTGTCGTTGGGGCTGCAGGTCGCATGCCGTCCCGGGCAATCGAAAAGGCATCGCCGCCTGCATGAGTCCCAGAACGCGACAAAGCCGCGGCTGTTTACCGGGCGAACGTAACGTACTGAAACGGGCGCAAGCGATCAGGGAACAAGGCGCAGGGAGGGGATGAAGGGCAAAGGAGCAGGAGGAAAGGGCAAAGGCAAAAGCGGCGGAGCCAGGGCGCTGCATCGAACTTCCGCCGCCCCGCGGGCAGGCGCCCCTGCCGAACCCTGCGCGGCCCGCCGGGCTCAGCACCCCTTGAGCAGTGCCAGCATCTTCTGCAGGAGCGTGGCCACCTCCGACGGACTGTCGAGGAAAAAATGCGCCCGCGAGTGCCGGTCCTCGCGCCCGATGCGCACCGTCAGCCAGTCGCATTCGGCGCGGGCGAAGACGGGCTCGTCGTTGCGGTCGTCGCCGACGTAGACCGCGGCGCCCGCGCCGCAGGCGCGCACCAGGGCGGCGACCGCTTCGCCGGGGTCGGGCGCATCGGCGGGAACGACGTTGACCGCGCACTTGCCGCTGAAGATCCTGAGGCTCGCGTGGGACTCGCCCAGGGCCTCGGCAATGCGCCTGCTCGCCAGCGAATGGTCGCGGGAAAGGCGGTAGTGCAGCGCGAGGGAGTGGTGCTTGTCCTCGATCTGCACGCCCGCCTCGTAAAGGCTGGCCGCGTGCCAGGCCAGTCGATCGCGCACCGCGTCGAGGGCGCCGGCGCTTCCGCCACGCAGGCCCGCCGGGGTCTCGCCGCCGTGGCTGCCGACGATGTAGCGCGGAACGAAGCCCAGCCGCGAGGAAACGTCCGCCACCGAGCGGCCCGTGAGGATGGCCACCGGACCGATGGCGGAGAGCTGGCTGATCCAGCGCGACACCGCCCTGGAAACGCGGGCTTCGTGGTGGCGCGGCACGGTCGGGGCCAGCGTGCCGTCGAAATCGAAGGCAAGCAGCGGACGAAGGCGCATGACGGCGTGCAGCGCATTTTCGCCTTCGGAAGAAAAGAGGTGCCTCATTTCGCGTGTTCCGTGCGCGCGGCGCGCCCGCATCGCGATGCCGCTGCTGCGGCAGCTCGCAAGGCCTGATGATAATGCGCGCGCCGGAACGATGCGCGCGGAAACATCTTGTCACTTCCGCCGCGGGTGTTTCATGGTGAAACGCGCCGAGGCGATGACGCCTGCATGAAATATCGCCTGTGGAGGAACCTGCGCGGCGATCCCGCTGTCCAGCAGGATGCCGCGCCGCGGCCCGGAGCCCCGCCGTGGGCGGCCGGTCATCGATCCAGGGAGGCACTGCCATGGAGAACTACATCCACCTCGCCGGCCAATGGTGGCGCGAGTTCGGACCACTTGCCAATTCCGGCCTGCGCATCCTGCTGATCCTTTGCATCGCCTGGATCATCAGCCGCATCGTCAAGCGGGCCATCCTGGCCTTCCGCCGGCGCGTCGCGATCCACCTCGACGACCGCGAGGCCGCCAAGCGCGCCGAGACCCTCGGCCGGGTGTTCCGCTATGTCGCCAGCGTCGTGGTCTGGCTTATCGCGGTCCTGGTGATCCTTGCGGAGGTCGGCGTTTCGGTCGCGCCGATCCTGGGCGCTGCCGGCGTCGCGGGACTCGCCATCGGCTTCGGGGCGCAAAGCCTGGTCAAGGACTACTTCACGGGTTTCTTCCTGCTGCTGGAGAACCAGGTCCGCCAGGGGGACGTGGTCCGGCTCGGAGACCACGCCGGGCTGGTGGAGGACGTCACGCTGAGGTTCGTGCAGTTGCGCGACTACGATGGCAACGTGCATTTCATCCCCAACGGCACCATCGTCACGGTGGTGAACATGAGCCGGGGCTACGCCCAGGCGGTGGTGGACGTGCGCGCGCCCTACCGGGAGGACATCGACCGCGTGGCCAACCTCATGCGCGAGGTCGCGGACTCCATGCGCAATGACAAGGACTTCGGGCCGCGCATCCTGGATGATTTCGAGCTTGCCGGGGTGGAGAACCTGGGCGACTCGGCCGTGGTGATCCGCGGCCGGTTCCGCGTGGCGCCGCTGGAGCAGTGGAACGTGAAGCGGGAGTACCTGCGCCGCATCAAGTACGCCTTCGACCAGAACGGCATCGAGATCCCGCTGCCGCACCTGACGGTCTACCCGGGGTACGCCCGCGAGGGCCGGCCGGCGGTCTTCCCGGTGGAGTTCGAGGATCCGCGGGCGCCCGCCGGCCAGGCTCGCTGAGGCCCTCGCGCGGCGGGCGATTCAGCGCCGCCGCGTCCAGAGCTTGCGCCCGCCCCCGTCGTAGGAGATGTGCAACGCCCCGCCGTCCTCCGCCATCGCGAACGTCCCGACGCGCATCCATTGTCCCTCGCGTCCGACCACGTACAGAACGCCATCCCGCGCGCGCCACAGGCCGACCTCGCGGTCGCCGCCGGTGCCGCCCTCGAACGACCCGTCCGTCGCGCCCGCGGCCGTCGCACCCTTGCCGTAGGCGTAGGTACCGTCGGCCTGGAACAGCAGGTGCTCCCCGGTGGCGAAGGACGCATTGCCGCTGACGATGAGGTTCTCGTGGAACCAATGTCCGGCAAGCCGCGGATCACCGCCCGGCCGCGTGCCGCCGTCCGCGGCTACGCGCTGCAATCGCGAGGTGAGGCGCATGGCCTTTTGCTTCGGACCGTCCGGCCGGGAGATTGTCAGCACCAGGGTGTCGCCCTCGACCTGGGCTTCGAAGGCGCCGGTGCCGTCCCTGGAGTTCGCGAAGCCGCCGGCGATACCCTCGCGGACGCGACCGGTGAGGTTGATGCGCGCCCCCGCGCCGACGTCGAGGCTGCCCACCAGCTTGTCGCCGCTCACCTGCAGGTTGGCGTAGCTGCGCTGGCCGGCGATGTCTCCCGCGTACACGCCGCTGAACCCGGCGGCATGGGCGGCGCCGGCAGCGACCGTGAAAGCCAGCAGGATTCCGCAGGCGCGGCGGCCGGCATCCATGGTCAAAGCGCCGCGACCAGCGTCCCGACGAGGATCGAGGACAGCACGGCGAAGCCGAGCAGGCGCAGTTCCGGGTCGAACCAGAACCGGGTAAGCGGCGTGGGGGGCCTGGGCGACTTGACCAGGCGCGCGTGGTCCTTCATCTGTGGCTCGGTCAGGCGCTTGACCGCCGCGCCGGAATCGAAAACCTGCGACAGGCGCAGGCGGGTGTTCGAATCGACGATGATGACCTGCGCGCGAGTGCCGCCGCGCGGGCCGGCATCCGCGATCGTGGCATCGTCGTCCACGCCCAGGCGCGCGGTCTTGTCGTCCCCGCCGGCGCCCATTCGCAAGGTGCGGTCCGGCGGCAGCGTCCGGTCGGGCTCGGGGCGGTGTACGCCCAGCTCGTTGAGGCAGGCGCGCAGGTCCGCGGCGAACTGGTGCGCATCCTGGTAGCGCTCGCCGGCATCCTTTTCCAGCGCCTTGGCCACGACCAGGTCCAGCATCGCAGGCACCTGGCGATTGATGCGCGACGGCGGGACGGGGCGCAGCTGCGCGACGTTGTACATGATCTCCGTCGCGTCCGCCCCCGAGAAAAGCCGGGTGCCCGTGAGCATCTCGTAGAGCACCGTGCCGAGCGAAAAGATGTCGGAGCGCTGGTCCACCGGCCGGCCCGCGACCTGCTCGGGCGACATGTAGCGCGGCGTGCCGAGCATCATCCCGGTCTGGGTCTTCAGGTCCGATGAGCGCATGCGCGCGATGCCGAAGTCCATGATCTTCACGCGCCCGCGTCCCACCAGCATGATGTTGGGCGGCTTGATGTCGCGGTGCACGACGCCGCGGTCGTGGGCGAAGGCCAGCGCGTCGGCGACCTGCTCGACGATGCCCACCGCCTCGGCAACGGGGAACCTGTGGTTCGCGGCCTTGGTGGCGAGGTCGGTGCCTTCCAGGAGCTCCATCGCCATGTAGATGAGGTCGCCCTCGCGGCCGACGTCGTAGATGGTGACGATGCCGGGGTGGGCGAGCTTGCCCGCCGCGCGCGCTTCCTGCGTGAAGCGGGCCTCGTACTCCTTGCGGTCCGCGTCATCGGCGGAGATGAAAATGGTCTTGATCGCCAGGGGCCGGTCGAGCACCGGGTCCTCGGCGCGATAGACCACGCCCATCGCGCCGCGGCCGAGCTCGCCGAGGATCTTGTAGCGTCCGAGCTGGGTCATCGTGCTCATTGCGCCTCCTTGCTGCCGAACCAGCTGCGCAGGCGGTGGAAAAAGCCGTGCTCCTCGCCTTCCGAGAAGGTGATTTCCACGGTGGTGCGGCGCCCCGCTTCCAGTTCGACGTAGGTGCGAAACGGCGGGTAGTTCCGGCGACGGACCTCGATGTTGTGCGGACCGGGGGCGAGCTCCAACGCGCGCAAGGGCGGGCTGCGTCCGCGCGAGACGCGGTCGACCAGCACCTCGCCCTCGGGGTTGATGTCGAAGGCCAGCACCGCCGGCTCGTTGCCGCGGAACTCCTGGTGGATGGCATCGCGGTAGAGGAAGATCGCCACCGCGACCAGGAACACCGCGGCGGCGCCGACCGCGGCGATGACCTTGCGGCGGCGGAAGATCGCGCCGGGGTCCGGCGCGAACAGCTCGTGGGTGCGGACGTTGGCGTCGGTGAACACGCCGGCCGGCCGCAGGCAGACGGCCCGCGCCGGTTCGGACCCGGCCAGCGCGTCGCGGAAGGCGCGGGAGACGAACAGGCGCGAAGGCCCGGCGAAGTGGGCGAGCGCAGCGGCGGTGCCCACGGCATCGCCGATCATGCCGGGCTGGCCGCTGTCGTCGGCGGCGATGCGGATGGCGCCGTGGTTTACCGCGATGGCGACGGGCACGCCGGCCGAATACACGCTGCGCCAGCGTTCAGCGATGTCGAGCGCGGTGCCGGGGGCGTCGAGCACGGCGATGGCGATGCCGTCGGGCGCGTCGAGGACGATGCGGCTGCGCGGGGGGATGTCGGCCAGCACCACGGCCAGCGCGGCCTCGAGCTGGGCCCGAAGGCGGGCCTGCTCCGCTACGGGTCGCCGGGCGAATTCCGTAATCCTTGCGAATATGACGCTCGCAAGCGTCGGCAATAGGCTGGGGTTGTCCACGGCGGCGCCATCGGTGGGGTTGCGGGATTCTAAAGCAAAGCCCGTACCCTCCGCGGCCGCCGCGGCGGTCCTGCCGGAAAGCTCAGGAAGCGGGTGGGTGGTACTGGTAGGCCCAGGTTTCGCTCAGCGTTTGTGCGCCGTTGCGGAGGAAAAGCCGCATTTCCACCGGCTCGGTCCCCTGCACCGTGAGGTCGAATTGCGCGCGCCAGTGCCCAGGAACGTCATCCGGGACGGCTTCCGTGAATACGTAGGAGAACTGGCCGCGGGAGGCGGACAGCACGGCCTCGGGCCTGGTGCCGAAGGGCAGGCCGGCGAGCGGCCCGCCCAGGAATTCGACCATGAACTTGCGCACGCCGCGCGGCCGTTCCAGCCCCGGCACGCCGCCGTTGCCCGTGCGCGTGGCGATGCAGCGCGCAAGCGGCGCGGGCACCGGCTCGTCGGCCACCCAGTGCAGGCGGTAGCGGTATTCCAGTGCCTGTCCGGCCTTCGCCGGCGCTGCCGGCACCCACATCGCATTGATGTTGTCGTGGATCTCGTCGTCGGTGGGGATCTCGATGAGCTGCACCGAGCCCTTGCCGAACGGGGAAAGCGGCTCCACCCAGAGCGTGGGCCGGCGCTCGTAGCGCACGCCGTCGAGGTAGTGGTCGAAAGCGCGATCGCGCTGGGCGAGACCGAAGCCGCGCGGATCCTCGTCGGCGAACGACGAAACCATGACGCGGCCGGGATTGTTGAGCGGGCGCCAGATTCGCTCGCCCGCGCCGTTCCAGACTGACAGGCCGTCGGAATCATGCAACTCGGGCCGCCAGTCCACCGCGGCGGGTTTCGCCGTTTCCGAGAACCAGTACATCGAGGTGAGCGGCGCGATCCCGAGGCGCCCGACGTCCCGGCGCAGGAAGATGGCGCATTCGACGTCCATGACCACCGCCCCGGTCCGGCGCATGCGAAAGCGGTACGCGCCGCAGATGGAGGGTCCGTCCAGCAGGGCGCACACCATCCTGTCCCCGCCGTCGCCTTCGTGCAGGTAGAACTCGGTGAAATCCGGGAATTCCTCCGGCCCGGGAAGCGCCGCGTCCACCACGATGCCGCGCGCCGACAGGCCGTACTGGTGCAGCGGGCCGATGGCGCGGAAGTAGGAGGCGCCAAGGAAGGCGACCCAGTCGTTCCTGCGCCAGTCGAGCTTGCCGTGGCGGCTTTCCTGGAAGCGGAAACCCGCGAAGCCGGCATCGGGCGGCAGGCCGCGCGCCACCGAATCCTTCGGCATGTCGAAATAGTCCTCGCGGTAGAGGACCTCGCGCGCCTCGCCCCCGGAGACCGCGTGCATCTTCACCGACTTGGGGAAGAAGGCGCCGAGGTGGAAGAAGGTGACGGGGTATTCGCCGGGGCCCTCGGCCCACAGGGCGCTGCCGGTGTCGAACCGGATTTTCCCGTGGGTGGCGTAGTCGATCCTCGAGGTGATCCCGGGCGCCGGCTGCGGCGGCGGCACGTAGCCGGCGGCGGCCATGGCGCGTGCGCGGTCCTTGAGCGCATCGAAGGTGAAGGGGCGGGCGGGACCCAGGCGCACGCCCGCCGCATGGGCGGGCGGCAATGGCGGGGCCAGGGCGAGGCCCAGCGCGGCCAGGCCACCCTGCACGATCTGGCGGCGTCGATGGTCTGTCGTCATGGGATCCGGGAAACGGGAATCGTCGCCCTGGTTGGAGCGCGCGACGGCGCTTCAGTTCCGCGGCGCTGCCGCGCCATTGCCCCGGCCTCCAGAACCACAATCGAGCCAGCCCGGGTCCGCCCCGCTTTGGCCGCTCATTCCTCCCGGATTGCCTCGACGGAGATCGTGAGGCGGACTTCGTCACTGACCATGTCCGAATATTTGTCGAGCCCGAAATCGGAGCGCCTGACCGTGGCGTGCAGGTCTCCGCCGCAGACGAAGCGCTCGAGCACGAGGATCCTGACCTGCTGGCACACGAAGCGGTCGGCCGCCAGCTGCACGGGCCGGGCAATGCCCTTGATCGTGAGTTCGCCGTCGAACTCGGTGGGCACGCCCTCCTTGAACTTCGCGCCCTTGCCGGTGAACTTGACCGTCCTGAACTTGCCCGCATCGAAGAACATCTCGCCCGTGAGCAGCGCGTCGAGGCGCTTGACGCCGGTGTCCAAGGAATTCGGATCCATTTCCACCGTCACTTCCGCGGCCTGCCTGTCCTTGTCGAACGTGGCCGAGCCCCTGGCCACGGCCATGCGGCCGCGCACGGAAGACACGCCCGTGTGCACGACCGCGAAATGCGCGAAGGTGTGGTCCTGGTCGATGCGGAACTTGTCCGCGGCGGCGGCCGGCAGCGCCAGCGCCAGCAGCAGCATGGCTGTCGGGAGGAAAAATCCCTTCACCGCAAAGGCGCGAAGGCGCGAAGGCAACGCAAAGGAGGGCGACTCCGGAAGGAACGTGGGCCCGGGTTTCCTGGCAACGAACGCCCGTGCATCCCGCGCCATGCCACTGAAAGCCGTCACTCCTGCCTGTCTTTGCATTCCTTTGCGATTCCTTTGCGCCTTCGCGCCTTTGCGGTGAGGCATGGA
The DNA here is from genome assembly GCA_035549715.1 of Burkholderiales bacterium. Taxonomy (GTDB): domain Bacteria; phylum Pseudomonadota; class Gammaproteobacteria; order Burkholderiales; family JACQAP01; genus JACQAP01. Next base: position 9,857 of record DASZQJ010000144.1, read on the forward strand.
CGTCACTTGATGGCGCCGCCGGGGCTGCGATCCATGTTCTGGCGCTCGAACATCCAGCCCGGGTACTCGCGCGGCAGCCGGCTCGCCTCGTCCAGGCTTTTCAGCTCCTCGTCGCCCAGCCTCACATCCGTGGCCGCGATGTTGTCCGCGAGCTGTTCCGTGGTCTTGGCGCCGACGATCACGCTCGCCACCGCCGGCTGGTGCAGCAGCCAGGCGAGTGCGATGCGTGCCACCGAGACGCCGTGCGCCTTGGCGATCGGCCGCATGGCCTCGACGGCCCGGAAGGCGCGGGGCCGGTCCACGGGGGGAAAGTCGAAGGTGGTGCGGCGCGCACCCTCCGGACCCTTGTCGTTCTCGCTGAACTTGCCGGAGAGCAGCCCGCCGGCGAGCGGGCTCCAGACCAGCACGCCGAGGCCCTGGTCGAGCGCCAGGGGCACGATCTCGCGCTCCAGTTCACGGCCCGCGAGGGAATAGTAGGCCTGCACGCTCTCGAAGCGGCTCCAGCCGCGATGCCGGGAGATGCCCAGCGCCTTCATGATCTGCCAGGCGGCATGGTTGGAAAGCCCGATGTAGCGCACCTTGCCGCTGCGCACCAGGTCCTCCAGCGCGCGCAGGGTTTCCTCCATCGGCGTGAGCAGGTCCTGGCCGTGGATCTGGTACAGGTCGACGTGGTCGAGTTGCAGGCGGCGCAGGCTGGCATGCAAGCCGTCCATGATGTGCCCGCGCGACAGGCCGACCTGGTTGGGGCCGGCGCCCATGCGGATGCGCACCTTGGTGGCGATCACCAGGTCCTCGCGCGGGAGCTGGAGGTTCTTCAGGGCCTGGCCGACGAGTTCCTCAGACTGCCCCTCGGAGTACACGTCGGCCGTGTCGATGAAGTTCACCCCGGCGTCCACCGCAGTGCGGATCTGCGCCTCGACATCGGAGAGCCCCAGCTTGCCGATCGGCGCCCAGCGCCCCTTGCCGCCGTAAGTCATGGTGCCGAGGCAGATTTCGGAAACGTACAGGCCGGTGCGGCCGAGGATGCGATAGCGCATGGGGTCTCCCGAGGTCGTTGTCGTTCGCAATGGGTGCCGCAAAGCGTATCACGCGACAAATGCCCACTGGTTGACGCCGATGCGGGCGAAAGTTCGCATCGGCCCGGGCCCCGCGCCTTGCGCGTCGCCGGAGAGCGACAGGGGCCGCCGGCCGCGGCGGCACGCGACCGGCCACGGGTGACAAGGGCGGGCTGCCTCCGGCCCGCACTCCTCACCTGTGGCCAGTCACTCGTCGCCCGCGATGCTACGCGACGTCCCCCCCGTTCCACGCCATCAGGTTGAGGAACTCGCGCCGGTTCTTCGGTCCGTAGGTGCGGAAGTGCGGCTGCGGGTTCTCGAGGTAGGCGAGGCGCTCGCGCGCGACCCGGTCGCCCCGGGCGCGCAGCTTGATTTCCTCCGCGCCGATGCCGTACACCTTTGTCGCGTTCAGGCCGAAGATCTTGGCGCGCAGCGCCGGCGTGATCTCCGGGTAGCCGTGCTTCTCGCGCAGCTCGGGCGAGATCTGGAAGGTGCGGAAGGCCTGGATCTGGTCCTGCGGCGAACCGTACCAGATCGAATCCGTCCCCCAGAGCACGTTGTCCTGCCCGCAGTACTTGAGCAGCTTGCCCAGCGCGTGCGCGGCGCTGTCGGGCTCGCGCATCAGGAAGCGCCAGGTGCTGCCCAGCTCCGCGTATACGTTGCTGTTGGGCTTCACGCCGTTCTCGACCAGGGAGCGGATCAGCGTGTCGATGCCGTCGCCCGAGCCTTCGCCGGCGAAGGGACCTTCGGGCAGGTTGGGCACGAAGCCGGAGTGGTAGATCAGGAACTTCACGTCCGGGAAGCGCTTCGCCACCACGCCGATGTCGCTGCACTGGCTGTGCTCGTAGGATTTCTTGCCGAAGGGCAGGCCCTTGTGCACGCAGATGACCTTGACGTCCAGCGCCCGCGCCTTCTCGATGAAGCGGATGCCGACGTCGTCGGAGAGGAAGAAGCCGTTGCCGTCCAGGCCCCACTGGGTGTAGGTCTTCCACGCGGAGATCTTCCACTTGTCCCGCAGCTCCTCCATGTCCTCCACGTCCCCGGGCTGGTTCGGGTTCACGCGCCCGTGCAGGAGCAGGCGGTGGTTGCCCTCCATGCGGTCGACGATGCGGCGCACCGCGTCGGCGGACTCGATGGTGAGCGGCGAGGCATCGCGCCTGGTCGGCACGAAGGACAGCACCATCATGTCCGTGTCGCTGTCCATGAACACGTCCTTGAGGAATTCCTCGGGCGTCAGGCAGGCGAGGTGGCTGCGCGGTCCCGAGCGGTCGTTCAGCGAGCACTGCCCCTTGGTGGTGAAGGTGAAGGCGGATTCGGGCGCGACCTTGAGCCAGGCGCTGGTCGGGTCGACGAAGTGCCCCTGCACGTCGAAGATGAACTCGCCCTTCTCCAGCGCGGCCTGCGCGAGTTGCGGCTCGAGGGCGGCATTCCCGGCCAGTTCGAAGAACCCCCCGGTCTTGCCCGCGCGCGCGTTCGCGGCGTTGAACGCCAGCAATGTGCTGGCCGCCCCGCAGGCGCTCAGCAGGAAGCCGCGGCGGCCCATGCCCAGGCGTTTCGCATTCAGCGTGGCGGCTTCGTGGGCGAGGTGGTTGGCTTCGCGATTGGTCCCGGTCAGCGGGATCGGGACGAACTCGCCGTTCGACGTGGCGTCGAGCTTGATCGGCAGGCGGCGTCCTTCGGGATCGACGACATTCTTCATGGGTTCTCCTCCGGAATGGATCGGCCAGTATAGGCGCGCCCCGACCCCGATTTGTACCGGGAAGGTAACAGCGCGACGCTGCACTGCCGCAACTACTTGTGCGGGGGGGAGACGGGCAGGGTGAAGTTGCGCAACGCCTCGAAGGCCGCGTTGTCCCGGGGGACCATGAAGGGCGAGGCGGCGCCGAGCGCCCGCAACGCCTCGCGATCGAAGCTCTCCACGCCCGAGGATTTGCCGGGAAGCAGGTACATGACCTCGCCATTGCGACGCAACTGCACCTGGATCTCCGCCACGGGATTGCCGGCGCCGCGCCAGCGCAACTCGCCGGCCACCTGGTCCGCGATGAGGGCAAGGTAAACGCGCTTCGCGACCTCGACGCCGCCGAGGCCGGCCAGGCCCCCGGCTTTGCGCAGGGTTTCGTACACGCGCTTCGGGCCGGTCGCCGAACCCTCGTAGGGGGCGAGCAGGGCGTTGATCTGCGCGGCCGTGGGCGTGGGCGGCGCTGGCGCGCCCGCCGGGGAAGGGGAGCGCTGCGCCGCGGCCGCGGGTGGCGCCGGGGGCGTCGCGGACGCCGCGCCCCGGTCGGCAGCGGCCAGTTCCGAGTCGATCTGCCTGCGCCGGGCGGCGAGACTCCGCTCCTCCTGGCGGCGCAGGCGTTCGCGGCGCTCGAAGGCCGATTCCCCTTCGAGCGGCGCCTGGGCCTGTGCGCGATCTTTTTCCAGCGCCGCCCGGGCGATGCCGGCGCTGCGGATGTGCTGCGCGGACACCGCGAAGTTCAGGTTCTGGCCGGTGACGATGCCCATCGTGGTGATGCCCACCAGCCGGCCCTGCCGGTCGAACAGCCCGCCCCCGCTGCTGCCGTGCGAGATGGGCGCCGTGATCTGGATGAGCCGCGCCTTGCGCTCCTCGCGAAACGCCGAGACGATGCCGCTGCTGATCGTGAGTTCCATGCCCATGGGGGCGCCGATGGCGAACACCGGGTCGCCGACCGCGAGCGAGTCCGCGGGTGCGATTTCCACCGGCCGGTCGAACCCGGGCCCGGGTTCGATGATGTCGAGCTCGCACAGGTCGAACTCGCGGTCCGCGTGCGCCACGCGGGCGCGGGCCGAGATCTTTTCCTTGCCGCGCGTGACGTAAAGGCGCGGGCCCATGCCGGCGACGTGGCAGTTCGTGACGACGCGGCCCGGCGCGATGAGCACGGCCGAGCCGGTGGCGAGGACATCCACGACGCTGTCGTCGTTCGAGGTCACGACGACGAAGTACACGGCGTGGGAAACGCGCTGGAAGACCTGCGCGGCATCCTGCGCGCCGGCCACCGTCGCGGCCGCCGCGAGGACGGCGCCCGCCAGGCAGGGGAGGGTCATTCTCATGGGCGAGCCATCCTAAACCAAAGCCGCCGCCGGCGCAGGGGCGCGGCGGCGCAGAACTTTGGCAGGGTGGCGACCTCCAACCGGAGGACCGGTCGCGATTCCCCGTGGAGGGCGATGCGATCCCGATCCTGCAAGGAGACCGACGTGGCCCGCATGCCGACGCTTTTCCTCCTGGCCGCACTTGCCTGCGGCGCCAATCCCGGCCTCTGCGCCGATTCCCCGGAAGGCCGGCTGCAGGCGGCGCAGCGATTGTTCGAGTTGCCCGCCTACCGGCAGCTCGCCACCCGCCAGATCCATGCCGCGCTCAAGGCCCTGCCGGACGCGGAATACGCGCGCGCCGCCGATGCGCTCGACAACCCGGCCGTCGTGCAGGCGCTGCGGGGCGTCATCGTGCGCAGCATGGCCCGGACCTTCACCGAGGCCGAACTCGGCCACATCGGGCGCTTCCTCGCTGCGGAGGAGGCGAAGTCGATGGTTGCGAAGATCGAGGGATTCGAGTCGGTGGTCATCCGCGAGCTGCTCGCCGCGGCCATGACGGACCCGGAGTTGGCCAGGCGTCTCCTGGCCAAGTAAAAAGGACCGCGTACTCAGCACGCAGCACTCAGTACTCAGTACTCAGTACTCAGCACTCAGTCCCCCCTTTCACTTCCCCAGGTGAAGCCCCCCATCCACCAGGATGGTCTCGCCGGTGACCTGGGCGGCGCCTTCGAGCAGCCACACCGCCACTTCGGCGACGTCGTCCGCGCTGGCGGCTTTCGCCAGCGGCACCGTTTTCTCGTAGTTCGCCTTGAATTTCGCGTAGTCCGCCTCGCTGAAGCGCGACAGGTGCCAGCGCGTCTCGATGAGCCCCGGGCAGATGGCATTGACGCGGATTTCCGGCCCAAGGGCCCGGGCGAGGGACAGGGTCATCGCGTTGAGCGCACCCTTCGAGGCGACGTAGGCAACCGAGGAGCCGATGCCCCGCACGCCCGAGATGGAGGACACGTTGACGATCGAGGCGTTGCCCTGCTTCTTCATGGCGGGTACGCAGGCGCGCACCATCTGGTAGGGCCCGATCACGTTCACCGCGTAGAGGCGCTGGAAGTCCTCGGCGCCGAGGGCGTCGAGGTCGGCATGCGCCGCGAACCGGGTGATGCCGGCGTTGTTGACCAGGCCGTCGATCCGGCCCCACTTGTCGAGCGCGGCTTGAGCAAGCTTGCGGCAATCGGCGTCCAGGGCCACGTCGCCCTGCACCAGGATCGCCTCGCCGCCGGCCCCCTGGCATTGCGCCAGCGTTTCCCGGGCTTCCTTCTCGCTCTTCGTGTAATTGACGACCACGCGCGCGCCCTTGCGCGCGAGCTGGACGGCGCATGCCGCGCCGGTGCCCGTGGCTGAACCCGTAACGATGCAGACCGCGTCCTTCAGCTTCATTGCCCACCTCCCGCGCCAAGGATAGCATTGGCGTGCAGTTGCGGGACCCACAACAGACAACGAGGAGGAGGCAGCACATGGACGGGAAAAAGGCATTCGCATTCGCCGGGGTGGCGCTGGGTGTTGCGCTGGCGTTCGGCATGGGCGTGGCGGTCGGGCAGAACGCCCCCACGGAAAACAAGGGCGTGAGCGTCGGGCCGCCGTCGTCGATCGCGCTCGCCGAGCAGATCGAGGGACTCGAAGGACGCCAGCTTCGCCTGCGCGTCATCACGATCGAGCCGGGCGGGGTCGCCGCGCTTCACAGCCACAAGGGGCGTCCGGCCGTGGCCTACATTGCCCAGGGCACGCTCACCGAGCACCGTGAAGGCGTCGGCACGAAGGAGCATCCCGCGGGCGGCACCATCCTGGAAGACAAGGACACCGTGCATTGGGCGGAGAACCGTGGCAGCGAGCCGGCGGTCGTCGTCGCGGTGGATGTCTTCAAGCCGTAGCGAACGGCGTGAGGCGAAGGAAGGTGAAAGGACTGCGTACTGCGTGCTGGGCAAAGGCGACGGAGTCTTGAAGCTTTTCGCACTTACGCAGCACTCAGCACGCAGCACGCAGTCCCCAGGAAAAGCCCCGCTGGCGCGGGGCTTTTCACTACTACCTTGCCGGGCCCAGCTCCGTGACGCCGTACATCGGCATCGGCGCCGGCATTACCACGACCGGCGGGGGCGGGGCGGCGACGACCACGGGCGGGCTTGCCAGCGCGGCGACCGTCCCGAGCAGGATCCCGGCGCCGATGATGGGCGCGAGATTCGAGTGGTAGTGCGGGCGTGGCGGCGCGTAGTAGCGCGGGGCCGCGTGGCGCGGGGCATGCCAGGCCGCCGGCCTGCCGAAACTGCCGTGGCGGGGATGGGGATCGAAATGCGGCCGGCCGTGGGCGGAATGCCCGTCCCGGCCGCCTGGGTCGGCATGGGCGCTGGGCGCGAGGGCCACGGCGCACGCTGCCGCCAGGGCGCCGGCAATGACGAGCCGGGAAAGCGGATATGGGGCTGCATGCATGATCGTCTCCTTGTCGATGCGCGTCCTGCTAGCGGGGCGACACGGCAACGTTGACGCGCAACTGGTTGCCGGGATCGTATGGAAGCCGGGTGGAAAAGCGCTGGCCGTCGTACTCGTAGGTGACGTGGTAGCCGGTGATCACCGTTTCGTAGTTGTTGACCTGCTCGCAGCGTTGCACGGGCCGGGTCGTGACCACGGCGCCCGCGTCGCGATTGGCCACGGCATGGCCGGCGATGGCGCCCACGCCCGCGCCGACGGCGGCGCCGGCGACGCGCCCGTTGCCCTTGCCGACCTGGGCGCCCAGCAGGCCGCCCGCCACGCCGCCGAGGATCGCGCCGAGGTAGTTGCGCGGCGCCGGCTGCACGACCTGCCGGCTCTCGGTCCAGCACTGCTGCGTCGGGCGGTTGACCTGCTCGGTGATCGGTTGCGCGGCGACGACGCTGGCAACGGCTTCGTAGGCGCTGGCGTGGCCTTGCGCCAGTACGAGCGCCGAGGCGAATGCGGCGGTAACGGCTTGGGCGGCTTGCTTCATGACCGGATCTCCTTTCCTGGCTAGGCACGGTTTGCTCCCGTGACAGGCCCAACAACGCCCGGCAAGGCGACGTCGTTGATCGGGTTTTGTAACGTAGTGTCGAGCCGCGCGGCGTGACATGGCCCGCGGCGAGGCGGGGGGGCGAAGGGCATCAAGCGGGAAACACGGGGCGACAGGCACAGCTTGCGTTCCGGCACGAGCCGCGGTGTGCCGGTCCATGGAGGATTGTTTCGCGGGACGGTTTCCGCGACCGTCGCGGCAGTGACTGCCGCCGCGCCGCCACGGTAAGATGCTTCGTGGCTGTGGAACATAACAACAAGGCAGGGCAGGACGGGATCGAGTCGGCTTACGCGTGGACGCGGTTGTGGACGGCGCTCGCGCTTTCCACCATCGGCGGCGTGGGCATGTGGTCCGTCGTGGTCGCGCTGCCGGCCGTGCAGGCGGAGTTCGGCGTCGCGCGCGCCGATGCGTCGCTGCCCTACACGCTGACGATGATCGGCTTCGGCGTCGGCGGCATCCTGTTGGGCAAGCTGTCCGATCGCTTCGGCATCGTCCCGCCGGTGCTCATCGGCGCCGCCGCGCTGGCGCTGGGATATGCGGCCGCGGGCTTCGCGCCCACCCTCGGCTGGTACGGTGCGGCGCAGGGCATCCTGATCGGTTTCGGCAGTTCGGCCACCTTCGCGCCGCTGATGGCCGACACCTCGCACTGGTTCTCGCGCCGGCGCGGCATCGCGGTCGGCATCTTTGCGAGCGGCAACTACCTGGCGGGCACGATCTGGCCGACCATCATCCAGCACTTCATCGAGACCGTCGGCTGGCGCCAGACCTTTTTCGGCATCTCCGCCTTTTGCGCCGTATCGATGGTCCCGCTGGCGCTCGCGTTGCGCCGCCGGGCGCCCGCCGTGGCCATGGCGGCAGCGCCCCAGTCCGTTGCGCCGGGTGCCGGAGCGCTCGGCATGTCGCCGCGCAGCCTGCAGGTCCTGCTCGCGGTGGCGTCGATCTGTTGCTGCGTGGCCATGTCGATGCCACAGGTCCACCTGGTGGCGTACTGCGGTGACCTGGGCTACGGCGCGGCGCGCGGCGCGCAGATGCTGTCGGTCATGCTCGCCTGCGGAATCGTCAGCCGCGTGAGCTTCGGCTGGATTTCCGACCGCCTCGGCGGACTGCGGACCCTGCTCCTCGGTTCCGCCTTGCAGGGCATCGCACTGCTGCTGTTCCTGCCTTTCGACGGCCTGGTCTCGCTGTTCGTCATCTCGGCCATGTTCGGCCTGTTCCAGGGCGGCATCGTCCCCGCCTACGCGATCATCATCCGCGAGTATTTCTCCCCGAAGGAAGCGGGCGCGCGGGTGGGCATCGTCATCACCGCGTCACTGTTCGGCATGGCGCTGGGCGGCTGGATGTCAGGCGCCATTTTCGACCTGACCGGGTCCTACCATGCGGCCTTCCTGAACGGCATCGGGTGGAACGCCGTGAACCTCGTGATCGCGGGAACGCTGCTCGTGCGGCTGGGTGGCGGGAGGATGCGGGCGAGGGCGGCATAGGGGACGTGCTGAGTACTGCGTGCTGAGTACTGGGTGCTGGGTAAAGGCGGCAGCGGTTTAAGGCCTTTCGACCTTACGCAGCACGCAGCACGCAGTACTCAGTACTCAGTACTCAGCACTCAGTACGCAGTACTCAGCACGCAGCACTCAGTCCTCGTCATTCTTCACGCCGGCCCAGCGTGAAGCGGAACGTCGCGCCTTCCCCCGCCTTGCCCTCGGCCCAGACGCGGCCGCCGTGCTTTTCGATGATGCGCTGGACCGTGGCCAGGCCGATGCCCGTGCCCGGGAACTCCTCCGGCTTGTGCAGGCGCTGGAAGACGCCGAACAGGCGGTGCGCGTCCTCCTCGTGGAACCCGGCGCCATTGTCGCGCACGAAATAGGCATTTTCCCCGTCCGGACGCTGCTCGACGCCCAGCTCCACCTTCGGCGCCGCGACGTTGGCGGTGAATTTCCAGGCATTGTCCAGCAGGTTCCGCAGCACCATGCGCAGCAGCGCGGCATCTCCCGATGCCGGCAGGGCGCGCGGCACGACGAAGTCGACGGGGTGCGCCGTGGCCGACGCGGCCAGCTCGTTCGCGACCTCGCGGGCCAGGTCCGCAAGGTCGACCGGCGCGCGTGCGATGGTCGTGCGGGCGGTGATGTGCAGCTGCATCAGGCTGTCGATCATGTCGCCCATGCGGCTCGTGGCCGCCAGCACACGCTGGGCGTTGTAGCGCATGCCCTCGTTCATGGCCTCGGCGTGGTCCTCGAGCAGGATGGCGGCGTAGGCGCGCACGTGGCGCAGCGGGGCGCGAAGGTCGTGCGAAACGGCGAAACTGAAGGCTTCCAGCTCCGCGGTGCGCTCCCGCACGCGCTTTTCCAGCGCTTCGTGCACCCGCACGTTCTCCATCGCCACCGCGGTCGTGTCGGCGAGCGCCTGCAGAAGGCGAACCTCCCATGGCTGGGGCAGGCGCTTGACCGACCAGTAGTTGCCGATCGCGCCCATGGGGTCCATGGACCGGATCGGCACCATCGTGACGCTGCGGACGAAGGTGGTTTCGTAGCTGGACAGGGGAATGCGCGGGTCGGAAAAGATGTCCTCGACGATCGCGGGCTGGCGGTGGGTCATGACCCAGCCGCTGAGGCAGGCATTCATCGGGAAGCGCTGGCCTTTCCACAGCGGGCCGATCGCATCCTCGTCGGCGTACCACGACTGCTCGCCATCGCGCAGGACGAAGGTCGCGCCCTGGGCGCCGGTGAGCTCCCGGGCCGCGCGACGCACGATGGCCATGATGGCCGGCAGGTCGCGCGCCAGCGACAACTGGTTGACCACCCGCACCAGGGATTCGTAGCCTGCCGCCAGCCGCGGGTCGGGCGCGTGCTGCCTGCCGGCCGCGGCGATCGCCTGCTCGATGGCGGGCCCGAGTTCCTCCAGCCTGGACTTGGAGACGAGGCCGCCCACGCCAAGTGCCTGCATGCCGCGCACATCGCGGCCGGGATCGGCCCGGCCCGACACGAACAGGAAAGGGATGCCGGGACGCAGCTCGTTGGCCGTGTGGAAGGCGCGCAAGCCTTCGCAGCCGGGAAATTCGTGGTCCGAGAGCACGACGTCGAAATGCTGCTGCGAGAGCAGCTCGAGGAAGCGGGGGCGCGACTTCGCGTGCTGGAGGGTCGCCGCCGGGAAGTGCCGGCCCAGGGAATCCCTGACGCGCGCCGCGTCCTCTTCGCGGTCCTCGAGGTAAAGGATGTTCATCGGGTTCATTCTTATTGTTCTCGATGATCCCGGACTCGCGGGCGAGGTCAGTGCAATCGCGGCTTTTTCAGGAAATCATTGCGGTCCGCGCTGCGCACCCGGGCCTGCAGGCGCTCGACGCCCCGCGCGGCGGTGAGGGTGATCTCGGTGCCCACCGGGCCGCGGCTCCAGACGGCGCGAAACAGGTCGGCGAGCGTGGCGGGGCGCTCGCCATCCACGGCGATGATGGCGTCGCGCACCTTGATGCCCGCGCAGTCGGCGGGGCCGCCATCGGCGAGTCCCGCCACGACGAGCTGCCCGTTGATCTCGGTCGTGTACATGCCGAGCCACGGCCGCGGCGGGCGTCCCGAGCGCCCGGTGCGGCGCATGTCCTCGAGGATCGGCGCCAGCAGGTCGATCGGCACGAACATGTTGCCCTGGACGGGCTGGCCGTCGAGCAGTTCCTGCACCAGCAGCGAGCCGATGCCGATGAGCCGGCCTTCCAGGTCGAGCAGCGCGGCGCCGCCCCACTGCGGGTGCGCCGGCGCGGTGAACAGCGCCTCGTCGAGGACATACTCCCAGTAGCCGGCGAACTCGCGCCGGGCCACGATCTTGGCGCGCAACGCATGGTCCCGGCCCCCGTTGCCGATGACGATCACATCGTCTCCGGGCTGGCACCGCGCCATCGAGCCCGTGACCAGGGCGGGGGCGTCGAGCTTGCCGAGCGGCTGCACCAATCCGAAGCCGGTGGCCTGGTCGTAGGCGAGGGGATAGCCCGCAACCACGGCGCCGCTGTTGGTGGTCAGCCAGAGACTTTCCGCCTCGGTCACCAGGTAGCCGATCGTGAGCACAAGGCCGTCCTTGCCGATCACCACGCCGTTGCCGAGGCGCTCGGTGCCGAGGATCCCGGCGGTGAAGGCGTCGTCGGGAACCTCGGAGCGCAATTGCACGACGGCGTTGAGCGCCGAATCGAGGTCGAAGCCGAGGTCGTCCGGCTCCGGCTGCACGCTGAGGGGGAAGGCCCAGTTTTCCTTCTCGGGCATGAGGCGTCGGATCCAGGGTCCGTGGACGGACCGTCCATGTTACGCGAATCGATGGACTTTGGACCATTCCAGCTTCCGCGGCGCGCCACGAAGGCCGCAAAGGACACGAAGGTCCACGAACAAACGCAGGCGTGAATGCAGGACAGGCGGGCTCGACGATGGGGGCATCCGGCATCTGTCGCCCATGATGGAAAGCGAAGCCCCCGACAATCCCATCCGTTCCCGTTCGTGCCCCGTCGTGGTGCGCGACGGGCGCCGGACGGGGCGAAGCCGGATTCCCGGGTAACATGCCGGCAGGCATCCAGGGAATCAGGAGATGGCGCAACCTTCCGGCCTGCGGCTCGCGCTGACCGGCCTCACCATCCTCGCGATCGCGATCGGCATCGGCCGCTTCGCGTTCACGCCGATCCTGCCCGCGATGCAGGAGCAATTCGGCCTCAGCCTGCGGACTGCCGGCCTGCTCGCGTCGGCCAACTACGTCGGTTATTTCATCGGCGCCTTTTCCGCCATCTGGCTGCGCCTTTCTCCCGCCCTCGCCGCACGCCTGTCGGTGCTGGCGGTCGCCGTGCTCACCGCCGCGATGGCCTTCACGCATTCGCCCCTGGCGTGGGCGCTATTGCGGGGCCTGGCCGGCATCGCCAGCGCCTGGGGGCTGGTGTTCGCCTCCGCCTGGATCCTGCCGATCCTGGCCGAGCGCAAGCTGGCGCGCATGGGTGGCATCCTGTTCGCGGGCGTGGGCTCCGGCATCGCGTTGACGGGGCTGCTGTGCCTGGTGTTCCTGCACTGGGGCTGGGGCGTGGAGCGCATCTGGGTCGCGATGGGCCTGACGGCCGCGGTCCTGTCGCTGCTGGCACTTCGCACGCAGGGTGGCGCCGCCGCCGTTCCCCCGGCCGGCGGGGACTCCGCATGGCGGGCCCTGCGCCTGCCGGACAATGTGCGCCTGGTCGTGAGCTACGGTGGATCCGGCTTCGGCTACATCATCCCGGCGACTTTCCTGCCCGCGATGGCCCGCGACATCGTGCGCGATCCGGCCGTGTTCGGCTGGGCCTGGCCGATCTTCGGCACGGCCGCGGTGCTCTCGGTGCTCGTTGCGGGGCGGCTTTCCACGCGCTATCCGTTCCGCCGCATCTGGATGGTGGCGCAGTTCGTCATGGCCGCCGGCGTGGCGATCCCGGTGTACCTGGACGGCCTCGGCGGCATCGTCGTCTCCGCGCTGTTCGTCGGCGGCACGTTCATGGTCACCACCATGGCGGGCATGCAGGAAGGCCGGCGGGTCGGGGGGGCGCATGCGACGAGCCTCATCGCGGCGATGACCGCTTCCTTCGCGCTGGGGCAGGTCCTCGGGCCGCTGACCGTGAGCGTGGCCGCGCACGCAGCGGGCGGGTTCGAGACGGCGCTGCTCACTGCCGCTGCCGTGCTCGCCGCCAGCGCCTCGCTG
>DASZQJ010000145.1:0-5335 GCA_035549715.1 Burkholderiales bacterium
GGGCGCACGCCCAGGCTGGCGACGCCGGGCAGGGCTTCGTCGGCGAGGCCGGTGACCTCCACCACGAAGATGCCGGATAACGGTGCGCGGAGGCGCTTGAGCTGGACGTTCGCCGTCGGGTAGCCGAGCTTCGCGCCGAGCTGGTCGCCGCCGACGACGCGGCCCGTGATGGCATAAGGGCGGCCGAGCAGTTGCCGGGCGCCGTCGAGGTCGCCCCGCTCGAGGCAGGCGCGCACGGCCGTGCTCGACACCCGGTCGCCCGCCGCCACGACGCTGGGCATGGCCTCGACCTCGAAGCCCGCCCGGGGCGCGGCCTGCTTGAGCAGGTTGATGTCGCCGGAGCGCCGCGCGCCGAAACGGAAGTCGTCGCCGACCAGCAGGCGCCGCACCTGCAGCCCGTCGCGCAGGATGCGGGACACGAACTCCTCGGCGCCGAGCTGGGCAAAGCGGAAACCGAAGCGAAATACATAGGCACGGTCCACGCCGCAGGCCTGCAGCAGCTCCAGCTTCTCGCGCAGGGTGGTGAGCCGGGCCGGCGCCTGGTCGGGCGCGAAGAACTCCTGGGGCTGGGGCTCGAAGGTCATCACGGACACGGGCAGCCCGAGCGGACGCGCCCCTTCCGCCAGGCGGGCGATCATCGCCCGATGGCCGAGGTGGACGCCGTCGAAGTTGCCGATGGTCAGCGCGACCGGCCGGTCGGCACGCGCGGGGATGCCCCGGAAGACCTGCATGACTGCCCGTTCAAAAGCCTGAATTCTAGCGGCTTTCCGGGCTGGAAGCGGTGTCCTGGGACGCCTCGGGGAGGCCAAGGTGCTGGGAAAGCGCCCAACCGGCGATGGCGTCGGTCAGGACGCTGGAATCGCCGATGGCGCTGGTCACGTCGATGCGCAGGTCCGGATGCCGCTGGCGGACGCCCTCCAGCAGCCGGGGCAGGTCTTCCCGCAAGTGCCCGCCCTGGGCGAGGAATAGCGGGACCAGGGTGATGCGCCGGGCGCCCGATGCCGCCAGGCCGGCCACGGCTTCGGACAGTGCGGGCTTCATCAGTTCAAGGAAGGCGAGCTCCACCCGCAAGCCGGGCCGGGCCTCCCGCACTCGGGCGGCGATGCGCCGGAACGGGTCGGCCCACGACGGATCGCGCGCGCCGTGGGCAAACAGCAGGATCGCGGAATCCGGATCGGGGCTCACCCGGCTAGTGTATCCGACGCGGAAACAGGTCGAAGCGCCGCGGCCGCAGATACACGCGGTCGCCCGCGACCAGGCCGAGCTGGCGGAAGCGCTCCCTGCTGACCTCGACATGGATGGTGGCGGCAGGGCCGGGCGCCCCCGGCTGCCCACCCTCGTGCGCCAGCGCCAGGCGCACGAGGGGTCCGATGGCGTTCACGTGCAGGACGCGTGCGGCCAGCGAGGATTCGCCCTGGGCCGCGCGCTCGATCTCGATGTCATGGGGCCGGACGTAGGCCACCGCGGGCTGCTGTTCGGCCTCAGGATGGCCCGGAGCATCGATGTCGATGTCGCCGATGTGCGCCCGTCCCCGGTGCAGGCGGCCGTGGAAGACGTTCACGTGGCCCAGGAATTCGTAGACGAAGGGGCTTGCGGGACGCTCGTAGACCTCATCGGGCGTGCCGACCTGCTCGATGACGCCCTCGTTCATCACCACCACCCGGTCGGCCACTTCCAGCGCTTCTTCCTGGTCGTGGGTCACGAACACGCTGGTGATGGGCATGTCGTCGTGCAGCCGGCGCAGCCAGGTGCGCAGTTCCTTGCGCACCTTGGCATCCAGCGCCCCGAAGGGCTCGTCGAGCAGCAGCACCTTGGGCTCGACTGCGAGCGCCCGGGCCAGCGCGATGCGCTGGCGCTGGCCGCCCGACAACTGGTGCGGATGGCGGTCGGCGAGCCAGTCGAGCTGGACCAGCCTGAGCAGTTCCATCACCCGCTCGCGGATCCGGCCTTCCGGCGGCCGCACCGCCTTCGGGCGCACACGCAGGCCGAACGCCACGTTCTCGAAAATCGTCATGTGCCGGAACAGCGCGTAGTGCTGGAACACGAAGCCCACGCGCCGTTCGCGCACGTGGCGGTCGGTGCCGTCCTCGCCCTGGAACAGGACCTGCCCGGTTTCCGGGACCTCGAGGCCGGCGATCACGCGCAGCAGCGTAGTCTTGCCGGAACCGGAGGGTCCGAGCAGCGCGAGCAGCTCCCCGGTCTGCACCTGCAGGCTCACATCCCGCAGGGCATGGAAAGTCCCGAACTGCTTGGAGAGGTTACGCACTTCGATGGTCATGGTCCGGCTCCCGGCCGGCGTTGGAGCGGCCCTCGACCACGCTCTTCAGGGCGAGCGTGACCAGGGCCAGCAATGCCAGCAGTGACGCCACCGCGAACGCGGCAGCGAAGTTGTATTCGTTGTAGAGGATCTCGACGTGCAGCGGCATGGTGTTGGTGCTGCCACGGATGTGCCCCGATACCACGGACACGGCGCCGAACTCCCCCATCGCCCGCGCGTTGCACAGGATGGCGCCGTAGAGCAGGCCCCACTTGATGTTCGGCAGGGTGACGCGGAAGAAGGTCTGCCAGCCGCTCGCACCCAGCACGACGGCGGCCTCCTCCTCCTCGGTGCCCTGCGCCTGCATCAGCGGGATCAGCTCGCGGGCGATGAAGGGGAAGGTGATGAACACCGTTGCCAGCACGATGCCGGGGACGGCGAAGATGACCTTGATGTCGTGCCCGGAGAGCCACGGTCCCAGCCAGCCCTGCAGGCCGAAGATCAGGACGTAGATCAGGCCCGCGATCACCGGCGACACGGAAAACGGCAGGTCGATGAGCGTGATCAGCAGGTTCTTGCCGCGGAACTCGAACTTGGCGATGGCCCAGGCCGCAGCGACGCCGAAGACCAGGTTGAGCGGCACTGCGATCGCGGCCGTGAGCAGCGTCAGCTTGATGGCGGAGACCGCGTCGGCCTCGACGAGCGACGCGAAATAGACGTCCACCCCCTTCTTCAATCCCTCGTAGAACACCGAGACGAGCGGCACGAACAGGAACAGCGTGAGGAACAGCAGCGCCACGCCGACCAGGGTGCGGCGGACCCACGCGGGCTCCTGCGTGGCGCGGGCCCGGCCCGGCACGGTCGCCGGCGTGATGGCGATGGCGGCGGTCGCGTCCATGTCAGGCGGATCTCCTGCGGCTCCACCATTGGAGCAGGTTGATGATGAGCAGCAGGGCGAACGAGATGACCAGCATGACCACGGCCAACGCGGTGGCGCCCGCGTAGTCGTACTGCTCCAGCTTGGTGATGATCAGCAGCGGCGTGATCTCGGACACCATCGGCAGGTTGCCGGCGATGAAGATCACCGAGCCGTACTCGCCCACCGCACGCGCGAACGCCAGCGCGAAACCGGTGAGCAGCGCCGGGAAAATGGTCGGCAGGATCACCCGCGTGAACGTCTGCCAGCGCGAGGCTCCCAGCGTCGCGGCCACCTCCTCCAGTTCCGCTTCCGCGTCCTCGAGCACCGGCTGGACGGTGCGCACGACGAAGGGCAGGCCGATGAAGGTCAGCGCAACGAACACGCCCAGGGGCGTGAAGGCGATCTGGATGCCCAGCGGCTCGAGCAGGCGCCCGATCCAGCCGTTCGTGGCATACAACGCGGTCAGGGCGATGCCGGCCACCGCGGTCGGCAGCGCGAACGGCAGATCCACCAGCGCGTCGACGATGCGCTTGCCGGGAAACTTGTAGCGCACCAGCACCCAGGCGACGAGCAATCCGAACACCGCGTTGACCAGGGCGGCGGCGAACGAGGCGCCGAACGTCAGGCGGTACGAAGCCAGCACGCGGGGCGTGGTGACGGTGGCCCAGAATTCGGGCCAGCTCAGGGCCGTGGTGCGGATGAAGGCGGCCGACAGTGGCAGCAGCACGACAAGGCTCAGGTACAGGATCGTGAATCCGAGCGCCAGCCCGAACCCGGGGAGGACGCTGTGCTGCCGCCACTGGACGCCGATCGACATCGGTCACCTCTGGAAGATCTGGTCGAACACCCCGCCGTCGGCGAAGTGAACCTTCTGCGCCTTCTGCCAGCCGCCGAGAACCTCGTCGATTCGGAACAGGTTCACCTTCGGGAACTGGCCCGCGTACTTCGCGGCCGCCTTCGCGTCGGTCGGCCGGTAGAAATTGCGGCCGGCGATGTCCTGGCCTTCCTCGCCGTACAGGTATTCGAGGTAGGCCTGCGCGACCTTGCGGGTGCCGCGCTTATCGACGACCTTGTCGACGATCGCCACGGGGGGTTCGGCCAGGATGCTCAGCGACGGCACCACGATCTCGAACTTGCCGGACCCGAGCTCCTTGATCGCGAGGAACGCCTCGTTCTCCCAGGAGAGGAGCACGTCGCCAATGCCCCGCTCCACGAACGTCGTGGTGGACCCCCGGGCGCCGGAATCCAGCACCGGCACGTTCCTGTAGATCGCGGCCAGGAAGGCCCTGGCCTTCGCCTCGTCGTTGCCGAATTTCTTCAGCGCATAGCCCCAGGCGGCCAGGTAGTTCCAGCGCGCGCCCCCCGAGGTCTTGGGGTTCGGCGTGATCACCGATACCCCGGGCCGGGCGAGGTCGTCCCAGTCCTTGATGCCCCTGGGGTTTGCCTTGCGCACCAGGAACACGATCGTCGACGTGTACGGCGAGCTGTTGTGCGGCAGGCGCTTTTGCCAGTCCGCCGGCAGCAGCTTCGACCTGGCGGCGATCTCGTCGATGTCGTAGGCCAGGGCCAGCGTCACGACGTCGGCAGGCAGGCCGTCGATCACCGAACGCGCCTGCTTGCCCGAGCCGCCGTGGGACTGCCTGATCGTGACCTTGTCGCCGGAGACGCCTGCCCAGTGCTTCGAGAAGGCGGCGTTGAACGCCTGGTAGAGCTCGCGCGTGGGATCGTAGGAGACGTTGAGCAGCGTGACTTCGGCCGCCCCGGCGCGCGAAACCACGGATAGCATGGCCGCGAGCAAGGCGATCTTGAAGAATGATCCGGATGGCATGTCGGGGTCCTCAGAAATTTGCCTGCAGGCGGGTGAAGATGGCCTTCTCGTCCTTTGCATCGCCGTCATTCGGTGCCCCGCCTTCGAATGCGGTCACGTCGTAATTCAACTGGACCTTGAAGTTGCGGTTGAAATACCAGTTCAGGCCGATGCCCGCATCCCGCGCCTGCCGGGCGGACACGTCCGGATTCGCCAGCCGCGTGCCGGCGCCGCCTTCGAAGGCCGAGGCACCGATGGACTGCTTGCCGTAGCGCAAGGCCAGCTCGACCGCGCCCCATCCCGGCACGCTTCCCGCATAGGGTTTGCGCGGGGTGGGATTGCGAAACGAGGC
>DASZQJ010000146.1:0-14731 GCA_035549715.1 Burkholderiales bacterium
GTGCGGGAGTACGTGCGCCGCATCGAGGGATTCCGGTCGGTGGACGTCACCTGCCGGGACGCGAACCTCGGCCTTGCGCGATCGATCATCGCGGGCGTGACCGCCGTCTGCAACGAGGCGGGCAGGATCATCGTGCTGGAAGACGACCTCGTGGTGGCCCCGGGCTTCCTGCGCTACATGAATGCCGCCCTGGACCGGTATGAGTCGAGCGCCTCGGTGATGCAGGTCTCGGGCTTCATGTTCCCCGTGGAGATGGGGGTGCGAGAAGATGCGATGTTCCTGCCCATCACGACATCCTGGGGATGGGCGACTTGGGCGCGCGCATGGCAGCATTTCGACGCGGGCATGTCCGGCCTGGACCGGCTCAAGTCGGATGCGCGCCTGCGCTGGGAGTTCAACCTGCGCGGGGCCTACGACTATTACGGCATGCTCCTGAAGCAGTCCCGCGGCCAGGTCGACTCGTGGGCGATCCGCTGGTACCTGAGCGTGTTCCTCCGGCAGGGGCTGGTGCTGTATCCCGCGCGCACGCTGGTGTACAACGCCGGGTTCGACGGCAGCGGCACGCATTGCGGCAGCGGGGACTTCGGCCAGGCGATCCCGGATGCCAGCCGCGAAGTGGAGGATTTTCCGGCGCAGGAAATCCTGGACCCGCACTGGCGTCGCGTGACACGCGGGTTTCCGGGGGCTGCCAACCCGCTGCTGAGGCACCTGAATCGGGGCCGGGCCGCGGCCCACAACCTCTTGCGCAGCGTATGGAGCTAGGAATGCTCAGAAGCATCGCAATGCCGGTCTACGACATGGTCGGGCCGGTGGTCTACAAGCTGCGGGGACGGCGGCCGTGGTCCTTCGGTTACACCGCGCACAAGCGCCGGCAGATCGCGGCGATCCTGCGCAGCGGAACGTTCGATGCGGACGCCCTGCCTCCCGGCTACGGCTACCGCCTCGATGAGCGCATCGTGGAGTATCCGTGGTTCCTGTCCAGGTTGCCTCCGGACGGGGGCCTGTTGCTGGACGCCGGGTCGGTGCTGAACCACCGGTTCATCCTCGACCACCCGAAGCTGGCGGCGAAGAACGTCTTCATCTCGACGCTCGCCCCGGAAGCGGAATGCGCCTGGCGCCGGGGGATTTCGTACGTCTACGAGGACCTCAGGGACACCAGTTTTCGCGACGACCGCTTCGATTGGGTCTCGAGCCTTTCCACCGTGGAGCACATCGGCCTGGACAACACCAGGCTGTACACGGCCGACGCGCGCAAGCGGGAAAACGACGTCGGATCCTTCCAGACGGCGATCCGCGAGTTTCGCCGGATCCTCAAGCCCGGCGGCACGTTGTACCTGAGCGTGCCCTTCGGCAGGCATCGCAATCACGGATGGTTCCAGGTCTTCGACGGTGCCATGGTCGACGAACTGATCGGGGCCTTCGCCCCGGCCCGCGCCTCGCAGACCTACTTCCGCTATCTGCCGGATGGATGGGTTCGAGGTGACCGGGCCTCGGCGAGCGACGCGACGTACTTCGACATCCACGAGAAGGGATCGCCCGACGGCGATTTCGCTGCAGCGTCCCGCGCGGTCGTCTGCCTGGAGCTCGTGAAATGAAGGATTTCCTCAGGAACCTGCTTGCCCGCCGCCATTGCGTGATGGGTACAGCATCGAAGCTGCATCGCACCGCGCGCATCGTGAACATCCTTGGCAGGCGCGAGGCGATCTCCATCGGCGCGGGCACGCATGTTCGCGGGGAGCTGCTGACTTTCGCGCACGGCGGCAGCATCAGCATCGGCCGCCACTGCTATATCGGCGAAGGCAGCAGGATCTGGTCCGCCGGCCGGATCCGGATCGGCGACCACGTGCTCGTGTCCCACGACGTGACCATCCTCGACAACCTTACGCATCCGCTGGGGGCGCGGGCCCGAAGGGAGCACTTCCGCCAGATCGTCCTCGACGGCCATCCCGCGCGCATCGATCTGGGGGAACGCCCCGTCGAGATCCACGACGACGCGTGGATCGGTTGCATGTCCGTCATCCTTCGCGGCGTCGTGATCGGCGAAGGTGCGATCATAGGGGCAGGGAGCGTGGTGACGGAGAGCGTGGCCCCGTACACGATCGTTGCCGGCAACCCCGCCCGCCCGGTGAGGGAACTGGGTCCCGATGAACGCTAGTTCCTCGGACTGGGAGAAGGCGGTCCTGTGGCTGCGCGAGCAGCCCGGCCAGCAGGCGCTGGTGCGCGACTGCTTTTACGACGACCCGCTCGGCGCGGCGGCGCAGCGCTATTACGAGGGCAGCGAATGGCGAGCCGTGCGCGAACTGCTGCCGGCCCAGCCGGGCCGTGCCCTGGACATCGGCGCCGGGCGCGGCATCTCCTCGTATGCGTTGGCCAGGGACGGCTGGCGGGTCACCGCCCTGGAGCCCGATGCCAGCGACATCGTCGGCGCGGGCGCGATCCGGGCGCTCGCGGGCGAAGCGCGCCTGGCGATCGACGTGGCCCAGGAATGGGGCGAGAAGCTGCCGTTCGCAGACGCGGTTTTCGACCTGGTCCATTGCCGCCAGGCGCTGCACCATGCGCGCGACCTGCGCCAGCTGTGCGCGGAAATCGGCAGGGTGATGAAGCCGGGCGCCTGCTTCATTGCGACCCGCGAGCATGTCATCTCCCGCAGCCGCGATCTGCAACGCTTCCTCGATGGCCATCCGCTCCACCACCGCTATGGCGGCGAGAACGCGTACCGCCTGCGGGATTACCTGGGTGCCATCGAAGCCGCCGGCATCCGGGTCGACCGGGTTCTCAATCCTCTGCAATCGGACATCAATCTTTTCCCCCAAACCCGGCAGGAGCTCCAGGCCCGCATCGCGCGCCGGCTTTTCCTGCCCTCGCCGAACCTGGTCCCGCTGTCGGCCCTCGGCTGGCTCGGCGGGTGCCTGCGGCGGCCGGGCCGGCTCTACACGTTCACGGGAAGGAAGCCCCTCCATGGATGAGCAGGTCCTGGTGACCGGTGCCTTCGGTTTCATCGGCCGGCATGTGGCGCGACTGGTTGCCCGCCAGGGGCATACCGTGGTCGGCATCGGGCATGGCAGTTGGTCGCCGGAGCAATGGCGGGCCTGGGGCCTGCATGAATGGCACATGGCGGATGTGACGCTCGAGAATCTCGTCGCTTATGGCGGCCGGCCCGCGACGATCTTCCATTGCGCCGGCAGCGGTTCGGTGGCGTACTCGACCACGCATCCCCACCAGGATTTCCAGCGGACGGTGGCCACGACGGCCGCGGTCCTCGAGTTTGCCCGCCTGCACGCGCCAGCCGCCGCCGTCGTCTATCCCTCGAGCGCCGCCGTCTACGGCAGGGCGGTGCGCATTCCCATCGCTGTTTCCGATCCCGTGCAACCTGTGTCGCCCTACGGGTTGCACAAGGCCATGGCCGAAATGCTGTGCCGGTCGTATGCCTCGGGCTTCGGCCCGCGATGCGCGATCGTCCGGCTGTTCTCGGTGTATGGCGAGGGCCTGCGCAAGCAGTTGCTCTGGGACGCGTGCACGAAGATCGGCCGCGGGGAGGCCCGTTTCTTCGGAACCGGCGAGGAAAGGCGCGACTGGTTGCACGTGCACGACGCGGCCCGATTGCTCGCGCTTGCCGCGTCGCATGCCGGGGCCGAGTGCCCGACGGTCAATGGCGGGACCGGACAGGGAGCAAGCGTGCGCGAAGTCGTCGAACGCATCGCCCTCGAGATGGGCGCAGGCGCGCAGCCGGAATTCACAGGCACGCAGCGCGAGGGAGACCCGCCGGCCTACGTCGCGGACGTCGCATCGGCTTCGCGATGGAATTGGGAGCCCTCCACGTCGTGGAGCAAGGGCATCGGCGACTATGTGCGCTGGTTCCTCGGTGAGAGGGCCTGAGGCGATGCCGGGCCGTTCGCGCAGACCATGATTCGCGCCGCATTCACCCTGCCGGACCGCGTGCGCTGGACCGGTGGCTACCAATACTTCATCAACCTGTTCCGGGTGCTGCATCGCCACGGCAGCGGCAAGGTCCGCCCGGTCGTGTTCGTCGCGCCGGACACGCCCGAGGCCGACCTCGCGCCGCTGGGCGGGGACATCGCGCAGGTCGTGCGCTCGCCGGCGTTTTCCGGCGCCCTTGCCGGTCGCCGGCTCGCCCGGGCACTGCTGCTCGGCTGCGACCGTGCCGCGGCGCGGCTCTATGAGCGCGAGCGCATCGACGTCGTGTTCGAATCCGCCCGATACCACGGGTGGCGGTTTCCACGGCCCGCCATTGCCTGGCTCCCGGACTTCCAGCATCGCCTGCTGCCGGAGCTCTTTGGCCGGCGCGCGTGGCTGCGGCGGGAGCTCGGGTTTCGCGCGCAGGCCGGTTCCGGTCGCCTGGTCATGCTGAGCAGCCAGGCGTCGAAAGCGGAGTTCGAATCGTTCTACCCCGGACACGCCGCCCGGGCGCGGGTCGTGCCGTTTGCCGTCGAGCTGCCGGCCATGGCCGCCGCCGCGCCCGACGTGCGCGGCAAGTACGGGTTGCCGGGGGCCTACTTCTACTTGCCGAACCAGTTCTGGGCGCACAAGAATCACATCGTGGTCATCGAAGCGCTCAAACTCCTCGCGGATCGCTCCATCGACGTGGCCGTCGCGGCTTCCGGGGCGCCGGCGGACTATCGCCGGCCCGGGCTGAAAGCCGACCTCGAGGCGCGCGTCGCGGAACTCGGGCTGCGCGAGCGGTTTCGCTTCCTGGGCCTGGTTCCGAGGGAGGATGTCTACGGCCTGATGCGGCACTGCGTCGCGCTGGTCAATCCCTCGCGCTGCGAGGGCTGGAGCACCGTGGTCGAGGAAGCCCGGGCCCTGGGCGTGCCGATGGTGCTCTCCGACATCGCCGTGCATCGCGAGCAGGCGGCGGACCGGGCAGCCTTTTTCGATCCGGGCTCGCCATTGTCCGCCGCCGATGCCCTGCAGCGGGCGGTGGCGGGGGGCATGGGCCCGACCGCCGCGGACGGACAGGATTACGCCGCGCGGCTGCGGCGCTTCGCCGGCCAGTTCGAGGACGTCGTGCAGGAGGCGTGCCGGTGACAGGCGCCAGGGCCGCGGCGAAGCCACCGCGCCTGTCCATCGTCACGGTGTGCCGCAACAGCATCGGCACCATCGCGCAGGCCCTGGACTCGGTCGCCGCGCAGCGGGGTGTCGACGCCGAGCACATCGTGATCGACGGCGCGTCGACCGACGGCACCCGGGAACTGCTGGAGCAGCGGCGCCCGGGCCTGGCCCATCTGGTCAGCGAAAGCGACCGCGGGCTCTACTTCGCCATGAACAAGGGCATCGCCGCTGCGCGGGGCGATTACCTCGGCTTCCTCAACGCCGACGACATGTATGCCCATACCGGCGTGCTCGCCCGGGTGGCGCAAGCCTTGCAGGCGGCGGACACCGATGCCGCCCACGGCGACCTGGTGTACGTCGGCGCGGAAGACACGGGCAAGGTGGTACGCTACTGGCAATCCGAACCCTACCGTCCCGGGCTGTTCGAATCCGGATGGCATCCCCCCCACCCGACCCTGTTCGTGCGCACCGCCCTGCTCCAGGAAATGGGCGGGTTCGACACCGGCTTCCGTTACCACGCGGACTTCGACCTGATGGTCCGCCTGTTCGTCGAGCGCGGCATCTCGTCGGCCTACATTCCAGAGGTGCTCGTGCGCATGCGCATGGGCGGCCAGTCGAACCGCTCGATCGGCAACATCGTGCGCGGGAACCGGGAGTCCTACCGGATCGCGCGCCGCGCCGGCATCGCCGGCTCGCCCATCTGGCTCGCGCGAAAGCTCGTCTACCGGCTGCCGCAATTCGTGCGGCGCCCCCGGCCGACGTGACGCGCCCGCGGCCCCCTGCCATGCGGCTGCGACCGTGATGACGAATTCGATCCTGAAGTACCTGCTGGTACTGGTGGCGACGGCCGTCCTCGTCAAGGCGTTCTTCGCCCCGGCGGTGCGGATCGGGCTGGTGGACCACCCGGGCGGCCGCAAGCGCCACGAGGGGGCCGTGCCCCTGATCGGCGGTCCGGCGATCCTCGCCGGCTTTGCGTTCGGCGCCCTGATCCTTCTCGACTCGCTCTATGCCCATCGCGCGCTGTTCGCCGCGCTCGGGCTGCTGGCCATCGTGGGCATCCTCGACGACCTGCACGACCTGTCGCCCTCCCGCAAGTTCCTGGCCCAGGTCGTCGCGGCGTTGTTCATGACCTCCTGGGGCGGCGTGTCGATCCTGCAGCTTGGCGACCTGGTCGGCTTCGGGCCCGTCGCCCTGCGCGGGTGGAGCATCCCCTTCACCGTGGTGTGCGTCCTGGGCATCATCAATGCCATCAACATGGCTGACGGCATCGACGGGCTCGCGGGCGGCCTCGCGATGGTTGGCGTCGTCTTTCTGGCCATTGCCGGCGTGGTGACGGGCCAGGAGACCCAGGCCCGGCTGCTTTTCCTCATGGCTGCGGCGATCGGCGGTTTCCTCATCTTCAACCTGCGCCTGCCATGGCAGCCGCGCGCCCGGGTGTTCATGGGTGATTCCGGCGCCATGATCCTGGGGTTGTTCCTGACCTGGTTCTCGATCAGCCTGACGCAGCAGGGTGCGGAATCGCTGCCCCCCATCGTGGCGGTGTGGTTCCTCGCCGTCCCCATCCTCGACATGGGCCTGGTGACGATCCGGCGCCTGTCCAAGGGGCTCAGCCCGTTCCGCGCCCGGCGCGACCACCTGCACCACGTCCTGCTGCTCGCGGGGCACTCCCCGGCGCGCACGGTGAACCTCATGCTGCTCGTGTCGATCCTGCTTGCCCTCGTCGGCTTTGCCGCCTGGCGGATGAAAGTGCCCGATGCGGTGCTGTTCTGGTCGTTCCTGGCGCTGTTCGCCGTCTATTACGGCTTGTCGCTTCGTGCGTGGCGGCTGGTCCGCCTGCTGAGAAAACTCACTTGGGGCAAATAGGCCTCACGCCGCCGCCCGTGGCCCGCAAGCCGCTCTCCGCCGTCGTCATCACGCTCAACGAGGCGGCGGCGATCGAAGCCTGCCTGCAGGCGGTATCCTGGTGTGACGAGATCGTCGTCGTCGATTCGGGCAGCGCCGATGCCACGACGGACATCGCGCGCAGGCTCCGCGCCCGGGTCATTTCCCAGCCCTGGCTGGGCTATGGACGGCAGAAGGACTTCGCGGTGCGCCAGGCCGCCCATGACTGGGTGTTGTGCGTGGACGCGGACGAGGTGGTGGGGCCCGAACTGCGCACGAGCATCGAGGCCGAGCTGGCCGCGCCGCGCTTCCATGCCTACGAGGTGCCGCGGCGCAACCGCTTCCTCGGCCGTTACCTGCGCCACGGTGAAGGCTATCCCGACTGGAACCTGCGCCTGTTCGACCGCCGGCATGCGGCCTGGTCGGATGACCCCGTCCACGAGAACGTCAAGACCGCCGAACGGGTGGGACGCCTGGAAGGCGACCTGCTGCACGAGTCCGCGGAGACGCTTTCGTCCTACCTCGACAAGCAGCGCCGCTACACCACGATCCAGGCCCAGGAACTTTACCGGCGGGGTTCGGTGCCGAATCCGCTCAAGCTGGTCCTCTCGCCCCTCGTGCGCTTCGCCAAGTTCTATGTGTTTCGCCTGGGATTCCTGGATGGCTGGCCCGGGCTGGTCCACATCGCGATCGGCTGCGGCAATACTTTCGCCAAGAACGCCAAGCTGTTCGGCTTGTGGTGGCGGCGCGGCGCGCCCGGTGCGCGCTGACGCGGCGCTATAATCCGCGCGACCCCGCCACGCCGGACACGACGCCGAGGCCGACTTGAACCCCGATCCCCTGTTCCTGCCGCCGGATGCCGTCGCGCCGGCCGAGCTGCGGCGTGCGCTGGTCATCAAGCTGCGCAACCTCGGGGACGTGCTGCTCGCCGCGCCCGTGGTCTCCGCGCTCAAGGCGCAGGTGCCGCAGGTCGAGGTGGACGCGATGGTCTACGCGGACACCGCCGACATGCTGCGGGGGCATCCGGACCTCGCACAACTGCACGAGGTGGACCGCAACTGGAAGCGCCTTTCGCCGCCCGCGCGCCTGGCGCGCGAGTTGAGGCTCCTCGGCAACCTGCGCCGCCGCGGTTACGACCTCGTGATCAACCTGACGGACCACGGACGCGGCGCGTGGGTCTCGCGCCTGCTGCGGCCGCGCTACGCGGTGGCGCCCGACGTTCGCAAGGGCCGCTTCTACCGCTCGTCCTACACGCACCTCTATCCCGTGGTCGGGGGCAACCGCAGGCACACGGTCGAGATCAACCTGGATGCCCTGCGCCGCATCGGCCTGCACCCGGCGCCGGAGCAGCGGCGCGTGGTGCTGGCGCCGGGCGAGGCGGCGCGCGCCAGCGTCGAGCGCCTGCTGGCCGACAGCGGGCTCAAGCCGAAGTCCTTCGTGCTCATCCATCCGGGCTCGCGCTGGTTCTTCAAGTGCTGGCCGCCGGACCGCATCGCGGCGCTGTGCACCCGGCTCGCGGAGCGGGGGCTGACGGTGGCGCTGGTGAGCGGGCCCGATCCGCTGGAACTGCGGTTGCTCGAAAGCGTGCGCAGCCAGACCACGGCCGACACGGCGGCGTTTCCCGGGAACCTCTCGCTCAAGGAGCTCGCCGCGCTCATCGGCGAGGCGCGGCTGATGGTCGGCATGGATTCCGCGCCCATGCACATGGCGGCGGCCATGGGCACGCCCGTCGTCGCCTTCTTCGGTCCCAGCGGCGAGGTCGAGTGGGGGCCGTGGCAGGTGCCGCATCGCATCCTGGCGTCCGCGCATGCCTGTCGCCCCTGCGGACGAGACGGCTGCGGGGGCGGCAAGCGCAGCGAGTGCCTCGAGTCGATCCGCCTGGACGACGCTCTCGACGCAGTGTTGCTCCTGCTGGAGCAGACGGGTTGAAGCCGCCGCGGATCGCCATCATCCGCCAGAAGTACAACGCCGCCGGCGGCGCCGAGCGCTTCGTGAGCCGGGCCATCGAGGCGCTGCAGGGCGCGGGGCGCGCGGAAGTGTCGCTGCTTGCCCGGGCCTGGTCGGGCGTTCCCGGGCTGCGCCTGGTGAAGATTTCGCCTTTCTACCTCGGGCGCACCTGGCGCGACTGGGGTTTCGCGCGTGCCGTCTGCCGCCATCTGGCCGGCGAGACGTTCGACCTCGTGCAGTCCCATGAGCGGCTGTCCTGCTGCGACATCTACCGGGCCGGCGACGGCGTGCACCGTGAATGGCTGGCCCAGCGCGCGCGCACCTTCGGCCCCCTGCGCCGGCTGGCGCAGTGCTGGAGCCTGCACCATCGGTATGTCCTGCGCGCCGAGGAGCGCATGTTCCGCAACCCGGGTGTGCGCTGCGTCATCTGCATCTCGGAGATGGGCCGCGAGGAGCTCAAGCGCCACTACCAGGTCGCGGACGCACGCATCGAGGTGATCTACCCGGGGGTGGACGTGGAGAAGTTCCATCCGCGCCTGGCGGCCGAGCATCGCCTCCCGGTGCGGCGCACGCTGGGCATCGGCGAGGATGCGCTGGTGCTCGCCTACGCGGGGTCGGGGTTCGAGCGCAAGGGCCTGGGACCGGCCTTGCGCGCCCTGGCGGCAAGCGGCACGGGCGGGCACCTGCTGGTGATGGGCCGGGACAAGCATGCCGGGGGCTTCCGCAAGCTCGCCGCCAGCCTCGGGCTGGGCGAGCGCGCCCATTTCCTCGGCGCGAGGGAGGACGTGAAGCCCTTCCTCGCCGCTGCCGACGCCTACATCATGCCCAGCCTCTACGAGCCGTTTGGCAACGCCAACATGGAGGCCATGGCGATGGGTCTGCCCGTCATCACCAGCGGCAAGAGCGGCGCCGCGGAACTCGTCCGCGCCGCCGGCGCGGGCCGGGTCTGCGACGCCCTCGACGTCGACGCGCTGGCGGGCGCCATCCGCGAGCTTGCGGAACCGGCGCTGCGGGCCGTCGCCGCGAGCCACGCCCGGGCCGTGGCGGAGCGCCATTCGCTGCCGAAGATGGTCGAGCGCCTGACGGCGCTGTACGCGCGCCTGCTGCCCAGCGCCTGAGGCAAACCGGCTATACTCCGGGCACCTTGAGAGACCGCTTTTTCCCTTGCGCGCCAATGCCTTCGCGCGGCGCATCCCCCGGGCCCGACTGAATGTGTGGAATCGCCGGCTTCGTTGAGGCGGCCGCCCGGCCCGGCGAGGTCCTGCGCGCCATGGTCGACGCCATCCGCCACCGCGGCCCCGATGCGGACGGCTATTTCGAGCAGGGGCCCGCACGCCTGGGCCATCGCCGCCTGAGCGTGGTGGACCTGGCGGCCAGCCGCCAGCCGATGAGCAGCGCCGACGGCACCGTGACCGTGGTGTTCAACGGCGAGATCTACAACTACCGAGAGCTGCGCGAGGCCCTGATCGCCGAGGGATTCCGCTTCGCCACCAATGGCGACACGGAGACGCTGGTCCACGGCTATGCCGCGTGGGGCACCGACCTGCTCCCGCGCCTGCGCGGCATGTTCGCCTTCGCGATCTGGGACAGCCGCGCGCAGCGCCTGTTCGCCGCCCGCGACCCGCTGGGGGTCAAGCCGCTGTACTACAGCTGGAACCGCGGCGCGTTCGCCTTTGCGTCGGAGCTGAAGGCGCTGATCCGCCATCCCTCGGTATCGCGCGACATCGACCTCGAGGCGCTCAACCTGTACCTCGAGTGCCAGTACATTCCCGCGCCGCGCAGCATCTTCCAGGGCGTGCGCAAGCTGCTGCCGGGCCGCGCGCTGGTGCTGGAGGCGGGCAGGCTCACGGAATCGGAGTACTGGAGGCCCGACTATTCACGCAAGCTGGCGCTCGACGATCGCGAGGCGGTCGAGCGGGTGGACGCCGCGCTGCGGGAATCCGTCCAGGGCATGCTGATGGCGGACGTGCCCCTGGGCGCGTTCGTGAGCGGGGGCGTGGACTCGAGCCTCATCGCGGCGATCATGGCGCAGACCGCGGGGCGCCGCATCGATACCTTCAACGTCGGCTTTGCGGGCGGCGTGGTGGAAAGCGAGCACGAGCACGCCGCCAGGGTGGCGGCCCACATCGGCGCCAACCACCACACCCTGATGGTCGAGCCGAAGTCCGTGCTCGACGCCTTCGAAGGCTGGGTGGACATCTTCGACGAGCCCTTCGGCGACCAGGCCGCCCTGCCCACGCTGCTGCTCGCGGAGTTCGCGCGCCGGGACGTCACCGTCGCGCTGACGGGGGAGGGCGCGGACGAGGTCTTCGGGGGCTACACGAACTACGGCAAGCGCGTGAAGGAGGAGCGCATCACCAGGGTGCTCGGCGCGCCGCTGTCGCCGCTGCGCTGGATCCATCCCTGGCTGCCCGCGGTGCTGCGCAAGGACCGCATCCTCAAGGCCGCGTCGAAACCGCTGGCGCGGCGTTATGCCACCATCCCGAACATCTTCGACGAGGCGCTGCGGCCGGGCCTTTACTCGGAAGCCTTCGGCCGCGCCGCGAAGGAGACCATCGCCGAGTACGCGCAGCGCTACTTCGAGGAATGCAACTCGCCGCATTACTACGACAAGCTGCTGCACGTCGACACGCGGCTGTGGCTGCCGGACGACCTGCTCACCAAGGTGGACCGCGCCACCATGGCGCACTCGCTGGAAGCCCGCGTGCCCTACCTCGACCATGCCTTCTACGACACCTGCGCGCGCCTCGAGCCCGGCCTCAAGCTGAGGAACGGGGAGCGCAAGTTCGTCCTCAAGAAGGTCGCGGAAAAGTACCTGCCGCGCGACATCGTGTACCGCGCCAAGCAGGGCTTCATGATGCCGCTGCGCACCTGGCTCGGGCAGGAGTTGCGTCCGCGCGTCGAGGCGAGCCTGGGCAGCAGCGGCCTCGCCCGGCGCAACCTGTTCCGCAGCGAGACGCTGGCGCGCGTCGCGCGCGAGCACTACGAAGGCCGCAAGAACCATTCGATGCGCCTGTGGGTGCTGCTCGTCCTCGAGCTGTGGTTCGAGCGCTACGCCCCGGACTTCAGGCTCCCATGAACGGCGGCCGCCTGCGCATCCTGCACACCGAGTCCTCCCACGGCTGGGGCGGCCAGGAGATCCGCATCCTCACCGAGGCGCGCGGCATGCAGGACCGCGGCCACGAGGTGCTCATCGCGACCACGGGCAACGCCGAGCTGCTGCCCGTGGCCGCGCGCATGGGGCTCGAGACGGCGGTGCTGCCGATGCGCCGCAAGGGGATTCCCGAGCTGCTCGGCGTGCGCGCGTGGCTGGCGAAGAACCTCCGGCGCTTCGACGTGATCAACACGCACAGTTCGACCGACAGCTGGCTGGTGGCGCTGTCGCGCCTGACCCTGCCCGGCTGCCCGCCGATCCTGCGCACGCGGCACGTGTCCACGCGGGTCAACACCAGCTTCGCGACGCGCTGGCTCTATCTGCGCGCCACGGCCTACATGGTGGTGACCGGCGAGGCGCTGCGGCGCCAGCTGCACGAGCACAACGGCTTCCCGCTGGCGCACATGACCTCCATCCGCACCGGCATCGACCTCGAGCGCTACCGCCCGCTCGACAAGGCGGCCATGCGCGGGCGCCTCGGCGTGCCGGACAGGACGATCGTCGGCATCGTCGCCACGCTGCGGGACTGGAAGGGGCACGACTATCTGCTCGAGGCCCTGCAGGCGCTCAAGCCGCGCCATCCGGACCTCCGGCTCCTGGTGGTCGGCGACGGCCCGCGGCGCGCGCACCTGGAGCGGCGCACGGACGAGCTCGGCCTGCGCGAGGTGGTGCGCTTCGTCGGCAACCAGGACAACGTCGAGCAATGGCTGGCGACCTTCGACATTTTCGCGCTGCCGTCGTATGGCGAGGAGGGCGTGCCCCAGGCGGTCATGCAGGCCATGGCTTGCGGGCTGCCCGTCATCTCCACCGGCGTGGGCGCCATCCAGGAGGCCGTGATCGCGGACCGGACCGGCCTCATCGTCCCGACGCGGGACGCGGCCGCGCTCGCGACGGCGATCGCGCGGCTGGTGGATGACCGTGCGCTGCGTGAGGCCTGTTCGCGGGAGGGACTTGCGCATGCGCGCGCGAGCTTCGGCATCGGCGAGATGCTCGACCGGATGGAAGACGCCTTCCGCGTCGCCATCGGGAAGGCCTGAGGATGTGCGGCATCGCGGGTTTCTTCGGCTTGGCGGCGGTCGCGCCGGACGTGCCTGCGCGCATGCTCGACGTGCTGCGCCAGCGGGGCCCCGACGCGCAGCACAGCGTGTTCTGGGACGAGCGCTTCCAGCGAACCGACGGCCCCGCCCACAACGCATTGCTGCATGCGCGCCTGTCGATCATCGATCCGCGCCCCGAGGCGGACCAGCCCATGTCCAATGCGGCCGGCGACGTCTGGATCTGCTACAACGGCGAGGTCTACGACTGGACGGCGGCGGCGGACGAGCTCAAGTCGGGCGGCTATGTGTTCCGCAACCGCTCGGACACCGAGTTCATCCTGCATGCGTACGAGGCCTGGGGCATCGACTGCGTGTCGCGCCTGCGCGGGATGTTCGCCTTCGCGATCCTCGACCTGCGCCGCCAGGAAGCCTGGCTGGTGCGCGACCGCATGGGCCTGAAGCCCATGGTCTACAGCGTGGTGGACGGGCAGCTCGCGTTCGGCTCCACGGTGCGCGCCGTGCTGCCTTTCCTGCCCTCCTCGAAGCGCAGGTTCTCCCCGGAGAGCATCGATGCCTACCTCGCGCACCGTTACGTGCCCGCGCCGCGCACGATCTTCTCGGACATCAGCCGGCTCGAGAACGGCCACTGCCTGCGCTTCGACCTGCGCACGCGGCAGCTCGAGAAGCGGCGCTACTGGCACCCGGTGCCGCGCGGTGGCGACTGGCTGGAAGCGCTCGACCAGGCCGTGCAGATGCGCACGGTCGCCGACCGTCCGCTCGGCGTATTCCTCAGCGGGGGCGTCGACTCGACCGCCATCGCCTGCCGGCTGGCGAAGCTGGGGCACGAGCGCCTGCAGACCTTCACCGCCGCGTTCCCCGGCTCGCCGCTCGATGAAAGCGCGCAGGCGGGGGAAACCGCGCGGCGCCTGGGCCTGGAGAACCTGGCGATCCCGATCAGCGAGGACATCGCGACCGATTTCGAGCGCATCGTCGCGGACCTCGACGAGCCGTTTGCCGATCCGAGCAGCGTACCCACCTGGTACCTGGCGAAGGAGACCACCCGGCACGTCAAGGTCGTGCTGGGTGGAGAGGGCGGGGACGAGCTGCTGGCGGGCTACAAGCGCCTGGGCCAGCACATGCGCAGCCGCTGGCGCCGCGGCCTGCGGCTGCCGTTCCTGCCCATGCCCTCCTCGCCCGCACGCGGCGGCATGGCCAAGATCGCGACCGAAGCCCGCATGTCCTGGAAGGACGCCTACAGCCTGCGCTTCTCCGGCTTCGGCCCGCAGCAGCGCCGTTACCTGCAGGGCGGGCGTCCCCTGGACCACCTGCACTACTGGCGCGCACCGGATCGTCCGGGCGACAGCGCCCTGATGGAGCTGCTGGAGCTCGACTGGGCCAATTACCTGCCGGAGTACATCCTGCGCAAGGCTGACCTGTGCACCATGGCCCACGGGCTGGAGCTGCGCGCGCCGATGCTGGACCAGGTGTTCTTCCAGACCCTGCTCGGCCTCCCGGAGGCGCGGCGCTTCACGCGCCCGCCGAAGAAGCTGCTGGAGCCGGCGGTGGAGGTAGTGCGCGACCTCGACGTCTTCGGGCGCAAGAAGCGCGGCTTCAACCCGCCGCTGGGGCCGTGGCTGCAAGG
>DASZQJ010000147.1:0-2449 GCA_035549715.1 Burkholderiales bacterium
AAGGCGTGAGGCGTTGGGCGGATCGGACTTGGCCTGGGCAGGCAACGGCAAGTCCCGGGTCTTTCTCGCGCCCGCGGATACGCGGCCGCGCGTGCTTTTGCCTTTGCTCTTCACGCCTCTCGCCTTACGCCTCTCGCCTCACGCTCTCACCAGGATCGCTTCGATCTCCACCAGCGCCCCGCGCGGCAGTTGCGACACGCCCACGGCCGAGCGCGCCGGGTAGGGCTGGCCCACGTACTGCGCCATGATCTCGTTGAGCTTCGCGAAGTTCGCGAGGTCGGTCAGGAACACGGTGAACTTGACGGCATCATCCAGGCTCGCCCCGGAGGCGGCCGCCACGCCCCGCAGGTTGCGGAACACCTGGTGGATCTGGGCCTCGATGCCGTCGACGACCTTCATGGTGGCCGGGTCCAGGCCGATCTGGCCCGAGAGGTAGACGGTGGCCCCCGCGCGGATTGCCTGGGAGTACGTGCCGATGGCTTGCGGGGCCTCAGGGGTCTGGATGGGGAGCTTGGTCACGGGGGACTCCAAAGGTATAGAATGTTGCGCCACAACACGGCCGTAGCGCCTGATTGGCCGTGCGATATCAGTCGAGGATGATAACCGAAGGGCTTTTGCCCACTTCTGATCGGGGCGCGCCGGGCCCGCGCGGCGGCATGCGGGCATCACGCCGGCGCACGCAGGTTCCCGATCCGGTCCTCTGAAGAACAAGAATGTCTTCCGCGAAGAACGGCAAACCGGGATTGCTCGCGCTCACCGCCGCCGCCATCGGCGTCGTGTTCGGCGACATCGGCACCAGTCCGCTGTACACCATGCGCGAGGTGTTCGGCGGAAAGTACGGCATCCCCGCGGACCATGAAGCCGTGCTGGGCGTGCTGTCCCTGGTGTTCTGGGCGCTCATCATCGTCGTCACGGTCAAGTACGTGATCTTCATGATGCGTGCCGACAACGACGGCGAAGGCGGCATCATGGCGCTGCTTGCGCTGCTGCTGCGGGTGCCCGGCACCAGCCGGCGCAGCCGCTGGCTGCTCATGTCCTTCGGCCTGTTCGGCGCCGCGCTGTTTTACGGCGACGGCATGATCACGCCCGCGATCTCGGTGCTTTCCGCCGTGGAAGGCCTGCAGATCGCCACGCCGGCCTTCAAGCCCTACGTCGTTCCCATCACCATCGTCGTCCTGCTCGCGCTGTTCATGGTGCAGCGGGGCGGCACGAACCGCGTCGGGACGCTGTTCGGCCCCGTGATGATCGGCTGGTTCCTGATCCTTGCCGCGCTCGGGCTGTGGAACATCGTCGACCAGCCCGGCGTGCTGGTGGCGGTCAACCCGGCCTACGCGGTGCGCTTCTTCGAGACCCACATGGCGCACGGCTTCCTTGCGCTCGGCGGGGTCGTCCTCGCCGTGACGGGCGTGGAAGCCCTGTATACCGACATGGGGCATTTCGGCCGCCGCCCGATCCAGTACGCCTGGCTCTGGTTCGTGCTGCCCGCGCTGCTGCTGAACTACTTCGGCCAGGGCGCGCTGATCCTGCACGATCCTTCCGCCATCGAGCACCCGTTCTACCGCATGGCGCCTTCCTGGGCGCTGTACCCGATGGTGGCCTTCGCCACGCTTGCCACGGTGATCGCCTCGCAGGCCGTGATCTCCGGCACCTACTCGCTCACCCGCCAGGCGATCCAGCTGGGCTACTGCCCGCGGCTGGACGTCACGCACACGTCGGAGAGCGAGATCGGCCAGGTCTACATGCCCTGGGTCAACTGGGTGCTGTGCGCCTGCGTGATCGGCCTGGTGCTGGGCTTCCGCTCCTCGGGCAACCTTGCCGGCGCCTACGGCATCGCGGTGACGGGCACCATGGCCATCGACACCATCCTGGGCTTCGTGCTCGTGCGCCGCATGTGGCGCTGGCCGCTGTGGACCGCGGTGCCGATGCTGCTGATCTTCCTGTGCATCGACTTCTCGCTGCTGGGCGCCAACGCCGTCAAGCTGCTGCACGGCGGCTGGTTCCCGGTGGTCATCGGCATCCTGCTGTTCACCATGCTCGCCACGTGGAAGAACGGCCGCCAGATGCTGCACGAGAAGCTCGCGCCGGGCGCGATCCCGATGGAACCCTTCATCCAGAGCGTGACGGCGCACCCGCCCACGCGCGTCCCCGGTACCTCCGTGTTCCTCACCGCCGCGGCCGAGGGCGTGCCGCACGCCCTGCTGCACAACCTGAACCACAACAAGGTGCTCCATGAGCGCATCGTGCTGCTGACCGTGGAGACGCACGGCATCCCGCACGTGCCCGACGAGGACCGCGTGCAGATCGAACCCCTGGGCTCGGATTTCTACCGCATGGTCGTGCATTACGGGTTCAAGGACGAGCCCGACGTGCCGCGCGCGCTCGAGCTTGCCAACGACAAGGGCCTCAAGTTCGAGATGATGGAGACCTCGTTCTTCCTGAGCCGCCAGAC
>DASZQJ010000148.1:0-13099 GCA_035549715.1 Burkholderiales bacterium
ATGGTCCATCCGCGCTTCAAGGTGCTGCGCGGCGAGGCGCCGCTGCCGCAGGCACTGACGCCGGTCTACCCGACCACGGCAGGCCTGGGGCAGGAGACGCTGCGCAAGCTCGCCGCCCGGGCGCTGGCGCACGCGAACCTCGACGACACCCTGCCCGAGCCGGCACGGCGCAAGCTCGGCCTGCCCGCGTTCGGCGAGGCCGTGCGCATCCTGCACCACCCCGCGCCGGATGCCGATGCGCAAGGACTGGTCGAACACACGCACCCGGCCTGGAAGCGCATCAAGTTCGACGAGCTGCTCGCGCAGCAACTGTCGATGCGCCTGCATTACGAACAGCGCAACCGCGCGCGCGCGCACCCCCTGCTGCAGCATTCGAACCTCTCCAGGGCGCTGCTCGCGAGCCTGCCGTTCCAGCTCACGCGCGCCCAGGCGCGCGTGGTGGCCGAGATCAGCACCGACCTCGCGCGCCCGCACCCCATGCAGCGCCTGCTGCAGGGCGACGTCGGCAGCGGCAAGACCATCGT
This sequence comes from Burkholderiales bacterium, assembly GCA_035549715.1. Taxonomy (GTDB): domain Bacteria; phylum Pseudomonadota; class Gammaproteobacteria; order Burkholderiales; family JACQAP01; genus JACQAP01. The sequence continues at coordinate 525 of DASZQJ010000148.1, forward strand.
GGCCGCGCTCGCCGCGCTGCAGGCGATCGAGAGCGGCTACCAGGCCGCGGTCATGGCGCCCACGGAGATCCTCGCCGAGCAGCACTACCGCAAGCTCGGCGCCTGGTTGCGGCCGCTCGGGATCGAGGTCGCCTGGCTGTCGGGCAGCCAGAAGAAGAAGGAAAGGGAAAAAGCGCTGCAGGCGGTCGCTTCCGGCGAGGCGGCGCTGGCGATCGGCACCCACGCGCTGTTCCAGGACGAGGTCAGCTTCCACAAGCTGGGGCTCGCCGTCGTGGACGAGCAGCACCGCTTCGGCGTGCACCAGCGCCTCGCCCTGCGCTTGAAGGGCAGCCGCGCGGGACGCGAGATCCGCCCGCACCAGCTCATGATGAGCGCCACGCCGATCCCGCGCACGCTGGCAATGAGCTATTACGCCGACCTCGACGTATCGGTGATCGACGAGCTGCCGCCGGGGCGCACGCCCGTGGTCACCAAGCTGGTGTCCGACACCCGCCGCGACGAGGTGCTCGAGCGCATCCGCGAGGCCTGCCGCGCGGGCCGGCAGGCTTACTGGGTGTGCCCGCTCATCGAAGAGTCCGAGTCGCTGCAGCTGCAAACGGCCATCGATACCTTCGAAGCCATGCGTGCCGACTTCCCGGACCTGGGCGTGGGCCTCGTCCATGGCCGCCTGTCGAACCAGGAAAAGGCCGACGTCATGCTGGCCTTCCAGGGCAACCGCATCCAGCTCCTGGTCGCCACGACCGTCATCGAGGTCGGCGTCGACGTGCCCAATGCCACGCTGATGGTGATCGAGCACGCCGAGCGCATGGGCCTGTCGCAGCTGCACCAGCTGCGCGGCCGCGTGGGCCGGGGCGCCGGGGCGAGCGCCTGCATCCTGCTCTACCAGAGCCCGCTGTCCGACAACGCCCGCGAGCGCCTGCGCGTCATTTTCGAGCACACCGACGGTTTCGAGATCGCGCGCCAGGACCTGCGCCTGCGTGGCCCCGGGGAGATCCTCGGCAGCCGCCAGAGCGGCATCCCGATGCTGCGTTTCGCCGACCTGGACAAGGACGTGGACCTGCTGGAGGCCGCGCGCAACCTGGCGCCGCAACTGCTGCGCGACCACGCAGCGGCGGCGCGCGCGCACCTGGACCGCTGGCTGGGCGCGCGCCAGGAACTGCTCAAGGTCTGAGCGGGGCCGGTGCTATCATCCGCGCTCGCGCCGCCTCCCGCATGACCATCGTCGAACGCCTCAACGCCTACGAGAAGCTGATCCGGCTGGACAAGCCGATCGGCATCCTGCTGCTGCTGTGGCCCACGTTGTGGGCGTTGTGGCTGTCCGCGCAGGGCCACCCGGACCCGCGGATCGTCTGGATCTTCCTGATGGGCACGGTGCTGATGCGATCGACGGGCTGCGCGATCAACGATTTCGCGGATCGCGATTTCGACGGCCACGTGAGCCGCACCCGCGAGCGGCCGCTCGCCGCGGGAACGATCCATCCCGTCGAAGCCCTGTGCGTGGCCGCGGTGCTGGCGGCCGTCGCCTTCGTGATGATCCTTCCCCTCAATGCGCTCACCATCAAGCTTTCCTTTGCCGCGCTTGCGCTGGCGGTGGCGTATCCGTTCTGCAAGCGCTTCCTGGCCGTCCCGCAGGCGGTGCTTGGCGTCGCGTTCGGCTTCGGCATTCCCATGGCGTACGCGGCGCACAATGCGCATGTGCCCGGCATCGCGTGGGTGCTGCTGCTCGCCAACGTGTTCTGGGCCATCGCCTACGATACCGAGTACGCCATGGTGGACCGCGAGGACGACCGCAGGATCGGCATCCGCACTTCCGCGATCACGTTCGGCCGCTTCGACGTGGCGGCCGTGCTGGCCTGCCATGCGCTGTTCCTGGCGCTGGTCGCGTTCGCCGGCGTGTTCTACCGCCTCGGCCCTTATTTCTACGCCGGCCTGCTCGCGGCCGCGCTGCTCGCGGCGAGCCAGTACCGGCTCATCCGCGGCCGCGAGCCTGCGGGATGCTTCAAGGCCTTCCTGCACAACAACTGGGTCGGGGCGGCGCTGTTCGCGGGCATCCTCGCGCACTACCACCTGCCGCCCCTGCACTGAAGGACGCCCATGGACCTCGGATTGAAAGGCAAGGCAGTACTCGTCACCGGCGGCAGCAAGGGCATCGGGCTCGCCTGCGCGCGGGCCTTCGTCGCGGAAGGGGCGCGCGTGATGATCGTCTCGCGCAGCCAGGCCAACCTCGACCGTGCGGCCGCCGGGCTCGCCTCCGTCGCCACGCTCGCGGCGGACCTGACGCAACCCGAAGGGGCGCAGCGCATGGCGCGGCAGGCGCAGGAACGCCTCGGCCCCGTCGACGTGCTGGTGAACTCGGCGGGTGCGGCGCGGCGCTATGCGCCGGACGAACTCGACGCGCAGGCCTGGCATGCGGCGATGGACGCCAAGTACTTCACCTACATCCACGCCATGGACGCGGTCCTGCCCTCGATGCGTGCGCGCCGCCGGGGCAACGTGGTGAACATCATCGGCACCGGCGGCAAGATCGCCACGCCCATCCACCTCCCGGGCGGGGCGGCGAATTCCGCGCTGATGCTGGCGACCGTGGGCCTGGCGAGCGTGTACGGCAAGCACGGGGTGCGCATCAACGCCATCAACCCGGCGGCCACCATGACCGAGCGCATCCGCGAGGCGCTGGAGCTCGAGGCCCGGGCGCGCGGGACTTCCGCGGAAAAGATCCTCGAGGAGGGCCAGGCGCGGGTGCCGCTGGGCCGCTATGCCGACCCGGAGGACATCGCACAGGTGACGCTGTTCCTCGCCTCCGCGAAGGCCGCCTACGTCACCGGTGCCATCGTGCCGATGGACGGCGGCGCCAACCCGGTCATCTGACGCCATGCATTACTCGGACCTTCGCGATTTCCTGGCCCAGCTCGAGAAGCTCGGCGAACTCAGGCGCATCCGCGCGGAAGTCTCCCCGCACCTGGAGATGACCGAGATTTGCGACCGCGTGCTCAAGGCGCAGGGGCCGGCGCTGCTGTTCGAGAATCCCGCGGGCCACGGCATCCCGGTGTTGGGCAACCTTTTCGGCACCCCGCGCCGTGTCGCCCTGGGGATGGGCGAGGACTCGGTCGAGGCCCTGCGCGAAGTCGGCAAGCTGCTCGCCTATCTCAAGGAGCCCGAACCGCCGAAGGGCCTGAAGGACGCCTGGGACAAGCTGCCGGTGCTGCGGCAGGTGATGAACATGCAGCCCCGGGTGGTGACGTCCGCGCCCTGCCAGGAAGTCGTGTGGGAGGGCAGTGACGTCGACCTCGCGCGGCTTCCGGTCCAGACCTGCTGGCCGGGGGATGCGGGGCCGCTGATCACCTGGGGCCTGACGGTGACGCGCGGGCCGCGCAAGCCGCGCCAGAACCTCGGCATCTACCGCCAGCAGGTGATCGGGCCGAACAAGGTCATCATGCGCTGGCTCGCGCATCGCGGCGGCGCGCTCGATTTCCGCGACCATGGCGAGGCGCATCCCGGCCAGCCGTTCCCGGTCGCGGTGGCGCTGGGCGCCGACCCCGCCACCATCCTCGGCGCGGTGACCCCGGTGCCGGACTCGCTCTCGGAGTACCAGTTCGCGGGGCTGCTGCGCGGCTCGAAGACGGCGCTGGTGAAATGCCTCGGCTCGGACCTGCAGGTGCCGGCTTCGGCGGAAATCGTGCTCGAAGGCGCGATCCATCCCGGGCAGACCGCGCTCGAGGGGCCGTTCGGCGACCACACGGGTTACTACAACGAGCAGGAGACCTTCCCCGTGCTCACGGTCGAGCGCATCACGATGCGCCGCGACCCGATCTACCACAGCACGTACACCGGCAAGCCGCCCGACGAGCCGGCCATCCTCGGGCTCGCGCTGAACGAAGTCTTCGTGCCGCTGCTCACGAAGCAGTTCCCGGAGATCGTGGACTTCTACCTGCCGCCCGAGGGCTGCTCGTACCGGCTCGCCGTGGTGAGCCTGCGCAAGCAGTACGCGGGGCATGCAAAGCGCGTGATGTTCGGCGTCTGGTCCTACCTGCGCCAGTTCATGTACACCAAGTTCATCATCGTGGTGGACGACGACATCGACGTGCGCGACTGGAAGGAGGTGGTCTGGGCGGTCACCACCCGCGTCGACCCGGCGCGCGACCTGCTGGTGGCGGAGAACACGCCCATCGACTACCTGGATTTCGCGAGCCCGGTATCGGGCCTGGGCGCCAAGCTCGGGCTGGACGCCACCAACAAGTGGCCCGGGGAAACCCAGCGCCCCTGGGGGCGCCCGATCCGCATGGACGAGGCGGTCCGGGCGCGCGTGGACGCCCTGTGGGCCGACCTGGGCCTGTGAGGCGTCCAGGACCGTCTTGCGCGAGGGCTGTCAACTTCGGGTGGACGCGGGCCGTTAAGGACACTGAAGTCGATGATCGGGCAGGAATTCCGCCTGACGGTCCGACCGCGGCAAGGCGCCCCGGCGCGTTTCCAAAGGACGCCAAACCCGCTAAAATCGCGGCGCTTGTTCAACCTGCATGGAGAGAGGCATCTGACATGAAAAAATTCCTCGTGGCGGTCGCGGCATCCGCCGGACTCGTCCTGGCCTGTAACGCGAACGCGGCCGTCGATGCCGCCAAGGCCAAGGCCCTCGCGCAATCGAAGAACTGCTTCGCGTGCCACGCGGTGGACAAGAAGCTGGTCGGCCCGGCTTACACCGAGGTTTCCAAGAAGTACAAGGGCGCGGCCGGCGCCGAAGCTGCCCTGATCAAGAAGGTGATCCATGGCGGCGGCGGCGTGTGGGGCACCATCCCGATGCCGCCCAACCCCGTCAAGGAAGACGAGGCCAAGCTCCTGGTCGAGTGGATCCTGTCCATGTAATCCGGGACTTCTCCCCGCGAAAAGCCGGCGTACGCCGGCTTTTTTGTTGCCAACCGTTTCCGGGCGGCATCCGCAGTGTCTCGCCAACCCGATGAATTATCGGCTCAAATTGACAACGCTCGAAGGGGTGGCAGATAATCCCCGCCGTACCGCTGGGCTCACTCTCGATCAAGGGGATAACAACATGGCATCCATCCGCTGCAACGGCGCAACCAGACTGGCAACCGCGGCGATCGCCGCCATCCTCGCGGCCGGCATCGCCGGCTGCGGCAAGAAGGAGGAACCGGCGGCCGGCAGCGGTGGCGGCTCCTCCGTGCAGCGCGTGGTGAAGATCGGCCACGCCGCGCCGCTCACCGGCGGCATCGCCCACCTGGGCAAGGACAACGAGAACGGCGTCAAGCTCGCGATCGACGAAGCGAACGCGAAGGGCCTGAGCATCGGCGGCGAGAAGGTCGTCTTCGAGATGCTTTCGGAGGATGACGAAGGCAAGGAGGCCAAGGGCCCGATCATCGCGCAGAAATTCGTGGATGCCAAAGTGGCCGGCGTCGTCGGCCACCTGAACTCCGGCGTGACCATTCCCGCTTCGGCCGTGTACAACCAGGCCGGCATCCCGATGATCAGCGGCTCGGCGACCAACCCCAAGCTCACCGAGCAGGGCTTCAAGGTGACCTTCCGCACCGTGGGCCGCGACGACCAGCAGGGCCCCGCGATCGCGAGCTACCTCACCTCCGAATTCAAGCCCAGGACCGTGGCCGTGATCGACGACGCCACGGCGTACGGCGAGGGCCTCGCCAACGAAGTGGACAAGACGCTGAAGGCCGCCGGCGTGGCCGTGCTGCCGCGCGAGAAGGGCACGCAGGAGACGCGCGACTGGAAGGCCATCCTGACCAAGCTCAAGGGCAAGAACCCGGAGGCGATCTTCTACGGCGGCATGGACTCCGGCGCGGGTCCGCTGATGAAGCAGGCCCGCGAGCTGGGGCTGAAGGCGGTGTTCGCCTTCGGCGACGGCGCCTGCACCGACAAGATGAAGGAGCTTGCCGGCGCCGCCTCGGAAGGCCTGGTCTGCTCTCAGGCGGGCATCCCCGTCCAGGCCGCGACCAGGGGCTTCCTGGACGCATTCAAGGCGAAGTTCAACGCCGATCCCCTGATCTACGCGCCGTTCACGTATGACGCGACCAACCTGATCATCTCCGCGATGCAGTCGGCGAATTCCACGGATCCCGCGAAATACCTGCCCGAGCTCGCGAAGATCAAGTACGACGGCGCCAGCGGCCACATCGAGTTCGACGACAAGGGCGACCGCAAGGACGCCGAGATGACCATCTTCACCATGAAGGAAGGCAAGGTCATCCCGGTGGCCATCATCAAGGGCGGCAAATCGATCAAGTTCGAGGATTTCGGCAAGGCCGGAGCCGCGAAGTAGGCGCGCCACGGGCATGGAGCGGGGAAACGGCACCTTCGGGTGCTGTTTTCTTTTCGCGGGCGGCGGGCATCACCCCTGCCTGCGCACGAAGCCTCCTGGCCGGCAGCTGACGTGGAAATCTTTCTCCAGCAGATCGTCAACGGCCTGACGCTGGGCAGCGTCTATGCCATCGTGGCCCTCGGCTACACGATGGTGTACGGCATCGTGCAGCTCATCAACTTCGCGCACGGCGAGGTGGTGATGGTCGGCGCCATGGTGGCGTTGACCGTGATCTCCGCGCTGGCGGGTTCGCAGCTTCCACCCTTCGCCGTCGTGGCCGCCGGCGTCCTGTGCGCGGTGCCGGTGTGCATGGCGGTGGGGTTCGCGATGGAGCGCGTGGCCTACCGTCCGCTGCGCGGGGCGCCGCGCCTGGCGCCCCTGATCACCGCGATCGGCATTTCCATCATCCTGCAGCAGGTGGCGATGATGGTCTTCAGCCGCAATCCGCTGTCGTTCCCGCAGATCATGGACAACCCGGTGTTCGAGGTCGGCGGCGCCCACATCAGCGGCGTGCAGATCGCGATCATCCTCGGCTCCTTCCTGATGATGGGTGCCCTCACGCTGCTGGTCTACCGGACCAGGCTCGGCATCGCCATGCGCGCGACCTCCGAGAATCCCCAGGTCGCGGGCCTGATGGGCATCAACGTCAACCGCGTGATTTCCTCGACGTTCGTGATCGGCGCCGCCCTCGGCGCCATCGCCGGCGTCATGGTCGGCACCTACTACGGCATCGCCCACTACACCATGGGCACATTGCTCGGCCTGAAGGCGTTCTCCGCGGCCGTGCTGGGCGGCATCGGCAACCTCGCGGGCGCCATGCTGGGCGGCATCCTGCTGGGGGTGGTGGAGGCGCTCGGCGCCGGCTACATCGGCGATCTCACCGACCTGTGCAAGGTGTCGGGCATCTCGGACGCGCTTGCCGAACGCTGCGCGCGCGATTCCCACGTCATCCTGTTCGGCAGCAACTATCAGGATGTGTTCGCCTTCATGGTCCTGATCGCCGTCCTCGTCTTCCGCCCCTCCGGCCTGCTGGGCGAGCGCGTCTCGGACCGGGCCTGAACCGATGGGTGCGATCGGCAACTGGGTCGGACGGCTGCGCGCGCATCGCGCGGCGCCCTGGATCGGGGTGGCCTGCATCGCGATCGCCCTGTGCGTGCTGCCGTTCGTCCTGGCCTCGGTCGGCACCGCCTGGGTCCGCATCCTCAACCTTGCCATCCTGTTCGCGCTGCTGTCGCTGGGCCTGAACATCGTGGTCGGATTCGCCGGGCTGCTCGACCTGGGCTACATCGCCTTCTACGCCGTGGGTGCCTATTGCTACGCCCTGCTCGCCTCGCCGCACTTCGGCCTGCACCTGCCTTTCTGGGTGATCCTGCCGATCGGGGCGGCAGTCGCCTGCGTCTTCGGCGTGCTGCTGGGCGCGCCGACGCTGAAGTTGCGCGGCGACTACCTCGCGATCGTCACGCTGGGGTTCGGCGAGATCGTCCGCATCTTCATGAACAACCTGTCCCAGCCCGTGAACATCACCAACGGGCCGCAGGGCGTGACCCTGATCGACCCCTTCCGGATCGGCGGGCTCGACTTCAGCCGGGCGGATACCGTGGCCGGCCTCACCTTCAGCGGGCCGATCAAGTATTACTACCTGCTGCTCGTGGTGCTGCTGCTGGTGATCGTGGTGAACCTGAGGCTGCAGGACTCACGGCTGGGCCGTGCCTGGGTGGCGATCCGCGAGGACGAGACCGCGGCCCAGGCCATGGGCATCAATACCCGCAACGTCAAGCTGCTCGCCTTCGCGATGGGCGCGAGCTTCGGCGGGATCGCCGGCGGCATCTTCTCGGCATCCCAGGGCTTCATCAGCCCCGAGAGCTTCGTGTTCCTCGAGTCGATCATGGTGCTGTCCATGGTGGTGCTCGGCGGCATGGGCAACGTCTGGGGCGTCATCCTCGGGGCGCTGCTGCTGTCCTTCGTGCCCGAGATCCTGCGCTATACCGTCGAGCCCGCGCAGCGGGCGATGTTCGGGCGCATGGTGATCGAGCCCGAGGTGATCCGCATGCTGCTGTTCGGCCTGGCCCTGGTGCTCATGATGCTGTTCCGTCCCGCGGGCCTGTGGCCGTCGAAGACCCGGCGCCGCGAGTTCGAGGAGGCGGAGAAGGAATGAGCGCGATCCCGGCGCCGATCCGCGCGGGCGAGCCGCTGCTCGCAGCGCGCGGCATCCGCAAGCGCTTCGGCGGCCTGACCGCACTCGACGACGTCTCGCTGTCGATCCACGGCGGCGAGATCTACGGACTGATCGGCCCCAACGGGGCGGGCAAGACGACGCTGTTCAACGTGCTCACCGGGCTGTACGTGCCTGACGCCGGCAGCTTCGATTTCGACGGCCAGAGCCTGCTGGGGCGCAAGCCGTACCAGGTGGTGGAAAGCGGGATCGCGCGCACCTTCCAGAACATCCGCCTGTTCGGCAACATGACCGCGCTGGAGAACGTCATGGTCGGGCGCCACGTGCGCACGAAGGCGGGCCCCTTCGGCGCCATCCTGCGCACCCCGGCCGCCCGCGCCGAGGAGGCCGCGATCCAGCGCCGCGCCCGGGAGCTGCTCGACTACGTGGGCATCGGCCGGCAGGCGAACGCGTTGTCGAAGAACCTGTCCTACGGCGACCAGCGGCGGCTCGAGATCGCCCGGGCGCTTGCGACCGAGCCGCGGCTGCTGGCCCTGGACGAGCCGGCGGCCGGCATGAACGCCACCGAGCGCAATGACCTGCGGCGCCTGCTGGAAAAGATCCGCGGCGACGGCGTGACCCTGCTGCTGATCGAGCACGACGTGAAGCTGGTGATGGGCTTGTGCGATCGCGTGGCGGTGCTGGACTACGGCAGGAAGATCGCGGAGGGCGAGCCGGCGGTCGTGCAGCGGGACCCGGAGGTGGTGCGCGCCTACCTGGGCGGGGCATTGCCGTGAGCGCGATGCTGCAGGTGCGCGGGCTTACGGTGGCCTACGGCGGGATCAATGCCGTCAAGGGCATCGATCTCACGGTGAACCAGGGCGAGCTGGTGGCGCTGATCGGGGCCAACGGCGCCGGCAAGACCACCACGTTGAAGGCGATCTGCGGCCTGTTGCATCATGGCGGCAGCGTGCACCTCAAGGGCGAGGAGGTGAGCGGCCTGCCCGCCTTCCGGCTGGTCGAGCGGGGCCTGTCGCTGGTGCCCGAGGGCCGCGGCGTTTTCGGCCGGCTGACGGTGCACGAGAACCTGCTGATGGGCGCCTACTGCCGCGACGACAAGGCGGCGGTGAAGGGCGACCTGGAACGCACTTACGCGCTGTTCCCGCGGCTTGCGGAGCGGCGCACGCAGACCGGCGGCACGCTGTCCGGCGGCGAGCAGCAGATGCTCGCCATCGGCCGTGCGCTGATGAGCCGGCCGGCCCTGCTGCTGCTTGACGAGCCGAGCATGGGGCTTGCGCCGCTCATGGTGGAAAAGATCTTCGAGACCGTGCGCATGGTCGCGAAGGAAGGCGTGACGGTGCTGCTCGTGGAGCAGAACGCGAAGCTCGCGCTCGAAGCGAGCCATCGCGGCTACGTGATGGAGAGCGGGCTCATCGCGGTGGACGGCGAGGCGGCGGCCCTGCTCGCCAATCCGCAGGTCCGCCAGGCCTACCTCGGCGAGTAGCGGGCGTGCCCCGGCGGGCCACGTGCCCATCCGGGGGGGAAGTGGTGGGGGCGGGTGCACGGCGGCAACGCGATCAGGGAGGACAAGCCGATGTTCGGTGGCATCGTTTCCAGGATCATGGGCAGGCTCGGTGCCGGCGCCGCGGTGCCCTTCCGGGTCGAGTTCGCGGACGGGTCGCACTACCAGAACCGCGAAGGGGCGCCCCGCTTCACCGTCCGCTTCCATGGCCGGGGCGCGCAGGCACGAATCGCACACCTCGGCCACATCGGCTTCCTCGAAGCCTATTTCGACGGCGGTGTCGACATCGACGGCGACCTCGCCGCCGCCTTCCAGGTCGGTCTCGATGGCGGCTTCAGCGGCAACGGCAGGCCCGGGGTCCGGCTGCGCAACGCCTGGCACGAGCTGCGCCATTCCAACCGGACCATCGAACAGGCGCGCAGGAACGCGATCTTCCACTACGACCTGGGCACCGAGTTCTACCGGCTGTGGCTCGATGCCCCGCTGATGATGTACACCTGCGGCTACTGGAAGGAGGGCACCGCGGACGTGGACGAGGCCCAGCGCAACAAGGTCGAGCATGTCTGCCGCAAGATCCGGCTGAAGCCGGGCGAGTCGGTCGTGGACATCGGCTGCGGCTTCGGCGGTTTCATGTTCCATGCCTTCGAGCGCCACGGCGCGCAGGTGTGCGGGCTCAACACGGCCCCCGGGCAGGTGCAATGGCTGCAGGGGGAGATCGGGCGCCGCGGGCTCGCCGGCAGGATGGAGGTCAGGCTGGCGGATTTCCGCGAGGTCGACCGCCAGTACGACAAAGTGGTCTCGATCGGGGTGCTCGAGCACGCCGGGCGCGACCAGCTCGAGGAGGTGGTCAGGGCCCATGCGGACTTCCTCAGGCCGGGCGGCCTGGGCATGCTGCATTTCATCGGTCACGTCGGTGTGTTCGATACCGAGTACTACATCCGCGAGCACGTGTTCCCCGGCGGGTGGATCCCCAGCCTGTCGCAGACCATCGCCGCGATGGAGCGCAGCGGCCTCGAGATCGTGGACATCGAGAACCTGCGGCGCCATTACGCGCTCACCCTCGACGCCTGGGCGGAGCGCTTCGACCGCAACTGGGAACGGATCCACGCCCTTGATCCGGTGCGCTTCGACGAGCGCTTCCGGCGCATCTGGCGCACCTACCTGTATGCCTGCGCGGAAATGTTCCGCTCCACCAGGCTGCACACGCACCTGTTCCAGATCGTGTTCAGCAAGCCGAACCTCACCCGGGACAACTACCCGATGAGCCGCGCCTTCCTCTACGACGACGCCTGATGGCGCGAGACCGGCGCAAGCCCTCCGGCAGTTCCTACGCCTCGCGCAAGGCCGCGCTGGCGCAGGCCCTGGCCGCCACCCCCGGCGCGGTGGGCCTGCGCAAGTCGACGTCCAACCTTTTCCGCGACCGCGACAACGGCGGCACTCGCAAGCTCGACGCCAGCAGCTTTCGCCGCGTGCTCGGGGTCGACCCGGCCGCCGGCTGGATCGACGCCGAGGGCATGGCCACCTACGAGGACCTGGTGATGGCGGCGCTCGCCTGCGGCCGGATGCCGGCCGTGGTGCCGCAGCTCAAGACCATCACCGTCGGCGGCGCGGTGGCCGGCGTGGGCATCGAGGCGACGTCGTTCCGCCACGGCCTGGTCCACCAGTCGGTGCTGGAACTGGAAGTGCTCGCCGGCGACGGCAACATCTATCTCTGCACCGCGGACAACGAGCACCGCGACCTGTTCTTCGGCTTTCCGAATTCCTACGGCACGCTGGGCTACGCGCTGCGGGTCAAGGCGAAGGCATTGCCGGTGAAGGCCTTCGTCCGCGTGGAGCACCGGCGCCACGAGGATCCCGCGGCCTGCTTCCAGGCGCTGGCGCGGGAATGCGATTCGGATGCCGACTTCCTCGACGGGGTGGTGTTCGGCCCCGGCGAGATGTACGTGAGCAGCGCGCGCTTCGTCGACGAAGCACCTGCGGCAAGCGACTACACGTACGAGAACATCTACTACCGCTCGATCCGCGAGAAGGCGGTCGACCATCTCAGCACCCACGACTACCTGTGGCGCTGGGACACCGACTGGTTCTGGTGCTCGAGGAATCTCGGCGCGCAAGTGCCCCTCATCCGCCGCCTGTACGGGCGCGACCGGCTCAATTCGCGTACCTACACGAAGATCATGCGCTGGAACAGCCGCTGGCACCTGACGGCCACGCTCGACCGGCTGTCGCGCAAGCATCGCGAATCCGTGATCCAGGACGTGGACGTGCCGATCGACCGCGCCCCCGAGTTCCTCGACTTCTTCCTGCGGGAGATCGGCATCCTGCCGGTGTGGATCTGCCCGATCCGCACGCCACCGCCGGCCGCCCGGTTCCCGCTCTACCCGATGGATCCCGCCGTGACCTACGTGAACTTCGGCTTCTGGGACGTCGTGCGCACCCGCGAGCCGCATCCGCCAGGGCATTTCAACCGCCTCGTGGAACGCAAGGTGGAGGAACTGGGCGGCATCAAGTCCCTGTACTCGGACAGTTACTACACGCCCGGGGAGTTCGACGCGATCTATGGGGGGCAGGCCTACCGCGAG
>DASZQJ010000149.1:0-8331 GCA_035549715.1 Burkholderiales bacterium
GTGGTCATTCTGGACCAACCCGCGTTTCGCCAGATTGGCTCACCGCAACCAAGTGACCAAGGCTGGTCGCTCACCGTCGGCGCCGGAGCGCGTTGGGAGGTCCGTCGCCCCCGCCGGGGTGAACGGCACGATCATCCTCACCGGCTTCTCGGGGTAGTCGGCCCAAGCGGGGGATCCCGCCAGCAAGACGAGGAAGACTAGCAGCGCGTGCCTGGGCATCGGGTCGGCCACGAATCGCGGGAATGCCATTATCGGCCAGCGGACGCCGTTCCGGGGCGGCCCCCCGTAGGGCTCCCGATGGTCTAATGGACGCCATGACGAAACCGATCGACGGACAAGCGGCTTGGAATTCCTGATCGTCCTCGCCGTCGGCCTGGTGGCCGGCACCCTCGGCGGCATCGTCGGCTTCGGCGCCTCGATCATGCTGATGCCGGTGCTGGTCATCGCGTTCGGGCCGCTGCAGGCCGTGCCGGTCATGGCCATTGCCGCCCTGCTGGCCAACCTGTCGAGGATCGTGGTCTGGTGGCGCGAGATCGACTGGAAAGCCGGCGCGGCCTACGCCGTGACGGGAGTCCCGGCCGCGGCGCTGGGCGTGCGCACGCTGGCCTCGCTCCCGCCCCGCGTGATCGAAATCGCGATCGGGATCTTTTTCATCGGCATGGTCCTCGTGCGGCGCTGGATGGCGGCGCGCGACCTGAAGTTCGGGCCCTGGCAGCTGGCCGCGCTCGGCCTGGTCATCGGTTACGTCACCGGCATCGTGGTCTCCACCGGGCCGATCACCGCCCCCATCTTCCTGGGCGCCGGCCTGGTCAGGGGCGCCTTCATCGGCACCGAAGCGGCGGCCTCGCTGGCCGTGTACCTGGGCAAGGCGGCCACGTTCCGCGCGCTGGACATGCTGCCCGCCGACATCGTGGCCAGGGGGCTCATTACCGGCGCTTCGCTGATGGTGGGCGCGTTCGTCGCCAGGCGCTTCGTGCTCGAGATGGCGCCGGCACAGTTCCGGCGGCTGATGGACGGGCTGATGCTGGCCTCGGGCGCCGTGCTGCTCTGGTCGGCGCTCGTCGGGGCACGATAGCGGCCGGGTCTCGTCCTGCGGGGCGTCATCGTCGAACGCCTGATTTCCCGGGGATCACGAACCGGTCCGCGCCCCGGAATGGCCATTCAACGTCGATGTCGCTGCGGGGGAAATGGCCCTCGAGGGCCGGCTTGCCTTCCTTGAGGCGCGGATGCCAGACTCTGCGGCCGGGCCACGGAAATGGCGCATGCCGGCGCGCCATCGAAACCTTTCGGGAGGGCCAACATGATCCGAGGCAGCTGTCTCTGCGGAGGCATCCAGTACGAGATCGACGGACCGCTGGGCACGGCGCTCTACTGCCACTGCTCCATGTGCCGGAAATTCCACGGCTCGGCGTTCCGGGCGCGGGTCTCGGTGCCGAAGGCTTCGTTCCGCTTCCTCCAGGGCGAAGCGCTGCTGACCAGCTATCGCTCCTCGCCCGACACGGTGAAGCGCTTCTGCAAGGTGTGCGGCTCGCCGATGGTGAATTCCTGGGACCCGGAACCGGACATGTACGGCCTGGCGATGGGCTCGCTGGACGACGATCCCGGGATCCGGCCGGGCTGCCACATCTTCGTCGGGTCGAAGGCGCCGTGGCACGAGATCACGGACGACCTGCCACAGTACTCCGCGTTTCCTCACGCGTGACTACGGCATCTACTTCCCACCACGAAGGCACGAAGAGCACGAAGGAGCACGAAGAAAGGCAATTCGATAGCAAGAGAGTTCTGCTGGCCACCTTCCGTCACTCGATGATTTCAGCGCCCCGGCAAGTTCCACTGACATATTTACATGTCGGTGGATTTTGACCTTCTTCGTGTAGCTTCGTGCTCTTCGTGCCTTCGTGGTGAGAAGTAGGCACTAGACGCTACTCCGGTTCCGCGCCCTCTTCATCGGAGACCCGCGGCACCAGCGCATAGTCCTGCCCGTGTCCGACCTTGAAGTCGTTCCTGCCGCTGGCATCCCTGCCCCGCAGCAGCCAGATCGGCCGCTTGCTCATGCTGAAGGTGACGCCGGACTGCTTGTGGTTGTCCTCGATCGCGCGCTCGAAGACCGACGTCGCCGGCATGTAGCGGATGACGAAGCCGGCGCGACGGCGCGGCGACCGGTTGGCGTTCGAGCCGTGGATCAGGTACACGTCGTGCAGCGAGAACTGGCCCGCCCTCAGCACGTCGTCCCTCGCGGTCGATTCGTCGAACTGCGACGGCTCGACTTCCTGGTTGAGCACCACGTCCTTGCTGTCGTTGATGCGATGCCGGTAGATGCTGCCGCCCGCATGCGAGCCCGGGATGTAGCGCATGCAGCCGTTCTCCGGCGTCGCGTCGTCGAGCGCCATCCACACCGAGCACGTCGCGATCGGCCGGATCGGCCAGTACTGCCCGTCCTGGTGCCACGGAATGGCCTTGCCCGTCATGGGCGGCTTGCAGAACACCTGGCTGCCCCAGAGGATGATGTCGGGACCGATGAGCTGGGACACGAGGTTGAGGATCCCCGGATGGCGCGCATAGTCCAGCCACGCCTGCGCCGCCTTCTCGTCGTGCTTGCCGCCGTAGGGGATGTGCGGGCAGACCAGCGTCTCGGGCGCGATGCCGGCGTTGTCGCGCAGCAGCCTGTCGAGCGACTCGCGCATCTGCCCGAGCAGGCTTTCGTCGATGGAAAACGGCGACTTGAGCAGGCCGTCCGCCCTGTAGGTGTCCAGGTCCTGCTGGTCGAGCCGCCAGTCACCGCACATCGCTATGCCTGCGCTCGCGGCGTGACGACGTGACGATCGTGACGACGTGACTGCCGTGCTCGCAAGCCCGGATCGGCAGTCACGACAGTTACGGCAGTTACGGCAGTCACGGCTTCATCCGTCACGGCCTTTCAGGCCTTGATCCAGGTTTCCGAGAACGCAAGGAAGGCCGTCGTGCTCTTGCGCCCCAGCCATTCGCGTGCAACCGACTTGCCCGCCACCGGCTTGCCGTTGATCGTGGCCGTCACCGCCGTCGACTCCAGGAACAGGGAGAACATCTCGTGCCGGCCGGTGGCGGACTGCTCCTTCATCAGCTCCACCATGAAGGGCGCGGAAAGCCCGTTCCAGGTGAGGTTCACCTGGCCGATGGCGCTGCGGAACCATTCCGTGTGCGAGCTGCGGCCGTCGCCGGCCGCCACGAAGTCCCAGCCCGGCTTCATCTGCACGCTGGACAGTCCCTTGACGCCCTTGAACGACCCGAAGTTCGAGACGAAACCCTGCTTGAGGTAGTTCGCGAGCGGCTCGTTGTCGGTCAGGCAGACGTTCGGCCTCTCCGGGCTCTTGCCCTCGCCGTGCGGATCCAGCAGCATGAAAGCCGCGTGGCCCTTGCCGTGCGGCGAGGTGACGACCCGGAAAAAGCTGATCAGCGCGACGAACGGGCCGTCGGGGGTTTCCTTGAGGTACATGCCGGGGTTTTCCCCGGACCAGTCCACTGCCTGCGGGTTGAACGGCGGTCGTGCCATTGTTGTTCTCCTCCTTGGTTAAGTCATGATCACCACAGAGACACAGAGGGCACAGGGAAAAGCAATCCATGGAACGGGCGGACGGCAATTTGATGGAAATCCCGAGTCGAAATTTGCTGTCCGAGCCGCGGCTGGACGTCTCCATCATCGTCCTGGCATTTCCTCCGTGTCCTCTGTGCCTCTGTGGTGAACTCCTGCCGTGATTGCTAGTGGCGGCTGCCGCCGCCGATGTTCAGTTCCCGGTAGCCCGTCATCGCGTCGGGCAGGCGCGCAAAGCGCACGCCCGCGAGATCGGCGACGACGACCTCCACCGTGGTGTAGACGGTGCAGCCGGGAACCAGGTGCCCGCCGATGGTCCTGCCATCCTTCGCCGCGATCGACAGGTGCAGGTGCGGGCCGTCCGGCGAGAGGGTGCCCGAGAGCGAGACGATCTCGAAGGGCCCGTCGAGCTTCGTGTAGGTGTCCGCGCCGGCCAGGCGCAGCGTCGCCGAGCGCAGGCTGCCGACGGCGCTCAGGATGCAGCCCGCCTCGACGTGGTGCTCGTGGCCCAGGCGCTCGATCGCATCGCGCAGGTCCACGCCGGGCGTCAGCCGTGCGGCGATGGTGCGCAGCGACAGGGACTCGGCGGACTGCATCAGCCCCTCACCGCCTTGAGGTAGTCGGCCGCCGTGCGCGCCAGCATGATGTAGTCGGTGCACAAGCCGATGACGCGATAGCCCTGTTCCAGGTACGTCTTCGCATGCTGGGGCGTATGGGCGTAGATGCAGCGCGCGATGTCGCGCTTCTCGCAGGCGGCGATCACCTGCCTGATGGCTGCCTGCACCTGCGGATGGTTGATCTGCCCCGGCAGGTCCATGCTGCCGGACAGGTCGAAGGGCCCCACGAACACGCCATCGATCCCCGGCACGTCGAGGATGGCGTCGATGTTGCGCACCGCTTCGATGTGCTCGACCTGCACGATCACGGCGATCTCCTCGTTCGCCTTGTTCATGTAGGCGTCGAAGTCCAGGTCGAACCGGTGCGCCCGGGTCACGCCGACGCTGCGAAAGCCCGTCGGCGGGTACTTGCAGCGCCCCACCGCCAGCTTCGCATCCTCGGCGCTGTTGACCAGCGGCACGATGATCCCGGTGGCGCCGATGTCCAGCGCCTTCTTGATGTGGGCCTCGTCATTCCATGGCACCCGCACCACGCAGGGAATGCGCGAGTCGACCGCGGCGAGGATGTCCAGCGCGTTGCGCGCGTCCATGGGCGAATGCTCGAGGTCGACGAACAGCCAGTCGTAGCCCGCCTGGACGAAGGCCTCGGCATTCTCGGGAAGGGGCATCTGCAGCAGGGAGCCGATGAGGGTGCCGCCTGTTTGCAGGCGCTTGCGGAAGGATTGGGTCATTGTTTTTCTTCTTAAGGGGGTGAAGGAGGTGAAGGGTGGAAAGCATTTTACTCATTCACTTATTCACTCCTTCACTCCTTCACTCCTTCATCCATTCACGCCTTCGAATGCGTAACGGTTTCAAATTCGGCCGGGAGAACAATCTCCAGTAATTCCAAATCGTCACTATGCGCGATCTCGATGTGCCTGATGCCCGGCGGCTGGTGCACGCAGGAACCGGCCTTGAGCTCCACCTCGCCCACCCCCTCGTAGTGGAACTTCACCCAGCCCTTGAGCACGTACACCATCTGGAAACTGACCTCGTGGTGGTGCAGCGTGGGCTGCGCGTGCACGCCGGGCTTGGCGCGGATCACGTGCGCCACCGCCGCGCCGTTGGTCGCGTCGCGGATGCCGAGGTCGCGGTACTGGAAAAAGGGCCGCAGGCCGTCGTCGCGGAACTCGCTGGTCTCTGGATGGCTTACCGAAAAGCGGAACGAATGTTCCATGGCGCTCCTCCCGTTTGGGGCGAGCGGCCATTATAGGGGAGGCGAAAAGCGGCGTTCCGCGCCGCCCGGGCCGGCCCGCCGCGGCTCAGGATCGGCGGAAGGCCTTCGGCGTCATGCCCACGCGGCGGCGGAAGATGTGGTTCATGTGGCTCTGGTCGGTGAAGCCGGACTCCGCTGCGATCTGGGTCAGGTTCTTCCCGCTGTTGCGCATGAGTTCCATCGCCCGCGCGAAGCGGGCTTCGGTGAGGTACCGGCGCGGGGGAACGCCGGCCGCGCTCTTGAACAGGCGGCTGAAGCTCCCGGTGCTCACCCCCGCCGCCATGGCGATGTCGCGCACCGAGATCGGTTCGGCAAGATGCGCGTGGATATAGTCCATCGCCCGGCGCAGCCGGGCCTCCGGCATGCCGGCCGGGAAATCGTGTCGGTGAGACATCCCGCGCCCCCCGCCCCTACCTGCCGGCCGCAAGGCGGAGCGTCGGATCGGCGGCAAGGTCGGCGAAGACCGGTGTCTGCCGGCTCCCGTCCTTGAGGACGATCTCGCCGAACTGGCTCCTGCCCTCGACTTTCTGGAACAGGCTGACGGCGATCAGCCACACCCTGGTGATGCGCTTCGGCATGTCCCCCCCGACCGCCCTGCTGTAGCTGTCGTGGAGGTTGAACTCCTCGCCGAGCCACTTGCCCAGATCGGCCGTGCCCGACCTCGCCACGATGTGCGTTTCCCGGAAATCCCATCCGGGAAGCGGGCAGCGGAAGCTCTCGCCGACCGGAAGATCGCGGCTCCAGAGGAAGGTGATGTCCTGCCCGTTGTCGAATTCGACCGCGATGCTCATGTAGTCGTGCGTGGGAAGCGTGTTCTCCGCGGAGGACGCCGGAATCAGGTCGGCCTTCCATTTCCAGGCCAGGGTCGTGGAAGGCGTCAGGGGAATGGAAACGTCGGTCTTGATGATCGCGACGTCGTTCTTCGTGTGCAGGTCGATGGCCCGCTTCGGCGCGCCGGGTCCCTGGGGATTGCCCACTTCCGCGAACACGCGCGACGGCCCCAGTTCCCAGAGGTAATACCAGCCGGCGGGAAGCCGGCGCTCCGGCAGCCCCTGGCGGGCCAGCTCCATCGCCGCCCAATCGCCCGCGGGCCCGGCCGCGATGCGCTTCAGCTGCGCCGGGACGTCCACCCCGGGTTTCCACAGCAGCACGGCGACGCTTGCGCCGCCGCCGGCGTCCGGATTGGCAGGTGCGGGCTCTCCCGCATAGCGGCCGGTCGCATCGAGCCATCTCTGGCCGGGATAGGTCTTCAGTTGCAGGGTGCCCGATTCCCGGGCGACGAACGTATTCGTTTCCGGCCCCCTGAAGATGGGGCCGCGTTCGCCAATCCTGGCCCAGACGGCGATCGACGATTCGAAGGACAGGCCGTAAGCGCGGGAGAGCCACGTCCTGCCATTCAGGATCATCGTCACCTGGTCACCGGGGCGCAGCGCCAGCCCGGTGTCCATCCACGGCCCGACGTCGCTGCTCAGGTACAGCACCTTGAGCCCGGCCAGCTCCTTGCCGGCCAGGGCCGCCACGCCCTGCCTGACCTGCTGCTCGAAATGTTCGTGCGGCAGTTCCGAAGCGAAACATGCGCGCGCGATCGCCAGCGCGGCAACCAGCATTGTGACCGCAGAGTTCTTCACCTTTGATCCTCCTCCATGGGTTTTCTTCCGCGCCGCGGCGCGGATGCGGGGACGCACATGCCCCGTCTGCAGCGCAATCATGGCCACTGGGCGCAAGGGCGCGAAGGGGAGGAAGGCGCGGCAGGATGCCACCGCCGCGATGCCGGGCAAATTGCCCGGGCTGGTGCCACAGGGGAGGCCGCAGCGCGGGACTGCGCGCTCAGCCCTGGTCGGCGAGGCCCAGCAGGTCGACGAGGTTCATCCGCGCCGCCAGGCGGACGAGCTCGATGTCGGTGGACACGCCGAGCTTTTTCTTGATCTGGTAGTGGGTATTGGAGACGGTCTTGGGGCTGATGTGCAGCGCGCTCGCGATCGCCTCCGTGGAATGGGCCTCGACCAGCATGCGCAGGATCTCGAACTCGCGCACGCTGAGCCCGGCAAGGGCCTCGCCGCCGCCCTGCAGCTTGCTGAGCGCGAGCGCCTGGGCGATGTCGGGGCTGAGCGCATGGCGGCCGGCGTGGACATCCCGGATGGCCCGGACCAGCACGTCCGGATGGCTGCTCTTGGTCACATAGCCCATGGCGCCCGCCTGCGCCGCCTTGAGGGCGAACATGGGATTCTCGTGCATGCTGAACACGAGGATGCGGGCGTCCGGCGCGCGCTGGCGAATGCGCGTCACGGCCGCCAGGCCGCCCTGGTTGGGCATCGACAGGTCCATCACGACGACGTCCGGCGCGTTCTCCACGAACCTTGCATAGGCGGCGGCGCCATCGCCCGCCTCGGCCACGACCTGCATGTCCGCCTGCCCCTCGAGCAGCGAGCGGTAGCCCTCCCGCACGATGGCGTGGTCGTCGGCAATCAGGATGCGGATGCGCGCGCCGTTCATGCGAGTGCGGGACTCGGCGCCAGGGGCACCGCGGAGGCCGGGATGCGGGCGTTCACGATCATGCCGCGCGGCTGGCCGGCACGCAGCGTCAACTGGCCGCCGAGCGCGGTGACGCGCTCCCGCATCCCGAGCAGCCCGAGGCCCGGGTTGCGCACGAAGCAGAGCTCATCGGCGTTGCCGTCGTCCTCGACCGTCACCTCGATGGCCCGGCCGTCGGGATGCTGCGGCGGGGCGTCGGTCCAGCCCAGCCGGACCTTGACCCGGGTGGCGCCCGAGTGCTTCACGACGTTGGTGAGGCATTCCTGCACGATCCGGTAAACGCTGACCGTGACGGTCTCCGGTACGTCGCCGAAGTTGCCGCTCGCCTCCAGCTCGACCTGCGTGCCGCGCCCCCCGTA
>DASZQJ010000150.1:0-100434 GCA_035549715.1 Burkholderiales bacterium
GCCGCGCATCGAGGTCCGCCGGCGGATTGGCCCCCGGACCGTCGTCGAGGTAGTAGCCGCCGGGCTTCGTCCCGGAGGGACGGGATGGCGGAGAGCTGCAGGATGCGAGCAGCACCGCAGCCAAGACCGCGGCGACAAGTGCTGAGGACTGAGTGCTGAGGACTGAGTAAGTGCGGCGGGGTCGGCTCGCGATCGCAGCCTGATCCTGGTCGTCTCCGTTTTGCATGGCGTCATATCTTCCAGTGGTTTTCGTTCTTACTCAGTCCTCAGTACTCAGCACTCAGTCCTGTTCCTACGTCTGCACCAGACGTCGGTGGGTATGGATGCTCATCAGCAGCCCGATGCCGAACAGGATGGTCACCAGGGAGGTGCCCCCATAGCTGATCAAGGGCAGCGGCACGCCCACCACCGGCAGGATGCCGCTTACCATGCCCATGTTCACGAAGGCGTAGGTGAAAAAGGTCAGCGTGATCGCGCCGGCGAGCAGCCGCGTGAACAGGGTCGGCGCGTTGGCCGCGATGACCAGCCCGCGGCCGATGACCAGCAGGAACAGGATCATCAGCACGATGTTGCCCACCAGGCCGAACTCCTCGGAATACACGGCGAAGATGAAGTCCGTGGTGCGTTCCGGCAGGAAATCCAGGTGCGCCTGTGTGCCGTTGAGCCAGCCCTTGCCGAAAAAGCCGCCCGATCCCAGCGCGATGGTGGACTGGATGGTGTGATACCCCGCGCCGAGCGGGTCCTGGGTCGGGTCGAGCAGCGTCAGGATGCGCTGGCGCTGGTAGTCGTGCAGCACCGACCACAGCAGCGGCAGGCTGGCCGCGCCGGCGACGCCGAGCCCGACCAGGATCTTCCAGGACAGGCCCGCGAGGAACAGCACGTAGAAGCCGGCGGCGGCCACCAGCAGGGCCGTGCCGAGGTCCGGCTGCTTGGCGATGAGCAGCACGGGCACCAGCACCAGGATGGCGCCGACGACGAAGTTGCGCATGCGCAGGATCGCCTCGTAGCGGTCGAAATACCACGCGAGCATCAGCGGCAGCGCGATCTTCATCATCTCCGAGGGCTGGATGCGCGTGAAGCCGAGGTTGAGCCAGCGCTGTGCGCCGTTGACGATCATGCCCACCGCGTCGACCGCGATCAGCAGGACGATGCCGACGACGTAGAGCGGCAGCGCGATGCGGTTCAGGTAATGCAGGGGCACGTTCGCCGCGAGCCACATGATCGTGAGTGCGACCCCGATGTTGACCAGCTGGCCCGCGACACGGTCGAAGCTCGCCCCGGAGGCGCTGAACAGCGTGACTAGGCCCATGACGAGCAGGATCGCCACCAGGATGATGAGCTGGCGGTCGATGTGCTTGACCAGATAGGCCCACAGGCGGTTGATCATGGCACGGCTCCGCGGCTAGTCATTCTCCGGCTCCTCGACCGCGGCCGGCTTCACGGGCACGGGCTCCTTGCCCAGCAGGTAGAAATCGACGACCTGGCGCGCGATCGGCGCGGCCGTGCTGCCGCCGTGGCCGCCGTTCTCCACCAGGATCGCGAGCGCGATCCTGGGATCGTCCGCCGGCGCATAGGCGATGAACAGGGCGTGGTCGCGATGCCGCTCGTGGATGCGGTCCTCGTCGTATTTCTGGCCCTTCATGCCGATCACCTGCGCGGTGCCGGTCTTGCCCGCGAACAGGTACTTCGCGTTCATGCCCGCCCAGGCCGCGGTGCCGCCGGGCCTGGTGACGTCCACCATGGCATCCCGGACCCGGCGGACGTTCTCTTCCCTGAGGGGGATCTGCGCGATGGGCATGGGCTCGATCGTCGTGAGCGCCCCGGTCTGGCTGTCCTCGATCTGCCTGACGACGTGCGGGCGGAACACGTGGCCGTCGTTGGCGAGGATCGCGGTGGCCTGCGCGAGCTGCAGCGGCGTGGTGAGGTTGTAGCCCTGGCCGATGCCCACCGAGATGGTGTCGCCGACGAACCACTTCTGCTGGAAGCGGCGCTGCTTCCAGTCCTGCGAGGGCAGCAGGCCGGCAACCTCCCCTTCGATGTCGATGCCCGTCTTCTGGCCCAGGCCGAACTGGCCGATGAACTGGTGGATGGCGTCGATGCCCAGGTCCTGCGCAAGGCCGTAGAAATAGGTGTCGCAGGACTGCACGACCGCCTTGTGCAGGTCGACCATGCCATGGCCGCCCGCCTTCCAGTCGCGGTAGACGTGGCCGCCCCCGCCGCCGAGCACGAAATAGCCCGGGTCCGCAATGGTGAAGCCCGGCTTGCGCTTGCCGAGTTCCAGCCCGGCGAGCGCCATGAACGGCTTGAACGTCGATCCCGGCGGGTACACCCCCTGCAGGGCGCGGTTGTTGAGCGGATGGTCCGGCGAGTTGTTGAGGGCATCCCAGTTCTGCGGGTCGATGCCTTCGACGAACAGGTTGGGGTCGAAGCCCGGCTTGGAGACCAGGGCTAGCACGCCGCCGGTCCTGGGCTCGATCGCCACCAGCGACCCGCGCCGGTCGCCGAACACCTGCTCGGCGACCTGCTGCAGCCGCGCATCGAGGGCCAGCAGCAGGTTGTTGCCCGATACCGGGAGGATGCTGCGCAGCGTGCGCACCGACCGGCCGTTGGCATCGGTCTCCACGTGCTCGTAGCCCGTGATGCCGCGCAACTGCTTTTCGTAGCGCTGTTCCAGCCCCACCTTGCCGATGTAGTCCGACGCGCTGTAGTTCGCCGCCGTACCCTCCTTCTTCAGCTGCTCGACGTCGCCGTCGCTGATGCGCCCGATGTAGCCCACGACGTGGGACGCGACCTCCGCGTTGGGGTAGTGGCGGAACAGCCGCGCGTTGATCTCCACGCCGGGGAAACGATAGCCGTTGACGGCAAAGCGGGCGACCTCCTGGTCGTTCAGGCGCGTGCGGATGGGGATGCTGGCGAAATCGTGTCCCTCCTCCAGCAGTTTCTGGAAGCGCTTGCGGTCCTTGGGCGTGATCTCGACCAGCGTGGAGAGCTGGTTGATGAGGCCGGGCAGGTCGTGGACCTGGGTCGGCGTGATCTCGAGCGTATAGGCGGCGAAGTTGTGCGCGAGCACGACGCCGTTGCGGTCCAGGATGAGGCCGCGGTTGGGCACCACCGGCACGACGAAGATCCGGTTCTGTTCGGCGAGCGTGTGGTAGTAGTCGTGCTGGATGACCTGCACGTAGAAGAAACGCACGAACAGGAGGAAGAACGCGAACAGTACGCCGCCACCGACGATGGCCAGGCGCAGCTGGAAATAGTAGAGCTCGCGCTGGTGGTCGCGAAGCTCGACGGAGCGGCTCATCAAGGTCCCGCGCCAGCCTCCGGCCCCGGCCGCTCAGACATCGTCGGGATCCTGGCGCGGCCGCAGCGGCGCGGTGAACAGGACGTGCACCAGCGGCCACAGCAGGGCGCCGCTCGCGCTGGGTATGAAATACCACCAGCCCGGGAGCTCCCCGCCGGCCGCCTTGCGCACCGCCAGCACGATCACCTGCATCGCGAGCAGGATCGCCACCACGTGCAGCATCTGCTGGCGCAGGCCGAACATCGACACGCGCCGGTGCAGCGCCATGGCGGCGAACATCATCGCCGAATAAGCGAGCGCATGCTGGCCGAACAGGCTGCCGTCGGCCACGTCCATGGCGAGCCCGAGCAGCCACGCGGGCAGGAAGCCAACCTTGCGGGGCTGGTGGATGCCCCAGTACAGCAAGGCAAGCGCGACGAAATCCGGCCGCAGGATCAGGACCCAGCCGGTGAGCGGCAGCAGGTTGAGCAGCAGCGCGCCCAGCAGTGTCAGCGCGATGTACGCAGGCTTGACGGGCAGCAGGATCTCGTCGGAGGCGATGCCGCCCAGGTTTGCCAAGCGCATCAGCCGCCGCCCTTCTTCTTGCCGCGGGGCTTGGCCGCCCTGGCGGCCTCCGGCACGACCGGGTACTCGGGCAGCGGCGCCAGGCGCGCCAGCACCAGCACCTGGCGGTGGCGGTTCACACCCGCGGTCGGCGTGCAGGTGATCTTGGCAAAAGGGTAGGCGGCATTGCGCTCGATGTTGGACACCACGGCCACCGGCAGCCCGGCGGGATAGACGCCGTCGATGCCCGAGGTCACCAGCACGTCGCCGTTCTCGATGTCGGCATTGACGGGCATGAAGCGCAGGTCGAGCGCGCCGTCGTAGCCGATGCCGAAGACCACGGCGCGCAAGCCGTTGCGCACGATCTGCACGGGCACGACCTGCTCGCGATCGGTGATGAGGGCGATCTCGGCCGTCCACGGAAAGGCGCGGGTCACCTGGCCGACCAGCCCGGTATCGTCCACCACGGCCGCCCCCTCCTCGATGTCCTGCATGGCGCCCTTGTCGATGACGATCTTGCGGCCGAAGGGATCACGGCCGAAGTACAGGATCTCCGCGCTCACGGAGGACTGCTCGACACGCTCCTGCATCTCGAGCAGCGCCCGCAGGTGCAGGTTTTCGGCGATCAGCGCCTGCTGGTTCTGCAGCAGGCCCGAGTTTAGGAAGTTCTCGCGCGCGAGGCGGTCGTTCTCGCGCTGCAGGGAGGACTGGGTGACGAAGAAGCTGCTCACGCGCGAGCCGACCTCGCCGGGCAGGTCGGCGAGCTGCTGCAGCGGGTAGACCACCACCGCGACCACCTTGCGCATCGACTCCATGTAATGGAATCGCGCGTCGGCGTAGAGCAGGACCAGGGACAGTGCGGTGAAGAACGAGAGGCGGGTAAGGAGGCTGGGGCCCCGCTTGAAGAACGGTGGCGGCGTGTATTCCATCTACGGGCGGGGGGCGGGGGACGAGGGACGTGGGGATCCCTGCGGGACAGCGAAATTCATGGGACCAACGAGCCTGTGATGCGCGATTGCCGAATCCGGAACCGGTGGCTTTTCCCTCACCCCTCGCCCCTCATCCCTCTCCCCCCGCGAAGCCCTCAGTCGTTCGTGAAGATGGTGCCGATCTTGTCGATCTTCTCGAGCGCGCGGCCCGAGCCGCGCACCACGCAAGTCAGGGGATCGTCGGCGACGATCACGGGCAGGCCGGTCTCTTCCATCAGCAGGCGGTCGATGTCGCGCAGCAGCGCCCCGCCCCCGGTGAGCACCATCCCCTTTTCCGCGATGTCGGCGCCCAGCTCGGGAGGCGTCTGCTCCAGCGCCGACTTCACGGCGCTCACGATGCTGTTGAGCGGATCGGTCAGCGCCTCGAGGATCTCGTTGCTGGAGATGGTGAAGCTGCGCGGGATGCCCTCGGCCAGGTTGCGCCCCTTCACTTCCTTCTCGCGCACTTCCGAGCCCGGGAAGGCGGAGCCGATCTCCTTCTTGATTTCCTCGGCGGTGGTCTCGCCGATGAGCATGCCGTAGTTGCGGCGGATGTAGTTGATGATCGCCTCGTCGAACTTGTCGCCGCCCACCCGAACCGAGCCCGAATAGACGATGCCGCCCAGCGAGATCACGCCGACCTCGGTCGTGCCGCCGCCGATGTCCACCACCATGGAGCCGGTCGCCTCCTCCACGGGCAGCCCGGCGCCGATCGCGGCGGCCATCGGCTCCTCGATCAGCTCCACCTTGCGCGCGCCGGCGCCGTAGGCCGATTCGCGGATGGCGCGGCGCTCGACCTGGGTCGAGCCGCAGGGCACGCAGATGACGATGCGCGGGCTGGGCGAGAACAGGCGCGAGTCGTGGACCTTCTTGATGAACTGCTTGAGCATCTGCTCGGTGACGGTGAAGTCGGCGATCACGCCGTCCTTCATCGGGCGGATGGCGGTGATGTTGCCCGGGGTGCGGCCCAGCATCTGCTTGGCGGCGAGGCCGACCTCCTGGATCACCTTCTTGCCGTTCGGGCCGCCTTCCTGCCGGATCGCGACGACGGACGGCTCGTTGAGCACGATGCCCTTGCCGTGGACGTAGATCAGGGTGTTGGCCGTGCCGAGGTCGATGGCGAGGTCGTTGGAAAAGTAGCCGTTGAGGAATCCGAACATTTAGGGGGTCCAGTGAGCGATGTCGAGTGAACGAGGATCGCGGCGTCGGTTGTCGCAGTGCGGGAAAAGGATGCGCGTATGATACCCTATCGTCCTGCGCCGGTTAACAAAAACGCCGCGTTTGCGAGGGGGGCGATCCCCTCCGCCGCCGGCAACCGACGCAGCGCCCGCAATCCAGGAAAAACCCCCGGCAAATGGCCCTGACCCTGAGCGACGTCCAACGCATCGCCCATCTCGCGCGGATCGAGATCACGCAAGCCGAGGCGGCCCACGCCCTGGGCGAACTCAACGACATCTTCGCCATGATCGAGCGCCTGCAGTCGGTCGACACCGCCGGCATCGAGCCGATGTCCCACCCACTGGGCGGCGGGCAGCGCCTGCGGGAGGATGCCGCAGCGCCGACGGGGGTGCGGGAGGCGGCCCTCGCCAACGCGCCGGCGCAGCAGGCCGGCCTGTTCCTGGTACCCAGGGTGATCGAGTAGCGCCGTAACTGGATAGAACCGATGTCTGCCTCCGAACTTCCCCTGCGTTCCGTGGCCGATCTGGGCCGGGCGCTGGCCTCCCGCCAGGTCTCGGCCGTCGAGCTGGCGCAGGCCTATCTTTCGCGCATCGAGCGCCACCGCGACCTCAACGCCTTCCTCGACGTGCGCCCCGAGGTGACACTGGCACAGGCGCGGGACGCGGATGCACGCATCGCCCGGGGGGATGCCGGCCCCCTTGCCGGCGTGCCGATCGCCCACAAGGACATCTTCGTCACCCGCGACTACGCCTCCACCGCCGCTTCCCGCATGCTCAAGGGTTACATGAGCCCGTTCGACGCCACCGTCGTCGAGAAGCTCGCCGGGGCGGGGATGGTGGCGCTCGGCAAGCTCAATTGCGACGAGTTCGCGATGGGCTCGTCGAACGAGAACAGCCACTACGGCAACGTGCTCAACCCGTGGGACAAGACCGCGGTGCCCGGCGGGAGTTCCGGCGGGTCGGCGGCGGCCGTCGCCGCCCGCATCGCGCCGGCCGCGACGGCGACCGATACCGGCGGCTCGATCCGCGAGCCCGCCGCGTTCTCCGGCATCACCGGGATCAAGCCGACCTACGGGCGGGCCTCGCGCTGGGGCATGATCGCCTTCGCCTCCAGCCTCGACCAGGCCGGCATCATGACCCAGTCGGCCGAGGACGCCGCGCTGATCTTCAATGCCATGCTGGGTTTCGACCCCCGGGATTCGACCAGCGTCGATCGTCCCGCGGAGGACTACACCCGGTCGCTGGGCATGGACCTGAAGGGCCTGCGCATCGGCTTGCCCAAGGAGTTCTTCGGCGAGGGCCTGCAGCCCGACGTGGAAAAGGCGATCCGGGAGGCACTCGGGGAATACGTGCGGCTGGGGGCGGAGCTGGTCGAAATCTCGTTGCCCAACGCCGGGCTCGGCATCCCGGTCTACTACGTGATCGCGCCCGCCGAATGCTCCTCGAACCTGAGCCGGTTCGACGGGGTGCGCTACGGCCACCGCGCCGCGCACTACGAGGACCTCAACGACATGATGAAGAAGTCGCGCCGGGAGGGCTTCGGCCCCGAGCCGCGGCGGCGCATCCTCATCGGAACCTACGTGCTTTCGCACGGGTACTACGACGCCTACTACCTGCAGGCGCAGAAAGTCCGGCGCCTCATCGCCGACGAATTCCAGCAGGCGTTCCGGCAGTGCGACGTCATCGCCGGTCCCGTGACCACCAGCGTGGCCTTCGGCTTCGGCGAGAAGGCGGCCGACCCGGTGTCCATGTACCTGTCGGACCTCTACACGATCCCCGGCAGCCTGGCGGGCATCCCCGGCATGAGCCTGCCCTGCGGTTTCGGCGCCAGGAACCGCCCGGTGGGACTGCAACTCATGGCCAACTACTTCGAAGAGGCGAAGCTGCTCGGCGTCGCCCACCGCTACCAGCAGGCCACCGACTGGCACAAGCGCATCCCCGCCGGATTCTCGGAATGAGTTTTCCCCCCTCACGCCTCTCGCCTAACGCCTCACCGGGCGCAGCCCCATGAACTGGGAAATCGTCATCGGGCTGGAAACGCACGCCCAGCTTTCCACGGCGTCCAAGATCTTCTCGCCGGCGTCCACGGCGTTTGGCGCGGAGCCCAACACCCAGGCGAGCGTGATCGACCTGGCGTTGCCCGGCACCCTGCCGGTGCTCAACCGCGGCGCGGTCGAGCGGGCGATCCGCTTCGGTCTCGCGGTCGGCGCCACCCTCAACCGGCGCTCGATCTTCGCCCGCAAGAACTACTTCTACCCGGACCTGCCGAAGGGCTACCAGATCAGCCAGTATGAAATCCCGGTCGTGCAGGGCGGCAGCATCGCCATCCGCGTCGGGGATGCCGAGAAAATCGTGCGCCTGACCCGGGCCCACCTCGAGGAGGATGCCGGCAAGTCGCTGCACGAGGATTTCCAGGGCATGAGCGGGATCGACCTGAACCGCGCGGGCACCCCGCTGCTCGAGATCGTCTCCGAGCCGGACATGCGCTCCGCCGAGGAAGCCGTCGCCTATGCCCGTGCCCTGCATTCCCTGGTGCGATGGATCGGCATCTGCGACGGCAACATGCAGGAAGGGTCGTTCCGCTGCGACGCCAATGTCTCGGTGCGGCGGCCCGGCGGCCCGCTGGGCACGCGCCGCGAGATCAAGAACCTCAACTCCTTCCGCTTCCTGCAGCAGGCCATCGAATACGAGGTGCGCTGGCAGATCGAGACCCTGGAGGATGGCGGCCGGATCGAGCAGGCCACGGTGCTGTTCGACCCCGACAGGGGCGAGACACGCATGATGCGGACCAAGGAAGACGCGCACGACTACCGCTACTTCCCGGATCCCGACCTGCTGCCCCTGGAGATCGGCGAGTCGTGGATCGAGCAGACGCGCGCGGCCATGCCGGAACTGCCGCAGGCCAAGCGCGAACGCTACGTCGCGGAATTCGGGTTGAGCCCCTACGATGCCTCCCTGCTAACGGCCAATCGCGAAACCGCGGACTATTTCGAGGCGCTGGCGGCCCGGCTGCCGAAGGAGGTCAAGCTCGGCGCCAACTGGATGATGGGCGAATTGTCCGCCCGCCTGAACCGCGAGGGCCTGGAGATCCAGGCTTCACCGATCGCCGCCGGCGCGCTGGCCGACCTGCTGGCGCGCATCGCCGACGGCACCATCTCCGGCAAGATCGCCAAGGATGTCTTCGATGCCATGTGGGCCGGCGGGGGCGGCGCCGACCAGATCATCGAGCAACAGGGGCTGAAACAGATTTCCGACTCGGGCGCGATCGAGAAGATCGTCGACGAGGTCATCGCCGCGAACGCGCAGCAGGTGGCCGATTACCGCGGCGGCAAGCAAAAGGCCTTCAACGCCCTGGTGGGCCAGGTGATGAAAGCCAGCAAGGGCAAGGCGAACCCGGCCCAGGTCAACGAAATCCTGAAGAAACGGCTCGGCTAGGGCGCGCCTAGTTCTTGGCCGTGGCGGCGGATGCGCCCTTGAGCTCGCGAAAACGCAGCTTGTCCGACTCGTAGCGCGCCCGGATGGCTTCGGCCTGCGCCTTTTTCTGGGCGACCTCGGTTTCCAGCGCCGCCACCTGCTTTTGCCTGGCGTTCACGTCCTCGATCAGGTCCGCGGGTAGCGGCTTTTGCTGGGAAGCCAGACTATCTGCCTGTTTCTTGAGGGAAAACAGTTCCTGATTGGTCTTTTGCAAGCGCGCCTCCGACGCCTTCAGCGCCTGGTTCGGCATCTCCAGCGAACGGTCGCGGGCGGCGTCGATCTCCTCTTCCCGGGTATAGGTCGCCATGAGGGCCCGGTCGCGGCGCTCGGCGCTGGCCGGCGCCGACTTCTTCTCCACCTTGGCGGGGGTCGCGACCACCTTCTCGGGCTTGCGCACGACCACGCCGTGGCGGGTCATCTCCGTCCCCTTGTTACAGTCGGTGGACGGGCTGTCCGAGTAGAAGACCTTGCCCTTCTCGTCCACACACTTGTACATGCGCTGGGCGCTCTTGGTCTGCGCCAGCGCCGGCACGGCCAGCAGGGTGACCAGGATTGCGACCGCGATGCGCGATGGGTTCATTCGGCGGCTCCGTATTCCTTGCGGTAACGCCTCACCGATTGCAACTGCTGTGCCATGTCGGCACGGGCGTCCAGGAACAGGGTCAAGTCGTCCAGCGTGGCGATGCTGGCCACCGGGATGCCGTACTGGCTTTTGACTTCCTGGGTGGCGGACAGGGCGCCGATGCCCCGCTCCATGCGGTCCAGCGCGATGGCCACCCCGCAGGGCTCGGCGCCGGCCGCCCGGATGATCTGGACCGACTCCCGGACCGAAGTGCCCGCGGAGATGACGTCGTCCACGATCAGGACCCGCCCCTTGAGGGGGGCGCCCACCGTCATTCCCCCTTCGCCGTGGTCCTTGGCCTCCTTGCGATTGAAGCAGAAGGGCACATTGCGCCCTAATTCGGCAAGTGCGATGGCCACCCCGGATACCAATGGAATGCCCTTGTAGGCCGGCCCGAAGAGCATGTCGAAGGGGTGCGCCGCGGCAAGGATGGCTTTGGCGTAGAATTGCCCGAGCCTGCGCAGGGCCTCGCCGTCGTTGAACAGGCCGGCGTTGAAGAAGTAGGGCGACAGGCGTCCGGCCTTGGTCTTGAACTCGCCGAAGCAGAGTACGCCGCGGGCCAGGGCGAACTCGATGAACTCCTGCCTGAAATCACTCATTGCAAATCGTCTCCCTCAACCTGAACGGCATCCGTTCAGCGGTCAGTAAAGGCTTCCTCGACTGGATGGCGCGCCAGGCCGCGGACGTGGTCTGCGTGCAGGAAATCAAGGCCCAGGAAAAGGACCTCACGGAGGCGGTCCGCAATCCCGACGGCTTCCACGGCTACTTCCACTGCGCCGAGCGCCCCGGCTACAGCGGCGTGGGCATCTACACCCGGCGCAAGCCCGACCGTGTCATCAGCGGCCTGGGCATCCCCGACATCGATGCCGAGGGCCGCTACCTCGAGGTCCAGTTCGGCAAGCTCAGCGTGGTGTCAGTATACGTGCCGTCGGGGTCGAGCTCCTCGGAGCGGCTGGCGATCAAGTTCGCGTTCATGGAGCGCTTCATCGATCCGCTGCACAAGCTGTTCACCGGCGGGCGCGACGTGATCATCTGCGGCGACTGGAACGTCGCCCACAAGGAAATCGACCTCAGGAACTGGAAGTCCAACCAGAAGAACTCCGGCTTCCTCCCGGAGGAGCGGGCCTGGTTCTCCGGCGTCATCGACAACCTCGGCTTCGTCGACGTCTTCCGCCGCCTCGACCCGCGTCCCGAGCAGTACACCTGGTGGTCCAACCGCGGCCAGGCCTGGGCCAAGAACGTCGGGTGGCGCATCGATTACCAGATGGCGACACCCGCGGTGGCGGCCACGGCCAGGTCCTGCTCGATCTACAAGGACCAGCGCTTCAGCGACCACGCGCCCCTGACCATCGAGTATGACTACCCGCTGGGCTGATCGCCTGCCCGCGGGCCTGCGTCCCTACCTGGAGCCGGCGCCGCTCGCGGCCCTGTTCCTCGGCATTTCCTCCGGCTTCCCGTTCGCGATGATCGGCGCCACGCTCACCACGCGGCTCGCCCAGTACGGCGTGACCAAGGGCTCGGTCACCGCGTTCGGCCTGACCATCCTGGCGTACAACTTCAAGTTCCTGTGGGCACCGCTCGTGGACAACGTGCGCCTGCCGCTGCTGGGCCGTTTCGGCCAGCGGCGCAGCTGGCTCTGGGTCTCGGGCCTCGCCGTCATGGCGACCGTCGCCTTCCTCGGCGCAGCCGATCCGCAGGCCGCGCTGCTCACCGTCGCCATCGCGGCCATCGCCGTCGGGATTGCGGGAGCGACCTTCGACATCGTCATCGATGCCTATCGCATCGAACTGCTCGAGCCGCGCCAGCTCGGCGCCGGCTCGGGCATGTCCCAGTACGGCTGGCGCATCGGCTCCGCGGCCGCGGGCGGGCTCGCCCTCGTCCTCGCCAGCCGCCTCGGCTGGGCCGCCGCCTACCTGGCCTGCATGGCCTTCGCCCTGCCGGCCATGCTGGTGGCGCTGGCGATGGGCGAGCCCGCCCGCCATCGCTCGCCCGCGCAGCCGCGCGGGGTGCTCGAGGCCCTGGTCGCGTACTTCGGGCCGATCGTCGAGTTCCTGCGCCGCCAGGGGGCCCTGGTGGTGCTGCTGTTCGTCCTCATCCACAAGATCGGCGACACGCTGGCCAACCTCACCCTGCGCCTGCTGTTCCAGGACCTGGGCTTCACCAACGACGAGGTGGCCTTCTACGATGTCGGGGTCGGTTTCGTGGCCCTGCTGGCCGGCGTCTTCGTGGGCGGGCTGCTGTACGAGCGCCTGGGCATGAAGCGCAGCGTGCTCGCGAGCCTGGTCCTGATGGCGGTGTCCAACCTGAGCTTCGCTGCGCTGGCGGCGGCGGGCCACAGCAACCTCGGCATGGCGGCGGCGGTGGGATTCGAGAATTTCGCCAGCGGCATCGGGGGCGTCACGGTGGTGGCCTACCTGTCCGCGCTGTGCAACCTCAGGTTCACGGCCAGCCAGTACGCGCTGCTGTCGGCGTTCGCCAGCATCGCGGGACGCCTGCTGTCGGGAACGACCGCGGGCCTGATGATCGAGGCGATCGGCTACGAGCGCTTTTACCTGCTCACGACCCTCGTGGCCCTGCCAGGCATCCTGCTGTTCTGGATGATGATGCGCTCCGGCCTCGTCGACCTGTCGCTCGGCAGCGCCGGCAGGGAAGACCGTGACGCCTGACCCGGTGAACGCGCGACGAAATGCCTTTGTGACGGCACCAGCGCCCGTCAGTCGGACGTGCAGCGGTAGACCGCGAGGCTGCCGCGCAGGTTCGGCAGGAAGCCCACGGTGCGGCCTTCGTCCATGACCCGGCGCTCGAGGATGCGGACGCCGTGCGCGGCGCAGAAGTCCTCGAAGTCGCCGATGGTGAAAAGGTGGATGTTGGGCGTGTCGTACCACTCGTAGGGCAGCTCGCCCGAAACCGGCATGCGGCCGCCGAGCACCTGCAGGCGGTGGCGCCAGTAGCCGAAGTTCGGAAAAGTCACGATCACCTCGCGGCCCACGCGCAGCATGTCGCGCATGATGCGCTCGGTGTGGCGCACGGCCTGCAGGGTCTGCGAGAGGATCACGTAGTCGAAGGAGCCGGACTCGAAGTCGGAGAGCCCGGATTCGAGGTCGATCTGCAGCACGTTCACCCCGTTCTTCACGCAGGCAAGCAGCTTGGTGTCGTCGATCTCGATGCCGTAGCCCGAGACGCCGCGCGCCTCCTTCAGGTAGCGCAGCAGGGAGCCGTCGCCGCAGCCCAGGTCGAGCACGCGCGCGTCGCGCCGGATCCACTGCGCCATCGCGAGGAAATCCGCGCGTTCCGCCAGCGCGGCCGGCGCGAGGAACGGGCTCATAGCGGGATCCTGGCCAGGTAGGCGCGGATCAGGTTGTGATAGCGCGGGTCCTCCATCAGGAAGGCATCGTGCCCCTGGGGCGCGTCGATCTCGGCGTAGGTCGCGTCCAGCCGGTTGTGCAGCAGCGACTTGACGATCTCGCGCGAGCGCGCCGGCGAGAAGCGCCAGTCCGAGGTGAACGACACCACCAGGAAGCCCGCCCTTGCCTGCTTCAGCGCCGCATTGAGGTCGCCACCGAAGGCCGCCGCCGGGTCGAAATAGTCGAGCGCCTTGGTGATGCGCAGGTAGGTGTTGGCATCGAAGCGCTCCGCGAACTTGTCGGCCTGGTAGCGCAGGTAGGACTCGACCTGGAAGTCGACGTCGAAGTTGAACTTGAACCTGCCCTCGCGCAGTTCGCGGCCGAATTTCTCGGCCATCGCGTCGTCGGAGAGGTAGGTGATGTGCCCGATCATGCGCGCGATGCGCAGGCCGCGGCGCGGCACCACGCCGTGGGAATAGAAATTCCCGCCGTGGAAGTCCGGGTCGGTGGTGATCGCCTGGCGCGCGACCTCGTTGAACGCGATGTTCTGCGTCGACAGCTTCGGGGCCGCCGCGATCACGATGGCGTGCCCCAGGCGCTCCGGCTGGCTGATCGTCCATTGCAGGGCCTGCATGGCGCCGAGGCTGCCGCCCATGACGGCGGCGAACCGCCGGATGCCCAGCCGGGTCGCCAGGCGCGACTGCGCCTCGACCCAGTCCTCGACCGTGACCACCGGGAAGTCCGCGCCCCACGGCCGCCCGGTGGCGGGATTGGGGCTCGCAGGCCCCGTCGAGCCATGGCAGCCGCCGAGGTTGTTCACGCCGACGACGAAAAAGCGGTCCGTGTCGACCGGCTTTCCGGGTCCGATCAGGTTATCCCACCAGCCGACGTTTTCGGGCTCGTCGGCGTAGACGCCGGCCACGTGGTGGGAGGCGTTGAGCGCGTGGCAGACCAGCACGGCGTTGCTGCGCTGCGCGTTGAGCGTGCCGTAGGTCTCGTACGCGAGCTGGTAGTCCTCCAGGCGCGCACCGCTCTTGAGCGTGATGGGCTCCTCGAAGCGCTCGAACTTCGGGACGACGGTGCCGACGGAACCTTCGGGTGGCATGGGTGGCGGGACGGACGGGATGGCGCGGATTATATCGCCGGCGCTACGAGGGCCGTTGCGCCACGGACAACCGGCGCAGCATCTGCTGCACGGCGTCCGCCTTCATGTCGCGGAAGAGCAGCGCTTCCTCCGATTCCTTGGCGAGCACCAGGGTGTCGTCGTAGGTCATGTCCCGGCGCAAGGTGATCTCGCCCGGGGGCGCCAGGTCCACCGAGTTCTTGTCGGTGAGGCGGTAGGCGATCCGATAGCGCAGCTCGAACTCGCGCACCCGGCCGCCGCTGGACAGCGAAAGGATGTGCTTTTCCTGGGTCTCGCCCAGGATCTTGAGCACCGCCTCGGCGTCGTCGGCAACCGGCACGATGCGCGTGCCGCTGCCGGAACGGATGGCCCGCTCGAGGTCGTTCACGAACGCAGAGTAGCCCGGCGCCTCGACGTGCAGCGATTCGAAGGGGATCGCCACCTGGCCGCGCAGCTTGAAGCCGCAGCCCCCGAGCGCGACCGCCACGCAAAGCATGGCGATCGCAAGGACTGGGTGCTGAGTGCTGAGTGCTGAGCAGGGGCGTGAGGCCATCGGCAGTTTGTCTTCGATTCGTCCTGGAGCTGGTCGCTGTCGTGAATTAATGTGCGCTTTGTCCTGGCACTTACCCAGTCCTATGCACTCAGTCCTCAGTCCTGTTCTTCAGACGACGATGTTGACCAGCCGTCCCGGCACGACGATGACCTTTTTCACCGCCTGCCCCGCGATGTGCTTCTGCGCGGCGGGGCTGTCGAGCGTCATGCGCTCGATCGCCTCCCGGGCGGCGCCGCTGGGCACGCGGATCGAGCCCCGGTGCTTGCCGTTGACCTGCAGCACCAGCTCGACCTCGTCCTGGACCAGGGCGGCGGCATCGACTTCCGGCCAGCTCGCCGCAAGGATGTCCTCGCCGTAGCCGAGTTCGCGCCAGAGGGCCTGGGCGACGTGGGGCGTGATGGGCGAGAGCACGCGCAGCAGGACGCCCATGGCTTCCCCCAGGAAGGCGGCACGCGCGGGCGGCGGCGCCTTCGCGACCGCTTCGGATTCCATCAGGTTGAGCATCTTCATCGATGCCGAAGCCACCGTGTTGAACTGCTTGCGCTCGTAGTCGAAATTGGCCTGTTGCAGGTGCTGGTGCAGCTCACGGCGCGCGTCCTTCAGGCTCGCATCGGCCCCGTTGAAGGCCTGCGCGTGGAACAACGCGTGGTTGTCGGCGGCGAATTTCCACAGCCGCTTCATGAAGCGGTACGCACCCTCGACACCGTCGTCGTTCCAGGCGAGGGTATCCTCCGGCGGCGAGGTGAACATCATGAAGAACCGCGCGGTATCCGCGCCGTACTTCTCGATGAGCGCCTGCGGGTCCACGCCGTTGTTCTTGGACTTGGACATGGTACGGATGCCGCCGGAATCGACCGGCTGGCCGTCGGCTCGCAGGGTCGCGCCCACGCGCTTGCCCGCCTCGTCGAACTTGAGGTCCACCTCCGCCGGGTTGAAATACTGGATGCGGCCCGTGCCCGTCTTGCGGGAAAAAATCTCGTTGAGCACCATGCCCTGGGTGAGCAGCCGGGTGAACGGCTCGCCGATCTTCACCAGCCCCTGGTCGCGCATCACCTTGGTCCAGAAGCGCGAGTAGAGCAGGTGCAGGATGGCATGCTCGATGCCCCCGATGTACTGGTCGACCGGCAGCCAGTAGTTGACGCGCTCGTCGACCATCGCCTTGTCCTGGTCGGCGCAGGCGTAGCGCAGGAAGTACCAGGACGAATCCACGAAAGTGTCCATGGTGTCCGTCTCGCGCTTGGCCGGCTTGCCGCACTTCGGGCAGTCGGTGTCGAGGAAATCCGGGCGCTTGTTCAGCGGGTTGCCGCTGCCGTCCGGCACGCAGTCCTCCGGCAGCACCACCGGCAGCTGGTCGTCCGGTACCGGCACGTCACCGCACCCGGGGCAATGGATGATGGGAATCGGGCAGCCCCAGTAGCGCTGGCGCGAGATGCCCCAGTCCCGCAGGCGCCAGGTGACCTGCTTCTCGCCCAGGCCCTTCGCCTTGAGGTCCGCGGCGATGGCATCGATCGATGCGCCGAAATCGAGCCCGTCGTACTTGCCGGAACGGATGCAGACCCCATGCTCCGAGTACCAGGGCTGGTAGGCGTCGGTGGAATACGACTGCCCGCCGACGTCGATCACCTGGACGATCGGCAGGCCGTATTTTTTCGCGAACTCGAAGTCGCGCTCGTCATGGCCCGGCACGCCCATGACCGCACCCTCGCCGTAGGTCATCAGCACGTAGTTGCCGACCCAGACCTCGACCGCCTCGCCCGTCAGCGGATGGCGGACGAAGAGGCCGGTGCGCATGCCCTTCTTTTCCTGGGTCGCGAGATCGGCTTCCTGCACGCTGCCGCGCTTGCATTCATCGACGAAGGCCGCGAGCGCCGGATTACCTTTCGCCGCTTCGGTGGCCAGCGGATGCTCCGCCGCGACGGCGACGAAGGTCACCCCCATGATCGTGTCCGCGCGGGTCGTGAACACCCAGAGCGTGCCGGCCCTGCCGTTGACCTCGTAGGGAAAGCCGGCGCGGACCCCCTGGCTCCTGCCGATCCAGTTCGCCTGCATGGTCTTGACCCGTTCCGGCCAGCCGGGAAGCGTGTCGAGCGCCGCCAGCAGTTCCTCGGAGTACCGGGTGATCGCGAGGTAGTACATCGGGATTTCGCGCTTTTCCACCAGCGCGCCGGTGCGCCAGCCGCGGCCGTCGATCACCTGCTCGTTGGCAAGCACGGTCTGGTCGACCGGATCCCAGTTGACGGTGCCGGTCTTCTTGTAGGCGAGGCCCTTCTCCAGCATGCGCAGGAACAGCCACTGGTTCCAGCGGTAGTACTGCGGGGTGCAGGTGGCCAGCTCGCGCGCCCAGTCGATGGCAAAGCCCAGCGACTTGAGCTGCTTCTTCATGTACGCGATGTTGTCGTAAGTCCACTTTGCCGGCGGCACGGCATTGGCCATCGCCGCGTTCTCCGCAGGCAGGCCGAATGCGTCCCAGCCCATGGGCTGCAGGACGTTGAAGCCGCGCATGCGGTGAAAGCGCGAGAGCACGTCCCCGATGGTGTAGTTGCGCACATGGCCCATGTGCAGCTTCCCGGACGGGTAGGGAAACATGGATAGGCAGTAGTACTTGGGCTTGTCGGAGGCATCCTCGGCCCGGAAGGCGTTTTTCGCCGTCCATTCCTGCTGGACCTGTTGCTCGATGGCGGCGGGCTGATATTGCGCTTGCATGCGGATGAGCTGGTGCGGAAGTGTCTGTTCTGGAATGATTGATTATAGCGTCGGGTTTGCATCCGTAGCGCCCTGCCGGGCGTAATTGCAGGCGTCGTCCACGAAAATCCGAACCGGGGGTCCCCATGCCATCGCTTCGCGCAGCCTTGCTGCTGCTCCTGTTCTGCCCCGCCGGCTTCGTGCTGGCCGCGCCCGACGCCCGGGTCGAGGGCATGCAACTGCCCGCCTGGGTCGACCGGGACGGCCAGCGCCGGCCGCTGGCGATCGGATCGGAACTGCGCAGCAACGACCAGCTGTCCACGGGGGCCGATGCCCGCTTGCTGCTCCGGCTCGCCGACGGCAGCACGGTCAAGCTGGGCGAGAACGCGCGCCTGCTGCTCACCGACGTGGTGCAGCGGCGCAAGGACAGTTTCCTGGGCGCCACGCTGCGCGTGATCGAGGGCGCATTTCGCTTCACCACCGGGGCCGCGCTGAAGGCCAGGACCTCGCGCGACATCGTCGTGCAGTTTCCCACCGTGACCGCCGGCATCCGCGGCACCGACATCTGGGGCAAGAACCTCGGCGACCGGGAGGTCGTGGTGCTGATCGAGGGCCACATCACGATCAGCCGCGCCGGCGACACGCCGGTGGAGATGAAGGAGGCCCTCACCTACCTGCAGGCACCGAAGGAAGGTGCGGCCAGCGTGGCGCCCGTGCCGATGGAGCAGCTCAAGCTGTGGGCGGCCGAGACCGAGATCGCCGCCGGCCAGGGCGCCCTGCGCGCGGACGGCAAGTGGAAGCTCTATCTCGGCAGCTTCGAGCGCCAGGCCGACGCCCTCGCGCTCTACGATGCCTTGCGCCGCGACGGTTACCCCGCCCGCATCCGCCCGCAACCGCGCGAGGGCGGCCAGCTCTACCGGGTGCGCATTGCGGGCTTCGCCGACGAGAGCGAAGCGGCCTTCGTGGGCGCACGCCTCAAGGCCGCCCATCCCGGGGTCGCGCCCGTCGTGTCCCTGCAGTAAGCGCGCCCCGGCGTTCGGCGCCACCAAATGTAACCGCGCGTCGGCCCGGGAATTCGGTGTAGGATCGAAGGCGTGCGCGCATCCCCGCGCATGCCCATCCGCACCCCATGTCCCTCAGGCACCCGATCATCGCGGTGACCGGCTCGTCCGGCGCCGGCACCACCTCGGTCCGCAAGACCTTCGAGGGCATATTCCAGCGCGAAGGCATCAACGCCGCGCTGATCGAGGGGGACAGCTTCCACCGCTACGATCGCGAGGAAATGCGGCGCCTGATCGACGCCTACGAGCACATCGGCGGCCAGGCAGTCAGCCATTTCGGCCCCGAGGCCAACCTGTTCGAGGAGCTCGAAGCCCTTTTCCGGGAGTACGGCCAGCACGGCAGCGGCAACGCGCGCCTCTACCTGCACAACGAGGAGCGCGCGGCCCGCTACGGCCAGAAGTCGGGCACCTTCACCCCCTGGCAGCGGCTGCCCGAGAACACCGACCTGCTGTTCTACGAAGGCCTGCACGGCGGCGTGGTCACCGGCAAGGTGGACGTCGCGCGCCACGTCGACCTGCTGATCGGGGTCACGCCCACGGTGAACCTGGAGTGGATCCAGAAGATGCAGCGGGACACGCAGGCGCGCGGGCATTCCGTGGAGATGGTGACCAACACCATCCTGCGGCGCATGTACGACTACGTGCACTACATCACCCCGCAGTTCTCGCGCACCCACATCAATTTCCAGCGCGTTCCCACCGTGGACACCTCCAATCCCTTCGTGGTGCGCGACATTCCCACGGCGGAGGAGAGCTTCGTGGTGATCCGGTTCACCGCGCCCGAAGCGGTCAATTTCCCCTACCTGCTGGCGGTGATCGAGGATTCGTTCCAGTCGCGCCCCGACACCCTGGTGATCCCGGGCGCCAGGCTCGACTACGCGCTGCAGTTCCTGGTGACCCCGCTGGTCAAGGACCTGGTGGCGCAGGGCCGCAAGCTGCGCGCCGCGACGCCCGCGCCCGCCTAGCACCGCGATCCAGGGCGGTTTTCACCACAGAGGCACAGAGAAGGTCGGTACGAGAGTCCTTGGCGAAACCAGGCTGTCGCATCCATCCCTGGCGTCGTTCGACTGCGCTCCTTCGCTTCGGGTGCCTTTCTCCGTGACCTCTGTGCCTCCGTGGTGATATCGATTCTGCCGTACGGGTTCACTTATAATCCGGGATCGCAACCGCACCGCTTTTGTCCCGATGTCGCTCCTCGAAGGCCTCAATCCCCCGCAGCTCGAAGCCGTCACCCTGCCGCATTCCTCGGCCTTGATCCTCGCCGGTGCGGGCTCCGGCAAGACCCGCGTGCTCACCACGCGCATCGCCTGGCTGATCCAGACCGGGCAGGTCGGGCCGATGTCGGTCCTGGCGGTCACCTTCACCAACAAGGCGGCGCGCGAGATGCTCACCCGCATTTCGGCCATGCTGCCCATCAACACGCGCGGCATGTGGGTCGGCACCTTCCACGGGCTGTGCAACCGCATCCTGCGCGCCCACCACCGCGATGCAGGCCTGCCGCAGACCTTCCAGATCCTGGATTCGGCGGACCAGCTCTCCATGGTCAAGCGCGTGATGAAGGGCATGAACCTGGACGAGGAGAAATATCCGCCGAAGAACGCCCAGTACTTCATCAACAACGCCAAGGAGCAGGGCCTGCGCGCGGGCAAGGTCGAGGCGCACGACGAGTTCTCGCGGCGCATGGTGGCGGTGTACGAGGCCTACGACGCGCAGTGCAACCGCGAGGGCGTGGTCGACTTTGCCGAACTGCTGCTGCGCTGCTTCGAACTGCTGCAGCGAAACGAGGTCCTGCGCACGCACTACCAGGCGCGCTTTCGCCATATCCTGGTCGACGAGTTCCAGGACACCAACCGGCTGCAGTACATGTGGCTGCGCCTGCTGTGCGGCGCGGGCAACGGCATCTTCGCTGTGGGCGACGACGACCAGTCCATCTACGCGTTCCGCGGCGCCCGTTCGGGCAACATGCTCGACTTCGAGCGCGATTTCGGCATCGAGAAGGTCATCAAGCTCGAGCAGAACTACCGCAGCCACGGCAACATCCTCGACGCGGCCAATGCCCTGATCCGCCACAACCACACGCGCCTGGGCAAGAACCTGTGGACTTCCGAGGGGGCGGGCGAGGCGCTGCGGGTGTTCGAGGCGATGACCGACCTCGAGGAGGCGGATTACATCGTCGACGAGGTGCGCATGCTGCGCAACGAGGGCACCGCGCTGTCGAACATGGCCCTGCTGTACCGGTCGAACGCGCAATCGCGGGTGCTGGAGCATGCGCTGGTCAAGGCCGGCATCGCCTACCGTGTCTACGGCGGCCTGCGCTTTTTCGAACGCCAGGAGATCAAGCACGCGCTGGCCTACCTGCGGCTGGTGGCGAATCCGGACGACGACGGGGCCTTCCTGCGGGTGGTGAATTTTCCGACGCGCGGCATCGGTGCGCGCAGCATCGAGCAGCTGCAGGAGGCGGGCGCCGGCCGCGGCATCTCGCTGTGGCAGGCCGCCTGCGCCAATGGCCTGGGCGGCAAGGCGGGCACCAGCCTCGCCGCTTTCGTCCGCAACATCGAAGCCATGCGCGATGCCGCCGGGGGCCTGCCGCTGCCCGAGATCGTCGAGCACGTGGTCGAGCACAGCGGCCTCGTCCAGCATTACCAGACCGAGCGCGAGGGCGAGGACCGCATCGAGAACCTGAACGAGCTGGTCACCGCGGCCACCACGTTCGTGGCGGCGGACGGCCCCATTACCCAGGTGACGGAGGAAGGCGAGATCAGCTCGGAAGGCATGGGCGCGCTCGCGCTCTTCCTGTCGCACGCTTCGCTCGAAGCCGGCGAGCACCAGGCGGGCGCCGGCGCGGACGCCCTGCAGCTCATGACCGTGCATTCGGCCAAGGGCCTCGAGTTCCATGCCGTGTTCATCAGCGGCCTCGAGGAAGGCCTGTTCCCGCACGACAACAGCAGGAACGAGGATGAAGGGCTCGAGGAGGAGCGCCGCCTGATGTATGTGGCAATCACGCGCGCGCGCCGGCGCCTGTACCTCACGCACGCGCAGACGCGCATGCTGCACGGGCAGACCCGCTACAACGTCCCTTCCCGCTTCCTCGACGAGATCCCCGCGGAACTGCTGCGCCGCGTGAACACCGTCAGGACCTTCGGCTTCGCCGCGCCGAGAACCGCCGACGCCGCGGCGGCGCCCCGATTCGCGCCCGCCCAGCCGGCGGCCGGCGGATGGCGCGTCGGCCAGAGCGTCGTGCACCCGAAGTTCGGCGCCGGGGTGATCGTGAACGCGGAAGGCCGCGGGGCGGACGCCCGCGTGCAGGTGAATTTCCGCGATGCCGGGATGAAATGGCTGGCGCTGGAGTACGCCAAGCTCACGGCAGCGTGACGGTCGTGACGACGTGACTGTCGCAAGGCGCCAAAAGCGCTCTAGAGCCCACGACCGATAGTCACGGCAGTCACGTAGTCACGTCGTCACGACGCTCGAAGACGTCCCGCCAGCTGGCATACATGGTCAGGATCATCACCGGGAACCAGAGGATGAGCCCGGCGCCCATCGGGATGAGGGCGAGCACCAGCAGCGCGGAGCT
This sequence comes from Burkholderiales bacterium, assembly GCA_035549715.1. Classification (GTDB taxonomy): domain Bacteria; phylum Pseudomonadota; class Gammaproteobacteria; order Burkholderiales; family JACQAP01; genus JACQAP01. The sequence continues at coordinate 22,424 of DASZQJ010000150.1, forward strand.
CGCCAGGCTGTAGACCAGGAAGGGCAGGAGGTTGCGCAGGATCGCCTTCACGCTCAGCAGCAGGGCGCGGGGGCCGGGCTGGCCGTCGAGCATCGCCAGCACTGGCGCGAACCACATCGCCATGCCCAGCAGCAGATACACCGGCATCGAAACCGCCAGGGCGAACAGGATGCGGCCGCGCAGTTCCGGCGGCACGTTGGCCGCGGCCCCGCCGCCTTCGCGCATGACATCGCGCAGTTCCGGCCCGCCGATGGAAAGCATCAGGCCCGACACCAGCACCTGGCCCACCAGGTGCACGCCGCCGATGGTGACCAGTTGCGGCGTGTTCTCGAGGAAGCCGCGAAACAGGTGGGCGATCGTGATCTGCCGGCCCTGCTCCAGGTCGCGGCAGGCCGCCATCATGCCCGCGAGGAAGATGGGTGCGAGCAGGTAAAAGATGTATTCCCCCGCCACCGGCACATGGTCCAGCAGCCAGATGATGCCGAACAGGAGGATGTTGAGCACCAGCCAAGGCAGGGGGCTCCTGCGGAACAGCGCGAATCCCTCGACGATCCAGGCCCAGCCCCGGCCCGCCGGGACGCTGCGGATCTGCTTCATGGGCATGTCCCGCTCAATCGGCCAGGCTCGCGCGGGCCAGTTCCGGCGAAGCGCGATGCGTCAGCAGGATGCGGCGGAAGCGGTCGGGATCGTGCTTGTGCGTCAGCTCCCCGGGGCGCGGCAGGTGGAAATCGTAGAGGCGCGACACCCAGAAGCGCAGCGCGCCGGCGCGCAGCATCCAGGGCCAGGCCGCGCGCTCCTGCTCCGTGAAGGGCCGCACCGCGGTGTAGGCCTGCAGCATCGCGCGTACGCGCGGTTCATCGAGCCTGGCCTCGGCATCCACGCACCAGTCGTTCACCGTGATCGCCACGTCGTAGACGAAGGCGTCGATGCAGGCGAAGTAGAAGTCGATGAAGCCGCCGACCTGCGGCCCCGAGGAGGGATCGTCGCGGAACAGCACGTTGTCGCGGAACAGGTCCGCATGCACGACGCCCCGCGGCAGGTCATCGCGCCGCTGCCGGGCCTGGAACGCGATCTCGGACTCGAGCAGCTGGCCGTCCTCGGGATTGAGGAAGGGATAGATCTCGGGGGCGCAAGCGGTCCACCAGCCCGCCCCGCGCAGGTTGTCGAGCCGGCCCGGGTAGGTGCGGCCTGCCAGGTGCATCTCGGCCAGCACTTCGCCGACCCGCGCACAGTGTTCCGGCGCGGGCTCCACGACCGGCTTGCCCTCGAGGAAGGTGGCGATCGCCGCCGGCTTGCCGTTCAGTTCGCCCAGCAGGTGGTTCTGCAGGTCGGCGATCGGCTTCGGGCAGGGCAGCCCGTGGCTGGAAAGGTGCGCCATCAGGTTGAGGTAGAACGGCAACTCCTGCCGGGTGAGCTTCTCGAACAGCGTGAGCACGAAGCGGCCGTGGCTCGTGGTCACGAAGTAATTGGTGTTCTCGATGCCCGAAAGGATGCCCTCGAGCCCGGTCAGCACGCCGATCGAGTAGTTCTTCAGCCAGGCGGAGAGCTGCTCGGGCGTGACGGTGGTATAGACGGACATCGGGGACCCGCGGCTACAGGTTCAGCTGCGCTTCGTGCTCGGCCGCGGTCAGCGTGAACCCGCGCTTCTCGTAGTGGTTGAAGATCGCCTCGACCACGCCCTCCGGCTCGTCGATGAGCTGCATCAGGCTGACGTCCTCGGGGTCGATCATGCCCTCGGAGACCATGCGGTCACCGATCCACTCGACGAGCCCCTGCCAGTAGGCGCGCTGCACCAGGATGACGGGGATGCTGCGGATCTTGCGCGTCTGCACCAGGGTGAGGACCTCGCCGAGTTCGTCCAGCGTGCCGAAGCCGCCGGGCAGCACGACGTAGGCGCACGCAAACTTGACGAACATCACCTTGCGGGCGAAAAAATGGCGGAAGGTCTGGCTCACGTCCTGGTATCGGTTGCTGGCCTGCTCGTGCGGCAACTGGATGTTGAGGCCCACTGACAGCGACCGCCCGGCGTAGGCGCCCTTGTTCACGGCCTCCATGATGCCGGGCCCGCCGCCGGAGATGACCGAGAAGCCCGCGTCGGAAAGCTGGCGCCCGATCTCCTCGGCGAGCCTGTAGTAGGGGTGGTCCGCCGGCGTGCGCGCGCTGCCGAAGATGCTGACCGCGGGGCGGACGTGCGCGAGGCGTTCGGTGGCCTCGACAAACTCTGCCATAATCCCGAAAACCCGCCAGGACTCGCGCGCCGACCACTGCTTCTCGACGAGCTCGGGGGCGAGCGGAACCGGAACCTTCTGCTTTTCGCTCATGCTGGAATTTCCGCGCTGACCGTCAATGAAAACGCTCGTGCTGGTTGATGGCTCTTCCTACCTGTACCGGGCTTTCCACGCGCTGCCGGACCTGCGCAATCGTCGCGGCGAGCCCACCGGCGCCATCCGCGGCGTGCTTGCGATGCTGCGCAAGCTGCGCAAGGAAACAGCGGCGGATTATATCGCTTGCGTATTCGACGCAAAAGGAAAGACCTTCCGGGACGACTGGTATCCGCAGTACAAGGCGAACCGCACGCCGATGCCGGACGACCTTTCCGCGCAGATCGAGCCGCTGCACGAGGGCGTACGCGCCATGGGATGGCCCCTGCTCATGGTCGAGGGCGTCGAGGCCGACGACGTGATCGGCACGCTGGCGAAGGAGGCGACCGCGCGCGGGATGAAGACCATCATCTCCACGGGCGACAAGGACATCACCCAGCTCGTCAACCCGATGGTGAAGCTCGTCAACACCATGTCGTTCGAGGAGCTCGACGAGGCGGGCGTCGAGGCCAAGTTCGGCGTGAAACCCGCGCAAATCGTCGACTACCTCACGCTGGTCGGCGACTCGGTGGACAACGTGCCCGGCGTGGACAAGGTCGGGCCGAAGACCGCGGCCAAGCTGCTCGCGCAGTACGCCACGCTGGACAACCTGGTCGCACACGCGGACGAGGTGAAGGGCGCCGTCGGCGAAAACCTGCGCAAGGCGCTGCCCTGGCTGCCGACCGCGCGCAGGCTGCTTTCCATCAAGTGCGACGTCGAGCTGCCGGTGAAGCTGGACGACCTGGCGACGCGCCCCGAGGACACGGAGGCGCTGACGAAACTGTTCGAGCGCTTCGACTTCCGCACCTGGCTCGAGGAGATGCGGGGCGGGGGGTCGAAGGGCGAGGCCGCTGCGGGTGCGCCGGCGCAGGCGCCGCAGCCACAGGCGCCGGCCCCGCGCCCGTCCCGCGAGTACGAGACCGTCCTCAGCGAGGACCGGCTGCAGGCCTGGCTTGCCCGGATCCGCACCGCGGAGCTCGTCTCGTTCGACACCGAGACCACGAGCCTCGACCCGCTCAATGCGCAGCTGGTGGGCATCTCGCTCTCGGTGGAACCCGGCAAGGCCGCCTACATTCCCGTGGCGCATGGCTACGCGGGCGCGCCCGCGCAGCTTCCGGTCGAGCGCGTCCTCGCCACCTTGCGCGAATGGATGCAGGATCCGGGCCGCCGCAAGCTGGGCCAGAACCTGAAGTACGACAAGCACGTGCTCGCCAACCACGGCATCGACCTCGCGGGCATCGAGCACGACACCCTGCTGCAGTCCTACGTGCTGGAGAGCCACCGCGCGCACGACATGGACGACCTCGCGCTGCGCCACCTCGACGTCAGGACGATCAGCTACGACGACGTCACCGGCAAGGGCGCCTCGCGCATTCCCTTCGAGCAGGTCGAGGTGTCGCGCGCAACCGAGTATTCGGGCGAGGACGCCGACATCACCCTGCAGCTCCACCAGACGCTCTACCCGCGCATCGCCGCCGACGCGAAGCTCGATCGCGTCTACCGCGACATCGAGATGCCGGTGATGCAGGTGCTGTTCACGATGGAGCGCAACGGCGTGCTGCTCGATGCCGCGCTGCTCGAGGAGCAGGGCAAGGCGCTCGGTACCCGCATGCTGGAGCTGGAGCAGCAGGTGCACCAGCAGGCGGGCCAGCCGTTCAACCTCAATTCACCGAAGCAGCTGCAGGAGATCCTGTTCGAGCGGCACAAGCTGCCGGTGAAGAAAAAGACCCCGGGCGGGCTGCCATCCACCGACGAGGACGTGCTGCAGGAGCTGGCGCTCGACCATCCGCTGCCGAAGCTGATCCTCGAGTACCGCGGGGTGTCGAAGCTCAAGTCGACCTATACGGACAAACTGCCCCGCATGGTCAATGCGCGAACCGGCCGCGTGCACACCAATTACGGGCAGGCCGTCGCCGTGACGGGGCGGCTTTCGAGCAACGACCCCAACCTGCAGAACATTCCGGTGCGCACTGCGGAAGGCCGCCGCATCCGTGAGGCGTTCGTGGCTCCCCCGGGATCGGTCATCGTGTCCGCGGATTACTCCCAGATCGAACTGCGCATCATGGCGCACCTGTCGCAGGACAAGGGCCTGCTGCAGGCCTTCGCCGCCGGCCAGGACGTGCACCGCCATACGGCTTCCGAGGTCTTCGGCGTCGACGTCGACGCGGTCAGCAGCGAGCAGCGCCGCTACGCCAAGGTGATCAATTTCGGCCTGATCTACGGCATGTCGGCCTTCGGGCTCGCCAGCCAGCTCGGCATCGAGCGCGGTGCGGCCAACCAGTACATGGAGCGCTATTTCCAGCGCTACCCGGGCGTGAAGGACTACATGGAGCGCACGCGCGAGTCCGCGCGCGAGCTGGGCTACGTGGAAACGGTGTTCGGCCGGCGCCTGTACCTGCCCGAGATCCGCTCCGGCAATCCCGCGCGCCGCCAGGGCGCGGAGCGCGCCGCCATCAACGCGCCGATGCAGGGCACCGCCGCCGACCTGATCAAGATGGCGATGATCGCCGTGCAGGGCTGGATCGCCGCGTCAGGCGCGGGGAGCCGCCTGATCATGCAGGTCCACGACGAGCTGGTGCTCGAAGTCCCGCAGGCGCAACTGGACACCGTGAAGGCGGAATTGCCGCGCCTGATGGAAGGGGTGGCGAAGCTGGACGTGCCGCTGGTCGTGGACGTCGGCGCCGGCCCGAACTGGGAGCAGGCGCACTAGGCGCTTGCGCGGGTGACGAGTGACGAGTGACGAGTGACGAGTGACGAGTGACGAGTGACGAGTAAAGTGTAGCTTCGCCCGTCACTTGTCACTTGTCACTATAACTTAGGGCGTTTGCGCGTAGGTCCGCCGGTCCGGATTGCGGGTGATGATCCCGCAGGCGATGCGGGCGCCGGAATTTCCGGCGGGCTGGGACTTCAGGTCGTCGGCGCCGGCGTGGACCACGAGGCTGCGGCCAACGATGCTGTCGGTGCCGGTGCCGAAGGCAACGCCGTCAATCTTCACGGTGGCCACGACATTGCCGGTGGCGTCCGCCTGGATGTTGCCCAGGTCGCCGCCATGGCGCTTGGCGCCGGAGGTGCCGCCGTGCTCGGCGCCCATGGGATTGAAGTGCCCGCCGGCACTGGAGCCATCCCGGGCCGTGCAATCGCCGATCTCGTGGATGTGGATGCCGTGGGTGGAGTTCGGCGCGAAGCCGCTCAGGCTGACGGTCACCGTGACGTCGTTGCCCGTGCGCACGAAATCCACCGCGCCGCGAACCGAATTCCCCTGGGTTGGTTCCAGGACGGCGATGGCCGAAGGATCGTCGTACCGCGTTCCGCCCTTGTTGCCCGCGCAACCGACCACCATGCCGGCGCATGCAGCGGCCAGCAGCCCGATTCCCATCCGTTTGCCCATGTCGTTGATCCGTTCAGCCGTCCTTCCCGGAGGAAGGATTGATCACGCCGCGCGCGATGCGCGCACCCGATGTGCCGGCCGGTGGCAACTCGCGGTCCTCCGGGCCGGCACGCAAGACGATGGCCTGGCCGGGATCCGATCGGGCCCGTCGTCGATGGAAATCCCTCCACCGGCGCCGGGTCGCGGACGCGGCCCTCCTCGTCGGCCTTCAGGTTACCCAAATCCCCGCCGTGGCGCATCTCCCCTGCCGGCCCGCCGTGCCGGGACGGCGGGAATCGAAGGGCGGCAGGAGGCCATCGATTCACGTTGACGAAGCGACCTCACCGGGCTCGGCAGGGATCCCGGCGATTCCCGGTGACTGTCAGGTCTTCCCCGGGTCCTCTGTGCCTGCGTGGTGAGCTTCGCCCCAGGCCCGCGCCAGGGTGATGGCCTTCTCGGGACAGGCGGAGACGCAAAGCCCGCACGCGTGGCAGGCGTCGGCGTGGGTGGCAAAGGCCTGTTGCCAGCGGTGCGCGAAGCCCTTGAGCTTGCCGCGCAGCGACAGGCCTCCTCGCGCCTGCCTCGGCAGCGTGCCCATGGTGAACACGCCGTAGGGACAGACCGCCACGCATTCCTTCTTGCCTTCGCAGCGGTTGCGGTCGATGACCGGCCGGAAACGGCCGGACTCCTGCTTGCAGTCGGCGGGATCGCTCACGCGCGCATTATAGGCGCGCGGGGATCAGGCCTGGAGCTTCGCGTCCAGCGTGATTTTCGCGTTGAAGAGCCTGGAGACCGGGCAGCCGGCCTTGGCATTGTTCGCGGCCGTCTCGAACTTCGCCTTGTCGGCGCCGGGGATCTTCGCCGTGAGATCGAGGTGCACGGCGGTGATGGCGAATCCGCCGTCCCCCTTCTCCAGGTTGACCGTGGCGGTCGTGTGGATGCTCTCCGCTTTCATGCCGGCCTCGCCAAGCTGCGCCGACAGCGCCATCGAGAAGCAGCCCGCGTGGGCCGCCGCGAGCAACTCCTCGGGATTGGTCCCGGGCCCGTTCTCGAAGCGCGTATTGAAGCCGTACTGCGAGTCCTTGAGCACGCCGCTTTCCGTCGAGACCGTGCCCTTGCCGTCCTTGAGTCCGCCCTTCCAGACGGCCGAGCCCTTCTTCCTGATCAACATGCCTGCCTCCGTTGCCGGTGATTGTCGGGGGAAATCGCGAGTCCCGGTAGACAGGCCCCGGCCGCCTTCGTTCAGTCATCGCGCGGCAATCGCCGCGTCCTTCCATGCGGCCAGCTCGAGGGCCACGCTGCGCGTGTCGTCGCCGACCCAGACCTGCCCTTCCTGGACCGTGACCTGGAGCCTCATGGTCCGCTGCGCAAGCCGGGCCAGCGCCTGGCTGCCCGCATGGGGAACGCCAAGGACCGCCAGGTTGGGATTGCGCGCGAGATCGGCCGCGTTCTTCTTCCACCAGAGCTCGGCGGCCTGGCCGCCATACGCGTACACGCGGACGAGTGCAGCGCGCCCGCAGGCCCTGCGCAGCCGCCGCTCGTCCGGCAGGCCCACCTCGACCCACAGCTCGATGCCGCCGGTGAGGTCGTGCCGCCACAGGTCGGGCTCGTCCTCGTCGCTCAATCCCTTGCCGAAGGCGAGCGCGTCCCCCGCGTCCAGCGCGTAGGCCAGCAGGCGCAGCATCATGCGCTCGTCGGTCTCGGAAGGGTGGCGGGCCAGGGTCAGCGCATGGTCGCCGTAGTACGGCCGGTCCATGTCGGCGATCTGCACGTCGGCCTTGAAGATGGTCGCCTTGAGGGCCATGGCGCTGCGCGATGGGGCGCGCGAATCAGGCGGCGGGCCCGGAAACCAGGTCCGCGAGGCCGTTCAGCGAATACTGGATGTTGTAGAGGTTGGCGTAGATGCCCTCCTTCGCCAGCAGCTCGGCATGCGTGCCGACCTCGGCGATGCGACCCTCGTCCAGCACCACGATGCGATCGGCCTTCTCGATGGTGGACAGGCGGTGCGCGATCACGATCGTCGTGCGTTGTTGCATGAGCGCCTCGAGGGCCGACTGCACGTGCTTTTCCGATTCCGAATCGAGCGCCGAGGTGGCCTCGTCGAGGATCAGGATCGGCGCGTCCTTGAGGACGGTGCGGGCGATGGCGAGCCGCTGGCGCTGGCCGCCCGAGAGGCGCACGCCGTTCTCGCCGATGAGGGTGTCGAAGCCCTGCGGCATCTCGCGGATGAAATCCAGCGCGTGGGCCGCTTCCGCCGCGCGCTCGATGGCCTCGCGGCCTGCCCCCGCCGACTGGCCGTAGGCGATGTTGGCCGCGACGGTGTCGTTGAACAGCGCGACTTCCTGGCTCACCAGCGCGATGTTGCGGCGCAGGCTGGCGAGCGAGAGGCTGTCGATGTTCATCCCGTCGAGGGTGATCCGGCCCGCGTCGACGTGGTAGAAGCGCGGCACGAGGTTCGCCAGCGTGGTCTTGCCGCTGCCGCTGGACCCGACCAGCGCGATGGTCTCGCCGGCGCGGATGTGGAGGTTCACGTTCTCCAGGGCGGGCCGGTCGGTGCGCGGATAGGAAAAGCCCACCCCCTCGAAGGCAATCTCGCCGCGCACCCGCTCGACCTCGACCTTGCCGTCGTCCTTCTCGGGTGGCTCGTCGATCAGTGCGAACACGCTCTCGGCGGCGGCCAGGCCGCGCTGCAGGTGCTCGGCGACGCCGGTCAGGCGCTTCAGCGGCGGCGTGAGCAGCAGCATGGCGGCGAGGAAGGACACGAACCCGCCCACGGTCGTCGCGTCCGACTGCGCCTGCACGGTGGCGTAATAGACGACCACCGCGGTGGCGAGCGCGGCGAGCAGCTGCACGATCGGCACGTTCGCCGCCGCCGCCGCGGTCTGCTTCATGGTGAATCCGCGCAGGCGGTTGCTGGTTTGCGTGAAGCGCCGGGCCTCGTAGTCCTGGCCGCCGAAGGTCTTCACGACCTTGTTGCATTCGACCGTTTCCTGCAGCACCTGGGTGATGTCGCCCATGGCGTCCTGGGTCTTGCGGCTCATGTTGCGCAGCCGGATGTTGAAATAGCGCACCACGACGGCGATGGGCGGGATCATGACCAGCGAGATCAGCGTGAGCTTCCAGTCGACGTACAGCAGGTAGGCCATGAGGCCGGCGATCGTGACCGAATCCTTGACCAGCACCGTCACCACGTTGGTGGCCGCCCCGGTGACCTGCGCGGCGTCGTACGTGAACCGGGAGATGATGTTGCCGGTGGTGCTGTCGTGGAAGTAGCCGATCGGCAGCGCCAGCATGCGGCGGAACATCCGGTCGCGCAGGTCCATCACGACCTTGTTGCCCACCCACGCGCTCGCGTACTGGCCGACGTACGAGCCGAAGCCCCGGATCACGTAGATGACGATGAGGAAAACCGGCACCCACTGGATGAGGAAAGGGTCCTTCTCGACGAACGTGCCGTCCAGGAACGGCTTGATCGCGGCCGGAAGCACGACCTCGGTCGCGGCGGTGATGAGCATGCCAACGATCGAGAATGCGAAGACGCCCCAGTACGGCCGGACGTAAGCGAGAAGGCGAAGGTAGAGCTGGGTGCTGGTCAGTTCATGCATCGAAGGAAGATAGCATACCCACTGCCCCGCTCCCGCTCCCTGCGGCCAGGGAAGTCGAGCGTCCTGAAGCCCTGCTGCAGCAGATCTCCCCCTCCCCTGGCGGGAGGGGGAGAGGTGGATCTCCTACCCGTGGTTCACCATGATGTGGCGCACCACCGTGTAGTCCTCCAGCCCGTACATCGACATGTCCTTGCCGTAGCCGGACATCTTGACCCCGCCATGGGGCATCTCGTTGGCGAGCATGAAGTGCGTGTTGATCCAGGTGCAGCCGTACTCGAGGCGGGCGGCCACCTTCATGGCCCGGCCGACGTCCCGGGTCCAGACCGAGGAGGCGAGCCCGTACTCGGAGTCGTTCGCCCACTCGATCGCCTCCTCGGGATCCTGGAAGCGGGTCACGGATACCACGGGCCCGAAGACCTCCTTGCGCACGATCTCGTCGTCCTGCAGGGCGCCGGCGATGACGGTGGGCTGGTAGAAAAAGCCCTTGCCCGAGGCGACCGCGCCGCCGGCCACGGCCTCCATGTGCCGGGCGGACAGGGCCCGCTCCACGAAGCCGGCGACGCGGTTGCGCTGGGCGGCGCTGATGAGGGGGCCGATCTCGGAATCCTCGCTCTCGGGCTGGCCGAACTTGATCGACTTCACCGCCGAGGCGAGGTCCGCGACCAGCCGATCGTGGATTTTCGGCCCGGCGTAGATGCGGCAGGCCGCGGTGCAGTCCTGGCCCGCGTTGTAGTAGCCGAAGGTGCGCAGGCCGGCGACGACCGCCTCGAGGTCGGCATCGTCGAACACGATCACCGGCGCCTTGCCGCCGAGCTCGAGGTGGGTGCGCTTGACGGTGGCCTGCGCCGCCTGCACCACCTTCTGCCCGGTCGCAATGCTGCCGGTGACGGAGATCATGCGCACGCCGGCGTGGTGGATCAGCGGCGCACCGACGGTCTCGCCGCGGCCGTTGACCACGTTGACGACCCCCTTTGGCAGGATCTCCGCGAGCAGTTCCGCGAGCTTGAGCGTGGTCAGCGGGGTCATTTCCGAGGGCTTGAGGACGATCGTGTTGCCCGCGGCGAGCGCGGGCGCCAGCTTCCACGCGGCCATCATGAGCGGGTAATTCCAGGGCGTGATCTGGGCGACGACGCCGACCGGGTCGCGGCGGATCATGCTGGTGTGGTTGGGAAGGTACTCGTCCGCCGCACTGCCGTGCAGGCAGCGCGCCGCGCCGGCGAAGTAGCGGAAGCAATCGACGATCGCGGGCATCTCGTCGGCGAGGGCGCGGGCCCTGGGCTTGCCACAGTTGAGCGACTCCAGCGCCGCGAACTCGGCTGACGCCTGTTCGATGCGGTCCGCCAGCCTGAGCAGCAGCAGGGCGCGCTCCTGGGGCGTGGTCTGGCCCCAGGACTGGAAGGCGGTCCTGGCCGCAGCGACCGCCTGGTCCACCTGGTCCGGCGAGGCCTCGCGCAGCTTCGCCAGGTTCTCCCCGGTGGCCGGGTTGACGACCTCGACCTCGGGGCCGGCGCCGCCGACGAGTTGTCCATTGATCAACAGCTTGGTTTGCATGATTGCTCCTCGTGGGAAGGCTATTTTCCGCTGCCCGCGACCTCGTGGGTATCCCGGGTCAGGTAAAAGGCCGCCAGGATCGGGATGAACGTCACCGCGATCACGAACACCGCCACCACGTTGGTGACGGGCCGCTGGCGGGGGCGCACCAGCTCCGTGAGCATCCAGATCGGCAGCGTGGACTGCTGGCCGGCGGTGAAGGTGGTGACAATGACCTCGTCGAACGACAGCGCGAACGCCAGCATGCCGCCCGCGAGCAGCGCCGTGGCGATGTGGGGCAGGATGACATGGCGGAAGGTCTGCCAGCCGTTGGCGCCGAGGTCCATGGAGGCCTCGATCAAGGCGGGCGAGGAACGGCGAAACCGTGCGAGCACGTTGTTGTACACGACCACGATGCAGAACGTGGCATGGCCGATGACGATGGTCCAGAAGCTGAACGGCACGCCCGCGAGGTTGAGCGCCGAGCGCAGGCTGATGCCCGTGATGATGCCGGGCAGGGCAATCGGCAGGATCAGCAGCAGGGAGATCGCCTCGCGACCGAAGAACCGCGTGCGCCAGACCGCGGCGGCGGCCAGCGTGCCCAGGATCATCGCCACCGCCGTGGAGACGGCCGCGACCTGGACCGACAGCGCCAGCGCCGCACGGATGTCCTCGCGCGCCCAGGCCACCGCGAACCACTTCAGCGTCAGGCCCGGCAGCGGGAACGCAAAGCTCTTCTCCTCGGTGCTGAAGGCGTACAGGACGATGAAGAACAGGGGCAGGTGCAGGAAGGCCACGGCGCCGGCCGTGGCGAGCCGGAGCGGCCAGCCGGCGCGCGCGCGCGGGGCGGCCTCAGTTCGCATCGGGGCCTGCGCAATCGATCGGGCCATGGGGGCTACAGCGCATCGAAGGCGCCCAGCCGGCGGGCGGCAAGCAGGTAGGCGCCCATGATCAGGATCGGCACGATCGTGAACGCGGCGGCAAGCGGGATGTTGCCTGCAGTGCCCTGCAGCTGGTAGACGGCCTGGCCGATGAACGGGCGCGAGTTGCCGATGATGCCGGGAATGATGTAGTCGCCGAGCGTGAGCGAGAAGGTGAAGATGGAGCCCGCGACGACACCCGGAAAGGCGAGCGGCAGGATGACCCGGCGGAAGGTCTCCCGCGGCGAGGCGCCGAGGTCGGCGGAAGCTTCGACCAGGGAGCGGGGCACCCGTTCCAGCGCCGCGACGATCGGCAGGACCATGAACGGCAGCCAGATGTAGAGGAACACCAGGAAACTGCCGATGTAGGAAGTCGACAGAGACGGGCCGCCGATGACCGGGAGGGAAAGCAGGGCGTCGAGCGCCCAGCCCAGGTGCAGCTGGCTGGCGAACCAGGTGACGATGCCTTCCTTGGCCAGGATCAGCTTCCACGCGTAGACGCGGACCAGGTAGCTCGACCAAAGCGGCAGCATGACGGCGAGGTAGAGCGCGGCCTTCATGCGCAGGCTGGCATAGCGCACCATGTAGTACGCCAGCGGGAAGGCGATGGCCGCCGCCGCGACGGTGACGGCCGCGGCCATCAGGGTCGTGCGCAGGAACACGTCTGCGTTGGCGGCGGTGAAGAGCTGGCGGAAGGTCTCGAGCGAGGGCTCGCGCACGATCGTGCCCGAGAACTCGTCGATGTAGAAAAAACTCTGCAGCAGCAGCGCCAGCAGGGAGCCCAGGTAGATGACGCCCAGCCAGAGCAGCGGCGGCGCGAGCAGCAGCGCGAGCAGCAGCCTCGGACGAACGTAGAACAGGGTGGATAGGCGCGACAGCGCCGGCGCCGGGCTCACTTCTCGTCCAGGAGGGGCTGGCACATCGCGCGCGGCCAGGTGAGCTGCACGACGTCGCCGGCGGATGCCCCCGTGCGGCCATCGCCGGCGTTCTGGCGCATCACGTCGAGCTCGCCGCTTTCCACGGTGACGGTATAGCGGGTGGTGGCCCCGTGATACGTCACCGAACGCACCTTGCCGGGCACCCCGACCCAGCCCTCGGCGAGCGGCTCGCCGGCACGGGCCATGGCGATTTTCTCCGGGCGGATCGCGAACGGCCGCGCGTTGCCCGTGATGCGCACCGCGAGCGCATCGCGGCACACGTTGGAGGCGCCGACGAAGCCGGCCACGAAGGCCGTCGCCGGATGCTCGTAGATCTCGGCCGGCGCACCCAGCTGCTCGATGCGCCCGTGGTTGAAGACCGCCAGGCGGTCGCTCATCGCAAGCGCCTCGCCCTGGTCGTGCGTGACATAAACGAAGGTGATGCCGACCTGGCGCTGCAGGGTCTTGAGCTCCTCCTGCATTTCCTCGCGCAGCTTCAGGTCCAGCGCGCCCAGCGGCTCGTCGAGCAGCAGCACCCCCGGCCGGTTGATGAGCGCGCGCGCCAGGGCCACACGCTGGCGCTGCCCGCCGGAGAGCTGGCTGGGCTTGCGGCCGCCCAGCGGGCCGAGCTTGACCAGATCCAGCATCTCCTGGGAGCGCCGCCGGCGCTCGCCGGCGGGCACCTTGCGGATCATCAGCCCGTATTCGACGTTCTCGTGGACCGTCATGTGCGGAAACAGGGCGTAATCCTGGAATACCGTGTTGACGTCGCGCTCGTAGGGCGGCACCCCCTCCACGTTCTCGCCGTGGACCACGATGCTGCCGGCATCGGGCCGCTCGAAGCCGGCGATGAGGCGCAGGCAGGTCGTCTTGCCGGAGCCGGACGGCCCGAGCATCGAGAAGAACTCGCCATCGGCGATCTCGAAGCTAACGTCATCCACGGCGCGCACGTCGCCGAAGCGGCGCGTCACCCCCTTGAAGGAAACCGCGATCCCGTTTTTCTCTCGCATGACGACACGATGCCACACGTGAAACGGGCCGCACAGCGCGGCCCGAAGGTGGGTGGTCGGTCCCGGCCCGGCGCGCTAGCGGCCGCCCAGGACGGCGATGTAGTCGGTCACCCAGCGGTAGTAGGGCACGCAGGTGCGCCCGCCGCTGCATTTGGCGACCGGGGTGCGCCAGAACCAGATGCGGTCGAACTCCTTGATGCCGTTGGTCTCGCAACCCTTGTCGCCCAGCAGCGCATTGCCCTTGCAGGCCTCCGGCACCACCGGCACGGAACCGAACCAGGCGGCGAGGTCGCCCTGGAGCTTCTTGTTGACCGAGTGCTCCATCCACATGTAAGCGCAATTCGGATGCCGTGCGTCGACATGCATCATCGTGGTGTCGGCCCAGCCGGTGGCGCCTTCCTTCGGCACCACGCTCGCGATGGGCTTCTTCTCGCCGCGGAGCAGGTTGACCTGGAAGCCCCAGGAGGAGGACGCGACCACGCCCTCGTTCTTGAAGTCGTCGATCTGCACCATGGCATCGTGCCAGTAGCGCGACACGAGCTTGCGCTGCTCGCGCAGCAGCGCAAGCGCCGCCTTGTACTGCGCCTCGTCGAGCTCGTAGGGGTTCTTGATGCCCAGCTCGGGCTTCGCGTGCATCAGGTAGAGGGCCGCGTCCGCAATGTAGATCGGGCCGTCGAAGGCCTGCACCCGGCCCTTGTTCGACTTGCCGTCGCCGAGCTTCATTTCCTTGAACACCACCTCCCAGCTGGCGGGCGGCGTCTTGAAGACGTTGGTGTTGTAGGCGAGCACGTTGTATCCCCACTGGTAGGGCACGCCGTAATGCCTGCCGTCGACGAAATGCCAGGGCGCCTTCTGCAGGCGCGGGTCGATGCTCTTGTAGCTGGGGATGAGCCCGACGTTCACTTCCTGGACGCGCTTGCCGGCGACCAGGCGCATGCTGGCGTCGCCGGAGGCGGTCACCAGGTCGAAACCACCCTCGTTCATGAGCGCGACCATTTCGTCGGAAGTGCCCGCCGTCTTGACGTTGACCTTGCAGCCCGTCTTTTTCTCGAAGTCGGTGACCCAGTCGAAGCTCTTGTCCGTCTCGCCCCGCTCGATGTAGCCCGGCCAGGCCACGATGTCGACGGCACCCTCGCCCTTGCCGACCTTGTCTTTCTTTGCGAAGGCTGGCGCGGCGCACAGGGCAGCGGCCAGGATGGCCGCCAGCAGGCGGCCGGTCAGTTCAAGTCCGCGGTACGGCATGAGGGTCTCCTCGTTGAGTGGAATCGCGGGCAGAAAGCCCGGATATGCTGCAGCCAGCCTACGCCCGGGCGAAGTATCCCGCAAGCGCCTGTCATAAATCGAAACAGGGACGGGGCGGCGGCTCAGGAGCCGAAGCGATACTCGGCCCGCAGGAGGAACGATTGCTGCGCTTCCGGATACGCGGAGTAGGACGTACCCGGCCCGTTCACGATTCCATAGCTGAAGTACTCCTCGCCGAACGCGTTGTTGAGTTCGGCGCTGAACAACCAGTGCCGATAGCTGCGGGAGGCCTTGAGGTCGACGAGCGTGTAGGCCGGCATTTTCTCCGGAAAGGCGTTGTTCTGGTCGTTGTCGAAACGCTGCCCGCCGACGTAGCGCACCGCGCCGGTGAGGTTCCAGGCGTCCGCCGGTTGCCACGACAGCACCAGCGAGGCGAGCTTGTCCGGCACGAGCGGAACGTCCTTGCCGCTGACATCGACGCCGCCGAAGGTTCCTGCGCGGAACTGCGCCCGCCGCCACTCGAGGCGTCCCAGCAACCTCAGGCTGGGAAGGAGCGGGAGCTGCCCTTCCAGTTCCAGTCCCTCATGGCGCGTGGGCGGCAGGTTCACGTTCGAACCGAACAGGCCGAAGGGGCCGCCGGTGATGAACATGAAGTGGATCTCGTCCGAGACGCTCATGCGATAGGCGGACAACTTCAGGCGCCGGCCGTCGGAATCGTATTCGATGCCGGCTTCGCGGTCGCGCGACGTTTGCGGCGCGAGCGGAACCGCCTGCCCGCGGTTCTCGTCCACCGTGGCAAGGCGAAAGCTGCCACCGGCCTTCAGGGACAGGTTCCAGCCGGAGCCGATGCCCTGGCGCAGCGCCACCTCGTACGCTTTGGGCTGCACCGTCTGGGCGGTGGTGCCGGCCGGCGTGAAGGTGTCCCGCGACTGGATCTCCGTACGGCTGCGCTGGCTGCGTGCGCCGATCGTGATGGCGGTGCGCTCGCTCACGTTGAGGGTGTTCTGCGCGTAGACCGCCGACGTCTCCTGGATCGACGTGGTATCCGCATCGAAGCCGGGAAACACGGTGAGGGAATCGTAGTCCCAGCCCTCCCAGTCCACGCCGAAGACCAGTGAATTCTTCATGCCCCAGAGGGTGTTCGCGATCCTCGCGCGGGGCGACACCAGCGTCGAGCGATTGTGGTAGTTGCTTTGGCCCCCGCCGACCGAACCGTGGCCCTCGCTTTCCCGATGGGACGCATCCGCGGTCAGTTCGACGATGCCGAAGGCGCGTGTCCATGCTGCCGAAACGTATTCCGTGTCGAGGGAAGCGAAGTCGTCCGGGAAAACGGTGGCCCGCCGATCGATGGCGATCTGCGAGCGGCTCAGCGCGCCGGGAAGGCGGGTATCCTGCGCGTCCTTGCCGAACCCGAGGGTGAACCGGCCGGCCGCCCCGTTCAGCGTGACGCTTGCGTCGATCGTGTCCTGGCGATCGGCGCCGTTGTCGCGGTAGCCCTCCGTATCGAAGCGCCGCGCCGCCAGCCCGAGGCCGACCGATTCCCCCGCGACCTGGAGGCCCGCCTGCGCGGACCAGGCGTCATAGCTGCCCGCGCCCGCCTGCAGGTAGCCGGACCGTTCCCCCGGCGTCGGGACGCGCGTGATGATGTTGATGGTTCCGCCGGTCGCCCCCCCGCCGTAGAGGACGGCTCCCCCGCCGCGCAGGATCTCGATGCGTTCCACCGAGGACAGGGGCACCGCGGCAAGATTGGCGGGTTGCAGGTCGATCTCGCTGATCTTGCGCCCGTTGACCAGCACCAGCGTGTTCTGGTCGCCGCTCACGCCGAAACCGCGCAGGTCCAGTTGCGGATTCGAACGGCCGTTGTCGCGCGCATGGAGCCCGCCGATCGTGATCAGCACATCCTGGATCGTCTGCGCGTTGCTGGCCTCGATCTGCGGCCGCGTGATGACCTGCGTTCCCAGGGGGTGTCCGGACTGCGGCTCTTCGAACCGGGTCGCCGTCACCACCACCTCCGGTGCGACGAGATCCTTGTCCTTGGTGTCCTGCGCCTGCGAGGGCAAGGCGATGGCGAAGCCGGCGAGGACCGCCGGCAGTAGGCACTTCATTCTTATTCTCCCTTCGATGCACGCCCGCCGCGTGCCTGGTTGCTCAAGGGGAGTCGGCGCGCGGGAAAGGGATTCGGAAGGGCCGCGCAAGGCGGATCCGGAAACCGCCCCGCGCGGAAACTCCAGTTCGCGTTCCGGGGCCGGTATCCGGGCTTGCGATCGGAGCGTGTCGCCTTCCCATGGAGGGGCGTCGGCAGTCCTTGCCGGCGTTGTCCACAGTGGCCGAATGACACGCCCCTTGCGTCGCTTACCGTTGCGGGGGCAGCACAGGAATTGCGCGGCAAGCCGCGCGCACCTGTTTCCCGTTTGACCCGGCCGGTGAGGCCGGCCAGGCACCCGAGATCGTGGCCGGAGTTTACCCCCCGGAACGCCCGGCACCAAATTCCCGCCCCGGCGTCTCATCCAGGCAGGCATGGTCGCTACCGCATATGTCAAAATACTTTCAGTACGGCCCGTTAGCAGTTGACTTTGCTGGTTTTTTGTCTTTATAGTGTGCCGATGGAAGCCGAGCTCAATACCCTCGACGAGAAGATCGCCCAGCTGGCAAAGCTGTGCCAGAAGCTGCGTGGGGACAATTCCCAGCTGCGCCAGCAGCTGGCTTCCGCGCAAAGCGAGAACAAGCGCCTGGCCGAGAAGGTGAGCGCGGCCAGGACACGGCTGGAGTCGCTGCTCAGCCAGATCCCCGAGGCCCAGGAATGAGCAAGGATTCGCGCGGACTCGACGTGAGCATCATGGGCCGCGAATTTCGCGTCTCCTGCACCGAAGACGAGCAGAAGGACCTGCTCAAGGCGGTGGAATTCCTGAACAGCAAGATGAAGGAAATCCGCGACACGGGCAAAGTCATCGGCGTCGAGCGCATCGCCATCATGGCCGCGCTCAACATCACGCACGAATACCTCTCCTCGCGCGTGGCCGGCGCATTTGACGTCGGCGAGTTCAAGCGTAGAATGAACCGCATGCAGGCAACCATCGACCAGGCCATGGACGGCCAGGACGAGTTGTTCTGACGACGGTCAATGTCCCCTGCGTTGTTGTCAGGCTTTAATTCTTTGAACCAATGTTACTAGCCTTGGTTGCGGCCTAAAGCAGCGCTGTTGTGCGCGTCCCAATGCGGAAGCGCCTGATGTGCTCGGAAAGCGACCACCTTGAACCCCAGGTTCAAGATGACGGCCTGACGGCACGCGCGGGGGGCTCCCCACCCGAAGCAGGATGCAGGGCCAAAGGCGGCGAGGCCGCTTTTTTCTTTTGCGCGCCCCGCGGCTTGCGCCGGCCGCGCAATCCGCTAGAGTTCCGCCTTTGCCCCGGAACGCGCGACCATGAACCACTGGCTGATGAAGTCCGAGCCCGACGTTTTCGGCATCGACCATCTCGCCGCGTCGCCGGACAGGACCGCCGCCTGGTGGGGCGTGCGCAACTACCAGGCGCGCAATTTCATGCGCGACCAGATGAAGGTCGGCGACAAGGTGCTGTTCTACCATTCGAGCTGCCCGGAACCGGGCATCGCCGGCATCGCCCGGGTTTCGCGACTCGCCTATCCGGACGAGACCCAGTTCGACCGCAAGAGCCCCTACTTCGACCCCAAGGCGAGCCGCGACCTGCCGCGCTGGTTCAACGTCGACGTGACGCTGGTGAAAAAAACCCGCCTCGTCGGCCTGCCCGAGCTGCGCTCGCACCCCGAGCTGAAGGATATGGTCATCCTCAAGCGCGGCAACCGGCTTTCCATCACGCCCGTGACCGAACGCGAATGGGCGTTCATCTCGGACCTCCTGTAGCGCTGCCATGGAGTGGTGGATCGTTTACCTGCTGATGGGGCTGTTCGTCGGCTTTTTCGCCGGCCTCCTGGGCATCGGCGGCGGCCTCATCCTGGTGACGCTGATGGTGTACCTGTTCACCGTCCAGCATTTCCCCGACGACCGGATCCTGCACATGGCGCTGGGCACGTCCATCACCAGCATCGTGTTCACCTCCATTTCCAGCCTTCGCGCGCACCACGGCCACGGCGCGGTGCGATGGGACATCGTGCGCGCCTCGGTGCCGGGGCTGATCGCCGGCACCCTTCTGGGCGCGCTGGTCGCCGACCAGCTGAAGTCGAAGTACCTCGCGATCTTCTTCGTGGTCTTCGTCTACTACTCCGCCGCGCAGATGTTCCTGAATGCCAGGCCCAAGCCTTCGCGCCAGCTGCCCGGCAAATGGGGCATGAGCGTCGCGGCCGTGGCGATCGGGGTGCTCTCCGCGCTGGTCGGCGTGGGCGGCGGCGTCATGACGATTCCCCTGATGACCCTTTGCAACGTGCCCATGCGCAACGCCATCGGCACCTCGGCCGCGCTCGGCCTGCCGATCGCGGTCGCCGGCGCAGCCGGCTTCATCGCGACCGGCTGGAACAAGGACCACCTGCCCGCGTGGAGCTTCGGCTACGTCTACCTGCCGGCGCTCGTCGGCATCGTGGTCGGCACGCTGGTGACGGTGCCCTGGGGCGCGAAGATGGCGCACTCGATGCCGGTGTCGCGCCTGAAGAAGATCTTCGCCGTGATCCTGTTCATCCTCGCCACGAGGATGCTCTGGACGTTGTTCCAGGGTTCCCTGCACTAGGCACTAGGCACTAGGCGCTAGCCGCGGGCCTTGAACCACCCGGTGAGGCTCAGGCGTTCGCGCGTGGCCGGCAGCACCTCATGGGGAAACCGCTCGCTGAGGAACAGCACCAGCGTGCCCGCGTCGGGCAGGATGTCCACGTGCGCCGACTCGGGCTTGCGCTCGAGGTACAGGCGCAGCGCCCCGCCGCAGGCAGCCTCCCATCCCGGGTTCAGGTACAGGATGCTGGAGACGCGCCGCCGCGAATCGCGGCTGAACTGGTCGACGTGGCGGCGATAGAACGCCCCCGGCGCATAGCGCGCGAAATGGCATTCGTACTCGAACAGCCCCAGTTGCAGGTCCCGGTTCAGGCGCAGGCGCACTTGCTCGAACTTCGCGAGGCAGGCGCGTTGGACCTCGCTGCTTCCCGCGGGCTCCAGCCACAGGATCTGGTCGGTGCGGATGTCTTCGTCGACACGCTGCCGCGCGCCGGTGCCGATGGCGGCGTCATGGAAGGCACCGCCGCGCAATAGCTGCGCTGATTCGGCCGCGAGCGCCCTAACCTCGGCCTCCCCGACGAACCCGGGCAGCGCCACCCAGCCGGACGAAGCCATGCCGTCGACGATGCGATCGAGGGCATCCATGCGCTACGAGCCCCCGGCAGGCGGCCGGCCGCGAAGGTCCGCGGGGAGGGGGCGAACCGCGCCCGCCAGGCTCCAGCCGTTTGCCGCCGCCATGGCGGCGATCGCGTCGATGCGTTCCCGGTCGAGCGGGTGGGTGCGCAGCAACGCCGGCGGATCGAGCGGCAGCCTCGCCGCTTCCTCACCCAGCAGGCGGAAGATGCGGTCCGCACCCGCGACATGCCCATAGAGCGCGGCAACCGCGCCCAGGGCCCGGGCGTCGGCCTCCCGCTCCTGCGCCCGGCTGAAGGTGAGCACCGTCAGCAGGCCGCCATTGCCGAGGGTGCGGCCCGCGATGTCGCCGCCCGCGCCCGCCGACAGCGTCGCCACCGCGACCCCGATCGCCAGGCCCCGGCCCAGGGTGGTCACCGGGTGCCGCAGCTTCACGTGCGCAACCTCGTGGGCGATCACCATGGCGAGCGCGTTTTCGCTGGGCATCCTGTCGAGCAGGCCGCGAAACACGACGATGTTGCCGCCCAGCGTGGCGAACGCGTTGATGGCCGGCTCGTCGACGAAATGCAGGCGCACGCGCATGCCTTCGGGCAGGTCCTGGGCCGCGGCAATGCGATCCGCCAGCGCCTGCAGGTACGCGGATTGCGGCGATGGCGGCGGCAGCGCCCCCGCGAACCGGGCGGCGAGCCGCTCCTCCGCGGAGAACGGCAGGTGGCGCGCGAGCTTGTCGGCGAGCAGGGCCGCGACGCCGATGACCAGCGCCGCCGCCACGGCGATGCCGCCCAGCAGCCGCAGGAAATCGAGCAGCGGATGCGTGGCGCTGACGTTGATCCCTTCCGGGATCTGCGGGTTGCTGTACTGCACCGCGGGCCGGGACGTCAGCGCGCGGTCAGGGCCGTGCCGTAAGCCATGACTTCCACGGCGCCGTAACTGCGGGGGTTGCGCCCGGGGATCGAGAAGGTCTGGAACTTCACGTTGACGATCATGCGCGCGCCCTGCTCGCTCGCCTCCTGCTTCATGCGCAGGACCGCCTCCCGGCGCGCGCGGTCGAGCAGCGATTCATAAGCGCGCAGGCGGCCGCCGAAGACGCTTTGCAGCGAGGACACCACGCGCTTGAAGTAATCCTCCGAAACCACCACGCTGCCCGCGACCAGCGCCTGGCCCCCGGCGCCGGAAAGCGGGGGAAAGCGGTTGGAGAACACCAGCACGCCCGCCATTTGCTTCTCGCGCTCGAGGATCGACCGGTAGTGCCGCCGCTCCGCGATGCGCCCGGCGACGTAGCCGACCACCATCAGGACGAGGAAGACGATCAGGTCGAGGAATTCGCCCATCGCCTACTCCAGGACGACCGCCGTGCCGTAGGCGAGCATTTCCGCCGCGCCCTGCGTGATCGAGGACGTGCTGAAGCGGACATTGAGCACCGCGTTCGCGCCGACGCCCTGCGCCTGCTGCACCATGCGGTCCGTGGCTTCCTGGCGCGCCTCCTTGAGCAGGTCGGTGTAGCCCTTGAGCTCCCCGCCGACGATGTTCTTCAGGCCCGCCATGATGTCCTTGCCGACGTGCTTGGAGCGCACGGTACTGCCCTGCACCAGGCCGAGGTGCTTGACGATGCGGCGGCCGGGAACGATCTCGAGGTTGCTGATCAGCATGCGCCATCCTCCCTTGCGGATGCGCGGATTATGCCATCGGCGTCCGGCGCAAGCGTGCGGCTACAGGCGCTCGGCCTTGAAGGTCTCGCAAGCGGAAAGCTCGCCGGATTGCAGCCCGCGGCGGAACCAGCGCACGCGCTGCGCCGAGCTGCCGTGGGTAAAGCTCTCCGGGGCCACGTAACCGCGTGCCTGCATCTGCAGCCGGTCGTCGCCGATGGCCGCGGCGGCGTTGAGCCCTTCCTCGATGTCACCGGCTTCCAGCACATGCCGGGACCGGTCCGCATGGTGCGCCCAGATGCCTGCGAAGCAATCGGCCTGCAGCTCCTGGCGCACGGAGAGCTGGTTCGCCCGCGCCTGGTCGCCGCGCGCCGCCGCCTCGGCGACCTTGCGCGAGATGCCGAGCAGGTTCTGCACGTGGTGGCCGACCTCGTGCGCGACGACGTACGCCTGCGCGAAATCACCTCGGGCGCCGAGGCGCCTTTCCAGCGTGGCGAAGAAGTCCAGGTCGAGGTAGACCTTGCGGTCGCCGGAGCAGTAGAACGGACCGACCGCGGCCTGGGCGTAGCCGCAGGCCGATTGCACGGCGCCCGTGAACAGGACCAGGGTCGGCACGCGGTATTCGGCGCCACCGCGGCCGAAGATGTCGCCCCAGGTGTCTTCCGTGTCCGCCAGGACGACGGACACGAAATCCCGGGCGCGGTCCTGCGCCGGGTCGACGGGCGCCGCCCGCGGCGGCGGCGCGGACCCGCCCTGCTGCAGGATGACGCCCGGGTCCACGCCGAAGAACATGGCGATGAGCGCGACCACGACCACACCGATCCCGCCGCCCGCGATGCCGCCCGGCACGCGCATGCCGCGCCGGTCTTCGATGTTGTCGCTTCGCCTGCCGTCTTCCCAGCGCATGCCGGCCTCCGTGGTCAGCTTCCCCGGTAGCGCGCCCGCAGCTGCGCCTTCTGCACCTTGCCCATGGCATTGCGCGGCAGTTCATCGACCAGGTATACCTGCTTGGGCACCTTGAAGTTCGCGAGGTTCTTGCGCAGCTCGGCGATGATCGCCGCCGGGTCGAGGCTCGCGTCCTTGCGCGGGACGATGACGGCCGCCACGGCTTCGCCGAAATCGGGGTGCGGGACGCCGATGACGGCGGACTCGACCACGCCCGGCATGACATCGAGCGCGAGCTCGATTTCCTTCGGGTAGACGTTGTAGCCGCCGCTGATGATCAGGTCCTTGGCGCGGCCGACGATGGAAAGATAGCCCTCGGCATCGAACGTGCCGACGTCGCCCGTGCGGAACCAGCCGTCGGCCGTGAATTCCTCGCGCGTCTTTTCCGGCATGCGCCAGTAGCCGCGGAACACGTTCGGGCCCTTGACCTGGATGCCGCCGATCTCGCCCGCCGGCAGGGGCCGGTCGCCGTCGCCGGCCACGCGCACCGCCACCCCGGGCAGGGCAAAGCCGACGCTGCCGGCGCGGCGTTCCCCGTCCAGGGGATTGGACGTGTTCATGCCGGTTTCCGACATGCCGTAACGCTCGAGGATGGCCTGGCCGGTGCGGGCCACGAACTCGGAGAAGGTGTCGGGCAGCAGGGGCGCGGAGCCGGAGATGAACAGCCGCACACCGGCGGTGATCTCCCGCGTGAAACCGGCTTCGGCGAGCAGGCGCGTATAGAAGGTCGGCACGCCCATCAGCACCGTGGCGCGGTGCAGGTCGCGGATCACCCGCTTTGCGTCGAACTTGCGATGCCAGAGCATCCTCGCCCCGGACAGCAGGGCGCAATGGTTGGCCACGAACAGGCCATGCACGTGGAAGATCGGCAGCGCGTGCAGCAGCACGTCGCGTTCGCCGAAGCCCCAATACGCAACCAGGGTGCGCGCATTCGACGAAAGATTGCGATGGGTCAGCATTGCCCCCTTGGAACGGCCGGTCGTGCCCGAGGTGTAAAGGATCACGGCCAGATCGTCGCCGTCGGCCGCGACCGTCGCGAACCCGGCGGGCTGCCGTGCCGCGGCCTGCGCCAGTTCGCCCCCGCCCTCGTCGTCCAGCCCCAGCACACGGGCCCGCCCGCCACACAGCGCCTGCATCGTTGGCGCGGACTCGGGACGGCAGACGATCACGCTCGGTTGCGCATCGTCGATGAAATGCGCCAGCTCCCCGCGCTGGTAGGCGGTGTTGAGCGGCAGGTACACCACGCCGGCCCGCAGGCAGGCCAGGTACAGGAACAGCGACATCGGGGACTTCTCCACCTGCACGGCAACGCGATCGCCGCGCATCGCCCCGGAGGCCACGAGCAGGTTGGCGATCCGCCCCGACCATTCCGCGGCCTGGGCATGCGTGAAGGTCGCCCCGTCGTCCGTCTCGAGCAGTAGCTGTGTTTCGCGGCCGCGGGCCGCGGCTTCGATCGCCGCGTGGAAGTTTTCGTTCATACCAGGGTATCGATGACGCCGGATTGCAAGTAGTCGTCCACGCTCGCCGTCATGCTGGAGCGCCGCAGGACCCGCGCGATGGCCGCGGGGGGCAGGATTTGCACGCTGGCGCCGGGCAGCGCGATGACGCGCCCCGCCGGCGCCGCGAGCGCCACGTAGATGCCCCCGGCGGCCTCGCCGATGACCTGGAGCGTCACCCGATGGCCGGCCTGCCGCAGGCTGGCAAGCACCAGGGCCAGGTGGGAAACGTATTCCGACAGCAACACGCGCTCGTCACCGAACGTCGGCGCCTGTCCCGGGGAATCGAGCAGCAGCATGATGGCTTCGCCCGGGTGGGCATCGGCCGCGCGCAGGCACTCCCCCGCCAGGGTCCAGGCGGCGAGCGCACCCACGGCCACGCCGCCGACGAACCCGAAGTACGTGTTGGGGGCATTCGGCTGCAGGCGGCCGACGATGACGCCGTCGATCTGCCTGGCGGTGAAGGTCTCGGGCACCAGGTCCTGCATGACCGCGGGCAGGGACGCCCCAACCTCGGCCGGCGAGGGGGCCATGCCGTGCTCGAGCAGCCGCGCGGCAAGGCGGTTGTGCTGCCCGCGCAAGTCGGGGGGGCCGGCGGGACGCAGCACCCAGTCGATCGCCGCCTGGCGGTAAGCATACAGGCTGTCCTCGTTCAGCCGGCCCGCGGACTCCATCGCCGCGCGCGACGTGCCGCCCATGAGCGCATTGACCGCCTGCTTGTCGGACGCATCGAGCTCGTTGCGTCCGCCGAGGGCCTGGATGACCGCCGGTCCGGACATCGCCAGCCGGGACGCGACGGCATAGACCCGGTGGCTGCAGGCGGTGGCAAGCATGCTCGCGCCACCGAAGCAGTCGCGGCCCAGCAGCGCCAGCATCGGCACGCCGGCCAGGCGCAGGTCGAGGACCTGCCGGTACAGCTGGCGGAAGGCGCCCAGGGCCGGCAGGCCTTCGTCCAGGCGCGCGCCGGCCGAGTCCAGGCAGAGGATGAAGGGCAGGTGCTGCGTCTGGTCCTGGCGCAGCATCGCCGCGAGCGCATGGGATTCGACGACGCCGAACGAGCCGCCCGCCGTGTCGCGGTCGGTCGCCGCAATGACCACCGGCTTGCCGCCGAGCAGGCCGGTGCCGGCGCGCAGGGATCCGGTCGCCTGGGCGGTCAGGGGCGCGTAGCTGCCAGGGTCGAGCAGCCCCTCGACCTTGTCCTGCGCGCTGCTGCCCGACCAGGTGTCGTCCGGAGCCGCCAAGGGTCTGCCTCAGAAGCCGCACCAGCGGCGCGTGATCTCCTCGTAGGCCGCCACGGCCTCGCGGATGCGTTCGACCACGCAGTACTCGTCGGTCTGGTGCGCCATCTGCGCCTCGCCGGGGCCGAGGATGACGGTGGGCGGCGAGTCGTAGGCGACGTTGAGCGCCGCCGCGTCGGTGAAGTAGGTGGCGACGCGAGGTTCCGGGCGCCCGCCAAGGTAGGGCTGCATCACGTCGAAGACTTCCTGCATCCACGCGTGCCCGGGCTCGGTGTACACCGCCTCCAGGTCGAGGAGCGTCTCCAGCTCCACCTCGCTGCCCAGAAGGGACTGCAACTCCTCGCGCAGCTTCGCGTGGTTCACGGTGGGCACCGTGCGGATGTCCAGCGCCATCACGGCTTCGTCGGGCACGGAATTGATGTTGAGCCCGCCATGGATGGTGCCGACGTTCAGGGTCGCCTGGCCCATCAGCGGATGCGGCGGATTGCCGAAGCGGAACTTCTCCAGCCTCGCGAGCGCGTGGGCGGCCTTGAACACCGCGTTCACCCCCTTCTCCGGCATCGAGCCGTGCGCGGTCACCCCGCGGGTGCGGGCCTGCAGCCAGAACGCGCCCTTGTGGCCGACGAAGGGAAAGTTCGAACTCGGCTCCGCGACCACGACGGCGCCCGCCCTGCCGAGCGCACCGGATTTGCGCGACAGGTGGAAAGCGCCCTGGCAGCCGGTTTCCTCGCCGGCGGTGATCACGAGCTCCAGGCCGGCCGACCGGGGCAGCCTGTCCGCCAGGCGCAGCGAGGAGGCGACGAAGGCCGCCACGCCGGACTTCATGTCGCTGATGCCGCGTCCATACATGCGGCCGCCATCGGTGTCGGCTGCGAACGGATCCATGGTCCATTTCGCCGCGCCCAGGGGCACGGTGTCGATGTGGCCCGTGAAGCACAGCGGCTTCCTGTCGCCATTGCCGCCGATGGTCGCGACCAGGCTCGGGCGTCCCGGCGCGAGTTCGTGGTAGCGGGTCCGGAAGCCGGCGTCCTCCAGCAGCCCGCCGATGTGCCGCGCGCAGGCCTCCTCCGCCCCCGGGGGATTGATGGTGTTCATGCGCACCAGCTGCTTGCTCAGTTCGACGGCATCGATGGTTGCCACGTTTGCTCCTTCAACCTGCCTGCGAACGGCCGAAATAGGCCGCGCGGACCTCGTCATTCTCGCGCAGTTGCGCGGCGGTGCCCGCCGCGACGACGCGCCCCTGGGACAGGACATAGCCTGCGTGCGCGATGGCGAGCGTCTGGCGCACGTTCTGCTCCACCAGCAGCACCGTGACGCCGCTATCGGCCACGCGGCGAATCACGTTGAAATTCTCGCGCACATAAAGCGGGGAAAGTCCCAGTGAAGGTTCGTCGAAGATGAGCAGCGACGGCGCCGCCATCAGGCCGCGTCCGATGGACAGCATCGCCTGCTCCCCCCCGGACATGGTACCCGCAAGCTGCCTGGCACGTTCCTTCAGGCGCGGGAAGGTCGAAAACACCTGCGCCATGCGTGCCTCGATCACGCTGGCGTCGGCTTCCCGATAGGCGCCCATGCGCAGATTCTCGACCACGTTCATGCGCGCGAACACGCGCCTGCCCTCGGGGATGCAGGCGATGCCACGACGCACGATCTCGTGCGTGGGTCGCCCGGTGATCTCCACCCCCTGGTGCAGGACGCGCCCCGCGCGCGGGGGGGTGAGCGAAAGGATGGCCCGGATCAACGTCGTCTTGCCGGCCCCGTTTGCGCCCAGGATGCAGGTGATCCGGCCGGCCTGGGCCTCGAGGTCAACGCCATGCAGCACGTCGGCGCGGTCATAGGCGGCATGCACCTGCTCCAGCTGCAGCACCGGCGCCACCTCAGTCCTCCCCCAGATAGGCCTGGCGCACGCGCGCGTGCGCCGCCACTTCCCGGAAACCGCCCTCGGCGATCTTCTCGCCGTAACTGAGCACCACGCAGCGCTGCGTGACGCGCTCGATCAGGCCCATCTCGTGCTCGATCAGGATCACCGCCAGCTCGGGCATGCGCTCACGCACGGCGAGCAGGTCATCCATGAACTCCCGCGTCTCATCATGGGTCATGCCGGCCGACGGCTCGTCCAGCAGCAGGATCCGGGGCCGCCCGATCAGCGCGCGACAGACTTCGACGCGACGGCGGTCGATCATCGTGAGCGAGGCGGCGGCCTCGAACAACCGGGCCGCCAGCGACGGGCTGAAGGCGGCGAGCAGCTGTCGTGCGGCCTCGACACCCTCGTCATGCTGCCGGCGCAGGCGGTCGCGGCGCACGAGGTTGGTCCACAGCCCGAGGTCGAGCTGGCGGTGGTTGCCGATCATCAGGTTGTCGAACACGGTCAGCGGCAGGCACAGCCTCGAGCGCTGGAACGTGCGCGCCACGCCCGCGGCGCACACCGCGCCTGGCGCGGCGCCTGTAATGTCGACATCACCCACGGCAACCCGCCCGGCGGCGGGGCGGACCAGGCCGGTGACGCAGTTGAAGAAGGTCGTCTTGCCTGAACCATTGGGGCCGATCAGTCCGAGCAGTTCGCCGGCCTCGAGCGAGAGCTCGAGCGCATCGAGCGCAGTCAGCCCGCCGAATTTCACGGTGAGCGCCCGCGCCGAGAGGACCGGGGCCGTCACGCGGACTTCCCTGGGACGAAGTAGGTGCGCAGCGGTCGCGGCAGCAGGCCTTGCGGCCGGAACAGCAGGATGCCGATGACCAGCAGCGCATACAGCAGGAAGCGGTACTCCTGGATCACCTGCAGCTTCTCGGGCAGCACCAGCAGCAGCAGCGCGGCGGGCAGCACGCCGAAGGCGTTGCCGAGCCCGCCCAGGATCACGATCGAAACCAGGATCAGCGAATCGCCGAACGTGAAATTGTTGGGCGCGATGAAGCCGGTCATCATGGCGTAGACGGAACCGGCCATGCCGGCCAGGAAGTTGCCGAGGGTAAAGACGAAAATCTTCCAGCGCGCCACGGCGATGCCGAATACCGCTGCGGCAGTTTCGTCCAGCCGCACGGCGTCGAGCGACAAGCCAAGCCAGGAACGCTCCATCCGCCGCACCAGGACGAAGGAGAAAGCCGCCAGGAGGATCGACAGCGCTGCGTAGGCGAGGTAGAACGACGCCTCGACGCCCGCGCCGAGCACGATGGGGTCGTTGAACGACCAGCCGAACAACGTCATGGGCGCCACCTTCAGGCCCTGCGGTCCGCCGAGCGTGTCGTTGACCTCGAGGAAGGTCTTGAACAGGATCCCGAAGGCGATGGTTATGAGCGCGGCGTAGTGCCCGCGGGTGCGCAGCATCGGCAGGATGAGGATCGAGCCGAGCAGCGCGGCGGCGACGCCCGCAGCGGGAATGATCAGCAGCGGTGGCAGCGGAGTGTGCGCACCCAGCACCGCGGTGGCATAGCAACCGATGCCGAAAAAGGCGGCGCCGGCGAAATTCACCACGCCGGCGTGGCCGAACTGGAGGGTGAGCCCGAGGCAAACCGTCACATAGAGCGCGACCGTTGCGAGCATGAGCAGGGCGAAGTGGGCGTCGTACAGCAGGCCGGCGGCCACGGCCGGCACGGCCAGCGACAGCGCGAAGGCCCGGCGCGGTTGCGCCCGGGCGGCGGCTTCAATGCGCGCCGTCGCCCCGGTCAGGCGGAAGGCAACGAGCACCGCGACCGCACCGGCGCCCAGCGCGGCAATCTCCCATTGCCGCTCGATCTCCAGGAGCAGCACCGGAAAAGCGATGCCGGCAGCCAGCGCCAGCATGACGGCGATGCCGGTCTTCATGCAGCCGCTCATCGCCTAGACGCGCTCCACGGATTTCTCGGCGATCAGGCCGGTGGGCTTCCAGGCCATGATCAGGATGACGGCGGCGAAGGCGAACACGTCCTTGTAAGCGGGGACCGAGAACCAGACCGCGCCGGCGGTCTGCAGAAGGGCGAACAGGAACCCGCCCAGGATGGCGCCGTAGACGTTGCCCAGGCCGCCCACCACGGCAGCCGAGAAGCCGATCACGCCCAGCAGCAGTCCCATGCCGAAGTTGATCTCGTTGTAGTAAAGCCCGTTGGTCACGCCCGCCAGCGCCGCCAGCGCCGATCCCAGCGCGAAGGTGAGCATCACCACCCGCTCGAAATTGACGCCCATGACGCGCGCCGTTTCAGGATCCTGGGCGACGGCGCGGATGGCGAGCCCGAGCCGGGTGCGGGTGATGAGCAGGTGCACGGCAACGATCGCCAGGATGCCGGTGGCGAGCAGGATCAGGCTGTCGGCGCGCAGGGAGAAATTCCCCATCGCGTACGCGTCCGTCGGCAGCAGTTGCGGAAAAGGCTTGGGATTGGATCCGTTCGGATAGAAAAGGCGCACGGCTTCGCGCAGCGCCAGCCCCAGCATCAGGGTGATGAGCAGCGTGTTGAGCGGCGGGCTGCGCCGCAACGGCAGCACCAGGAAGCGCGCGATTGCCGCGCCGAGGACCGCCGTCACCGCCAGCGCCGCCAGGCAGGCGCCCGCGAGCAGGGCGATGCTGGATTCGACGCCCGCATGCCGCAGGCCCGCGTAGGAGGCCAGGGCGGCGAAGGCCCCGGCCATGACCACGTCGCCATGGGAAAACTTGATGACGTCGAGCACGCCGAAAAACAGCGTGAAGCCGACGGCGACCATGGCGTAGATCACGCCGAGCATCAGGCCGTTGAGGATGAACTGGCCTGCGAGTCCGGGATCCATCAGCCGGGATTCAGGGCCTGGGCAGCTTGCGCTTGCCCCGGGCGTACTCGCTGTCCTCCCAGACCATCCACTTGCCGTCCTGGACGACGAACTTGGTGATCAGGGGCACGGTGTTCTGTCCGTGGTCGTCGAACGTGATCGGGCCGACGATGGACTGGTGATCACGGGTCGCGTTGAGTTCGCGCATGATTTTCCTGCGGTCCGGGCCGACCTTCTCCACCGCGTCTATGATCAGGTTGGCCGCCGCATAGGCGAACGCGCCGTAGGCTTCGGGCGGATCCGCGTAGTTCTGCCTTGCATACTGCTCCAGGAAGGCCTTGCCGCCCGGCAGCTTTTCCGCCGGCGCGCCTTCCCTGAAGGCGAGCGTGCCTTCGGCGAGCGGGCCGAGTCCCTCGATGAAGGCATCGGAAACGATGCCCGAGGTGCCCTGGAACACGGCCTTGATCCCGAGCTTCTCCATCTGCGATCGGATGCGCACGCCGATCGGCGTGAGCCCGCCGAAGTAGATGACCTCGGGTTTGAGTTCCTTGATCTTGGTGAGCTCGGCATTGAAGTCCTGCTGGTCCGCGGTCACGCCGAACGTGCCGACGATCGTGCCGCCGAGGCCGGCGATGTCCTCGGAGAAGTACCTGTTGTGGCCCTTGCCGTAGTCGGTCGTGTCGTGAATCACCACCCACCTGCGGTATTTCAGGCCCGCCATGAACTTCGCCGCGACGTCGTTCTGGTTGATCATGGTGCCGTTCACGCGATGCACCTCGTCGTAGTCGTGCGCGTAGGTCACGTCGGGCAACACCGCGCCCCAGATCACCACCGGCAGGCCGAACTTGTGGTAGACGTCGACCGTGCCCATCGCGACGGCAGAACAATAGTGGGTGACGCCGGCAACGATCTTGCGGTCGGCCGCCGCCTTGGTTGCCACCTGCACGCCGATGTTGGGCTTGCATTCGTCGTCGAGGACGACGAGCTGGTACTCGTACCGGGTGACGGGGTCGGCATTGCGCACGCGCACCGCCAGGTCGGCGGAGTTGCGGCCGCCGAGGCCGTTGGCGGAGACGCCGCCAGTGAGCGGGCCGATGAAGGCGATGCTCACCTTGTCCTTGGCCAGCGCGCCGGCGGCCGCCAGCAGCAGCGGCAACAGGGCAAGCAGGCGGATCAGCGATGATGTCATGCGAACCTCGCGCAAATCGGATGTGGCGAGCGTATTGAGTGCCTTCGGGCTTGTCAACGCGCCGGCGCCGGACAAAAAAAAAGCGGCCGGCGGCCGCTCTTTTCCCCTGGATGGAACTGCTTATTTTCGGCGCAGCTTGCGGATCGCCGCGAGCTGGGCGGCGAGCATCGAAAGCTCGGCCTCCACCGTGGCAATTTCCTTCTTGTCGGTGGCGCTGCGCAGGGCTTCCTCGGCGCGCTTCTGCGCCTCCAGGGCCTTGGCTTCGTCCAGGTCGTGGCCGCGGATCGCGGTGTCGGCCAGCACGGTGACCATTGCCGGCTGGACTTCAAGGATTCCGCCTGCGACGAAGATGAGGTTCTCCTCCCCGCCGCCGGCAGGCTTGATGCGCACGGCGCCGGGCTTGATGCGGGTGATCAGTGGCGTGTGGCGCGGGTAGATGCCGAGCTCGCCGGCTTCGCCGGGGAGCACGACGAACTCCGCTTCGCCGGAGTAGATCTGCTCTTCGGCGCTGACGACGTCGACGTGGATGGAGTTGGCCATGTTGTGTCTTGCGCTTACTTCAGCGTCTTCGCCTTCTCGAAGGCTTCCTCGATGCCGCCGACCATGTAGAAGGCCTGCTCGGGCAGCGCGTCGCACTCGCCGTTGACGATCATCTTGAAGCCCTTGATGGTTTCCTTCAGCGGCACGAACTTGCCAGGCGAACCGGTGAACACTTCCGCGACGTGGAAGGGCTGCGACAGGAAGCGCTGGATCTTGCGCGCGCGCGACACGGCCAGCTTGTCCTCGGGGGACAACTCGTCCATCCCCAGGATCGCGATGATGTCACGCAGTTCCTTGTAGCGCTGCAGGGTCGCCTGCACGGAGCGCGTCGTGGTGTAGTGGTCCTCGCCGATGACGTTCGGGTCAACCTGCCGCGAGGTCGAGTCCAGCGGGTCCACCGCGGGATAGATCCCCAGCGACGCGATGTCGCGCGAGAGCACCACGGTGGCGTCGAGGTGGCCGAAGGTCGTCGCGGGCGACGGGTCGGTCAGGTCATCCGCCGGCACGTACACGGCCTGGATGGACGTGATCGAGCCGGTCTTGGTGGACGTGATGCGTTCCTGCAGCTTGCCCATTTCCTCGGCCAGCGTCGGCTGATAGCCCACGGCGGAAGGCATCCGGCCCAGCAGCGCGGACACTTCGGTGCCGGCCAGCGTGAAGCGGTAGATGTTGTCGACGAAGAACAGGATGTCGCGGCCCTCGTCGCGGAACTTCTCCGCCATGGTCAGCCCGGAGAGCGCCACGCGCAGGCGGTTGCCCGGCGGCTCGTTCATCTGGCCGAACACCATGGCAACCTTCGACTCGCCCAGGTTGTCGAGCTTGATGACGCCGGCTTCCGACATCTCGTGGTAGAAGTCGTTGCCTTCGCGGGTGCGCTCGCCCACGCCGGCGAACACCGACAGGCCGGAGTGCTGCTTGGCGATGTTGTTGATCAGCTCCAGCATGTTCACCGTCTTGCCCACGCCGGCGCCGCCGAACAGGCCGATCTTGCCGCCCTTGGCAAACGGGCAGATCAGGTCGATCACCTTGATGCCCGTTTCAAGCAGGTCCACCGACGGAGACAGTTCGGCGAACGCCGGTGCGGCCTGGTGGATGGAGCGCTTCTCGTCCGTCTTGATCGGGCCCACCTCGTCGATCGGGCGGCCCAGCACGTCCATGATCCGGCCCAGTGTGCCGTGGCCGACGGGCACCGAGATCGGCGCGCCGGTGTTCTTCACCTTCATGCCGCGGCGCAGGCCGTCGGAGGAACCCATCGCGATGCAGCGCACGATGCCGTCGCCAAGCTGCTGCTCGACTTCGAAGGTCAGGCCCTTTTCGGCGAACGAGGTGTCGCCGGATTCCTCCAGCAGCAGCGCGTCATAGACTTTGGGCATCGCGTCGCGGGGGAACTGGATGTCGGTTACCGCGCCGATGCACTGGACGATGGTTCCTTGGCTCATGGCTGTTTTCCTGAATGCGTAATCGTTGGATTCGTTGCGTCAGACCGCCGCCGCGCCGGCGACGATCTCGGACAGTTCCTTGGTGATCGAGGCCTGGCGGCTCTTGTTGTAAACCAGCGTCAGTTCCTCGATCAGCTTGCCCGCGTTGTCGGAGGCGGATTTCATCGCCACCATGCGCGCGGACTGCTCGGAAGCCATGTTCTCGGACACGGCCTGGAAAATGACGGCTTCGACATAGCGGGTGAGCACCTGGTCGAGCACCACCTTCGCGTCGGGCTCGTAGATGTAGTCCCAGGAGCCCTCCGGGGAGCCGAGCCTGTCGCCCGACAGCGGCAGCAGCTGCTCCATCACCGGCTCCTGCTTCATGGTGTTCAGGAACCGGGTGTAGAACAGGACGACCCGGTCGAAGCGGTCCTGGGTGTAGCCATCCAGCATCAGCTTCACGGCGCCGATCAGGTTTTCCAGGCGCGGGCGGTCACCCAGGCCCGTGGCCTGCGACACGATGTTCGCGCCCAGGCGCTGCATGAAGCCCAGCCCCTTGTTGCCGATGCAGCAGACGTCGATCTCCTCCCCCTCGGCCTGCCACTGCTTGTACTGGTTGAGCACCATGCGCAGCACGTTGGTGTTGAGGCCCCCGCACAGACCCTTGTCCGTGGTCACGACGATGATGCCGACGCGCTTGACGGAGTCGCGCTCGACGAGGAAGGGGTGGCGGTATTCCGGGTTCGCGTGCGAGATGTGGGCGGCGACGTTGCGGATCTTCTCGCCATAGGGACGGGCCGCGCGCATGCGCTCCTGCGCCTTGCGCATCTTGGACGCGGCGACCATTTCCATCGCCTTGGTGATCTTGCGAGTGTTCTGGACACTCTTGATCTTGGTGCGTATCTCTTTTGTGCCTGGCATGTCTTGCCCTTAAGGACGGATCGCCGTCGCCTGCCGCTCAGTACGTACCGTTCTTCTTCCAGTCCTTGATCGCTTCGGTGAGCGCCTTCTCGTCGTCACCGGACAGCTCCTTGTCCATGCGTGCGACCAGCGTGCCGTACTTGGTCTTGAGGTGGTCGCGCATGGATTTCTCGGCGGCGAGCGCCTTCTTGACGTCGATGTCGTCGTAGTAGCCGTTGTTCACCGCAAACAGGGTCAGCGCCATTTCCCAGACCTGCAGGGGCTGGTACTGGGGCTGCTTCATCAGCTCGGTCACCATGCGGCCGCGCTCGAGCTGCTTGCGGGTGGCTTCGTCGAGGTCGGAGGCGAATTGCGCGAAAGCCGCAAGCTCGCGGTATTGCGCAAGCGCCAGGCGCACGCCGCCGCCCGTGTCCTTGCGCTTCATGATCTTGGTCTGGGCGGCACCGCCGACGCGGGACACCGACACGCCGGCGTTGATGGCGGGGCGGATGCCGGCGTTGAACAGGTCGGTCTCCAGGAAGATCTGGCCGTCGGTGATCGAGATCACGTTCGTGGGAACGAAGGCCGACACGTCGCCAGCCTGGGTCTCGATGACGGGCAGCGCCGTCAGGGAACCGGTCTTGCCCTTGACCTTGCCGTTGGTGAATCGCTCCACCCAGGCTTCGTTGACGCGGGCGGCGCGCTCCAGCAGCCGGGAGTGCAGGTAGAACACGTCCCCCGGATAGGCTTCGCGGCCCGGCGGGCGGCGCAGCAGCAGCGACACCTGGCGGTACGCCCAGGCCTGCTTGGTCAAATCGTCGTAGATGATCAGGGCATCCTGGCCGCGGTCGCGGAAGTACTCGCCCATCGTGCAACCGGAGTACGGCGCGATGTATTGCATGGCCGCGGATTCCGAAGCGCTGGCGGCAACGACGATGGTATAGGCCATCGCGCCGTGCTCCTCGAGCTTGCGCACCACGTTGGCGATGGTCGAAGCCTTCTGGCCGATCGCGACGTAGACGCAGAACAGGTCCTTGCCCTTCTGGTTGATGATCGCGTCGACGGCTACCGCGGTCTTGCCGGTCTGGCGGTCGCCGATGATCAGCTCGCGCTGCCCGCGGCCCACCGGCACCATGGCGTCGATGGCCTTGAGGCCGGTCTGCACCGGTTGCGACACCGACTTGCGCCACACCACGCCAGGGGCGACCTTCTCGATCACGTCCGTTTCCTTGGCGGTGATCGGCCCCTTGCCGTCGATCGGCTGTCCCAGCGCGTTGACGACGCGGCCGATCAGCTCGGGACCCACGGGCACTTCCAGGATGCGCCCCGTGCTCTTCACCGGATCGCCTTCGGAGATGTGCTGGTACTCGCCCAGCACCACCGCGCCGACCGAGTCGCGCTCGAGGTTGAGCGCCAGCCCGAAGGTGTTGCCGGGGAATTCCAGCATCTCGCCTTGCATCACGTCGGCCAGGCCGTGGATGCGGCAGATGCCGTCGGTCACCGACACCACCGTGCCCTGGGTGCGGACCTCGGAGGAGGTGGCAAGATTCTGGATCTTGCTCTTGATCAGCTCGCTGATTTCGGAAGGGTTCAACTGCATGGGTCAGTGCTCCTATTTCGTGAGGGTCGCGGCCATGCTCTGCAGCTTGCCGCGGACCGAGGCATCCCAAACCTTGTCGCCCACCTCGACCTTGACGCCGCCGATCAGCTCGGGGTCGACGGTCACGGTGGCGTTGATCTTGCGCTTGAAACGCGTGGACAGCAGGTTCACCACCTGGTCGCGCTGCGCGTCGTCCATCGGGAAGGCGGAGCTGATCTTCGCGTCCACCTTGCCCTCGTCCTGGAGGCGCAGGCCTTCGAACAGGTCGCGGATCTCGCCGATCACCGGCAGGCGGCGGTTGTGCATCAGCAGCTGGACGAAGTTCTTCGCGTCGGCGCCGATCCGGTCGCCGCAGATGGCGAGCAGCAGGCGCTCGACCTCGGCGGCGGTGATTTTCGGGTTGGCCATGGCCGCCTGCATCTGGGGGTCATGGTAGACCGCGGACAGCAGCTCGAGCTGGTCGGACCAGGCCGGCAGCGCGTTCGTCTGCTTGGCCAGCCGGAACACGGCTTCGGCGTACGGGCGGGCGATGGTTGCGAG
This sequence comes from Burkholderiales bacterium, assembly GCA_035549715.1. GTDB lineage: Bacteria > Pseudomonadota > Gammaproteobacteria > Burkholderiales > JACQAP01 > JACQAP01. The sequence continues at coordinate 58,903 of DASZQJ010000150.1, forward strand.
TTCGGCCATGGTTGATCCGGTTGGGCTCGCTTACTTGAATTCGGCTTCCAGGCCGGACAGCAGCTGGGCGTGGGCCTTGGCGTCGACTTCGCGCTTGAGGATCTTCTCGGCGCCGGTCACCGCCAGCACGGCCACCTGGGCCCGCAGCGATTCCTTGGCGCGGAAGACTTCCTGCTCGATCTCGGCCTTGGCCGAGGCGACGATGCGGTCGGCTTCGGCCTTGGCGGCCGCCTTGGCTTCCTCGACCACGGCCGCGCCGCGCTTTTCCGCCTGGGAAATGATGTCGCTCGCCTGGGTGCGGGCGCGCTGCAGCTCTTCCGCGGCGCGCTTGGCGGCAAGCTCCAGATCCTGCTTGCCGCGTTCCGCGGCCGCGAGACCTTCGGCGATCTGCTTCTGGCGCGCTTCGATGGCCCGGAGCAGCGGCGGCCACACGAATTTCATCGTGAACCAGATGAACAGGAAGAACGCCACACCCTGGGCGATCATCGTGAGATTCAGATTCATAGTCCTCTCCCCTTGGCCGGGAAGCTCGCGCTGGTTACTTGGGGATGACGGCGAGGAGCGGGTTGCCGAAGGCGAACAGCATGGCAAGGCCGACGCCGATGATGAAGGAGGCGTCGATCAGGCCCAGCAGCAGGAATACCTTGGCCTGCAGCGTCGGGATCATTTCCGGCTGACGCGCCGCACCTTCCAGGAAGCGGCTGCACATGATGCCCACGCCGATACATGCGCCGGCGGCACCGAGGCCGATCATGAGGCCGATGCCGACTGCGGTGTAAGCCTGGATCAGGGCCAGGAATTGTGCGGTTTCCATTTTCGATTCCCTTTCGTTGGTGAGGCGTTGAGGTTGGTTTAGTGGCTTTCGTGCGCCATCGAGACGTACACGACGGTCAGCATCATGAAAATGTAGGCCTGCAGGGCGACGATCAGGATGTGGAAGATCGACCAGCCCAGGCCGAGCACCACGCCGGCGACTGTCCCGACGATGCCGGTGGCCGCCCAGAGCCAGAGCAGCAGGAAGATGATCTCGCCCGCGTACATGTTCCCGTACAGCCGCAGCGAGTGCGACAGCGGCTTGGAAATGTACTCGACGAGGTTGAACAGGAAGTTGGCCGGCCAGAGCAGCGGGTTGGAGCCGAAAGGCGAGCAGAACAGCTCGTGGGTCCAGCCGCCGAGGCCTTTCACCTTGATCGAGTAGTAGATCATCATCAGCCAGACCGACAGCGCCAGCGCGAACGTGGTGTTCACGTCGGCGGTGGGAACGATGCGGAAGCCGTGCTCGGAAATGTGGTGGGTACCCAGGCCGACGAGGTCGACGGGCAGGAAGTCCATCGCGTTCATCAGCAGCACCCAGAAGAACACCGTGAAGGCGGCGGGGGCGACGAACCTGTGGCGCTCGCCGTGGAAGATGCCCTTCACCTGCTCGTCGATGAAATCGAAGGCCAGTTCCACGAAAGCCTGCCGCTTCGAGGGTACGCCGGCGGTCGCGCCGCGCGCGACCAGCCAGAACAGGCCCACGCCGAGGATGCCGAGGAGGACCGAGACCACGAGCGAATCCACGTGCAGGGTCCAGAAACCCCCATTGCCGATCGGCTCGGCCATGAAGGTCAGGTGGTGGTTGATGTACTCGGTGGGGGTGAGCTGTTCGGCGGCCATGTGCTGCTGAGCTGGAAAATTTGTCTGGGTCTGCGGATCAGTCGCGCTTTTCGCGGATGAAGAAGGCGAGGCTGGATACCAGCACCGTCGCGATAAACGTCCCGATCAAAACTGCGGCAACCACCTTGCTGTAAAGCGCCAGCACCAGCCAAAGCGCTGCCACTATGAACACGATCTTCGCGCCTTCGGCCTTCAGCGCCGTCAGCACAACGTCTTCCGCCGAGCTGCCCCGGCGCGGCACCGCGATCGAGGCGAACAGCACGCCTGCCGCCATGCTGATCGCGCCGCCGAGGGCCGCCGAAAGCGCCCCGTGAATGCCCGACGGTGCCGCGGCCAGCGCGATGGCCGTCCCCGTCACCAGGGCCTGCCAGAGGAGAACGACGCGAAACGGTCGCCTCGTCCAGGCGGATTGCAGTGATGCCATGCGCGGCGAAATCCTGATGCCTGGCCCGAACCCGGTTACATCCGCCCGCATCCGGCCGTTGCAAAACCGGCGGATTCTAACCGGGCCCGCATTTGACGGTCAACGCTGGACACGGCAATTCGCGCCAAAACCACGGCCTTCAGGCCCCGCCCCGCAGCCGCGCGAGGATCTCATCGAGCTGGTCGAGGCTGCTGTAGCCGATGGTGAGCTTGCCTTTGCCGCCCCGCGACGCCTGGATGGAGACGACCGCCCCCAGCGTCTGCGCGAGCTCTTCCTCCAGCGCCTGCAGGTCCCGGTCCTTTTTTTGCCGCCGGGGCATCTTGCCGGTGCCGATCTCCCCGCGGGCGACAAGCTGCTCCGTTTCGCGTACTGAAAGCGCGCGGGTGATGATCTGGTGCGCCAGGTCTGCCTGGCGCGCGGGACTCACCGCGAGCAGGGCGCGCGCGTGCCCCATTTCCAGCTTGCCCTGCATGAGCAGCTCCTGGACCGCCTGGCTGAGGTTGAGCAGCCGCAGCAGGTTGGAAACGGCGCTGCGCGAGCGCCCCACCGCCTGTGCCGCGGCGTCGTGGGTCATCTGGAACTCGTCGACCAGGCGCAGGAGGCCGCGGGCCTCCTCGAGGGGGTTGAGGTCCTCGCGCTGGATGTTCTCGATGAGCGCCATGGCCAGCGCGGCCTGGTCCGGCACGTCGCGGATGACCACCGGCACTTCGGTCAGGCCGGCAAGCTGCGCCGCCCGCCAGCGGCGCTCGCCCGCGATGATCTCGTAGCGGCCGCCGTCGATCTGGCGGACCAGGATCGGCTGGATGAGGCCCTGCGCCTTGATGGAGTCCGCGAGCTCGGCGATGGACTCCGGGTCCATGCGGCTGCGGGGCTGGTAGCGCCCGGGGCGCAGCAGGCCGACGGGCAGTTGCCCGAGCGTGTCCTCCTTGCGCTCGTTGTCGTCGTTGCCGGCGAGCAGGGCGTCGAGGCCGCGGCCGAGTCCTTTGAGTTTTGCCATGTCGGTTCCTAGGGGTTCTTGCCGAGCATTTCCCCGGCGAGGGCGAGATAGGCGAGCGCGCCCTTCGACTGCCGGTCGAAGCTCAGCGCCGGCACGCCGTGGCTGGGCGCCTCCGCGAGCCGCACGTTGCGCGGGATGACGGTGCGGTAGACCTTGTCGCCGAAGTGCTGCTGCAACTGGTCGGAGACCTGCTGCGCCAGCATGTTGCGCGGGTCGTACATGGTGCGCAGCAATCCCTCGATTTCCAGCCCGGGGTTCAGGTTCGCGCGCACCTTCTTGATCGTCTGCACCAGGTCGCTCAGGCCCTCGAGCGCGTAGTACTCGCACTGCATGGGGATCATCACGGCATTCGCGGCGCACAGGCCGTTGACCGTCAGCAGGTTCAGCGCCGGGGGGCAGTCGAGCAGGATGAAGTCGTACTCGGGCAGCACGGGGACGAGCGCGGATTTCAGGCGCGTTTCGCGCGCTTCGAGCGCGACCATCTCGACTTCCGCCCCCGCCAGTTCGCGGTTGGCGGGAATCACGTCGTAGCCGCCGCTCTCGCTGCGGACGCGGGCGGCCGTGATCGGCGCCGATCCGAGCAGGACTTCGTAGACGGTGGTGCGCAGGCTGCGTTTGTCGATGCCGCTGCCCATGGTGGCGTTGCCCTGCGGATCCAGGTCCACGAGCAGCACGCGGCGCCCGGCCATGACCAGGCTGGCGGCGAGATTGATGGTGGTGGTCGTCTTGCCGACCCCGCCCTTCTGGTTGGTGATCGCGAGCACGCGGGTCATGCGGCCGCGCTCCCGGCGGCATCCCCGCGCCGCTGCAGGAAAACGAGGTGGCGGGCGGCGTCCAGCTGCGGAACCGCCAGCGACAGGCTGCGCTCCACGATCCAGTCCGGCGGCAGGTGCCGGATCTCGTCGTCGGGACGCATGCCCTTCATGGCCGCCAGGCGACCGCCCGCGGCAACACAGTGCCCCGCAAGCGCGACGAAATCGGCGAGGTCCGAGAACGCACGCGATATGACGATCTCATACGGCCGTGCGGGCCGGTGGTCTTCGATCCGCTCGACGGCGACCTTCACGTTCTTCAGTTCCAGCTCCATGACCGCCTGTTTCAGGAACGCGCCCTTCTTGTGGTTCGAATCCAGCACCGTCACCGGCCGCGCGGGCTGCGCGACGGCGATCGGGATGCCGGGCATGCCGCCGCCGCTGCCGACGTCCAGCAGGGCCCCCGGCGGCAGGTGCGGCAGCACCGCCAGGCTGTCGAGCAGGTGATGCGTAACCATTCGTTCCTCGTCGCGGATCGCGGTCAGGTTGTAGACGCGGTTCCACTTGCCCAGCAGCGCGAGGTAATCGAGAAGCCGCTGCAGTGCCGGCTCGTCGAGCGCAATGCCCAGCTCCGCGACGCCCTGCCGCAGGTCCGCCAGCATCGCCGCAGTCAACGCGGCGTGCCGGCGCGCTGCCGCGTCGCCTGCGCCGGCCTGTCGGTGCCGATGCCCCGCTTCAGGTGAACGAGCAGCAGGGAGATGGCCGCGGGCGTGATGCCGGAGATGCGCTGCGCCTGGCCGACCGTCTCCGGACGATGCTTGTCGAGCTTCTGCTGGACCTCGATGGAGAGTCCGCGCACCGCGCGGTAGTCCATGTCTTCGGGCAGCCGCCAGTCTTCATACTGCGCCCGGCGCTGGACTTCCTCTTGTTGCCGATCGATATAGCCCTGGTACTTCACCTGGATCTCCACCTGCCCGGCCGCCTGGACTTCGGCGATCCCGGGTCCCGCATCGGGCAGGGACATCAACGTTTCGTAAGTGATGCCCGGCCGCTTGAGCAGGTCGGCCGCGGTGTAGTCGCGCTCCAGCGCCTGGCCGAACAGGTTCCGCATCGTCTCGTCGCCCAGGAGGCGCGGGTTGATCCAGGTGGAGCGCAGCCGCTCGATTTCGCGCGCCACGGCTTCACGCTTGCGCTCGAAAACCGTCCAGCGGGCGTCATCGACAAGACCAAGCCGGCGCCCCACCTCGGTGAGCCGCATGTCGGCGTTGTCCTCGCGCAGGCTCAATCGATATTCGGCGCGGCTGGTGAACATGCGGTACGGCTCGGTCACGCCGCGCGTGATCAGGTCATCGACCAGGACACCCAGATAGGCTTCGTCACGGCGGGGGCACCACGCCGGCTCACCGCGGACCATCAGCGCCGCGTTGATGCCCGCCAGCAATCCTTGCGCTGCGGCCTCCTCGTAGCCGGTCGTGCCATTGATTTGCCCGGCGAAAAAGAGCCCGCGGAATGCCTTGGTTTCCAGCGATGCGCGCAGGCCGCGCGGATCGAAGTAATCGTACTCGATCGCATACCCCGGCCGGGTCAGGTGGGCTCGCTCCAAGCCTTTGATCGAATGCACCAAATTGATCTGCACATCGAACGGCAGGCTGGTGGAGATGCCGTTGGGGTAGACCTCGTGGGTGGTCAAGCCTTCGGGCTCCAGGAAAATCTGGTGCGAAGCCTTGTCCGCGAAGCGCGTGATCTTGTCCTCGATGGACGGGCAATAGCGCGGCCCAATGCCTTCGATGACCCCGGTGAACATCGGCGACCGATCGAGCCCGCCCCGGATGATCTCGTGCGTATGCGCGTTGGTATGCGTGATCCAGCAGGGAAGCTGGCGAGGATGTTGCGCCGCCGTCCCGAGGAAGGAGAACGCGGGCACCGGATCGTCCCCCGGTTGCTCGGTCATGACGGAATAATCGATGGTGCGGCCGTCGATGCGAGGCGGAGTTCCGGTCTTGAGACGACCGACCGGCAATTGCATCTCTCGCAGCTTTTGCGCGAGCTTGAGGGAAGGAGGATCTCCCGCCCGCCCGGCCTGGTAGTTGTTGAGCCCGACATGGACCAGCCCGGAAAGGAAGGTCCCCGTCGTGAGGACTACCGTGCGGGCATGGAAGCGAATGCCCAGCTGCGTGACAACACCGGTGACAGCATCCCCTTCGGTCAGGATGTCATCCGCAGCCTGTTGAAAAATCGTGAGATTTTTCTGGTTCTCCAGCCGTGATCGAATCGCCTGGCGATACAGGACTCGGTCGGCCTGGGCCCGGGTCGCCCGCACCGCGGGACCCTTGCTGGCATTGAGGATGCGGAACTGGATGCCGGCTTCGTCGGTTGCCGCCGCCATGACGCCACCGAGCGCATCGACTTCCTTGACGAGGTGTCCCTTGCCGATGCCCCCGATGGACGGGTTGCAGGACATCTGCCCCAGCGTTTCGATGCTGTGGGTCAGCAGCAGGGTCCGGCTGCCGGCGCGCGCGGCGGCCAAAGCCGCTTCCGTGCCGGCATGGCCTCCGCCCACCACGATGACATCGAACGTGAATTCCATGGGTCCCTCGAAAGAGGCCGGAATGATACCCGCCCTCCCTTCGCGTTTCACGTGAAACATGCGCTGGCGGATGTTTCACGTGAAACGTTCAGTGCAACCAGTCCCAGGCGATCTTGGCGACCAGGGCGAGGACCACGGCCAGGAAAGCCGCACGAATCAGCGGGGCGCCCCGGCGGATGGCCAGGTGGGAGCCGATCAGCGCCCCGGCTATGCTGCAGGCGGCAAGCGGCAGGGCAACCAGGTAAAGGATGTTGCCGGTCGCCGCAAACAAGACGACGGCCCCAAAATTTGTCGAAAAATTAAGGACCTTGGCCGCAGCGGCAGCCCTCAGGAAATCATAGCCGAACCAGCGGACGAGGCCGAAGATCATGAAGCTGCCCGCGCCGGGGCCGAAAAAGCCGTCATAGAAACCAGCCAAGGTCGCCAGCGCGGGCATCAGCCACACCGGCTGCTGGACAGGTTCCTTTCCCGCCCGCTGGAGCCCCATGCCCGGCCGCAGGAGGGTGTAGGCCGCGACCATGACCAGCAACACCACGATGGCGGGACGCAGGACCGCCGGATCGAGCAGGGTCACGGTTTTCGCGCCGAGGACGGCACCGATCCCCGCACACAGGGCCGCGGGCAGGACACGACGCCAATCGATGGGCACGGAGAAGCCATAGCGCACCGTCGCCACGAAGGTGCCGGCGATGGAGGAAAGCTTGTTCGTCCCCAGGAGCAGGGCTGGGGACGCATTGGGGAAGACGGCGAACAGCGCCGGCACCAGGATCAGGCCCCCTCCCCCGGCAATTGCGTCCATCAGGCCGGCCAGAAAGGCGAACCCGCTGAGGATGAGAACGGGCTCGACGCTCACTTGCCGATGCAGAACCGGCTGAAGATCTCGCCCAGCAGGTCGTCTGCGGTGAATTCCCCGGTGATCCCCGCCAGCGCCTGCTGTGCGAGACGCAATTCCTCGGCGAACAGCTCCAGGGATTCGAACCTCCCCTGCGCCCTCATCAGCGCATCGCGAGCGCTGAGCAATGCCTGGACATGCCGCTCCCGCGCGATGAACGAGACCTCTTCGCCGGGTTGCCATCCGAGCGCTTCCAGCAGCGCATCTCGCAGCAGATCCATCCCGGCGCCTGTCTTCGCCGAAAGCCGGATCTCCACGCCATGGGGTCCATCCGTCCTGCCAGGGACCGATCCGGATAGATCTATCTTATTGAAAATAATTAATTTAATGGTATTTTTCGGGAGCTTTGCGAGGATCTCCCGATCGGGCTGGGTCAACCCGATGGCGGCGTCGACGACGACCAGCGCCACATCCGCGATGCGAGCTTCGCGCCAGGTTCGTTCGATGCCCAGCTTTTCGACGACGTCCGGCGCCTCTCGCAGGCCGGCGGTATCCACCAGGTGCAGCGGAATCCCGTCGACGTGCAATGCATGCTTGAGCGAATCGCGCGTGGTGCCCGGGACCTCGGTGACGATGGCAACGTCCTCGCCGGCAAGCCGATTCATCAAGCTGGACTTGCCTACATTGGGCTGGCCCACCAGCACCACCCGGGCGCCTTCGCCCACGAGGCTGCCCTGCTTCGCCTGGCGCAGCACTTGCCCGACCGCATCGATGAGGACATCGAGCCGGCCGCGCGCATTCGCCCGCTCCAGGAAGTCGATGTCCTCCTCGGGGAAATCCAGCGACGCTTCCACGAGCGCGCGCAATTCCACCAACTCCGCGGTGAGCGCCTGCACGCGCGCCGAAAACTCACCCGAAAGGGACCGCATCGCGGCGCGCGCCGCCACCTCCGAACTCGCATCGATCAGGTCCGCGATGGCTTCCGCCTGCGCGAGGTCGATCCTGTCGTTGAGGAACGCACGCCGGGTGAATTCCCCCGGCTCCGCCGCGCGCACGCCAAGCTCGGCGCAGCGACGCATCAGCATCTGCAGGATGGCGCCACCGCCATGCCCCTGCAGCTCGAGCACGTCTTCCCCGGTGTAGGAATGCGGCGCCGGGAAATAGAGCGCGATGCCGCGATCGATGGCTTCCCCGCGTCCATCCAGGAAATCGCACAGGACGGCGCGGCGCGGGACGAGATCGCGCCCCAGCAGGCCGCGCAGGATGGACGGGACCTTCGGGCCCGACAACCGGACCACGCCGATTCCAGCGCGGCCCGGTGCGGTGGCTACCGCCGCAATGGTGTCAGCGCTTGGCATGAGCGGGCTTGGACCGCTCGATACTGCGCGTGATCTGCCACTGCTGCGCGATGGACAGGATGTTGTTGACCAGCCAGTAGAGCACCAGGCCGGCCGGGAAGAAGAAGAAGAACACGCTGAACACCACCGGCATGATCTTCATGACCTTCGCCTGCACCGGATCGGGGGGCGTGGGATTGAGCCAGGTCTGGATGATCATGGTGGCGCCCATGAGCACCGGCAGGATGTAGTAGGGATCCTGCGCGGAGAGGTCCTTGATCCAGCCGAAGAACGGAGCATTGCGCAGCTCCACGCTGGCGAGCAGCACCCAGTAGAGCGCGATGAAGACCGGGATCTGCACCAGGATCGGCAGGCAGCCGCCGAGCGGATTGATCTTCTCCGTCTTGTACATCTCGATCATCGCCTGGTTCATGCGCTGGCGGTCGTCGCCGAACTGCTCCTTGAGCTTCTGCAGCTTCGGCGCGATCACACGCATCTTGGCCATCGACTTGTAGCTCGCCGCCGAGAGCGGATAGAAGATCAGCTTGATGATCACGGTGAGCAGGATGATGGCGACACCCCAGTTGCCGACCCATTTCTGGATTGCAGACAGCACCCAGAACAGCGGCGTCGCGATCACGGTCAGCCAGCCGTAGTCGACGGTGAGGTCCAGGCCGGGCGCGAGTTGCGCCATCTTTTCCTGCTCCTGCGGGCCCGCATACAGCCGCATGTCCAGCGTGGCAGTCGCGCCTGGGGCGACCTTTCCCGCCGGCAGGATCACGCCGGTCGCGTACATGCCATTGCCCAGCGCTCGCGTGTAGAACTCACGATCCGCGCCGGGCGGAGGCAACCAGGCCGCGACGAAGTAATGCTGCAGGAACGCGATCCAGCCGTCCCTGGCGTGCTTCGGGTAGTCGACCTTGCCCTTGTCCATGTCCCCGAAGGTGACCTTCTTGAACTTGGACTCCTGCGTGTACACCGCCGCACCCGTGAATGTCGGCACCATCTTCGAGTCGCCCGCCGCCGGGCTGCCATCGCGAAGCAGCTGGAAATACGCAAATGGCTCGATCGTGGCAGCGCCGCGATTGTCGATGGCCAGCTTCTCGTCGATGACGTAGCTGCCGCGGTGGAAGGTGAGCGTCTTGACCAGCGTGACGCCCGCCGCGGTCTTCGCCCTCATCTCGACGCTGATCCCGTCCGCGCCGGGCGTGAGCTCGCGTTGCGTCGCCCCGCTCACGGCGAAAGGCGTCAGGTGGTTTGGCAGGTCCGTGCCCACGAGGCCGGACTGGGCGACGTAGGTATGGTTGGCCACCTGCTGCAGCAGGACGAAATTCTTCTCGCGCTCGACCTTGTCCTTGTGGGTGAGCAACTCGATGCGCCGCAAACCTCCGCCGACCGGGTCGATCTCGGCCACCATCACATCCGTGCGCACCACGACGGGTGCGGCGCCGGACACGGTTTGCGTGGCGGGGGGCGCGCCCGCCGGCGGGGCAGGCTGCGGCGTCGCGCCCGGGGCTGCAGTGCCGGTGGGCGGAAGCGAAGGCGTGGGCGTCGCCGAGCTCGTCGATGCCGCCACCGGCGCGGGCGGCTGGTGCTGCTTCATCCAGGCGTCGTACAGAAGGAACAACGAGAGCAGGAATACGATTCCCGCGAACATGCGAAAGCTATCCATGGATTTCTTCTAGGGTACCGGGTCGGCTCCGCCGGGATGCCAGGGGTGGCACTTCGACAGGCGCCTCAGCGCGAGCCAGCTGCCGCGCAGGCTGCCATGCCGCGTGACTGCGATTCTCGCGTATTCCGAGCAGGTTGGATGGAAGCGGCAGTGGTTTCCCACCCAGGGGCTGAGCAGGAACTGGTAGCCGCGGATCAGGAACAGCAGCGCCTGGCGCATCAGTGAACGGCATGCAGGAGCGCTTCGAGTTCCCCGCGGGCGACGGCCAGCCCCTGGCCGGCGGCCGCCTGCCGGATCCTGACGATGACATCGATGCTACCGAGCCGGGGTCTCAATACGCGGAAGACTTCGCGGACCATGCGCTTCATCCTGGAACGATCCACGGCGGCTGGGATGCCGTGACGGCCCGCCACAACGCCCAGCCGCGCGGTCCCCGAGGAACGGCGGCGCACGAGGACGGTGAAATGCCTGCCTTGGCGCCGGGCATCGAACTGCCCGGTGAAATGGACCGCGCCAGACAGCCTCGCGGACCGAGGCAGTTTGGCGCGGGCGTCAATCACACCGCCAGGCGGGCGCGGCCCTTGGCGCGACGGGCATTGATGACGGCCCGGCCACCGCGGGTTTTCATCCGAACGAGGAAGCCGTGGGTCCGCGCGCGGCGGGTCTTGGACGGCTGGTAGGTGCGCTTCATGGATTCTCTCCGCTGTCAGGCCTGAAAAAGCCCGTCATTACACGGGTTTTGATGCGCTTTTGTCAACCGCCGAATACCCCGCCAGCCTGTGGATAACTTGGGTCCGTCCTGCTAAAATCGCGCTCGTCTCCGGGGTCTTGATTTCCCGGCCATGTTCCTCCTCCAAAACGACAAATCCGGCCGCCGATGGACAGCTTCTGGGATCATTGCCTTCGGCATTTCGAGAAATCGCTCCCGGCCCAGCAGTACAAGACCTGGATCCAACCCCTGCAGGTCAGCCTCGAGGACGAAAAGCTCACGGTATCCGCGCCGAACCGCTTCGCGCTCGAATGGGTGAAAGACAAATTCCTGGGGGATATCCAGCGGGTTTGCTCACAATCCTTGAACAAGAAGGTAGAGATAGTGCTCACTCTCTCTGAAAGGATTGTCGAAACTCAGAAACCTGCCGTGGAGCAGGTCGCAGCACCGACCCCGAAGCCCAAGATCAAGGAACAGTCCCGGCTCAATCCGACATTTACGTTCGAATCCTTTGTCACTGGTAAGGCGAACCAGCTCGCCCGCGCGGCGGCCCTTCAGGTCGCGGAGCACCCGGGCATGGCCTACAACCCGCTGTTCGTCTACGGGGGCGTAGGCCTGGGCAAGACCCACCTCATCCAGGCCATAGGCAACCGGCTGCACGAGCACCAGCCGGACGCCAAGGTGCGATACATCCATGCCGAGCAATACGTCTCGGACGTCGTACGGGCTTACCAGCACAAGGCCTTCGACGGCTTCAAGAAGTACTACCACTCGCTCGACCTGCTGCTCATCGACGACATCCAGTTTTTCAGCGGGAAGAACCGGACCCAGGAAGAGTTCTTCTACGCCTTCAACGCCCTCATCGAAGCCCACAAGCAGGTGATCATCACTTGCGACACCTACCCCAAGGAGATCAGCGGCATGGAAGACCGGCTGATCTCGCGCTTCGGCTGGGGCCTGACGGTCGCGATCGAGCCGCCGGAGCTCGAGATGCGCGTCGCGATCCTGCTGAAGAAGGCGGAGCTGGAACGGGCCAAGATTCCAGAAGACGTGGCTTTTTTCATCGCCAACCACATCCAGTCGAACGTGCGCGAGCTCGAAGGGGCGCTCAAGCGCGTGTTCGCCTACGCGCGGTTCGCGGGAGCCCGCGTGACGCTGGACCTTGCACGAGAGGCCCTGAAGGACCTTCTCGCGGTCCAGGTACGCCAGGTTTCGGTCGACAACATCCAGCGCATCGTCGCCGACTACTACAAGATCAAGGTTTCCGACATGTACTCGAAGAAGCGATCGCGCACGATCGCGCGGCCGCGCCAGGTCGCCATGGCCCTGGCGAAGGAACTGACCCAACTCAGCTTGCCCGACATCGGCGATGCCTTCGGTGGCCGGGATCACACCACCGTGCTGCATGCGTGCCGAAAGATCGCCGACCTGCGCGCCTCGAATCCCGAGATCACGCGGGACTTCGCCGCGTTGTTGCAGACATTGCGTGGATAAGCCGTGTACAAATTGTTGAGAACTGGCCCGTTCGCTGGCGCCCGGAAATGATCCACATTTCATCCACCGCCTGTGCCGGGCTTATACCGGCGGCCACATTGCTGTTTTCACGCCCCTTTCGGACGGTATCCACGGACCTGTCCAACTCTATTACTTATTACTAAGGTTCTAGAATGAAAATCCTGGATATAGAAAAGGACGTTCTCCTGAAGCCGCTCCAGGCCGTCTCGGGGATCGTCGAACGCCGGCACACACTTCCGATCCTCTCCAATGTTCTTCTTGAAGCCGATGGTTCAGCGCTGAACCTGCTTGCGACCGACCTGGAAATCCAGGTATCCACCTCCGCACCCCTGGAGAAGAAGGCGTCTTCCAAGTACGCCATCACCGTTTCGGCGCGCAAGCTCCAGGACATCCTGCGTGCGCTGCCCGAGAACACTGCGGTGAGCCTGGATGCCCAGGATTCCAAGGTCACCGTCAAGGCAGGCAAGAGCCGCTTCAACCTGCAGACCCTGCCGGCCCAGGACTTCCCGAAGCTCGCGGACGCCGGTGATGCCGGCAGTCGTGTCGAGCTCAAGCAAAAGACGCTCAGGGACCTGCTCATGCTGGTCCAGTACGGCATGGCCCAGCAGGACATCCGCTATTACCTGAATGGACTGTTGATGGTGCTGGAAGCGGACCGCCTGACGGTCGTGGCCACCGACGGCCACCGGCTGGCCTACGCGGCCACCCAGATCCCGGGCGCCGCGGAAAAGGCCGAAGTCATCATTCCCCGCAAGGCGGTGATCGAGCTGGTCAAACTGCTCGGCGACGTCGAGGAACCGGTGGAAGTCCAGCTGCTGGCGAACCAGGTGCGTTTCTCCTTCTCCGGCATCGAGGTGATCTCCAAGGTCGTCGACGGCAAGTTCCCCGACTACAACCGCGTGATCCCGACCAACTACAAGAAGCAGTTCAAGATCGGGCGCGTCACCCTGCTGCAGGCATTGCAGCGCGCCGCGATCCTTTCGAACGAGAAGTTCCGCGGCGTGCGCTGGGTCCTGGCGGGCAATGCCCTGAAGATCGTGTGTACCAATGCCGAGCAGGAGGAGGCGGAGGAAGAGCTCGAGGTTGCCTACAATGGCGATGCCCTCGACATCGGCTTCAACATCACCTACCTGCTGGACGTCCTCAACAACCTGCAGGACGAGGAAATCGAGTGCGCCGTGGGCGACGCCAACAGCAGCATGCTCATGTCCGTGCCCGGCAACCAGGACTTCAAGTACGTCGTGATGCCGATGCGCATCTGAGCCAAGGCAACAATCCCCGTCACAACGCAGCGACCCTAAATGTCTTCATCCGACTACAACTCCGACAGCATCAAGGTCCTCAAGGGCCTGGAGGCCGTCCGCAAGCGCCCGGGCATGTACATCGGCGACACCAGCGATGGCACCGGCCTGCACCACATGGTGTTCGAGGTCCTCGACAACTCCATCGACGAGGCCCTGGCGGGCCACTGCAACGTGATCAGGGTGGTGATCCACACCGACAATTCGGTCAGCGTCGTCGACAACGGCCGCGGGATCCCGACCGGCATCCATCCCGATGACGAGGAGGGCCGTTCCACCGCCGAGATCGTCATGACGGTGCTCCATGCCGGGGGCAAGTTCGACAACAACAGCTACAAGATCTCCGGCGGACTGCACGGCGTGGGCGTGTCCGTGGTGAACGCCCTCTCCAGCCAGCTCAAGCTGACGATCCGGCGCGACGGCCTGACGCACTCGATGGAGTTCCGCAACGGCGACCCCGTGGGTCCGCTGGCGGTCGTGGGCCCCACGGAGCGCCGCGGCACCGAGGTGCATTTCCACCCCAGCCCGGAGATCTTCGGCAACGTCGAGTTCCATTACGACATCCTCGCCAAGCGGCTGCGGGAGCTGTCCTTCCTCAACAATGGCGTAAGCATCGAGCTGCAGGACCAGCGCACCGGCAAGGAGGAAGTCTTCGCCTTCTCGGGCGGGGTGAAGGGCTTCGTCGAGTACATCAACCGCTCCAAGAACGTCCTGCATCCCAACATCTTCCATGCGACGTCGGAGCGTGACGGCATTGGCGTGGAGGTCGCGATGCAATGGAACGACTCCTACCAGGAGTCCGTCCTCTGCTTCACGAACAACATCCCGCAGCGCGATGGCGGCACCCACCTCACCGCCCTGCGCGCAGCCATGACGCGCACCCTGAACCACTACATCGAAGCCAACGAGCTGGCCAAGAAAGCCAAGGTGGAAACCACCGGCGACGACATGCGCGAAGGCCTGACCTGCATCCTGTCCGTCAAGGTGCCTGACCCGAAATTTTCCTCGCAGACCAAGGACAAGCTCGTGTCATCCGAAGTGCGCCCGGTCGTCGAGGACCTGGTCGGCCAGGCGCTGCACGACTGGCTGATGGAACGTCCCGCGGATGCGCGCATCATCGTGGGCAAGATCATCGAAGCCGCCCGCGCCCGCGAAGCCGCGCGCAAGGCGCGCGAAATGACCCGGCGCAAGGGGGTCCTCGACGGCTTCGGCCTGCCGGGCAAGCTTGCGGACTGCCAGGAGAAGGACCCGGCGCTGTCCGAGCTCTACCTGGTCGAGGGCGATTCGGCCGGCGGCTCCGCCAAGCAGGGCCGCGACCGCAAGTTCCAGGCGATCCTGCCGCTCAAGGGCAAGATCCTCAACGTGGAGCGCGCCCGCTTCGACAAGCTCGTGTCTTCCCAGGAAATCGCGGCGCTGATCACCGCGCTGGGCACCAGCATCGGCAAGGACGACTACAAGCCGGAAAAGCTGCGCTACCACCGCATCATCATCATGACCGACGCGGACGTGGACGGCTCGCACATCCGCACGCTGCTCCTGACCTTCTTCTACCGGCAGATGCCGGACCTGGTGGAGCGCGGCCACATCTACATCGCGCAGCCGCCGCTGTACAAGGCCAAGCACCAGAAGGACGAGCGCTACCTCAAGGACGACCATGAGCTCGACGAGTTCCTGCTGCGGATCGCGCTGAAGGATGCCGAGCTTCACCCCGGCGGGGGCCGCCCGGCGCTCGCCAGTGAAACCCTGGAGGAAGTTGCCAGGTCCTTCCTGCTTGCCAAGGCCGTGATCGACCGCCTGGGCAAGCGCCTGGACCCGGTGGTCCTGAACGCGCTGCTCAAGGCGCCGGAAATCGGCCTCTCCGACGAGTCCGCCGCGCGGCAGGCGGCGGAAAAGCTGCAGGCGCTGTGCGCCGGCAGCGGCCTGACCATCGAGCCGCAGTACGACCAGAAGAACGAGTCGCACGTGCTCGCCATCAAGCGCATGCAGCACGGCAACCTGCGCACCAGCTACCTGGATGCCGACTTCTTCGGCAGTGGCGACTACGCGCAGATCCGGCAGACGGCGCAGGTGCTGCTGGGGCTGATATCCGAAGGTGCCTTCATCAAGCGTGGCGAGCAGGAGCGCGGCGTCACGGAGTTCAGGGAGGCGCTGAACTGGCTGCTCGACGAAGCCAAGAAGGGCGTCTCGGTGCAGCGCTACAAGGGCCTGGGCGAGATGAATCCCGAGCAGCTGTGGGAAACGACCATGGACCCGGCCTCCCGGCGCCTGCTCAGGGCGCAGATCGAGGACGCGATCACGGCCGACGAGATCTTCACCACCCTCATGGGCGACCTCGTGGAACCGCGCCGCGCCTTCATCGAGATGAACGCGCTGGGCGTGCGCAACCTGGACGTCTGAGGCTCAGGCCTTTTTCGCGGACTTTGCGGCGGGCCTGGACTTGCCGCCCTTGGCCGCGGGCTTCTTCCTCGCGGTTTTTTTCGCCGCGGGCGCCGGGGCAGCGGCCTTGGGCGTGGCCTTGGCCGTGGGAGCGGCGCGCCTGCCCTTCGCCGGCTTGGCACCGCCCTTGGCGAGCTTGGTGGCGAGCAGCTCGAGGGCTTCGTCCAGCGTCAACGTCGCCGGGTCCATCGAGGACGGGATGGTCGCGTTGACCTTGCCGTGCTTCACATAGGGACCGTAGCGACCGCTGTACACGGCCACCGTCTTCTTGTCCTCCGGGTGCGGGCCCAGCGATCGCCCGCCGCCGCCCGCCGCCTTCTTCTCGGCCAGCAGCTGCACCGCGCGTTCCAGGCCGATCTCGTGGACGTTGTCGGCCTTCGGGATCGACTTGAACATGCCGTCGTGCTTCACGTACGGACCGAAACGTCCGATGTTGGCCTCGACCGGCTTGCCGGTTTCCGGGTGCGCGCCGAGCTGGCGCGGCAGCGCCAGCATCTTCAGGGCCGTATCCAGGTCCGCCGACGTCGCCGGGATGTTCTTGGGCCACGCCGCGCGCTTGGGCTTGATGGTCTTGTCTTCCGGCGTCGGGCCGACCTGCACGTAAAAGCCGTACGGACCCTTGAGCAGCAGGATTTCCTTGCCCGTGGCCGGATCCTTGCCGAGCTCGACGGGGCCTTCCGGCTGGTTGCCGTACGGTCGCGTGTAGTCGCACTCCGGATAGCCGCTGCAGCCGATGAACAGGCCGCGCCGGCTGTTCTGCAGGAACAGCTGCTTGCCGCATTTGGGGCAGGCCTCTTCCAGCGGGGTGCCGCGGGCGACCTTTTCCTTGGACTTGAGGTTCCTGGCGAAGTCCTTCCAGAAATCCTTGAGCACCGGCACCCACTCGCGCTCGCCGTTGGAAATCTCGTCGAGTTCCTCCTCGAGGTTCGCGGTGAAGCCGTAGTCGACGTAGCGGTTGAAGTGCGAGGTCAGGAAACCATTCACCAGGCGGCCGATGTCCGCCGGCACGAAGCGTTTTTTCTCCAGCAGCGCATAGCCGCGATCCTGCAGCGTCTTGATGATGCTTGCATAGGTCGAGGGCCGGCCGATGCCGTACTCTTCCAGCGTCTTCACCAGGCTCGCCTCCGTGTAGCGGGGCGGGGGCTGCGTGAAATGCTGCTCGCCGAACAGGCGGTCGACGGGGACGACTTCCCTTTCCTCGAGTGCCGGCAGCTTGGCTTCCTCCTCCTGCTCGGTATCGTCGGCGTCCTCCAGGTAGACCGCCATGAAACCGGGGAAGATCAGCACCTGGCCGTTGGCCCGGAACAGGGTGTCGTCCCGGCCGGCGGCGATGTCGACCGTGGTCGTGTCGTACTTTGCAGGCGTCATCTGGCAGGCGAGCGTGCGCTTCCAGATCATCTCGTAGAGCGCGGCCTGCTCCGGGTTCAGGTAGGCGCGCACCGAGTCCGGCGTCCGGAATATGGAGGTCGGCCGGATCGCTTCGTGCGCTTCCTGGGCGTTCTTGGATTTGGAGCGGTACTGGATCGCTGCCTTGGGCAGGTAGTCGGCGTCGAATTTTTTTCCGATGTAATCGCGGATCTCGTGCAGCGCGTCGTTGGCCAGGGTCAGCGAGTCCGTGCGCATGTAGGTGATCAGGCCCACCGTGTCGCCGCCGATGTCCACCCCTTCGTACAGGCCCTGCGCGGTGCGCATGGTGCGCTCCGTGGTCATGCCGAGCTTGCGCACTGATTCCTGCTGCAGCGTGGAGGTGGTGAACGGGGCCGCCGGCTGCCGGCTCTTGGGCTTGCGCTCGATTCGAACGACGCGCGCCGAACCCTTTGCCGCCTTTTCGATGTCGGCGAGCACGCTGGCGTGCCCGGCCTCGCTGCCGATGCTGAACTGCTCGAGCTTCTCGCCGTTGTACTGGATCAGCCGTGCGGCGAACTTCTGCTTGCCCTTGTGGCTCTCGAGGTGGATCGTCCAGTACTCGCGCGTCTTGAAATTCTCGATCTCCTGCTCGCGCTCGACGATCAGGCGCAGCGCCGGGCTCTGCACGCGGCCGGCCGACAGGCTCGGCCCGATTTTCTTCCACAGCAGCGGCGAAAGGTTGAAGCCCACCAGGTGGTCCAGCGCGCGCCGCGCCTGCTGCGCATTCACCAGCGGCATCGAGATCTCGCGCGGATGCGCGACCGCGTCCTTCACGGCGGACTCCGTGATCTCGTAGAACACGACCCGCTTGAGCTTCTTGCCCTTGAGCAGCTTCTTGCCCTTGAGGATCTCGGCCAGGTGCCACGCGATCGCCTCGCCCTCGCGGTCCGGGTCGGTCGCGAGGTAGACGTTGTCGGCCTTGGCCACCATCCTGGCAATGGCGTCGACGTGCTTCCTGTTCTTCTCCACCAGCGCGTAGCGCATGTTGAAGTCGTCGGCCGGGTCGACCGCGCCCTCCTTGGCCTCGAGATCACGCACGTGCCCGTAGGACGCGGCGATTTCGTAGCCGCGGCCCAGATATTTCTTCAGAGTCTTGGCCTTGGAGGGCGACTCGACGATCAGGAGGCTTTGGGACATTGCTCGTCCGGCCGAAAAAGAGGGCCGAATGATAAAGAAGGTGGCGTCGCCGGTGCAAGCGCTACCGGCGGAACCTGCTACTGGAGGTAACGCTCCTGGCTGGGCGAGATGAGCTCGTCCAATACCAGCGTATCGACCGCCTCGTTCTGGTTCCAGAGCACCATGAGCACGATCAGCTTGACCTGCTCGAGGTCTGCCGGCGGCTCGTCCAGCGCCATCGCCCGCTCGATGATCAACTCGCGCTGGAGTGCGTTGATCACACCGGCCGTCTCCAGGAACATCAGGAAGCCCCGGCCCTCGGCGGACAGGGCGGACAACTCATGCTCGGTGTAAAAGCGGAAACCGTGGCTGCCGACCAGGACGCTGGCGCCCTGCTCCAGGCCCTCCAGCCCGCTCAGCCAGGACAGCGCCTGCGAGATGTCGCGGCTGTCGAAGCCTGCAGCGGAGAGGCGTTTCGAAAGGGTTTCTTGATCGGGGTAGGCGCCGGCATGGAAGTAGTTCTCGAACAGGAAGACAAGAATGTCGAACATGATCCCCTGTCTGGAGGTGTTGACGCCCCTCACGCTAGCGCACGCGCTGGAACCGGCCGCCCGGCAGGCGACCTACCAGGCCTTCGAGCTCCAGTGCCAACAGCATCGCCGATGCGGTTTCCGGCGTCAAGCCGCTGCGTTCGCACAGCGTGTCGAGGTCCGCGGGATCGAAACCGAGCGTGTCGAGAAACGCACGGTATTCGGCGGGGACGGCGCGCGCGGACGGCGCGGCGGCCACGGGCGCGATGCCCAGTTCCTCGAGCAGGTCGGCGCTGCTCTCCACGAGCTTCGCCCCCTGCTTGATGAGGCGGTGGCAGCCCTTCGAGAGCGCGGAGTGGATGGAGCCGGGGATGGCGAACACCTCGCGACCCTGCTCAAGCGCGTACCGCGCCGTGATGAGGGATCCGCTCTTCAACGCCGCCTCCACCACCAGGCAGCCGCGCGACAGGCCGCTGATGAGGCGATTGCGGCGCGGGAAGTTCACGGCCAGCGGCGGCGTGCCCAGCGCGAACTCCGAGACCAGCAGCCCCTGGGCCGACAGCTCGTGCGCCAGGCCGCGATTGCGCGCCGGGTACACCACGTCGAGCCCGGTGCCCACCACGGCCACCGAGGAGGACTTGCCCGCCATCCCGCCGCGGTGGGCAGCCGCATCGATGCCGAGGGCGAGCCCGCTGGTGATCGCAAAGCCGGCGTCGGAGAGCTCCTGCGAGAAGGCCAGGGCGTTCTCCATGCCCTGGGCCGTGGCGTTGCGGCTGCCGACGACGGCCAGGGACGGGCGGCCCAGCAGGGCGCGAACGCCTTTTATATATAGGAGGGGCGGGGGATCGGTGATCTCGAGCAGCGGCGCCGGGTAGTCCGCGTCCGCGAGGGTCACCACGGCGTTGGCGTCGTCATCCAGCCAGCGCAGCGTCGCGTCGATGCGGGCCGGATCGGGCCCTTCGCGAACCGCATCCGCAAGCGGACCGGGGAGCAGGCGTCGCAGCGCGGATGGCCCGGCGGCGAGGATGGCCTCGGGGCCGCCGAACTCGGCGAGCAGCTTGCGGAAGGTCCCCGCGCCGAGGCCGGGGACATGGCCCAGCCACAGCCAGGCCCGCAGTTCCTGTTCCGGCGGCCTGGCGCCGGCCGGGATTTCGCTCAGGGCGTCCTGACGATGTCGAAGACGTTGACCGGCTGGGTCGTGTTCATCACCAGCGCGTACGACACCTTCTCGAAAACGCGGAAGACGAATACGACGCCGTAGCGCTCCTGCGGCAGCTTGACGCGCTCGCTGGGGCTGGTCGCGTTGGCGGGCACGACGGCCGGCCGGTCGCGATACAGGGCCAGCACATGGCCGACCTCGAGGCCCTCGCGCGAGCCCCTGTTGATGATCACCACGGACTGCGGCCCGACTTCCGAGACGCGTTCGTCGCTGGCCGCGATGATCTTGCCCTTGATCGCCGAGCCGGGGGAGCGCGGCACGAAGGGCAGCGCGGAGAACGGCTCGGCCTTGGCGAGGCGGTCGCCAGGGACGATTTCCTGGACGGCCTTGGTGATCGCCACGGTGCTGACTTCCCCGAATTCGGTGATGCGGGCATCGCCGAGGCGGACGGCCTCGCGGCCCAGCACTTCCCTGGTGTCGGGATCGACGAAAGTGCGCCCGGGGCGGTAAACGTTCCAGTCGGTGCCGTCCTCCCAGACCAGGCCCTTGGTGAAGGCGACGTCGCCCTTGGACAGGACGACGCGGTTTTCCTGGCTCGCCACCAGCGCCGGCGCCGACTGCATGTCGTTCTCGCCGACCACGAGCGCCTGGGTGAGGAACGGGCCGATGGTCTTCATCGACACCGTGGGAATGGCCATCGCCTCGAGCGGCTGCTTGCGGATGTTGGGGCTCAGCTTGGTGGTGACCAGCTCCCAGTCACCGTTCGCGCCAGTGGAGCCGCCGGCGTCGCCCTCGCGCCGCAGGCGCGGGGTATTGCCGGTGAAATCGAGGATCACGACGTCGCCCGGGTAGATCCAGTGCGGATTCTTGATCTCGTCCTTGTTCAGGCCCCAGACGTCCGGCCAGCGCCACGGATCCTTCAGGAACCGCCCCGAAATGTCCCACAGCGTGTCGCCCTTGACCACGACATAGCGGTCCGGGGCGTTCTCGGCGAGTTTGACCTCGTCCGCCATCCCTGCGGCCGGCATTGCGGCAGCCGCCAAAAGGAGCAGGGATATAATTGATTTGCCCATCTCAGGCCCCCATTTCATTCGATCCGGTACGCAGTTACAGCGTCGTTGCCGGAACGCAGCGACGCCGTCTCCCGATACTTTGGTTTAAATTCTGCATCTAGTTTCTTAAATTTGCAAGCAAATATGGCCCTTTTGCCTATCCTGCACTACCCCGACCCCCGGCTCCACAAAGTCGCCCGTCCGGTGGCCGAGGTGAACGACGAGATTCGCAAGCTCGCGAGGGATATGGCGGAGACCATGTATGCCGCCCCCGGCGTCGGACTGGCGGCCACGCAGGTGGACGTGCACCAGCGGCTCATCGTGATCGACATTTCGGAAACACACGATGACCTGCTGGTGCTGATCAACCCCGAGATCCTGGAGCAGCGCGGCCAGGCCGAATGCGAGGAAGGCTGCCTGTCCGTCCCTGGCATCTTCGAACTCGTCACGCGCGCCGAATGGATCAAGGTTCGCGCCCTGGGCCTCGACGGCAAGCCGTTCACCCGCGAAGCCACCGGGCTGCTCGCGGTGTGCATCCAGCACGAGATGGACCACCTCAAGGGCAAGGTCTTCGTCGAGTACCTGTCGCGGCTGAAGCAAGGCCGCATCCTTTCCAAGCTGAAGAAGCAACAGCGCCAAACGCTGTAGCCGGGAGCCCCATGCGCCTTGTGTTCGCCGGCACGCCCGCGTTCGCCGCCGCCTCGCTGCAGGCCCTCATCGCCGCCGGGCACCAGATTGTGCTAGTGCTTACTCAGCCGGATCGCCAGGCCGGTCGGGGCATGAAGTTGACGCCCAGCGAAGTCAAGCAGGTCGCCCTGGCGCATGGGCTCGAGGTCTTCCAGCCGCAGACCCTGCGGGACGCCGCGGCCCAGGCGCGACTCCGGTCCAGCAGTGCCGACGCCATGGTGGTGGCGGCCTATGGCCTGATCCTGCCGCCCGCGGTGCTCAGCGCCTTCCCGCTGGGCTGCATCAATGTCCATGCCTCCCTGCTGCCGCGCTGGCGGGGTGCTGCGCCGATCCAGCGCGCGCTGCTGGCGGGCGATACGGAGACCGGCGTGTGCATCATGGCCATGGAAGCCGGCCTCGATACGGGGCCCGTGTTCCTGGAGCGCCGCCTGCCCATCGAAGCCGGCGACACCGCCGGGAGCCTGCACGACAAGCTCGCCTCGCTCGGGGCCGAAGCCCTGGTGCAGGCCCTGCCGGGCATCGCCGCCGGCACGCTGGCATCCCGACCCCAGCCCACCGAAGGCGTCACCTACGCCGCCAAGATCTCGAAGGAGGAAGCGGGCATCGACTGGCGGCTGGATGCGCCGTCGATCGAGCGCCGCGTGCGCGCCTTCAATCCGTTTCCCGGTTGCCACACGACGCTGCGATCGGAGCCCCTGAAGGTCTGGCGTGCGGCCTGCGCCGGCGGCCAGGGCGCCCCCGGGCAGGTCCTGCGCGCGGACGAGGCGGGCATCGTCGTGGCGTGCGGGCGGGACGCGCTGCGCCTCGACGAGCTGCAGCGTGCCGGTGGCAAGCGCGTCGACGCCGCGCAGTTCGTGCGCGGCACCGCCATCGGCACGAACGATGTCCTGGGTCACTGAGCCGCCGGCGTGCTGAAGATCCAGCGCATCGCGTCGCGGGCGGTCGCCCAGGTCCTGGCCGGCCGCAGCCTCACCGAGCAGCTCGAATCGGCCTGGGCCGCGCATCGCGACCTCGCGCGCGGTGAACGCGGTGCCGTGCAGGACCTCTGTTACGGCAGCCTGCGCCACCTCGGCCGGCTGCGCGCGGTGCTGCATCAGCTCGCACAAAAGCCCGTCGCCAACCCGGAACTGCAGGCGCTGCTGCTCGTGGCGCTGTACCAGCTGGAATACACGCAAGCGGCGTCCTACGCCGTCGTCGACCACGCGGTGGAATGCGCGGCGCAGATCGAGGGCGAGCGGGTGCGCGGATTCGCCAACGCCGTGCTGCGCAACTTCCAGCGCAACCGCGACGCCCTGCTGAGCCGCGCCGAGGCGACCGACGAAGGCCGCTACTCGCATCCGGACTGGTGGATCCGCCGCCTGCGACGCGACTTTCCCGGCGACGCGGAGGCGATCCTGCGCGCGGGCAACGGGCATCCGCCGATGACCCTGCGCGTGAACCGGCGGCGCGGCACGGTCGAGGATTGCGCCGGCGCGCTTGCCGCCGCCGGCATCGAGGCGCGCGTCCTCGACGGCGCCGCCCTGCGCCTTGCGCAACCCGTGCCGGTCGAGCAACTGCCCGGCTTTGCGCAGGGCCGGCTCTCGGTGCAGGACGCGGGCGCCCAGGCCGCCGCCGTGCTGCTCGACGCGAAGCCCGGCATGCGCGTGCTCGATGCCTGTGCCGCCCCGGGCGGCAAATCGGCGCACATCCTCGAGCTTGCCGACGTTCATCTCACGGCGCTCGACCTCGACGAGGTCCGGCTGCAGCGCGTGCGCGCCAACCTCGAACGCCTGGGACTCGGGGCACAGCTGCGATGCGCGGATGCGGCGCGACCGGAACAGTGGTGGGACGGCCAGCCGTTCGACCGCGTGCTCCTCGACGCGCCTTGCTCCGCCTCCGGGGTGGTGCGGCGGCATCCGGACATCAAGTGGCTGCGGCGTCCCGCCGACATCGCGCGATTCGCGCGCCAGCAGGCGCGCCTCCTGGAGGCGTTGTGGAAGGTGCTGGCGCCCGGTGGTACATTGCTTTACGCGACCTGCTCGATCTTCAGGGAGGAGAACCAGGAAGGCATCGACAGGTTCCTCGCCCGCCAGCCCGGCGCGCGCTCCATCGGCGCCATGCCGGGAACCGGGGGCCTGCTCCTGCCGAACGAAGCGCACGATGGTTTCTACTACGCCCTCCTGCAGAAAGGCTGACGTGCTGCGCTGGCTGGCGGCCCTGCTCGCGCTCTGCTGCAGCTTCGCGGCAGCCGCGCCGGAAGGCATCCACGTCAAGTCCGCCGAGCTCACGCTCAACGGCGGCGACTATTACCTCGAAGCGAGCTTCGAGGTCGGCCTCACGCACACGCTCGAGGACGCGCTCAACAAGGGCCTGCCCCTGCATTTCGTCGTCGAGTTCGAGCTGATCCGGCCGCGCTGGTACACGGCCTACCTGTGGAACAAGACGGTGGTCGAGATCGAGCAGAACTACCGCCTTTCCTACAACGCGCTCACCCGCCAGTACCGCCTGTCGCTGGGCGCGCTGCACCAGAACTTCGACACGCTCGAGGACGCCCTGGCCATCCTCGGCCGCCTGCGGCCGCGCTTCGTCATCGACGCGGCCGAGCTGGGCGAGGACAAGGCGTACGACGCCGCGATCCGCCTGCGCCTCGACGTCTCGCAGCTGCCCAAGCCGTTCCAGATCAACGCGCTTGCCTCCCGCGACTGGAACCTTTCCTCGGACTGGTACCGATGGACATTGACGCAGTGACGGGCCGCAAGCCGCATATGCCGGAGGGAGCCCCCCGTGGTCTCGGGGACCTGGCCGCCGTCTCCGGCCGCATCGCCGACAACGGCGATGCGACCGCTGCCCCACCACATCGGGCACCCCCCGCATGAAGCCGCTCGCGCGCGCCCTGCGCCGTTCGCTGGCCAGCCGAGGGATGAAGTTCCTGATCGCGCTGGTCCTGCTGCTGGGCGCGCTCATGCTGTACCTGCTGTCCACGGCGAGCGCGAACACGCCCTGGTTCTCGAACCGCCTGCCCCTGCTCCTCGGGCTCGGCCTGGCGCTCGTGGCGGTGCTCATGCTCGTGGTGGGCTACCAGCTCCTGGTCCTGCGCCGCCGCCTCAAGGCGCGCGTATTCGGCTCCAAGCTCACGTTCCGCCTGGTGCTGCTCTTTTCCCTGGTGGCGGTGCTGCCGGGGGCGCTGGTCTACGGCGTGTCCGTGCAATTCCTGTCGCGCTCGATCGAATCCTGGTTCGACGTGCGCGTCGACACCGCGCTCGAGGGCGGCCTCAACCTGGGCCGGGTCAACCTCGATGCGATGCTCAAGGACCTGCGCAGCAAGGCCGAGACGGCCGCGCTCACCCTGGCCGAACGCGGCTCGACCCGGCAGGCCGCGGCCCTCAACACGCTGCGCGAGCAGGCCGCCGTGTACGAGGCGACGCTGCTGGGTCCGGATGGCCGCCTCATCGCCTTTTCGAGCACCGACCCGGCCCAGCTCGTGCCGGAACTGCCTTCGCCCTCCATGGTGAGGCAGGTGCGCTTCCAGCGGCCCTACAGCGCCATCGAGGCGGTCGGTGAAGGGGGGCTGCAGCTGCGCGTCCTGGTCCCGGTGAACGACATGGCGGGCGGCACGCTGCTGCTGCAGATGGTCCAGCCCGTGCCGCCGCAGCTCGCGCGCGACGCGCAAACGGTGCAGGAGACCTATCGCGACTACCAGGAGCTCTCCCTGTCGCGCACCGGGTTGAAGCGCCTGTACGCGCTCACCCTGACGCTGTCGCTGCTGCTCGCGCTGCTCTCGGCCCTGCTGCTCGCCATCTTTTTCAGCGAGCGGCTCTCGGCGCCGCTGGGCATCCTCGCCGCGGGCACCCGCGCGGTGGCGCAGGGCGACTTCAGCCAGCGCCACCCGGTGCGCACCCACGACGAGCTCGGGCTGCTGACCGAATCGTTCAACAGCATGACCATGCAGCTCGAGGATGCGCGCGCCGACGCCCAGCGCAACCAGGACCAGCTCACCTCCGCCAAGGCCTACCTCGAAAGCGTGCTCGGCAACCTGTCCACCGGCGTCATGTCCTTCGACGCGGGCCTGGCGCTGCGGTCGGTCAACCCGAGCGCGGAAAAGATCCTCGGCACCGATTTCGGCGCCCTGCTGGGACGCTGGCCCTCGCAATGGGCGGAGCACGACGAGCGCCTGGGCGCCATCGGCGACGCGGTGCAGTCCACGCTGGCCGAGGCCCGGGAAAGCGCCCGCGAACGCCAGGTCGAGCTGGCGGGTCCGGGCGGCAAGCAGGTCCTGCTGCTGCGCGCCTCCCCGCTCGCCGGCAGCGCGGAATCCGGCATGGTGCTGGTGTTCGACGACATCACGCGCCTGCTGCAGGCGCAGCGCTACGCCGCGTGGGGCGAGGTCGCGCAACGCCTCGCCCACGAGATCAAGAACCCGCTCACCCCCATCCAGCTCTCCGCCGAACGGCTGCAGCACCGCCTGGCGGACCGCGTGGGCGAGCAGGACGCCGAGATCCTGCAACGCTCGACCCAGACCATCGTCAACCAGGTCGCGGCGCTCAAGGGCATGGTCGACGCCTTCAGCCAGTACGCGCGCTCGCCGGAAACCGCGCTGCGGCCGCTCGACCTCAACCGCCTGGTGAGGGACGTGATGGCCCTGTATGAATCGTCGCACCCGGCCCTGCACCTCGAGCTGGCCCCCAACCTGCCGGCGGTGTCGGGCGACGCGGCCAAGCTGCGGCAGGTGATCCACAATCTGCTGCAGAATGCCGAGTACGCGGTCGCCGAGGCCGGCGCACCGCGCATCGTGGTGCGCAGCGAAGCGGCGGAGGGCCGCGTGCGCCTGAGCATCCAGGACAACGGCCCCGGCTTTCCCAAGGACCTCATGGACCGTGCGTTCGAACCTTACGTCACGACCAAGGCCAAGGGAACCGGGCTGGGACTCGCCATCGTCAAGAAGATCGTGGAAGAGCACAACGGCAGCATCTCCATCGCCAATCCGGCCCAGGGCGGCGCCCTGGTGACGCTCGTGCTTCCCGCGGCCGCCGAGGCTGCGGCCGGCGAGGCGCGGCCCGCAAGGCAGGCATCGCGATGAGCCAGATCCTGGTGGTCGACGACGAAGTCGGCATCCGCGAGCTGCTGTCCGAGATCCTGCGCGACGAGGGCCACCAGGTGCGCCTGGCGCAGAACGCGACCGAAGCCCGCCAGATCCGGGGGCGATCGCGTCCCGACCTGGTCCTGCTCGACATCTGGATGCCCGACACCGACGGCATCACGCTGCTCAAGGAATGGGCCAGCACGGGCCAGCTCACCATGCCGGTGGTCATGATGTCCGGCCATGGCACCATCGACACCGCGGTGGAAGCCACGCGCATCGGCGCCTACGCCTTCCTCGAGAAGCCCATCGCCCTGCAGAAGCTGCTGTCGACCGTGGGGACCGCGCTCAAGCAGGGGGCGCCCAAATCCGCCCCCCCGGCGGTGCTGGCCGCGGTCGGCAAGTCGGCGGCGGCCGAGCAGTTGCGCGCGCAGATCGACCGCCTGAAATCCCTCAAGGCGCCGGCCCTGCTCGTGGGTGAGCCCGGCGCGGGCATGGAGCAGTGCGCCCGCCTGCTGCACCAGCCCAACACGCCCTGGGTGTCCCCCGACGACTTCAGCGTGCTCGACGACCCCGGGAACAATCTCGTCGGGCAGGCCGCCGAAGGCATCCTGTTCCTGCGTGAAGTGGGCCAGCTGAGCGCTTCGCAGCAGGCGAGCCTGCTGCACCAGGCCGCCCGCCTCGAGCGCTACAACACGCGCCTGCTGTGTTCGACGTCCGTCGGGTTGCCCGAGAAGGTCGCCGCCGGGGCGCTCGACCCGCGCCTGTATGCGCTGCTGGCGGGCGTGGTGCTGCGCGTGCCGCCTTTGCGCGAGCGCGCCGAGGACGTGCCCGAGCTCGCCAACCTGGTGCTGTCGCGCGCCATCGAGGCGAGGGAGGTGCCGCTGCGCACCTTCAACACGGCGGCGCTCAACGCCCTGCGCAATTACCACTGGCCGGGCAACCTGGTGCAGCTCGAAAGCGTGGTGCGCACCGTCGCCCAGCTCGCGGCGGCAACGGAGATCGGCATGGCCGACATCACCAATGCGCTGGCCACCCTGGAGGCCCCGCTGCCCAGCGCCGTGCAGACCCTGCCGCTCGACCGGGAACTGCGCGAGGCGCGCGACGCCTTCGAGCGCGTGTACTTCGAGTACCACCTGACGCGGGAAGGCGGCAACATGAGCCGGGTCGCCGAGCGCGTCGGCCTCGAGCGCACCCACCTCTACCGCAAGCTCAAGCAGCTGGGGGTCAAGCTGCCCCGCCGCCACGACGAATAGCCGGTAGAATCCCGCCCATCCCGCCCGCGGGATTTTTTGTTTCTACCAACCGCACCCGAAGGCACTCCATGGCAAGCAGGAACGATTTGGCCAACGCGATCCGCGCGCTGGCGATGGACGCGGTACAGCAGGCCAATTCCGGCCACCCCGGCATGCCCATGGGCATGGCCGAGATCGCCGAGACCCTGTGGAACCACCACCTGCGCTTCAACCCCGCCAACCCGGCCTGGCCCGACCGCGACCGCTTCGTGCTCTCCAACGGGCACGGCTCGATGCTGCAGTACGCCCTGCTGCACCTGTCCGGCTACGACCTGCCGATGGAGCAGATCAAGCGCTTCCGGCAGCTGCACTCGAAGACCCCGGGGCACCCGGAAAGCGGCCTCACCCCGGGTGTCGAGACGACCACCGGGCCGCTGGGCCAGGGCATCTCCAACGCCGTGGGCATGGCCATCGCGGAACGCCTGCTGGCCGCGGAATTCAACCGTCCCGGGCACGAGATCGTCGACCACCGCACCTATGTCTTCCTCGGCGACGGCTGCCTGATGGAGGGCATCTCGCATGAGAGCTGCGCCCTGGCGGGCACCCTCGGCCTGGGCAAGCTGATCGCGTTCTACGACGACAACGGCATCTCCATCGACGGCCACGTGCAGGGCTGGTTCTCCGACGACACGCCCGGGCGCTTCGAGGCCTACCGCTGGCACGTGGTGCGCGACGTCGACGGCCACGACGTGGCGGCGATCGAGAAGGCCATCCAGCAGGCGCAGCAGGTGACGGACAAGCCCTCGCTCATCTGCTGCAGGACGGTGATCGGCAAGGGCTCGCCGAACAAGGCCGGCAGCCACGACAGCCACGGCGCCGCGCTTGGCGAGAAGGAAGTCGCCGCCACGCGCGAGGCGATCGGCTGGAAGCATCCCCCCTTCGAGATCCCCGACGACGTCTATGCGGGCTGGGACGGGCGCCCGCGCGGCCGCAAGCTGGAGGCGGACTGGAACGCCCGCTTTGCCGCCTACGCAAAGGCCTTTCCCGCCGAGGCCGCGGAGTTCACCCGGCGCATGAAGGGCGACCTGCCCGCCACCTGGCGCGCCCACGCGGACGCATTCGTTGCCAAGGTGAACGAGAAGGCCGAGACCATCGCCAGCCGCAAGGCCTCGCAAAACGCGATCGAGGGCCTGGCCCCCGCGCTGCCGGAGCTGGTCGGCGGCTCGGCGGACCTGGCCGCCTCCAACCTGACCCTGTGGTCGGGCTCGAAGGGCGTGGCCCCGGGCAAGGGCGGCAACTACCTCTACTACGGCGTGCGTGAGTTCGGCATGTCGGCGATCATGAACGGGATGACCCTGCACGGCGGGATCATCCCCTACGGCGGCACCTTCCTCACCTTCTCCGACTATTCGCGCAACGCCCTGCGCATGGCCGCGCTCATGAAGATCCGCGCGCTGTTCGTGTTCACCCACGACTCCATCGGCCTGGGCGAGGACGGCCCCACGCACCAGTCGGTGGAGCACGCGTCGGCCCTGCGCCTGATCCCGAACATGGACGTCTGGCGCCCCTGCGATTCGGTCGAGTCCGCGGCGAGCTGGATCGACGCCATCGAGCGCCGCGACGGCCCGGCCTGCCTGCTGTTCTCGCGCCAGAACCTGCCGTTCGTCGCGCGCAGCGCGGCGCAGATCGCGGACATTCGCCGCGGCGGCTACGTCGTCGCGGATGCGCCCCAGCCCAGGCTGGTGATCATCGCCACCGGCTCGGAGGTCTCGCTGGCCCTGGGCGCGAAAAAGCAGCTCGACGCCGAAGGCGTGCCCACGCGCGTGGTCTCCATGCCCTGCACCAGCCTGTTCGACCGCCAGGACGCCGCCTACCGCGAGTCCGTCCTGCCCCGGGGCGTCAAGCGCGTGGCGGTGGAGGCGGGCGTCACCGATTACTGGCGCAAGTACGTCGGCCTCGAGGGGGCGGTCGTCGGCGTCGACCGCTTCGGCGAATCGGCGCCGGGTCCCGAGCTCTTCAAGTTCTTCGGCATCACCGTGGAAGGCGTGGTCGCGGCGGCCCGGGGCGTGCTCCGGTAGCGCTGGCGGCCATCGCCCGGGCGGGTCGGAATCGGCAGGGGTGGCGGCATGGACAGTGCGGTCCGTCTGGTGGGCGACATCGGTGGCACCAACGCGCGCTTCGCGCTGGTGGACGCCGGCTCGCGCCAGCCGCGCGACGAGCGCACGGTGAAGTGCGCGGACTATCCGGGGCTGGAGCAGGCGATCCGCGACTACCTCCTGGGGCATGGCAGCCCGCCCGTGGGCGAGATCGCGCTCGACGTGGCCACGGGCATCACCGGCGACTTCGTCCACCTCACCAACGGCCCCTGGGGCTTTTCCATCGAGCAGACGCGCAAGGCCTTCGGCCTGTCGCGGCTGCACGTCATCAACGACTTCACGGCGCTCGCGCTGGCGGTGCCCACCCTCACCGCCGCTGAAGTGCGCAAGGTGGGCGGCGGCGCGCCCGTGCCCGCCACCGCCATCGCGGTGATCGGCGCCGGCACCGGCCTGGGGGTTTCCGGGCTGATCCCGGATGACGGCGGCTGGCGCGCGTTGCAGGGCGAAGGCGGCCACACGTCGTTCAGTCCCACCAGCCCGCGCGAGGCGGCGGTGTTGCAGCACCTGTGGCGGACCTACGACCACGTCTCGACCGAGCGCGTGCTGAGCGGCATGGGCCTCGAGAACCTGTACCGGTCCCTGTGCGAGATCGACGGCCTCGCTCCGGCCTCGCTGGATCCGGCCGGCATCACCCGCGCCGGCCTGGAAGGCCGGGACGCCCACTGCCGGGAAGCGCTGGACATGTTCTGCGCCATCCTCGGCGCGGCCGCGGCCAACCTCGTGATGACCCTGGGCGCCTTCGGCGGCTGCTACATCGGCGGCGGCATCGTGCCCCGGTTCGGCGCCTACTTCGACGCTTCGCCCTTCCGGGCGCGCTTCGAAAACAAGGGCCGCTTCCGCGACTACGTGGCGGCCGTGCCGACTTACGTGATCGAAGCGGCCACACCCGCATTGCGCGGGCTCGCCACCCTGTTCGACGCGCCGTGAGCCCATGGACCGGATGACGGAAATCGTCGGCCTGCTGGCGGGACTGCTCACCACCATCGCCTTCGTGCCGCAGGTGCTGAAGATCTACGCGACCAAATCGGGGCGCGACGTCTCGGCGCGGATGTTCGTCCTGTTCAGCATCGGCGTGGCCCTGTGGCTCGCCTACGGGCTCCTGATCGGCTCGCTGCCGGTGATCCTGGCCAACACGGTGACGCTGGCGCTATCCCTGGTCATCCTGGCGCTCAAGCTGCGCTACCGTGGCCGCGACCGGCGCCGCCAGGACGACCCGCGCCTGCCGTAGGCCTTCAACTCCGGCAAATCCAGATCTTGAACCACGGAGGACACGGAGCACACAGAGGGAATCCTGCGAAGGGAACAAGTTTGCCTCTGTGGCCGGCAGTTGGCCTTCGAGCGAGCCGATCCGAAGCCTGCACTCAATCCCGCGCTGTTGCCGCCCCGTCTGCGATCTGCCTTTCTCCGTGGTGCTCCGTGTCCTCCGTGGTACAAGACCGACGGGCGTCAGGCGAGGCGCTTCTCGGTCTCGGGGTCGAAAAAGACCGCCTTCGAGACGTTGAACTGCAGCTCCATCGATTGCCCGGCCGCGCACGCCTGGTCCGGGTGCACCCGGCAGCACACCGGCTTGCCGTTGATGCTCGCGAACACCAGCGTGTCGGGCCCCGTGGGTTCGACCAGGTCCACCGGGAAGCGGCGGTTGAAGCGCGCCGCCTCCCCCGTCCTGGCCGTTGCCGTGTCCACGATGTGTTCGGGGCGGATGCCCAGGACCACCTCGCGCCCGATCCGGGGCCGCAGCAACGCGTCGAAGCCTTCCAGGGGCATCGTGAAATCCCCCTGGGCATCCTTCATCGCCGCCGCGATCCCGGCGCCCTGCGCCACGATCGTGGTGCGGATGAAGTTCATCGAGGGCGAGCCGATGAAGCTCGCCACGAACAGGTCCGCCGGCCGGTCGTAGATCTCCTGCGGCGGGCCGAACTGCCGGATCTCGCCGCCTTGCATGACGGCGATGCGGGTGCCGAGCGTCATGGCCTCGATCTGGTCGTGCGTCACGTAGACGATGGTCGCCTTGAGCCGCTCGTGCAGCTGCTTGATCTCCAGGCGCATCTCGACGCGCAACTTGGCATCCAGGTTGGAGAGCGGCTCGTCGAACAGGAACAGGCGCGGGTTGCGCGCGATGGCGCGCCCCATCGCCACCCGCTGGCGCTGCCCGCCCGACAGCTGCGAGGGCTTGCGGTCCAGCAGGTGCTCCATCTGCAGGATCTTCGCCACGCGCTCGACCGTCCGCGCCTGCTCCTCCCTGGGCACGCGGCGCATGCGCAGGCCGAAGGAGATGTTTTCCCGCACCGTCATGTTCGGATAGAGCGCGTAGGACTGGAACACCATCGCGATGTCGCGGTCCTTGGGGCTCAGGTGGTTCACGAGGCGGCCGTCGATCAGGATCTCGCCGGCCGTGGCGGTGTCCAGGCCCGCGATGATGTTGAGCAGCGTGGACTTGCCGCAGCCCGAGGGCCCCACCAGGATGACGAATTCCCCCGAGCCGACCTCGAGGTCGATGTCGCGCAGCACCTCCACGGGGCCGAAAACCTTGCGCACGTTCCTGACGACGAGCGATGACAAAGCGCCTCCTTGCTCAGCCCTTGACCGCGCCGGCCGTGAGCCCGCGCATGAAATATTTGCCGGCGACCACGTAGACCAGCAGCGTGGGCAGTCCCGCGATGATGGCGGCCGCCATGTCGACGTTGTACTCCTTGACGCCCGTGGAGGTGTTCACCAGGTTGTTGAGCGCCACGGTGATCGGCTGCCGCTCCCCGGAGGAAAACACCACGCCGAACAGGAAGTCGTTCCAGATCTGGGTGAACTGCCAGATCACGCACACGACGATGATCGGCGGCGAGATCGGCAGGATGATGCGCCAGAAGATGGTGAAAAAGCCGGCGCCGTCCACGCGCGCCGCCTTGACCATCCCGTCCGGCAAGGACACGTAGAAGTTGCGGAAGAACAGCGTCGTGAACGCCAGCCCGTAGACCACGTGCACGAACACCAGGCCCGCGATCGAATTGGCGATCCCCAGGTAGCCCAGGGTCTGGGCCATCGGCAGCAGCACGACCTGGAACGGGATGAAGCAGCCCAGCAGCAGCATCGTGAACATCACGTCGCTGCCGCGGAAACGCCACATGGTGAGCACATAGCCGTTGAAGGCGCCGATGAGCGTGGAGATGAGCACCGCCGGGAGCACGAAGCTCACCGAGTTCCAGAAGTTGACGCGCAGCCCCTCGCAGCGCACGCCGGTGCAGGCGCCCGACCAGGCGCGCGACCAGGCGTCGAAGGTGACCTGCCCGGGCAGGGCGAGCAGGTTGCCGGCGCGGATGTCGTCCAGCGTCTTGAGCGACGTGGTGACCATCACGAACAGCGGCATCAGGTAATAGAGGGCGAAGGCCACGAGCAGGGCGTAGACCACGACCCGCCCCGCCGCGCCGGCGCCTGCGGCCCGCGTGCGCTGCAGCTCAGCCACGCCGGTGCCTGCCGGTCTCGGCATAAATCATGGGCACCAGCACCGCGACGATGGTCAGCATCATCATCATCGCGCTCGCCGCCCCCAGGCCGATCTGGTTGCGGTTGAACGCGAAGGTGTACATGAACGTCGCCGGCACGTCGGAGGAGTAGCCCGGCCCGCCGCCGGTCAGGGCCATCACCAGGTCGAAGCTCTTGATGGCGATGTGCGCCAGGATGATCAGGGCGCTGAAGAACACCGGGCGCAGCGAGGGAATGATGATGCTGGTGTAGATGCGCACCGGGCCGGCCCCGTCGACCTGCGCCGACTTGATGACCGCATCGTCCACGCCCCGCAGCCCCGCCAGGAACAGCGCCATGACGAATCCGGTGGACTGCCAGGCGCCCGCAATCACCACGGCGTAGATCGACATCCCCGGCGTGACGATCCAGTCGAAGGTGAAGTTCTCGAAGCCCATCTGGCGCACGAGCTGCTGCGCCCCGAGGCCGGGGTTCAGGATCCAGCGCCAGGCGGTGCCGGTGACGATGAAGGACAGCGCCATCGGGTACAGGTAGATCGCGCGCAGGAAGCCCTCGGCCCGGATGCGCTGGTCGAGCAGGATCGCCAGCAGCAGGCCGAGCGCCAGGCACACGCCCATGAACAGGGAACCGAAGATCGCCAGGTTCCTGACCGCGATCCACCAGCGGTCGTTCTCGAACAGGGTGATGTACTGGACCAGCCCGGCCAGCTCGTAGCGCGGCAGCAGGCGCGATTCGGTGAACGAGAGCCAGGCCGTCCAGGCGATGAAACCGTAGATGAACACCAGCGCGCACAGGAGCGTGGGCCCGAGGACGATGCGCGGCAGGGCGTTCTCCACTGCCTGCCGCCAGGAATGGGCCGGGACGCTCGCCGCCCCGGCGGAGGTTGCGGAACTCATGGGCCTTGCCCTGCTCTCCCGGGCGCGCGAACTGGCGCAGGGGCGGGGGCGCCGAGGCGGCGCCCCCGTGCTTCGCGTGCGGCTTACTTCTTGCCGGCGGCGGCCATTTTCTCGGCGGCGGCCCTGGGCGTCATGGACGGCGTGTTCATGAAGCCGGTCACCACGTCGAACATCGCGCCCTTGTTGGCGGGCGGCATCGCCATTTCATGCGCCCAGCTCGGCACGAGCGCGCCGGACTTGGAGGTGGCCACGAAATCCGCGGCCGAGTCCTTCGCGCACTGGTCGAACTTGTCCATCTTCATGCCCAGGCGCACCGGGATGGAGCCCTTGTTCAGGTTGAAGACTTCCTGGAACTGGGGCTCCATGATCGCCGCCGCGAGGTGGGCCTGGGCGGACTTCGCCGAGGCATCCTTCTGCGAGAACATGATGAAGCTGTCGATGTTGAAGGTGTAGGCGCCCTTGTTGCCCGGGGCCGGCGCGCAGATGTAGTCCTTGCCCGGCACCTTGCGTGCGGCGGTGAACTCGCCCTTGGCCCAGTCGCCCATGAACTGCATCGCGGCCTTGCCGTTGATGACCATCGCCGTGGCCAGGTTCCAGTCGCGGTTGGCGGCGTCCTTGTCGATGTACTTCTGCACCACGCGCAGCGTCGAGAACGCCTTTTCCATCTGCGGGCTGTTCAGCGCCTTGGGGTCGAGCTCGACGAAGGCCTTCTTGTACCATTCGGCCCCGCCCACGCCGAGGGCGACGGTCTCGAACACGGTGGCGTCCTGCCAGGGCTGGCCGCCATGGGCCACGGCGATGAAGCCGGCCTTCTTGATCTTCTCCGCCTCGGTGGCGAACTCTTCCCAGGTGGTCGGGATCCTGGCGCCGGCCTTCTTGAACACTTCCGGGTTCACCCACATCCAGTTCACCCGGTGCACGTTGACCGGCACGGCCACGTAATGGCCCTGGTACTTCATCACGTTGCTCACCACCGGGGGCAGCAGGCTGTCCCACTTGCCGGCTTTGGCGACGTCGTCGAGGTTGGCAAGCACGCCTTCGCGGGCCCATTCCTGGATGCCCGGGCCCTTCACCTGGGCGGCCGTGGGCGGCTTGCCGGACACCACGCGGGACTTGAGCACGGTCATGGCCGTCTCGCCGCCGCCGCCGGCCACCGCGAAGTCCTTCCACTTGTCGCCCTTGCTCTCGAGGATCTTCTTGAGCTCCCCGACGGATTTCGCCTCGCCGCCGGACGTCCACCAGTGCAGCACTTCCACCTCACCCGCCAGGGCCGGGGCCGCGCAAGCCGCGGCCAGTGCCAGCGAGAGCACCCCTGCAACGCGATTCTTCATGATTCCTCCGCCAGTGATTGGGTAGTTGTCGAACCGGCCGCCCGACCCTGTCCCGGGTCTCGTTTATGACGGCTGTCATTACGCACTATAGGAGTCTGGCAGGGGGGGGCGCAACGCACTTCGGCGCGGCGTCGCAGCATGGCTGTAAGCGCCCCGGTGAGTGCAGTAAAATCCGGCTTTTCGCTCGGGGGACACCCATGACCATCCGCGTTGCAATAAACGGCTACGGGCGCATCGGCCGCAACATCCTGCGGGCCCACTACGAGGGCGGCAGGAAGCATGACCTGCAGATCGTGGCCATCAACGACCTGGGCGACGCCAGGATCAACGCCCACCTCACCAAGTACGACACCGCGCATGGCAAGTTCCCCGCCGAAGTCTCCGTGGACGGCGATTTCCTGGTCGTCAATGGCGACAGGATCAGGGTCTGCGCGCAGCGCAATCCCGCCGAGCTGCCCTGGAAGGACCTGAACGTCGACGTCGTCCTCGAATGCACCGGGCTGTTCACGAGCAAGGCCAAGGCCGGCGCCCACCTCGCCGCCGGGGCGAAAAAGGTGATCATCTCGGCCCCGGGCGACAAGGACGTCGACGCCACCGTCGTGTACGGCGTGAACCACAGGACGCTCAAGGCCTCCCACACCGTCATCTCCAACGCGAGCTGCACGACCAACTGCCTGGCGCCGCTGGTCAAGGCGCTCAACGACAGCATCGGCGTGGTCAACGGCCTCATGACCACCATCCACGCCTACACCAACGACCAGGTGCTCACCGACGTCTACCACACCGACCTGCGCCGCGCCCGTTCCGCCACCATGTCGATGATCCCGACCAAGACCGGCGCCGCGGCGGCCGTGGGCCTGGTGCTGCCGGAGTTGAACGGCAAGCTCGACGGCTTCGCCATGCGCGTGCCCACGATCAACGTCTCCGTGGTCGACCTGGCCTTCGTCGCCAGGCGGGCCACCACGGTCGACGAAGTGAACGCCGCCGTGAAAAAGGCCGCCGACGGCGAGCTGAAGGGCATCCTCGAATACAACAAGGACCCGCTGGTGTCCGTGGACTACAATCACAACCCGGCCTCCTCGGTGTTCGATTCGACCCTGACCAAGGTCTCCGAGGGAACCTTGGTGAAAGTCCTGTCTTGGTACGATAACGAATGGGGATTCAGCAACCGGATGCTGGATACGACGGTTGCGTTCATGGCCGCGAAGTAGACCGCAAAGTCAGTTGGCCGCGAAGTAGAATAAGGATCCGAAATCGGGTTTTCCGGGGGCACAGGGCACGCTCTGTGCCCTTTGCATTCCGGGCAGGTGAATCGACGATGACCATCCTTCGCATGACCGACCTCGACCTGCGCAACAAGCGGGTCTTCATCCGCGCGGACCTCAACGTGCCGCAGGATGACGCCGGCGCCATCACCGACGACACGCGCATCCGGGCCTCCGTGCCGGCCATCCAGCACGCGCTCAAGGCCGGGGCCGCGGTCATGGTGACCTCCCACCTGGGGCGGCCCACCGAAGGCGAGTTCAAGCCCGGGGATTCCCTGGCGCCGGTGGCGAAGCGCCTGTCCGAGCTGCTCGGCGTCCCGGTCCCGCTCCGGGCCGGCTGGGTCGACGGCGTCGACGTGAAGCCCGGCCAGGTGGTGCTGCTGGAGAACTGCCGCGTCAACAAGGGCGAGAAGAAAAACGACGACGGGCTGGCGAGGAAAATGGCCGCGCTGTGCGACGTCTACGTGAACGACGCCTTCGGCACCGCCCACCGCGCCGAAGCCACGACCCACGGCATTGCGAAGTACGCGCCGGTCGCCTGCGCGGGCCCGCTGCTCGCCGCGGAGCTGGACGCCCTGGGCAAGGCGCTCACCAATCCCGGGCGGCCCCTGGTCGCGATCGTGGCCGGCTCCAAGGTCTCCACCAAGCTCACCATCCTGGGCGAGCTCGCGAAAAAGGTGGACCAGCTCATCGTCGGCGGCGGCATCGCCAACACCTTCATGCTCGCGGCCGGGCTGCCCGTGGGCAAGTCGCTCGTGGAAGCGGACCTCGCCGGCGAGGCGAAGAAAATCGCGCAGGCCATCGAGGCCAAGGGCGGCAGCGTGCCGATCCCGGTCGACGTGGTCTGCGCCAAGGCCTTCGCCGCGGATGCCGTCGCCACCACCAAGCCGGCATCGCAGGTCGCGCCCGACGACATGATCCTCGACATCGGCCCGCAGTCGGCGAAGCAGCTGGCCGACATCGTCTCCCGGGCCGGCACCATCGTCTGGAACGGCCCCGTCGGGGTGTTCGAGTTCGACCAGTTCGGCCAGGGCACGCGCACGCTGGCTAATGCCATTGCCGCCTCGCCGGGCTTCTCGATCGCCGGCGGCGGCGACACGGTCGCGGCCATCGCGAAGTACGGCATCGAAAACCGCATCGGCTACATCTCAACGGGCGGCGGCGCCTTCCTCGAATTCCTCGAGGGCAAGATCCTGCCCGCCGTCCAGATCCTGGAATCCCGGGCCGCCTGACCTCCTTCCATCCCCCAATGAACCCACTCCAACGCAGCACCAAGATCGTCGCCACGCTGGGCCCCGCCTCGACCGACCGCGACGTGCTCACCCGCATGGTCGCCAGCGGCGTGGACGTCGTGCGCATGAACTTCTCCCACGGCACCAAGCAGGAGCACCTCGCCCGCGCCGAACTCGTGCGCGAAGTCGCCCGCACCATGGAGCGCACCGTGGGCATCATGTGCGACCTGCAGGGTCCCAAGATCCGCATCGGCAAGTTCGAGAAGGGGCGCATCACCCTCAACAAGGGCGACGTGTTCGT
The DNA here is from genome assembly GCA_035549715.1 of Burkholderiales bacterium. GTDB lineage: Bacteria > Pseudomonadota > Gammaproteobacteria > Burkholderiales > JACQAP01 > JACQAP01. The sequence goes on from DASZQJ010000150.1 coordinate 98,018, forward strand.
GCTCGATGCCGACTGCGCGATGGGCAACCAGGAGACGGTGGGCCTCGACTACAAGGAGCTGCCGCGCGACGTCGTCCCGGGCGCGGTGCTGCTGCTCGACGACGGCCGCCTGGTGCTCGACGTGCAGCGCGTGCAGGGCAGCAAGATCACCACCACGGTGCGCGTGGGCGGCGAGTTGTCCAACAACAAGGGCATCAACCGCCAGGGCGGCGGGCTCACCGCGCCCGCCCTCACGGCCAAGGACATGGAGGACATCCGCACCTCGGTCGAGATGAAGGCCGACTTCCTCGCGGTGTCCTTCCCGAAAAGCGGCGCCGACATGTACATGGCGCGCGAGTTGATGCGCGCGGCGGGCGGCAAGTCCGCCCTGATCGCGAAAATGGAGCGCGCCGAGGCGATCATCGCCCTGGACGAAATCCTCGACGCCACCGACGGCATCATGGTCGCGCGGGGCGACCTCGCCGTGGAGGTCGGCGATGCGGCGGTGCCGGCGCTGCAGAAGCGCATGATCCGCATGGCCCGCGAGAAGAACAAGCTCACCATCACCGCCACGCAGATGATGGAGTCCATGATCCAGAACCCGGTGCCGACGCGCGCCGAGGTGTCGGACGTGGCCAACGCGGTGCTGGACGGCACCGACGCGGTGATGCTCTCGGCGGAAACCGCCAGCGGCAAGTATCCGGTCGAGACCGTCGATGCGATGTCGCGCATCTGCCTCGAGGCCGAGAAGTCCGCCGAGGTGACGCTCGACCGGGAGTTCCTGAACCGCGTGTTCACGCGCGTGGACCAGTCGATCGCCATGGCGGCGCTGTTCACGGCCTACCACCTCAAGGTCAAGGCCATCGCCGCGCTCACGCAATCGGGCTCGACCGCGCTGTGGATCTCGCGCATGAACTGCGGCGTGCCGATCTACGCGCTGACCCCGGAGGTCAGCACCCGCTACCGCCTGAGCCTGTTCCGCGACGTCTACCCGCTGATGATCAAGTACATCGGCCACGACCGCGACCAGCTGCTGCAGGAGGCCGAAGACCAGCTCGTCCAGGCCGGCCTGGTGCAGAAGGGCGACCTGATCGTGGTCGCCTTCGGCGAGCCGATCGGCCAGCCCGGCGGCACCAACACCATGAAGATCGTGAAGGTGGGCGAGCACCGGAAGGCGTGATGAACCCGTAACTGCCGTAACTGTCGTGACGACGTGACGGCGCAAGTGCGAAGACTGACAAGGAAACTGCAATGGCACTGATATCGATGCGACAACTGCTGGACCATGCGGCCGAGAATGGATATGGCGCGGGCAGCGGAGGGCGGAGCAGGGGCCCCTCCGGGGATGCGACCCCGGAGCTGGCCGGGGCACGCCGGCGACTCGGCTAGCCTGGCAACCCTGTCAATCCCGACGATCTGAACTTACCGGAAGCGAAGGAATCATGGCACTCATCTCGATGCGACAACTGCTGGACCACGCGGCTGAGAATTCCTATGGCGCGGGCAGCGGAGGGCGGAGCAGGGGCCCCTTCGGGGATGCGACCCCGGAGCTGGCCGGGGCGCGCGGGCGACTCGGTTAACCAGGCAACACTGTCAATCCCGACGATCTGAACTTACCGGAAGCGAAAGAATCATGGCACTCATCTCGATGCGACAACTGCTGGACCACGCTGCGGAAAATAGTTACGGCGTGCCCGCGTTCAACGTGAACAACCTGGAGCAGATCCAGGCCATCATGCAGGCGGCGGACGAGACCAACTCGCCGGTGATCATGCAGGCCTCGGCCGGTGCGCGCAAATACGCGGGCGAGCCCTTCCTGCGCCACCTGATCCTGGGTGCGGTGGAAATGTACCCGCACATCCCCGTGGTCATGCACCAGGACCATGGCGCGAGCCCCGCCGTGTGCCAGCGCTCCATCCGCTCCGGCTTCAGCTCGGTGATGATGGACGGCTCGCTCAAGGAAGACATGAAAACCCCGGCCGACTACGACTACAACGTCAAGGTCACGCGCCTGGTCGTCGACATGGCGCATCCGGTCGGCGTCTCCGTGGAAGGCGAACTGGGTTGCCTCGGCTCGCTGGAGACCATGAGCGCGGGCAAGGAGGACGGCTCGGGCGCGGAAGGCGCGCTGACGCACGACATGTTGCTCACCGATCCCGACCAGGCCGCGGACTTCGTGCGCCAGACCGAGGTCGATGCGCTCGCCATCGCCATCGGCACCTCGCACGGGGCCTACAAGTTCAGCCGCAAGCCCACCGGCGACATCCTCGCCATCGACCGCATCAAGGCCATCCACAAGCGCATCCCCAATACGCACCTGGTGATGCACGGCTCGTCCAGCGTGCCGCAGGACTGGCTCAAGGTGATCCGCGACAACGGCGGCGAGATGAAGGAGACCTACGGCGTGCCGGTGGAGGAGATCCAGGAAGGCATCAAGC
>DASZQJ010000151.1:0-10574 GCA_035549715.1 Burkholderiales bacterium
CCACGACACCTGGCCCGCGAGGCCGAATCCCTCCTGCTCGTTGCGGCTGCTGTTGAGCACGCCCTGCGGGTCGGCTGCCCCGGTGTAGTCGTCGTTGACGTCCCCGTTCAGCGTCCTGGTCGTGTTCTTGCGGAAGTAGGTCACGCCCGACAGCAGCCACTCGTTGCCCAGCCAGTGGCTGGCGCTGAGCGCCACCATCGTGAGGTCGTTGCGGGTGTTGTCCGGGTAGGTGTAGATCTGGTCGCGGCGCTGGTTGAGCATGGACAGCGGCAATACGCCGTTGCCCGTGAGGTCGGTGTCGGCGTGGGTGATGGACAGGTCGAAATCCGTGTCGGCGTCCTGCCAGCCCAGCTTGGCGAAGATCTGGCGCACCTCGGTCGGCGAGTAGTCGCGCCAGCCATCCTCGTCGAACCAGTTGGCGGCGATGAAGTAGTCCACGTTGTCGCCGAAACCGCCGCCGGACAGCCCGATCTGCTTGCGTCCGAAGGAGCCGCCCGAGATCTCCGCGTCGAAGCCCGGGTGCGTGCGGCCGCTTTTCGTCTCGATCGAGATCGCCCCGCCCAGCGTGTTCAACCCGAATACCGGGTTCGAGCCGGGCACCAGGGACATGCTGGAAATGGCGTTCTGCGGGATCAGGTCCCAGTTCACGACGTCGCCGAAGGGCTCGTTGACGCGCACGCCGTCCTGGAACACCGAAAGGCCCTGCGGCGCGCCCAGCAGCGGCGAAGTCTGGAAGCCGCGATAGTTCACGTTCGGCTGGAACGGGTTGTTCTGGATTTCCGTGATGCTGACCGAGGGCAGCGACTGGATCATGAAGTCAGGCAGGTTGATGGCTTGCTTGCGCTGCATCTCCCCGCCGAGGTGCACCTCCGCGTTGGCGGGCACCTCGTTGATCGGCGTGCCGGTGCCGGGCAGCGGCGTCGTGCCGATGACCTCGACGGTCGGCGCCTCGATGTCGGGGCGCTCCTGGGCCTGGGCGAGGGTGCCGGTGAAGGCGAGGGCGACAGCGAGCGCGAGTCGCGCTCGGGGGGTAAGACGCGGACAGAAGGCCATCTTGGATCCTTTCCTTGTTCTGGTTGTTTCCCGGGCATGGCGGCGCCCGGCTCCTCCATTCGCCACCCCGGCGCAGTTCCGTAATGGGGCCAGGAAGCTGGCGCGGTGCGGCGAGAGTGGAAATCTAAGAGCCCGCAGGGCGGGACGGCAGGGAGGGGTTCCCAATGAGATCGGGAAAAATTCCCGATCGTCTCGTCAACGACGCGTCGAGGAGTTGGGGGCCTGCGGCGGATTTTCGCGGGAAACCAGTCTATTCCATGCCTTGCGCAGGGCCAGCCAGGCGACGCCGGCCACCGAGCCCAGGTACGCGAATGCGACGGGCAGGACGATCAGCAGGAATACGATCTCGATCGGGAAGGGCAAGCCGTGGTCCATGAAGCCCTTGTTACAACAAGTCAAATTTACGGGTACCGTAGGCCTGCTGCGGCGCAGTGCCTAGGGACGTTGTTCCCGGCGTGGGCCGGGAATAAGTCCCGATTCCTCCCCTGCAAGGAGGCCCCGGGATCGGTCCCGCCGGTGTCGCAGGCGTGACGGGAGGGTTTCCCTATGCCGCGCCAGCGGCCGGGCGCTATATACAATCCGCCTGTCAGCCGTCCCGGTGTGCCGGGCGGCCCCCCGGTGGCTCCCATGACTGCGACCTCCCAAAGCACTACCCCACCCGCTTCGCGCCTCGCGCGGCCTTCCGTCGGGCACGACATCGCCGTCGTGGCCGCCATCACCATCCTCACGTTCACGGTCTCGGTGTTCTTCGAGCTGAACGAGCGCCTGGTTCACGCCATGATCCCGCTGGAGGCGTGGCAGATCGACGAGTTGCCCCTGACCATCCTGGTCCTCGCCCTGGCGATGGCCTGGTTTTCCTGGCGGCGGTCGATCGATGCGCGGCGCGAGCTCGACCTGCGCCTGGCCGCGCAACAGGCGCTGGAGCAGAGCGAGGCGCAATACCGCTCCCTGTTCATGGAAAACCTTTCGGCCAATTTCATCGCCACCGCGGAGGGCCGCGTCCGGCTCTCGAACCCGGCCGCGGTGAGACTGCTGGGCGTGCCCGACCCGGGGCGCCTGGAAGGCAGGCTCATCAGCGATTTCTACGCCGATCGCGCGTTGTGGGAGCGGCATCGCGAGCAGCTGCTGCGGGGGGAGAAGGTGGAGACCACGATGCTCGAGCTGCGCCGGCAGGACGGCGAAGCCGTGCAGGCGGTGGCCCGGCTGTCGGCGCGGCTGTCGCCCGCGCGCGAGGCGGAGCTGCACCTCTACATCACCGACGTGACCGCGGTGACGAGGATGCAGGCCGAGCTCGAGCGCGCCATCGACGAGAACCGCCTCCTTTCCCAGCGCTCCATGCAGGTGCAGGAGGAGGAGCGCCGCAACCTGGCGCGGGAGCTGCACGACGAGCTGGGCCAGAGCCTGAACGCCATCAAGGTGGACGCGGTCAACATCCGCGACAACGGCAAGGCCGACCCGGACATCCGCCGCAGCGCGCTCGCCATCATCGAGGTTTCCACCCAGGTGTACGACGTGGTGCGCAGCCTCATGCAGCGCCTGCGGCCCGTGGCCCTCGACGACCTCGGCCTGCGCTCCGCGATCCAGTACGGCGTCGACCAGTGGCAGCGCCGGCATCGCGCGGTGCGCTGCCGGTTCGAGGCCGCAGGCGACCTCGACGGGTTCGGCGAGCAGTTGAACATCACGCTCTACCGCCTGGTGCAGGAGTGCCTCACCAACGTGACCAAGCACGCGGAGGCGACGCACGTGACGATTTCGGTGAAACGCGACGGCAATCAGGTACGATTCGAGTTCGAGGACGACGGCAAGGGGTTCGACCCCGCCGGGCGCATGCAGGGGCTGGGGCTGATCGGGTTGCGCGAGCGCGTGGAATCGCTCGGCGGCCGGTTCGAGATGCGCAGCGCGCCGGGGCAGGGCGTGTGCATCCGGGCCGTCATACCGGCAATGGAGCAGGGCAAGGCGGCGGAGGAAACCAGATGAGCGAAACGAGAGCGGCAGTGCGCGTGGTGCTGGTGGACGACCACGCGGTGGTGCGCGAGGGCTACCGGCGGTTGCTGGAGCGCACCGGGGACATCACGGTGATCGCGGAAGCATCCACCGGCGAGGAGGCCTACCGCGTCGTGTCCGAGATGCAGCCCGACGTCACGGTCATGGACATCAACCTGCCGGGCATCGGCGGCATCGAGGTGGTGCGGCGCATCGTCTCCCGCCTGCCGGAGGCGCGCATCCTGATGTTCAGCATGCACGAGGACACGGTGTTTTCCTCGCGGGCGCTGCAGGCCGGGGCGCGCGGCTACGTCACCAAGTCGGCCGCGCCCGAGGTGCTGGTCGAGGCGGTGCGCCTGGTGGCGGCCGGCAAGCTCTACATCAGCCACGAGATGGCCCAGGAACTGGCGGTGCAGATGCTGCCCGGGCGCGACAACCCGATCGACGCCCTGTCCGCGCGCGAGTTCGAGGTCTTCCGCCTGCTGGTGGCGGGCCATTCGCTGCAGGAGATCTCGCGGATCCTGTGCCTGTCGTACAAGACGGTGGCCAACTACCAGTCGAACATCAAGCACAAGCTGGACGTCAGCAACAGCGCGCAGGTGGTGCGCATCGCGCTCAACCACGGGCTCATCGCGAGCCGCGTGGAGACGGAGGAAGCCGCGGAACAGGGCTGAGCACGGTGCCGGCGGCCGGGAAATTTTCCCGGCCCCGGCGCGCGCGTTTTCCGATGCGTCCGGCCAAAGGGCCGGATTACGATGGGGGCAACGTGTCCCCTTGTGGATGACGTTTCAAGACCTCTCGCTTCGATGCCGGGCCTGACCGCCCGGCATTTTTTTCGCCCGGTGTTCGCGAACGGCCCGCGCGCTTCCGATACCCGGAACGTCATGAAGTCGGCACGGGCCGCGCCGGGAAGTTCTCCCTAGCGGCGCGCTTTGCCCGCTGCCGATACTTGCCGCCTGCCTGCGTGTGCACGGGCCCGGTCATCTGATTTGCAACGAATTGCGACCGGGCAGGGGGGCTGTGCCGCATCTCGCGGCGCCGTGCGACCGATACCCATAACTTCTGGAGGAACCCAATGTTCAAGAGAACATGCTTGCTGCTGGCGGGAGCATTCGCCGCAGGCGCGATGTCCACGGCCTCCGCCCTGGACGTGAAGCTCGAAGTCGTAGCGGAAGGACTGACCCACCCGATGGCCATGGTCTCGCCCCCCGGCGACGACCGCAAATTCATCGTCGAGCAGACCGGGACGATCAAGATCCTCGGTGCGGACGGCAAGCTGATGGACGGGGATTTCCTGAACATCAAGCACAAGCTGCCGCCCCTGAAGTGGGAGTTCGACGAGGAGGGCCTGCTGGGCCTGGCGTTCCCGCCCGATTTCAAGAAGTCCGGCAAGTTCTACATCTCGTACACGGCGCAACTGCGCGGCGATGCGGACCTGGGCAAGCAGCTCTGGTACGCCCACACCAACGTGGTCGCCGAATACCGCGTATCGAAGGACGACCCGAACAAGGCCGACCAGAGCTACGAGCGCATCGTGTCCGCGATCGACTGGCCGCAGTTCAACCACAACGGCCACTGGATCGGCTTCGGCCCGGACGGCATGCTGTACATCTCCACCGGCGACGGCGGCTACGCCAACGACTGGGGCATCGGCCACAACGTGACCCTGGGCAATGGCCAGGACAACGCCGCATTGCATGGCAAGATCCTGCGCATCGACGTCAAGGGCGATCCCTACACGGTGCCGAAGGACAACCCCTTCGTCGGCAAGAGCGATTACGCGCCCGAGATCTGGGCCACCGGCTTCCGCAACCCGTGGCGCTGCTCGTTCGACATGGGTGGCAACAAGGATCTCATCTGCGCCGACGTGGGCCAGAACAGCTACGAGGAAGTGGACGTGGTCAGGAAGGGCGCAAACTACGGCTGGCGCGCCAAGGAAGGCAGCCACTGGTTCGACTACGTGAACCCGAACTCGCACCCGTCCTCCGTGCAGAAGCCGCACAAGGCCGACGGCTACACCGACCCGGTGCTGGAGTACAAGAACTGCTCCAACCCCGAGTTCGCCTCCAAGGGTGACTGCGAAGGCATCTCCATCACCGGCGGCTATGTCTACCGCGGCCCGCACAAGGCCTGGGACGGCACCTACTTCTTCGGCGACTGGAGCAAGTCCTTCATGGTGGCCGAGGGCGTGCTGTTCGCCGCCAAGGTGTCCGGCAGCAAGTGGACCAAGGAAGCGGTCAACGTGACCAACATCCCCGGCTTCAAGGACTTCATCCTCGCCTTTGGCCAGGACAACCAGGGCAACGTTTACGTCATGGGCACGCGCGCCCGCGGCCCGAACGGCGAGCAGGACAAGATCTACAAGATCGTCCCCTGATCGCACGGGCGGTAAATGCGCGGCCGGGTAAACTGGTCGCGCATCAAGAGCGTTAGGAGCCGGGACACGGAAAACCCCGTGTCCCGGTTTCGTTTATGAGGAAGCAGATGAACACCAGACATTCGATTGTGCGCGCTGCCTGTGCCTTGGGCATCACGCTGCTTGCAGGCGCGGCCGGCGCGCAGGATCAGCAGCTCCCGCCGTTCCCGAAGGACCTGCTGGGGCAGCCCGGGATGATCGCCCAGGGCAAGGAAGTCTTCGGCAAGATCTGCAAGTTCTGCCACGGGAAATCCGCGTACCCCGGCAAGGCTCCCAAGCTCAATCCGTCGCGCTACACTCCCGAATTCGTGTACGACCGGGTCACGAATGGCTTCCGCGGCATGCCCTCCTTCAGGGAGCAGTTCTCGGAGAAGGAGCGCCAGGCGGTCACCGTGTTCGTGATGAGCAAGGAATTCTCGAACTAGCATCGGACCACCAGGCCGGCGCAGCCGGCCGGACAACGACAGGAGGAGTGCAGGGCGCGGTGTCGCGGCGCATCATCGCCGGGAACCGTGGGCGGGCCGGTCGCGGCCGCCGCGGTGCGTGCCCGCAATTGCAGATGAAGGCAGCCGAATGAACCGGACGCTGGTGCTGAACGTTGTGGGGCTCACCCCCGCACTGCTCGCGCACGCGCCGAACCTGGCGGCGCTCGCCCGCCAGGGCGCGATGCGCCCGCTCGACACCGTCGTGCCCGCGGTCACCACCACGGTCCAGTCCACCTTCGTCACCGGCGCGTTGCCGCGCGAGCACGGCATCGTGGGCAACGGCTGGTACTTCCGCGACCTTTCCGAGATCTGGCTGTGGCGACAGTCGAACCGCCTGGTGCACGGCGAGAAGCTGTGGGAAGCGGCCCGCGGCCGGGACGCGGCCTTCACCTGCGCCAAGATGTTCTGGTGGTACAACATGTATTCCACGGCGGACATCTCGGCGACGCCGCGCCCGATGTACCCCGCCGACGGACGCAAGCTGCCCGACGTCTACACCTTTCCGCCGCAGCTTCGCGATGAGCTGCAGGCGGCGTTGGGGGAGTTCCCTCTGTTCCGCTTCTGGGGCCCCGCCGCCGACATCACTTCCACCGACTGGATCGGCCGCAGCACCCGGTTCGTGTTCGAGCGCGACAAGCCCACGCTCACGCTGGCCTACCTGCCGCACCTCGACTACAACCTGCAGCGCCTCGGCCCCGCCCACCCGGCGATCGCCGGCGACGTGGCGCAGGTGGATGCGGTGTGCGGCGAGCTGATCGACGCCGCGAGGCGGGCCGGCGCCCATGTCGTGGTGCTTTCCGAGTACGGGATCACGCAGGTCTCCAACCCCGTGCACATCAACCGCGCTCTGCGCAACGCCGGCTGGCTGCGCGTGCGGGAGGAGTTGGGCCGCGAACAGCTCGATGCCGGCGCGTCGGACGCCTTCGCGCTGTCTGACCACCAGGTCGCGCACATCTATGTGCAGAAGCCCGAGCTGGTCGATCGCGTGGCCGCGCTGGTCCAGGGCCTGCCGGGGGTCGAGCGCGTGCTCGACGCCGTGGGCAAGCGGCAGATGGGGCTCGACCACCCGCGCTCCGGGGAACTGGTGGCGATCTCGCGCGCCGACAGCTGGTTCACCTACTACCACTTCCTCGACGACGCGAAGGCGCCGGACTATGCCCGCACCGTCGACATCCATCGCAAGCCCGGCTACGACCCGGTGGAGCTGTTCATCGATCCCGCGCTGCCGATGGCCAAGCTGCGCATCGCGCTGCGCCTGGCGCAGAAGAAACTCGGCATGCGCTACCTGATGGACGTGATCTCGCTCGATGCCTCGCTGGTGAAGGGCTCGCACGGGCGCCCCACCGACAGGTCGGAGGACGGGCCGCTGTTCATCACCTCGGCGCCGGAACTGCTCCAGGACGAGGGCCACGTCGCGGCCACCGCCGTGAAGGGGCTGCTGCTCGACCACGTGTTCGCCGCCGCACGATCCGCCAACAGGGCCGCCGCATGAAACCCGTCGAACTCCTCGAACAATGGCTGAAAGCGCGACTGCCTGGCGAGGCGGCCGCCTGGCTCGACAAGACCGCGCAAGCGCTGCGCCAGGGTAGCGATCGCGATTTCTACATCGCGGTCAGCCTGGTCTCGCGCAAGATCGGCAAGTCCGACCTCGGGCTTTCGCAGGCGGAGCTGGCGCAAGCCGCCGCGGCGCGGCCGGGCTGGGACCCCCGCGACTGGAGCCTGGACCAGGCGGCACGCGTCCTGCTGCTGCTGGCGCCGGGGTCCGACGGCCCGACCTTCTCGCACCGCCTCGACCAGCTCTGCATCACCGCCGACATCGGCGAGCTGGTGGCGTTCTACAGCGGCCTGCCGCTCTACCCGGACCCGCCGCTGCACAAGCTGCGCGCCGCGGAGGGCATCCGCACCAACATGAAGGCGGTGTTCCAGGCCATCGCGCACCGCAATCCTTACCCGGCGGAGCAGCTCGAAGAGGATCCGTGGAACCAGCTCGTGGTCAAGTCGCTCTTCATCGGCCTCAGCCTCGACCCGATCGTCGGCCTGGACAAGCGCTCCAACCCGAAGCTCGCGCGCATCCTGTGCGACTACGCGCACGAGCGCTGGTCGGCGGGGCGGCCCATCAGCCCGGAGCTGTGGCGCTGCGTCGGGCCGCATGCCACCGGAGAGATGCTGGCGGACCTGGGCAGGGTGCTGGAGAAGGGGACGGACCCGGAGCGCAAGGCGGCGGCGCTCGCCCTGGCGAGCTCGCCCGATCCGGCGGCAACAGGTCTATTATGGGCATACCCCGAGCTCTCGGTGGCCGTCACCGAGAACAAGCTGAGCTGGCAGGCGATCGCCAATCCCGCCTGAGGCACGAGACTGGAGGAAGAACATGCGATTCATCGACCCGCACATCCACATGAGCGCCCGCACCACCGACGACTACGAGCGCATGGCCGCCGCGGGCATCGTGGCGCTGATCGAGCCGGCGTTCTGGCTGGGGCAGCCGCGTACGCAGGTCGGCAGCTACATCGACTATCTGTCCAGCCTGGTGGGCTGGGAGCGCTTTCGCGCCGCGCAGTTCGGCATCCGCCACTATTGCACCATCGGCCTGAACAGCAAGGAAGCGAACAACGAGGCGCTGGCGGAAGCGGTGATGGAAGTCCTGCCGCGCTACCTGATGAAGGAGGGCGTGGTGGCGGTCGGGGAGATCGGCTACGACGACCAGACGCCCGTGGAGGACAAGTACTACCGCGCGCAGCTCGCGCTCGCGAAGGAGTTCGACATGCTGGTGCAGGTCCATACGCCGCACCGCGACAAGAAGAGCGGCACGATCACCAGCATGCTGGTGGCGATGGAGATGGGCGTGGCGCCGCACAAGGTGGTCATCGACCACAACAATGAGGAAACGGTGAAGGAAGTCCTGGATCGCGGCTTCTGGGCGGCCTTCACGATCTATCCGAACACGAAGATGGGCAACGAGCGCATGGTGGAGATCGCGCGCAAGTACGGCTCCAACCGCATCTTCATCGATTCGAGCGCCGACTGGGGCGTGTCGGATCCCCTGGCCGTGCCCAAGACGGCGCGGCTGATGCTCGACCGCGGCATCCCGCAGAAGGACGTGGAGGCGATCTGCTACGGCAACGCGCTCCAGGCCTTCGGCCAGAGCGGCCAGATGAAGGAGGAGCACTGGCTCAATCCCGAGCCGGTCGACCAGCGCCGGCTGTTCGAGGGCAACTCGGTGCTGCGGGGGCAGGCGCCCCGGGTGGGCGAAGTCCCCGCCGTCGACCAGCGCGCCGGCGAAGTGGTGTTCAAGTAAGGCAGCGAGGCCGGGCGAGCGAGAGCGCCCCCGACGAATCATAAAAGGCCCCAAGGCATGGAACTGGTCAGGAAGACTGTGTCGCCCGATTCGGAAGCCGTCTACGAGCAATCGTTCGCGGTGCGCTACGATTTCCCGGTGTACTTCACCGAGCACCTGTTCGCCCGCGACAATCCCGTGTTCCGGCAGGTCATGCAGCGCAAGGAGGCCGGCAAGCGCCATCGCCTGGTGGTGTTCGTCGATGCCAACGTCGCCTCGAGCTGGCCCACGATGAGCCACGACATCGTCGCGTATGCCGAGGCGCATGGCGAGGCGATGGAACTGGTGGGCAAGCCGGAGGTCGTCCCCGGGGGAGAGCACGTCAAGAACGACCCCGCGCTGGTGACGACCCTGCAAAAGCGCCTGGTGGAGCTGGGAATCGACCGCCACTCCTACGTGGTCGGGATCGGCGGCGGCGCCTTCCTCGACCTCATCGGCTTCGTCGCGGCCACCACCCATCGCGGCATCCGCCACATCCGCGTGCCGACGACCGTCCTGGCGCAGAACGATTCCGGCGTCGGCGTGAAGAACGGCGTCAACGCCTTCGGCATGAAGAACCTGCTGGGCAGCTTCGCCCCGCCCTACGCGGTCCTGAACGACGCGGCGTTCATCCGCACCCTGCATCCGCGCGACAAGATCGCCGGCATGGCGGAGGCGGTGAAGGTCTCGCTCATCCGGGACGGCAAGTTCTTCAACTGGCTGGAAGCCAATGCCGGCGCGCTGCACGATTGCGACCCGGAGGCGATGGCCTGGATGATCCGCCGCTGCGCCGAGCTGCACATGCACCAGATCGCCCACGGCGGCGATCCGTTCGAATCCGGCAGCGCCCGGCCGCTCGATTACGGCCACTGGTCCGCCCACAAGCTCGAGGCGCTGACCTCCCACGAGATCCGCCACGGCGAGGCGGTGGCGATCGGCCTCGCCCTCGATGCGCGCTATTCGGTGCAGGTCGGCATGCTGGCGCCGGGCAGCGAGGAGCGGGTCTACCGGCTGCTGAAGAAGATCGGCTTCTACCTTTGGCATCCGGCGATGGAAACGCGTGACGAGGAGGGCAGGCTGATCCTGTTGCGCGGCATCGAGGAGTTCCGCGAGCACCTGGGCGGCGAGCTCACCATCACCCTGCTGCGGGACCTGGGCGTGGGCGAGGAGGTCCACCAGATGGACACCAACGAGATCCTGCACGCCATGACCTGGCTGCGGCGCAAGGAAACCGGGCAGTGAAGCTCGGCGGCGACGCAGGCCACCTGACTTACTGCACCAACATCCACGCCGGCGAAACCTGGGCAGAGGTTCGCGCCAACCT
>DASZQJ010000152.1:0-21221 GCA_035549715.1 Burkholderiales bacterium
AAGCCTATCGTTCGATCGCCAGCGCGACGCCCATGCCGCCGCCGATGCACAGCGAGGCGAGCCCCTTTTTCGCGTCGCGACGGATCATCTCGTGCAGCAGGGTCACCAGGATGCGGCAACCCGAGGCGCCGATCGGGTGGCCGATGGCGATGGCGCCGCCGTTCACGTTGACCTTCGAGGTGTCCCAGCCCATGTCGCGATTGACCGCGATCGCCTGCGCGGCGAACGCTTCGTTGATCTCCATCAGGTCGAGGTCCTTCACGGTCCACCCGGCCTTCTTCAGGCACAGTCTGGAGGCCGGCACCGGGCCCATGCCCATGTGGGCCGGATCCACGCCCGCCGACGAGTACGCCTTGATGCGCGCGAGCGGCGTGAGGCCCAACTCCCTTGCCTTCGACGCGCTCATCATCATCACGGCCGCCGCGCCGTCGTTGATGCCCGAGGCATTGCCTGCGGTGACGGTGCCCGCCTTGTCGAACGCGGGCTTGAGTCCCGCAAGCGATTCCACGGTCGTGCCATGGCGCACGTATTCGTCGTTGTCGAACACCACGTCGCCCTTCCTGGTGGGAATCGTGATGGGCACGATCTCGTCCCTGAACTTGCCTGCCTTTTGCGCGGCCTCGGCTTTTTGCTGCGAAGCGGCCGCAAACTCGTCCTGCTCCTGGCGACTCACGCCGGATTTCCTGGCGACGTTCTCGGCGGTGATGCCCATGTGGTACTGGTTGTACACGTCCCACAGGCCGTCGACGATCATGGTGTCGACCAGCCTGCCGTCCATCATGCGCAGGCCGTCGCGCGCGCCGTTGAGCACGTGCGGGGCGAGGCTCATGCTTTCCTGGCCGCCCGCGATCACGATCTGCGCATCGCCTGACTTGATCGCCTGCGCCGCGAGATGGGTTGCCTTCAGCCCCGAGCCGCAGACCTTGTTGATCGTCATGGCGGGCACCGTGTCGGGCAGCCCGCCGCGAATCGATGCCTGTCGCGCCGGATTCTGGCCCACGCCGGCGGTCAGCACCTGGCCGAGGATGACTTCGCTGATCTGGTCGGCCTTGACGCCGGTTTTTGCGAGCAGCGCGGAAATGATCTTCGCGCCGAGGTCGGCGGCCGGAATCTTCCCGATCGTGCCACCGAACTTGCCAACCCCCGTGCGCAGGGCGGCGACGATAACGACCTCATCCATTCGAGAATCTCCTCACGCGGAAACTGCGGGACTGCTGCGCCGGTCGCGATTGTCTTGCGCATCCTGCCGGCGACGGAAAGGGTGGGGCAGTTTACGCCCGCGTTTTGCGCCTTGTCGAGAAAAATGTTGCGCTGCACCCGGCCTGTTTTGGCGGATTGTGCGCGGCGCTCAAGTTACTCATTTTCCTCGAAGAACTTGTGGATCTGGCGTCGTTGACGCTTGGTGGGGCGGCCGCCGGGGAAGGGATTGGACTGGCGTTGCGCCTTCAGTCGTGCGGCCGTTTCCTCCCGCGTCGCCCGGCTCTGCGGCGACTCTTCGAACAGCCTTGCGGCCTCGGTGGCGGAGCCGCGCCGCTCGGCGAGAAGCCTGACGGTCACGACCCAGCCGTAAGGCCCGTTACGAATCGCGAGCACGTCACCCGGCTTCAGTGCCTTGGCGGGCTTCACGCGTTCGCCATTGACCTGCACTTTGCCGCCCTCGACGGCATCGGCCGCCAGGCCCCGCGTCTTGTAGAAACGGGCCGCCCAAAGCCACTTGTCAATGCGGACCTTGTTCTCCGGGCCGCTCATCCGACCCCTGACCGCAAAGGCGCGAAGGTGCAAAGGAAAACACGCAAGGAAAAACGAAGGACGGACTTGTCGTGGAAGCACGCGGCTGGATCGTTCATTCGCATTCCTCGTGCTTCTTCGCGCTTCCTTTGCACCTTCGTGCCTTTGCGGTCAGGGGTCAATGCCGTGTCGGCTGGGCGCGCGTGATGTGCTCGGCCGCGAACACCTGCTCCGCGTCGACCGCATCGAACGAGTAATGCCGGCCGCAGAACTCGCAGTCGACTTCCACGGAATTGCGCTCCTCGATGATCGATCGCACTTCATCGTGGCCCAGCATGCGCAGCATCGAGGTCACGCGATCACGGGAGCATGAGCAGCGGAAGGCGACGGGCCGGGGATCGAAGACGCGCACGTCTTCTTCATGGTACAGGCGGCGAATGATGTCGGTGGCCGGCAGCGCCAGCAGTTCGTCCCGCCGGATGGTGCTGCCGAGCTGGACCGCTCGGTTCCACGCGTCCGCATCGGCCGTCGGCGTGGCGGGGAGCTTCTGCAGCAGCAGGCCGCCGGCCTGCCTGGCATCGGAGGCCAGCCAGAGGCGCGTTTCGAGCTGCTCGGATTGCGCCATGTAGTGCTCGAGCACCTCGGCGATGGTGTCGCCTTCCATGGCGACGATGCCCTGGTAGGTCTGTTTGCCGTCCTCCGGCACGATCGAGATCACGAACCGGCCGCTGCCGAGCAGTGCCTTGAGGTTGCCCTCCGGCAGTTCGCCCTCCCACTTCGCGGTGGCCCGCAGCGTATGCCCGCTGGTGGCTTCGACGACGAGCAGCTGCACGGGGCCGCTGCCCTGCATCTGCATGATGAGCGAGCCCTCGAACTTCAGCGTGGCGGAAAGCAGGGCGGCGGCGGCCATCATCTCGCCCAGCAGCGTCTCCAGCGGGGCGGGATAGGTGCGCCGCTCCAGCACCGCGCGCCAGGTCGCGTCCAGATGCACGATCTCGCCGCGCACGGGCGTGCGGTCTATGAGGAATCTGCGCAGGGAATCAGGCAACGTTGCGCGTCCTTCTCAGTTCCCGACCTGGCGGTAGAGGCGGTAGCGTTCCTGCTTGTCTCCGGGCCGGCGCCCCTGCCAAACCAGCTTCCAGGGTGGCCCCAGCCTGCCCGGCGTCTTCCAGTTGTCCTGCGTGATGAGCAGGTCGCAATCCGGTCGGGGGCCGTTCTTCTCCAGGCGTTCGGTGGTGACATTGCCGAAGTAGTGCAGCATCGCGCGCTGGGGCTCGCCGAGCGACTGGCTGTAGATGCAGCCGTGCCTGGGCGGCAGCGCAGCGGTGAGTTGCATCACCATGGTCCTGTAGGTCTTTCCCGTGTCGATGTAGTTCACCAGCAACAGCCCGATCAACGCCCAGATCATCGTCACCCCGGCAGCCCAGATCGCGACCGGCCGCTCCGGCGTGCGCTTGACGTTGAACAGCAGCACGAACCAGGCCAGCGTCACGAGCAGGGCGGCGGCGACGGCGAGCGGGTGCGCATGGACGAAGTAATCCGGCTGCAGCTTCATCATGTGCCGGTGCAGGCGCGCCGGGACCCCCAGGTCGATGCCGCTCCAGTAGAACCAGCCCAGCAGCGCGAAGAACGTGAACAGCATGATCGCGAACCAGTAGTAGGCGTTCGTCGCGCCACGCGGCAGCTTCTCGATGCCGGCCGCGGCGAGCAGGGACAACGGCAGCAGCATCGGCAGCCCGAAGATCTCGCGCCCTTCGCCCAGCGCGCTGATGAACACCAGGAACACCAGGAAGGCGACGACCGGCAGCACGACGCCGGGCTTGCCGAGGCCCGCCCTGCCCTCGGAGTACAGCGACCACAGCGCGAATGGCAGCGCGGGCCAGGCGAACCACGCCAGGTTGCGCAGGTGGTAGAAGGTCTCGTCCTCCGGACCCAGCACGAACATGCCCTTGAGGCGCAGCACGTTCTCCGTCCAGAACCATTGCGAGAACAGTTCGGGTGCCCGCGCGTGCAGCGCGAGCGGCCAGCCGATCGCCCATGGGACCAGAACCGCCAGCCCGACCGCGACGGTGAGCGCGTAGGCGCGCGTGCGCCAATGCGGGGACACGATGGGCAGGATCGCCGCCACCAGGATGGGCATCAACGGCTCCACGAGGCCGGTCGAATAGACGCCGATGCCCAGCCCGGTGCCGAGCCAGAAGCCGGCGAGGACGGGGCGGCGGGCGGCGAGCGCGAAGGCGTAAAAAGCCATTGCCATGCCGCATACGAGCCCGACGTCCGTGACGAGCTGGTGCGCCCGCAGCAGCAGTCCGCCGCATCCCAGCAGCATCAGCGGCGCGATCCAGCTCTTCCGGCGGCCGTACAGCTCGATGCCCGCCAGTCCGATGAACAGGAAGGTGAGGCCCATGTAGGCGCCGGAGACCAGTCGCGCCGCGTCGTGCAGCGGCAGGAAGGGAGAGAGCAGCGTGCCGAACAGGGCGGCGCTCAGGTAGACGAGGGGGGGCTTTTCCAGGTAGGGCTCGCCCGCGAGCATGGGCACGACCCAGTCGTGGCTCTGGATCAGGTGGAAGACGACGCCGAATGTCTGCGCTTCGTCGGGCTTCCAGGGATCGTGCCCTGCCAGCCCGGGAAGGATCCAGACCAGGCAGATGAGGATCGTGAGCCGGACCGGGTGGGCGGTGATGGCCGAGGCCAGCTTCTCGTTCCGCAGGAGGTGGGCGGGGCGCAGCATGGGTGGTGGTGGTTGGACTCGCGCGGAGGCCCTTCGTTTTCCCAGCCGGGGCGGTGCCTTCGATGCCGGTATTCTAGCCGCCCGCCGCGAGGGCGGCAGGCGGCGCCCAGAAACGCAAAAGGCAGCTTGCGCTGCCTTTTGCGGGGTGTCGGCTGCCTCAGGCGGCCGGCTTCTCCGCGGCCTTGCCCTTGCCGTACTTCTGGCGGAATTTCTCGACGCGGCCGGCGGTGTCCATGATCTTCTGCTTGCCGGTGTAGAACGGGTGGCAGGCGGAGCAGACTTCCACGTGCAGGGGCTTGCCCAGCGTGGAGCGCGTGGTGAACTTGTTGCCGCAGCTGCAGGCGACTTCGACTTCCTGGTACTCCGGATGGATCTCGGGCTTCATTTTCGGGTCCTTTCTGGCGGAAGCGGTGTGTGCGCTTCCTGTGAGGGGGCGGATTATCCACAGGAATCCGGGATTTAGCAACCCCGGAATGCGCCCCGCAGACCGCTCAGGTTGTGGCTAACTCGTTGATTCCAAGCGCCCGGAGGCCTCAGCCCCGCCGCATGCTATCGAAGAAGTCCGCGTTGTTCTTCGTGTCCCGGAGCTTGCCGACCAGGAATTCGGTCGCTTCCAGTTCGTCCATGGGATCGCGCCCGGACTCGTTAGTGGCGCAGCCACCCGTTTGCGGGCAGGGCGCGCGCTTATCCCATCCCGGCTCAGCCTCGACGCATCGAGTCAAAGAAGTCCGCGTTGTTCTTCGTGTCCCGGAGCTTGCCGACCAGGAATTCGGTCGCTTCCAGTTCGTCCATGGGATAGAGCAGCTTCCGCAGCACCCAGATCTTCTGCAGGATTTCCTTCCCGATCAGCAGCTCTTCGCGGCGCGTGCCGGAGCGGTTGACGTTGATGGACGGGTAGATCCGCTTCTCTGCCATGCGGCGGTCGAGGTGGATTTCCATGTTGCCCGTGCCCTTGAATTCCTCGTAGATCACGTCGTCCATGCGCGAGCCGGTATCGATCAGCGCGGTGGCGATGATGGTGAGCGAGCCGCCTTCCTCGATGTTGCGCGCCGCGCCGAAGAACCGCTTGGGGCGCTGCAGGGCATTGGCGTCCACGCCGCCGGTCAGGACCTTGCCGGAGGCGGGTACCACCGTGTTGTAGGCGCGCGCCAGGCGCGTGATGGAGTCGAGCAGGATCACGACGTGCTTCTTGTGCTCGACCAGGCGCTTGGCTTTTTCCAGCACCATCTCCGCGACCTGCACGTGGCGCGTGGCCGGCTCGTCGAATGTCGAGGACACGACCTCGCCGCGCACGGAGCGCTGCATTTCCGTCACTTCCTCGGGGCGCTCGTCGATGAGCAGGACGATCAGGGCGACCTCGGGAAAGTTGGCGGCGATGGAGTGCGCGATGTGCTGCAGCATCACCGTCTTGCCGCTCTTGGGGCTCGCCACCAGCAGGCCGCGCTGGCCCTTGCCGATGGGGGCGATGATGTCGATGATGCGCCCCGTGAGGTTCTCGTCGGACTTGATGTCCCGCTCCATGATGAACTGCTCGGTCGGGAAGAGCGGGGTGAGGTTCTCGAAGAGGATCTTGTGCTTGGAATTCTCGGGCGGCTCGGAGTTGACCTTGTCGACCTTGACCAGGGCGAAGTAGCGTTCCCCGTCCTTCGGCGTGCGGATCTCCCCCTCGATGGAGTCGCCGGTATGCAGGTTGAAGCGGCGAATCTGGGAGGGGCTGACGTAGATGTCGTCCGGGCCCGCAAGGTAGGAGGTGTCGGGGCTTCGCAGGAACCCGAATCCGTCGGGCAGGACTTCCAGGGTGCCTTCGCCGAAGATGCTTTCGCCCTTCTTCGCCTGGTTCTTCAGCAGGGCGAAGATCAGGTCCTGCTTGCGCATCCGGTTGGCGTTCTCGAGTTCGTTGGCGGTCGCCATCTCCACGAGCTCGGTCACGTGGAGGTTTTTGAGGTCGGACAAATGCATGAGGGAAGGGCCTACAGGATGTAAGTCAACGGAAAGATCGGGAAGAAACGAAGCGGGAAGGGACCTTACCCGCTACCGGTCGCAAACGCTTTGTTCGGGCGCGCGCTTGCTGACCAGTACGGGGGAAAGCCTAGAACACTTTAGATGTTGCTGTCAATAAACGCGGTCAGTTGCGATTTCGATACCGCCCCGACCTTGGTTGCCTCGATATTGCCGTTCTTGAAGATCATCAGCGTCGGGATGCCGCGAATGCCGTACTTCGGCGGCGTGCCCTGGTTTTCGTCGATGTTGAGCTTGGCAATCTTCAGGCGCCCGCCGTATTCCCTGGCGACTTCGTCAAGGATCGGCGCAATCATCTTGCACGGACCGCACCATTCGGCCCAGTAGTCCACCAGCACCGGCACCTGCGACTGGAGGACTTCCGGCTCGAAGGAATCGTCGGTGACATGATGTATGTGCTCGCTCATAGGGGATATTGCCTCGGTGGTTGTAAGGGAGTTTGGTTCTGGACTGCCACGGGCCGGACGGCCCGCGAATCGGGATGTGGACTTTATCCTAGCGAAAAAGAATTGCATTGGGAAGCCGCGGCGGCGGCGCACCGGCGTTGTGCGGCCATCCGAAAACCGTAGGAATTTCATGAGCCTAATTGGCGCCGTGCGAAGCTGTCCGAAGCTTGGAACGCGCAGATTTTGCTAGAATGCCGACCGCGGGCATCCCGCTACCACATAGTGCCGCCGCCGGTCCTTTCAAGGCCGTGCCGCGCCAGAACCGCCAGAAGGAACCATGACTTACGTCGTTACCGAAAGCTGCATCAAGTGCAAGTACACCGACTGCGTGGACGTCTGTCCGGTGGACTGCTTCCGCGAAGGGCCCAACATGCTCGTCATCGATCCCGACGAGTGCATCGACTGCACGCTTTGCGTGGCCGAATGCCCCGTCGAGGCGATCTACGCCGAGGATGACGTGCCCGAGAACCAGCGTGCCTTCCTGCAATTGAACGCCGAGCTCTCCAAGGTCTGGGAACCGATCACGGAGAAGAAGGACGCACCGGCGGACGCCGACGAGTGGAAGGACAAGAAGGACAAGGTCCAGCTCCTGGACCGCGGCTGAGCCCTCGCCGGCCCCGGGCGCCCGCCGACCTCGCCATGGCCGCAGGCGCGCACTACCCCGCCGTCGACAAGCACGATCTCTTCACCGCGCTGGCCGGGGCCCCCCCGGCCGGCATCACTGTCGTCACCCCCAACCGCCGCCTCGCGCACGAGCTCGCGCGCGAGTTCGGCGAGACCCAGCAGGGGCGCGGTCTCGCCGTGTGGCAGACGCCGGACATCCTGCCCTTCGGCGCCCTCGTGGAGCGGTTCTACGAGGACGCGCTGCACTCCGATGCGGCCCTGCGCCTGCCGCTGCTCCTGACGCCGCTGCAGGAATGGGAGCTCTGGCAGGCGGCGATCCGCGGCAGCGAATGGGGCGGCATGCTGCTCTCGCCGGCCGCCACCGCGGAGGAGTGCCGCCGCGCCTGGGAACTCGTGCACGAGTGGGACGTCGCCGGCGCGATCGGTGGCGTCCCCGGCAACGAAGACGCGAGGGCATTCGCAGAGTGGTCACGGACCTATGCGCGTCGCTGCGAGGAGGAGCGGGGCACGGACGCGGCGCGGCTTCCCGGCCTCGTCGCGGCATGGCTTGGCGAATCCGCCGCCGTCAAGCCGCGCCGGATCGTCGCCTATGGCTTCGACATCCTGCCGCCGCAGGCCCGTGGTTTCCTCGACGCCTGCGAAATTCACGGCATCGAGATCGCCACTTGCGCGCCGCGAGAGCGGGCGGGCGACGTGGCCCGGCGGGTCTTTGCCTCGGCGCGCGAGGAACTCGAGGCCGCCGCGCGATGGGCGCGCGCGAAAATCGAAGCGGGGGCAGGCCGGGTCGGCGTCGTGGTCCCGGAACTGGGGCAGCGGCGCAAGGAGGTGGCCCGCGTATTCGCCCGCGTGATGCATCCCGCCCACAACATTCCCGGCGCGCAGCGCAAGGCACCGCCCTTCAACCTCTCGATCGGTGCAGCGCTTTCCGAGTATCCGCTGGTGCGCGCGGCCCTCGCCCTGCTGGAGCTGGCGACGGCGGAAGTGCCCTTCGACCTCGCCAGCAAGCTGATCCGCTCGCCGTTCCTGGGCGGCGCCGAGACGGAGCTCCCGGCGCGCGCGCAGCTCGACGCCGCCTTGAGAAAGCGCGCGCCTGCGCTGCTCACCCTGGGCAAGCTCGTGGGGCTGGTGGACCGCGCGCCTTCGCTGCGCGGACGGTTCGAGGCGATGTTCGCACTCGCGCGCGAGGAAGGCGGGCGCGAGCGCGGCCCGAATGAATGGGGGCGCCACTTCGCCGACCTGCTCGCCGCCGCCGGGTTTCCCGGGGAACGCGTGCTGGATTCCGACGAGTTCCAGACGCTCGCCAAATTCAACGAATCCCTGGTGGGCTTCGCGCGCCTCGAGCGGGTGGCGCCGAAGATGTCCAGGGCCCGCGCGCTCGCCCGGCTGCGACACGTGTGCGCGCAGATGCCGTTCCAGCCCGAAACGCCCGAAGCGCCGGTCCAGGTGCTGGGCATCCTGGAATCGGCCGGCCTGGAGTTCGACGCGTTGTGGATCAGCGGCTTGACCGACGAGGCGTGGCCGCTGCCCGCCCGGCTGAACCCTTTCATCCCGCCGGCCCTGCAGCATCGGGCGGGCATCCCGGAAGCGTCCGCCGCCGCCGCGCTGGCGCGCGGCCAACGCATTACCGCGGCCTGGCGCCGCGCCGCGGACGAAGTGGTGTTCAGCCATCCGGCGATGGACCAGGATCGCGCGCTCATTGCCTCCCCCCTCATCCTCGACGTACCTGCCGGGACCGTGCCGGCCGTGCCGGGGGAAACATGGCGGGATCGCATCCATGGCGCGTCCGGGCTGGAATCGCTGACCGACGGCCAGGCGCCGCCGCTGGCGACGAAGGCGCCGCAGGGCGGCACGCGGATCCTCGTCGACCAGTCGGCCTGCCCGTTCCGCGCCTTCGCCCGGCACCGGCTCGGCGCCGAGGCACTGGAGGAGCCGGTGGCCGGCCCCGATCCGCGCACCCGCGGCCAGTTGCTGCATGGCCTGATGCGCGCGCTGTGGTTGGACCTCAAGGGAAGCGACGGCCTCGCGGGCGATTGCGCGCCGGCCGTTGCCCGGGCGGCACAGGTGGCGGTCATGGAGGCGCGCCTCGAAGAGCCGTTCGCGGCGCTGGAACGCGCCCGCCTGGAGAAACTCGCGCGCGAATGGCTCGACGTCGAGCGCCGCCGGCCGCCCTTCGAGGTCGTCGCCGCGGAGCAGAAGCGCATGCTCGACCTGGCGGGCCTGCAGATCAGCGGGCGCATCGACCGCCTGGATCGGCTGGATTCGGGCGGTCATGCCCTCATCGACTACAAGACGGGAAACCCCACGCCCCGCCACTGGAATGGCCCGCGTCCGGAAGATCCCCAGCTTCCGATGTATGCCGTCGGCGCGCAGGAAGACATCAGCGTCGTGGCGTTCGCGAAGCTTCGCACCGGTGAAATGAAGTACATGGGATTCTCCGACGGCCCGGATCGCATTCCCGGCGTCAAGTCCTCCGAGGATTGGCCATCGCTGCTGGCGGGCTGGAAGCGGGAGATCGAATCCCTCGGGTCGGCATTCGCGAGCGGCAAGGCGCACGTCGACCCGCGCGACGGACTCAAGACCTGCAGCCAATGCGACCTGCAACCGCTGTGCCGCGTCTACGAGCACATCGACGTGCTCGGGGAGGACGCGGATGAGTAGCCGCCTGCCCGCGGACGCTGCCGAGCGCGAAGCCGCGCTGGACGTGCGCCGCTCTTTCATCGTGCAGGCGCCGGCCGGTTCGGGCAAGACCGAGCTGCTCGTACAACGCTACCTGCGCCTGCTCGACATCGTCGAGAAGCCGGAGGAGATCGTCGCGATCACCTTCACCCGGAAGGCCGCGGCGCAAATGCGCAACCGGGTGATGGAGAAACTCCCGCCGGCGCTCGCGCCGCGGCTGCGCATCCAGACCATCGATGCGCTGTGCGCCTCCCTGACGCGGCAGATGCCGGTGCTGGCGCGCTTCGGCGCGCAACCGGCCGTGACCGAAGATGCCACGAAGCTCTACCGGGAGGCCGCGGTACGTACGCTCGCGGAGCTCACCCCGCCGGTGGCGCGCCTGCTGGCCCACCTCGACAACAACGTCGCGATTGCCGCGGACCTGCTCGCCGACATGCTGGAGCGCCGCGACCAGTGGCTGCGCCGGACAGGCGAGGCGCCGGGGCGCGAGGAACTGGAAGCGGTCCTCGCCTCGGAGCGCGAGCGACTGCTGCGCCGCGCGGTCGCGTTGCATCCGCTGGCTTCCCACGACCTCGCGGGCACGGTCCTCACCGCCAGGGGGGAATGGCGCAAGCGGCCGCCGGTGGCCCCGGCGGAGATGATGCAAGTGGAAGGCATGCTGGAAGCGCTCGTCGACCTGCGGGCCGCGCCGCCGCCGGCGTATACGCAAACCCAGTGGGAAGCGCTCGAGGCCATCCTGGCGCTGCTCAAGCCGGCCGTGGCCCAGTTGCTTGCCCTGTTCGGCGAGCGCGGCGAGGTGGACTTCACCCAGATCGCGCATGGCGCCCTGCAGGCCCTGGGCACGCCGGAGGAGCCGACCGACTTGCTGCTGTCGATGGACGCGCGCGTTCGCCACCTGCTCGTGGACGAGTTCCAGGACACCTCGAATTCGCAATGGGAGCTGCTCGAGCGCCTGACCGCAGGGTGGGAGGCCGGGGATGGGCGCACCATCTTCGTTGTCGGCGACCCGATGCAATCCATCTACCGCTTCCGCGACGCCCAGGTCGGCCTGTTCCTGCAGGCGCGCCGCGAGGGCCTGCCGGGCGTGCGCCTCGAGCCGCTGCGCCTGTCCACCAATTTCCGCTCGCAGGCGGGCGTCGTCGAGTGGGTGAACCGCCTGTTCCCGGCGGTGCTGCCGGCGGCGGAGGACGAAGCTTCGGGCGCCGTGCCCTATTCGGCCTCGGTGCCTTTCCATTCGCCCTCGGACGATGGCGAGCCGGCGCTGGAGACCTTCCCGGATCGCGGGCAGGAGGCCCGCCGCGTGGTCGAGCTGGCGCGGTCGGCCGTGGGCAGGACCGCCATCCTGGTTCGCAACCGCACCCACCTCGATGCCGTGGTTCCGGCCCTGAAGGCGGCCGGCATCCGCTTTCGCGCCGTGGAGATCGAGCAGCTCGGCGAGCGCCAGGTGGTCCAGGACCTGTTCGCGCTCACCCGCGCGCTGACCCACGCCGCCGATCGCGTGGCGTGGCTCGCGGTGCTGCGCGCGCCCTGGTGCGGCCTCACGCTCGAGGAGCTGACGGGGTTCTTCGAAGCGCGTCGCCAGGAAACGATCTGGGAGTTGATGCAGCCGCATCCGCGCCTGGAGCGCATCCGGGCCGTCCTGCGCCCCGCGATCGAGGACCGGATGCGCGGCACGCTGCGCGATCGCGTGGAAGGCGCATGGCTGGCGCTGGGCGGGCCTGCCTGCGTGCAGGAGCCGACGGACCTCGAGGACGCGGAGATCTTTTTCGACGAGCTGGAGCGCCTCGAGCAAGGCGGAGAGCTCGAACGCTTCTCGAGCCTGGCCGACAGCCTCGCCCGGCTGTTCGCGCTCCCCGACGTCAATGCCGGCGATGACGCGGTGGAGATCATGACCATCCACAAGGCCAAGGGCCTGGAGTTCGACACGGTCATCGTGCCCGGGCTGGATCGCCGGCCGCGCGGCGGCAACCGGCCGCTGTTCGCCTGGCGCGGGCTGCCGGGCAATCGGCTGCTGCTCGCCCCCATCGACGAGACCGGCGGGGAACCGGAAGCGCTCTACGAGTATGTGCGTTCGCTCGATGTGGAGGCGGAGGACATCGAAGCGGGCCGGCTGTTCTACGTCGCCGCGACGCGCGCGAAGCGGCGGCTGCACCTGCTGGCCTGCGTCAAGCGCGACGAAGCGGGCGCGATCGTGCCGCCGTCCCGGCGCTGCCTGCTGGGCCTGGCCTGGCGTGCATTGCCGGCCCAGGCGCCACCGGCGCCAACGGCCGGGGACACGGTCGGGCGCGCGGCGCCGGCGAACGTCCTGCGCCGGCTGCCGTCCGGCTTCCGCCTTCCCGCGCCGCCGCCGGCCGTCGAATGGGTGCATGCGGATGCGCTGCGCGAAGCGGGCGGCGACATCGAGTTCTCGTGGGTGGGGGAATCCGCGCGCCACGTCGGCAGCGTGGTGCATCGCTGGCTGCAGCGCATCGCCGACGACGAGATGCGCGGCTGGAGCCGGGTGCGCGTCGAGGGTTTGCGCCGCGTGTTCCGCGACGCCCTCGCGATGCGCGGCATCCCGGAGGCCGAGCTCGACGCGGCTGCCACGCGGGTCGTGGACGCGCTTGCCAATACGCTGGAGGACGAGCGCGGGCGCTGGCTGCTCGGGCCGCAGGCGCAGGCCCGCAACGAGTTCCGGCTCACCGCCGTGCTCGCCGGCGAGCGGCGCAATCTCGTGATCGACCGTACGTTCGTCGATGCGCAAGGAAGGCGCCGGATCGTGGACTACAAGACCAGCGGCCACGAGGGCACGGAGGTGGACGTTTTCCTCGACCGCGAACAGGAGCGCTACCGCGCGCAGCTGGAGCGCTATGCGGCTGCGCTGGGCGCGGAATCGAGCGACCTGGGCCTGTATTTCCCGCTGCTGTCGGCCTGGCGGGAGTGGAAGTCCGGCGGTTGATCCCCGGATTGCGCCTCGACATCGATCGAACCCCGGCATCGGGGCGATTCCCGCCCGACGTTTCCGGCCGGAATGCGGGAGCCCAATACGGGGGCAGGGAGGGACTCCGCGTCCCCTGTGCGTGCGTGGTGGTTTGTCCTGGATCTGCATGTCCGGAAATGGCTAGCGGCGCACCGGCCGCCGGGGCATGATTCGGCCATGGACATGGATTTCGAGAGCGCCTACCAGGCGCTCGCCAGCCGCGACCGCCGCTTCGACGGCCTCATCTACGTGGGCGTGGCCTCCACGGGCATCTACTGCCGCATCGTCTGCAACTCGCGCCGCCCGCTGCGCAGGAACTGCAGCTTCTTCGCGCATCCCGCCGAGGCCGAGCAGGCCGGCTTTCGCCCCTGCCTGCGTTGCCGGCCCGAGCTTGCACCGGGCAATGCGCGGGTGGACGCGGGCAACCGCCTGGCGGCGGCGCTCGCGCGCCGGATCGAGGAGGGCGCGCTCAACGCGATGGACGCCCCGGCCCTGGCCGCGGAGATGGGCATCAGCGACCGCCACCTGCGCCGGGTGATCCAGCAGGCGTATGGCGTGTCCGCGAACAAGCTCCTCGAGACACAGCGGCTGCTCACGGCGAAGATGCTGCTCACCGACACGCCGATGCCGGTGACGGAGATCGCGTTCGCCAGCGGCTTCTCCAGCCTGCGGCGCTTCAATGACGCCTTCAAGGCCAATTATCGCCTCAACCCCACGCAGTTCCGGGGCCGGTCAAAGGCAGGCGAGGAAAGGCTCGACCGGGCCGCGCGCGCGCAAGGCTTCGTGTTTCGCCTCGGATATCGGCCGCCGCTCGATTGGGAGGCGCTGCTGGATTTCCTCGGGCGGCGCCTGTTCGCGGGCGTGGAGGCCGTCGAGGGCCGGGCCTACTGGCGCACGGTGAGCCTTGCCCGGCGAACGGGCTGGATCCGCGTGCACCACGACGCGCCGCGGCACGCGCTTGCCGTCGAGATCGCGCCAGGCCTGGGCCGGGCCATCCCGTCCGTGCTCACGCGCGTGCGGCGGCTCTTCGACCTCGGCGCGGAGCCCGAACGCATCCGGTCGCGCCTCGGCAGGATCGCGGCGAAGCAACCCGGCCTGCGGCTGCCCGGGGCGTTCGACGGCTACGAGGTGGCCATCCGCGCGATCCTGGGCCAGCAGATCAGCGTCAAGGCGGCGTCCACGCTCGCCGGGCGGTTCGCGCAAGCCTTCGGCAAGCCCGCCTCCGCGCCGCTCCCGGGCCTCGGACTGCACATGCCCGAGGCGGTCGACGTGGCTAGGGTGCGCGAGGCGACGATGATGAAGATCGGCGTGACCTCGGCGCGGGCGCGCACCCTGATCGGGGTCTCGCGCGCCATGGCCCGGGATCCCGGCCTGCTGGAACCCGGTGCTGACATCGATGCGGCGCTCGCGCGCATCAAGCAGCTGCCCGGCATCGGCGAGTGGACGGCGCAGTACCTTGCAATGCGCGCGTTCTCCTGGCCCGATGCCTTTCCCGCCGGCGACCTGGGCATCCGCAAGGCGCTTGGCATGACGCGCGAGCGCGACATCATCGCGCGCGCCGAAGACTGGCGGCCCTGGCGCAGCTATGCGGCCATGCACCTCTGGAGGAGCCTGGCATGACGACATTCCATTGCCTGCACGACAGTCCCATCGGGCCGCTGCTGCTCTTGACCGACGGCCAATGCCTGACCGGGCTGCACACGCAGAACGACAAATACAGGCCGCACATCCGGCGGGAATGGATCGAAGATGCGCGCGCGAGGCCTTTCGACCAGGCGCGCATCGAGCTCGATGAATACTTTGCCGGCCGGCGCCGGGCGTTTACGCTGCCGCTGAATGCGCAGGGCACCGGGTTCCAGCGCCGCGTGTGGGAGCAGCTTTGCGCCATCCCCTTCGGCGAGACCATTTCCTACGGCGAGCTGGCGCGGCGGGTGGGAAATCCGAACGCCTCGCGCGCGGTGGGCATGGCCAATTCGCGCAATCCCATCTCCATCGTCGTGCCCTGCCACCGGGTGATCGGCGCCGACAAGTCCCTCACCGGCTATGCCGGGGGACTGGACCGCAAGAAGGCGCTGCTCGAGCACGAGGCGCGGCTGCGCCCGGCGACCGCCGGCGAGCTGTTCGGGGGATTGTCGGCCGCGTGAGCGGCCGTCAGGACGAAGTCGGAACGGTTGCGGCGCGGGCGGGCTGGGGATCGCCGGCTGCCGCGGCGTTTTCCGTCCAGTCGACGTCGCCGCACACGACGTAGGTCTTGCCTTCCAGGCGCAGCGCCAGGGAGAACGTGACGCAATGCAGGTAACCCGTCAGCGAACAGTACTGGCGTGAGACCTGGGTGATGCCCGGTTCCTTGACGGCGCGCAGGAAGAAATCGCGCCGGCTCCAGTCGCCCGCGGATTCGCCCGCCAGGCGATTGAAATCTGGCGCCTGCGGCGTCGGCGGGTTCGGGCTGCGGACGTCGGGGCCGACCTGGCCGCCCTGGTCATCGAGCAGGAAGCAGCGGATCGTGCCCGGAAGCGCCAGGAACGCGTCGCAACTCGCCTCGAAGCTGCCGGGTCCGTCCAGCAGCGAGGCGATCTTCTGCACCGCAAGGATGTAGGGCCGGCGCACCTCGCGATGCCGGCGGATCTTCTCAGGCGACGCCTGGCGCAGCCTGCCGATGTAGGAGGAACGCAGGGCCCCGGCCTCGAGCGTCTGCCGCGCGGCGGTTTCGCCCGAGATGGTGGAGACACGCTTTTCGCGATAAGTCCTCCAGATGCCGTTGAGCCGTTCCTCGGGCGGCCGGAACTCGTCCACCAGGTCCAGCGGCGGGCCGAAATAGTGGCCGGTGCCGAAATCCGTGTCGGCGTCGATCGCGATCAGCGCCTCCATCTCCGATTCGAGGCCTTCGGCGAGCACCAGCGAGCCGAGTTCGTGCAGGAGCGAGACGGCGCGCGGCAGCGTCTGGCGCATGCGCGCGCTTGCCAGGGCCTGCGACATCATGCCGGGCCCCATCTTCACCAGGCTTGGCGCGAGGTGCCAGATCGAATCCAGGTCGGTATTCTCGACGCCGAAGTCGTCCACCGCGATCAGGCAGCCCAGCTGGCGGTAGGCGCGCGCCGCCTCGCCCACGCCTTCGCGCGTGACCTGCGAGCCCGGGATGTCGATCATGACGCGGCCGCCGGGGACGTCGTAGCGGCGGAACAGCGAGGACAGGAATGGCGCGGTCGCCTCGTAGTCGACGAATACGTCGGGATGCAGGTTGAGCAGCAGAAGGCCGTGCGGCTTGCTGCCCAGGAAGAAATTGTGGACGTGCATCGTGGAGCACAGCAGGTCGAGCATGCTGGTCTCCGCGAAATTGGCCGTGGGCCCGAACAGGTCGCGCGGCGCCACCGGCCGGCCCTTCGAATCCGCGCTGCGCATGTGCGCGTCGAAGCCGACCGCCTTCTTGTGCGGAAGGCTGAAGGCGGGCTGGAACACCGACTTCAGCTTGAGGTCATTGATCCATCCGTACATCCTGCCGCCGTCTTCCGACAGCATGCTCTGGATGAACTCGAGGCTGTACCCGCGTGCGGCCGCAGTCATTCCCGTTCTCCCCAACTCTGCAGGGTGGCTCTGGCAATTAGGCTCGTATTACAGAGGAATATCAAGCGCTTGTAAGACAATTGCGGACATTGGCTCCGGGCGCCCGTGCGCCGACTGCGCAGGGCCGGCGAAACCTGACGCTTTACGGCACAAAATGTCCGCTGACGCCCTGTGATCGCCGGGCCTGACCGTGATCGCCAGGCCGGATTGCGAGCGCAATCCGCTCAGTCCCGGGTCCCGTCCCGTGCCTTGGCCACCCGCCTCGCCAGCCGCGACAACTTGCGGTCGGGCAGGCCCTGCCGCTCCAGGCTGCCGGCCGTCTGCGTGAGGTAGTCGGCGCAACTGCCGTACGCGCCATGCGCTTCGAGCGCGATGGAGACGATGCGGTCCTCCTCGAGGCGGCCCGCGTAGCCTGGCTTGCCGCGGTTCACCACGAAGGCGATGGCGCGCACGACGCCGTCGCCGATGTCGGCATTGAGCCAGCGCGGCATGTAGGTGCCTGCCACCATTTCGCGGCGCCACAGGATCGCCAGCTCGTCCATCAGGCGCCCGTCGTCGTGCAGGCGATAGGCGACGCCGTGGCAGGAGCCGCCGCGGTCCAGCGCAAGCACCAGCCCCGGCTTGTCCGGCGTGCCGCGGTTGACCTTGGACCAGATGTAGAAGCCGCGATGCCAGCCGCGCACCCGCGCCCAGCGCCTTTCCGCGTACTGCATCAGCGGATTCCAGATGAGCGAGCCGTAGCCGAAGATCCACACCGGCTGCCCCCGGGGGTGGCTGGCCATGGTCTGTGCCAGCGAAGCGGCGACCTGCTCGTCGGGCATGAGCAGGTGGCCGTGGCCGGCGTCGCGCACCGCCTGGCGCACGCCGTCCTTTTCCAGCATCGAGCGATCGACTTTCGAAACCAAGCGTTTCTCCCGGAAGCGCCATCGTGCCACGAAGCCGGCGCTGCGCTCATGCCGTCCGGACGCAAGCTTCGGCCCCGGCGGAATATTGCGCGGATCCCCGGATGCCTGCCGCAGCGCTGAGGCTGCGGGCGATATCTGCTAATGTTCCCGCACCCGCAGCCTGGGAGCGGCGCGGATTCCAGCGACGGGAACCCGACATGCCCCACCTGACCACGGACGACGGCGTCAAGCTCCACTACGAAGACAGCGGCGCCGGATTGCCCGTCATCTTCGTGCACGAGTTCGCCGGGGACTGCCGCACCTGGGAGCCCCAGATGCGGCATTTCTCGCGGCGCTACCGCTGCATCGCCTACAACGCCCGCGGCTATCCGCCCTCCGACGTCCCGGAGGACTTCGAGCGCTATTCCCAGCAACGCGCCCGCGACGACATCCGCGCGGTGATGGATGCCCTGGGCCTCGAGAGGGCCCACGTCGTGGGCAATTCCATGGGCGGCTTCGCCACGCTGCATTTCGGCATGGCCTGGTCGTCCCGCGCGCTTTCCCTGGTCGTGGCCGGTTGCGGCTACGGGGCGCAGCCCGACCAGTACGAGGCCTTCCAGGCCCAGGCCCGCGCCCTGGCGCAGGAGATGCGGGACAAGGGCATGGCGCACCTCGCGGCGACCTACGGCCACGGCCCGGCGCGGCTGCAGCTGCGCGACAAGGATCCGCGCGGCTTCGCCGAATTCGTGCGCCACTTCTCCGGGCATTCCGCGATCGGGTCGGCCAACACCATGCTTGGCTACCAGGCGCGCCGTCCCTCGCTTTACAGCCTCGCGGACGACATGAAGCGCATCACCGCGCCGACGCTCATCGTCGCCGGCGACGAGGACGAGGCGGTGCTGGAGCCCTCGCTGATGATGAAGCGCACCATCCCCACGGCGGACCTGTTCATCATGCCCGGCAGCGGCCACATGACCAACCTCGAGGACCCGGCGCTCTTCAACCGCGTCGTGGAGGATTTCTTCCACGACGCGGAAGGAAAACATCAAAGGTGAAAGGTCAAAGGTGAAAGGTAAAAGGTGAAAGCGGAAAGCAGAAAGCAGAAAGCAGAAAGCAGAAAACAGAAAACAGAAAGCAAGTGCCCTCCGCAGACCAACTTTAACCTTTAACCTTTAACCTTTAACCTTTCACCTTTGACCTTTGACCTTCAACCTTTCCTCTTTCCTCTTCCAGATCGGTCCCCGGTCCCATGGATGCCCTGTCCCACCTCCGAGTCATCGACCTGACGCGTGTCCGCGCGGGTCCGACCTGCGTGAAGCAGTTCGCGGACTGGGGCGCCGACGTCATCAAGGTGGAGATGCCCGCCGGCGAAGGCGAGGACATCCTGGGCGCGCGTGAAGGCTCGGACTACCAGAACCTGCACCGGAACAAGCGCTCGATCACCCTGAACCTGAAGTCGCCGCAGGGCGTGGAAGTGCTCAAGCGCCTTGTCGCCGGGGCCGACGTGCTGGTCGAGAACTACCGCCCCGACGTCAAGCACAAGCTGGGCATCGGCTACGAGGCCCTGTCCGCCGTCAATCCGCGCCTCGTCTACGCCAGCATCTCGGGCTTCGGGCAGGACGGCCCGTATCGCGACCGTGCCGGCTTCGACCAGGTGGCGCAGGGCATGGGCGGCCTGATGTGGACCACCGGCCTGCCGGGCCAGGGCCCGGTGCGCGCCGGCATCCCCGTCGCGGACCTGAGCGCCGGCCTGTTCGCGGCCATCGGCATCCTCATCGCGCTCCAGGAGCGCGCGCATTCGGGCAAGGGGCAGTGGGTGCAGGCCTCACTGCTGTCGGCGATGGTGGCGATGATGGATTTCCAGGCGGCGCGCTGGCTGGTGGATGGCGATGTGCCGGGCCAGGCGGGCAACGACCACCCGACGTCGATGCCGACCAGCGTCTATCCGACGTCCGACGGGTTCGTGAACATCGCGGCGGCCGGCAATCCGATATTCGCGCGCATGTGCGAAGCCTTTGGCGATCCGGGCCTGGCCGCCCGGCCCGAGTTCGCCACGGCCCCGCAGCGCTCCGCGAACCGCGTCGCGCTCAACGAGGCGATCGCCGCCCACTCCCGGCGCTACTCGTCGTCGGCGCTGATCGAGCGCCTGGCGGCAGCGGGCGTGCCCTGCGGTCCCATCTACAAGATGGACCAGGTATTCTCGGACCCGCAGGTGCGCCACCTCGGCATGGCCGTGCCGGTACCGCGGCCGGAAGGCGGGGCGCTGCCGCTGGTCGGGCCCGCGATGGTGCTCTCGCGCACGCCCGCGCGCATGAAGCGCACCGCGGCCGCCTCCGGCGAGCATAACGACGAGATCCTGCGCGAGCTGGGATACGGCGACGCCGACATCGCCGCGCTTCGCGCCGGCAAGGTCATCTAGGTAGCAACGCAAGCGGGAGACGGGAGAATGGGCACAGGACAACTGCGCGTCGAGCGCGAAGGGCCGGTCGGCCGGCTGGTGCTGGACAACCAGGAACGCCGCAATGCGATCAGCGCGGGCATGTGGAAGGCGATCCCGGGGGCGGTGGCGGACTTCGACGCGGACCCGCAGATCCGGGTGATCGTGGTGCGCGGCGCGGGAACCCAGGCGTTCGCGGCGGGCGCCGACATCTCCGAGTTCGAGCAGAACCGCTCGAGCGAATCCCAGGTTGCGGACTACGAGGCGGCCACGGCGGCGGCGCATCGCGCGCTGGAGTCCTCGCCCAAGCCCGTGATCGCGCTCATCCACGGCTTTTGCGTGGGCGGCGGCCTCGCGGTCGCCCTGTCCTGCGACCTGCGCTATGCCGATGCCTCCAGCCGCTTCGCCATACCCGCGGCGCGCCTGGGCCTGGGCTACGGCGTGCACGGCACCCGCCGGCTCGTCGCGACGGTGGGCCATGCGAATGCGCGGGAGATCATGTTCAGCGCGCGGCGCTACGAC
The DNA here is from genome assembly GCA_035549715.1 of Burkholderiales bacterium. GTDB lineage: Bacteria > Pseudomonadota > Gammaproteobacteria > Burkholderiales > JACQAP01 > JACQAP01. The sequence goes on from DASZQJ010000152.1 coordinate 20,588, forward strand.
GCAACCGAGGCGCTCGCCATGGGGCTGGTCAACCGCGTGATGCCGGATGCCGACCTTGATGCCCAGGTGCAGAAGATCGCGGCCGACCTGGCCGCCAATGCGCCGCTCACCATGGCGGCCTCGAAAGCCGTGATCAACGCCATCGCCGCGGGCCAAAGCGACTACGCCGATGCGGAAGCCGCCGTCCTGCGGTGCATGAAAAGCGAAGACTACGTCGAGGGCCGGCGCGCTTTCATGGAGAAGCGCGCGCCGGTGTTCAAGGGGAAGTAGGGGGTTGAGTGCTGGGTGCTGGGTGCTGAGTGCTGAGTGCTGCGTACTGGGTGCTGCGCGCTGCGGGAAATACCGTGGCGGGTGAGGCCGTGACGGATAAGGCCGTGACGGGAGATGCCGGGAAAGGCGTGCTGGGTGCTGCGTACTGCGAAGAATCGTGGCTTCGCGGGGCGGGCGTCCTTGACACGCGAAACCGCGCGGCTGGCGTCCTTTAACCTTTCCGCTTTCCCCTTTCCTCTTTGCCCTTTATACCTCCACCACCAGCGCGGGATCGAACCTCGGGTTCTCGTAAGTGACGACGGCCGGCACGCTGCCGTCGCGGCTCTGCCTCCAGTTGGACGTGCGGTAACCCATCGGGTTGGCG
>DASZQJ010000153.1:0-73813 GCA_035549715.1 Burkholderiales bacterium
ACTTCCTGCCGGACTTGCAGCCCGTACTGCTGCTCGACCACCTTCATGGGGACCTTGCCCGGCCGGAAGCCGTGCATCTTCACCGTCTGCGCGAGACGGCGCAGCCGGCTCGACACTTCCCCATCCACGTCCTGCGTCGGCAGGCTGAAATTGAGCCGCCGCTCCAGGTTACTGATTGTTTCCAGATTTGCTTGCATCATGCAGCCTCGAAGAATTGCGCTTGGTGCGAAAGAAGGGACTCGAACCCCCACGCCTTTCGGCGCCAGAACCTAAATCTGGTGCGTCTACCAATTCCGCCACTTTCGCGCCTGGGGCATTCTAATATAATCCCCCCCGCCGCCGCCACCGGACGGACCCTCCTCCGGCCCGCGTTTCCACCCGCTAACCCCCTGTCACCAAACGTCAATCCAATGGCGGTCGACCACTACGAGAACTTCCCCGTGGCCTCGGTGCTGCTGCCCGCGGAACTGCGCCGGCCGGTGGAGCTCATCTACGCTTTCGCGCGCCAGGCGGACGACTTCGCCGACGAGGGCGACGTACCCGCCGCGCAGCGCCTGGCCAGCCTCGAGGGCTTCTCGCGCGAGCTCGACCGCATCGAGCGCGCCGAGCCCGCGCAAATGCCCTTGTTCGCCGACCTGGGCGGGGTCATCCGGGCGCACGGGCTGCCGCTCGCCCTGTTCCGCGACCTGCTTTCGGCCTTTTCCCAGGACGTGGTCAAGGCCCGCTACGCGAACTTCGACGAGGTGCTGGACTACTGCCGGCGCTCGGCCAATCCCGTCGGGCGGCTGCTCCTGCACCTCTATCGCGCGAACAACGCGGACAACGCGCAGCTCTCGGACCGGATCTGCACCAGCCTGCAGCTCGTCAATTTCTGGCAGGACGTGGCGCTGGACTGGCGCAAGGACCGGGTGTATCTGCCGCAGGACGAAATGGCAGAATACGGCGTTTCGGAATCACAGATCGCCCGGGGGGAAACGGATGGTCGCTGGCGCGCGCTCATGAAGTTCCAGGTCGAACGCACCCAGGCCATGATGGCCGAGGGTGCGCCGCTCGGCTCCCGCCTGCCGGGCCGCATCGGCCTCGAGCTGCGCATGATCGTGGCCGGCGGCAACCGCATCCTGCGCAAGCTGGACGCGGTCGAGGGCGACGTGTTCCGCCGCCGCCCGGTGCTCGGCCCCGCCGACTGGGTCCTGATGTTCGGCCGGGCCCTGCTGCGTCCATGACGCCGGACCAATACTGCCAGGACAAGGCCGCGAAAAGCGGCTCCAGCTTCTACTACAGCTTCCTGTTCCTGCCCCCCGAGCGCCGCCGCGCCATCACCGCCCTGTACGCGTTCTGCCGCGAGGTCGACGACGTGGTGGACGAATGCAGCGACCCGCAGGTGGCGCGTGCCAAGCTCGCGTGGTGGCGCAAGGAGGTCACCGGGGTCTTCGAGGGCAATGCCGGGCACCCGGTGGGCAGGGCGCTCGTGCCCGTGGTGAGGCAGTTCGGCCTGTCGCGCACGCACTTCGAGGACGTCATCGACGGCATGCAAATGGACCTCGACTACAACCGCTACCCGGATTTCCCCACGCTGCAGTCCTATTGCCACCGGGTGGCGGGTGTGGTCGGGCTGATGGCCGCGGCCATCTTCGGCTACCGCGACCCGGCCACGCTCACCTACGCGGAGAACCTGGGCACGGCCTTCCAGCTCACCAACATCATCCGCGACGTGGGCGAGGATGCGCGGCGCAACCGCGTCTACCTGCCGCTCGACGAGCTCGGCCGGTTCGGCCTGACCGCCGGCGACGTCGCCCAGCTGCGCGAGACCGACCAGTTCCGCAGGTTGATCGAGTTCCAGATCGAGCGGGCCGAGCAGTACTACCGGCGCGCCATGGATGCGTTGCCGGCGGTCGACCGGCGCGCACAACGTCCCGGCCTGGTCATGGCCGCCATCTACCGCACCTTGCTGCAGGAGATTCGCACCGACGGGAACCGGGTGCTCAACCAGCGGACCTCGCTCACCCCGCTGCGCAAGCTCTGGATCGCCTGGCGGACATGGCTGACGGCTTGATCGCGAGGCTGCGGGTCGCCGTCGTCGGCGGGGGTTACGCGGGCATGGCGGCCGGCGTGGAGCTGGCGGACCGGGGCGCGCAAGTCACGATCTTCGAAGCGGCGAATGTGCTCGGCGGCCGCGCGCGCCGCGTCGAGGTCGACGGCCGCACGCTCGACAACGGCCTGCACATCCTCATCGGCGCCTACACGGAAACGCTGCGGCTCATCGAGCGGACCCGCGCCCCCGGCGAGGAACCCGGCCTCGCGCGCCTGCCCCTCGAACTCGCCGTGCATCCGGGGTTCCGCCTGCGGGCCCCGCGCCTGCCGGCGCCGCTGCACCTGGGGATCGCCCTGATTCTCGCCACGGGACTGCGCTGGCGCGAACGCCTGGCCGCCGCGAAATTCATGCTCGCCATGCGCCGGCGGGCCTTCCGCATCGAGCGCGACACGACCGTTTCGGCCCTGCTCCTGGAACAGCGCCAGCCGGAGCGCGTGCGCCGGCTGCTGTGGGAACCACTGTGCATTTCCGCGCTCAACACCCGGCCGGACGAAGCCTCGGCACGGGTCTTCCTCTGCGTGCTGCGCGACAGCCTGAGCGGTCCCCGCCAGGCCAGCGACCTGCTGCTCCCCACCACGGATTTTTCCACCCTGCTCCCGGAGCGCGCGGCACGCCACGTGCAATCCCGGGACGGGAGCGTGCGCCTGCGCACGACCGTCGAGTCGTTCCGCCGCACGGAGCACGGATTCGAGATCGCCCCCGGCAGCCAGGCATTCGACCGGATCGTGCTGGCGGTCTCGCCCCATCGCGTCGCCGCGCTGCTGGCCGGGCATGCCGAACTCGATGGCCTGCGGGCGCTGGTGGAAGCCCTGCGCTACCAGCCGATCTATTCCGTCTACCTGCAATATCCGCCGGGCACCCGCCTGCCCTTCCGGATGGGGGGCATCGAGGCCACCTACTCGCAGTGGCTGTTCGACCGCGGGCAGCTGTGCGGCCAGGACGGCCTGCTCGGTGCCGTGATCTCCGCCGAAGGGGCGCACCGGGAGCTGCCGCAAGCCGCGCTGGCGCGCGCCGTCCACGAGGAAATTCGCGCCCTTGTTCCCGGCCTGGCCGAACCCGTGTGGCACCGGGTGATCGCCGAGAAACGCGCGACCTTTGCCTGCACGCCCGACTTACGGCGCCCGGGCAACGCCACCCCGATCGCGGGCCTCTACCTCGCCGGGGACTATACCGCGTCCGACTATCCCGCTACGCTCGAGGCCGCGGTCCGCAGCGGCCTTGCCGCGGCCCGCCTCACCCTGACCCCATGACGCATCCGACGACCTACACCGCGCCCGCCGGCCTGCTGCGCGAGCGCGTCATCCTGGTGACAGGCGCCTCCCGCGGCATCGGGCGCGCCGCCGCCCTTGCCTTCGCCGCGCACGGCGCCACGGTCGTGCTGCTCGGCCGCGACACGACGGCGCTCGAGCAGGCCTACGATGCCATCGAAGCCGCCGGCGGCCCCGAGCCCGCGGCGATCCCATTCGACCTGGCCGCGGCCGGCACGCGGCAATTCGACGAACTCGCCCACGCCATCGAGTCGAAACTGGGGCGCCTGGACGGGATCCTGCACAACGCTTCCCATTTCGAGAAGCTCTCCCCGCTGGAGCAGCAGTCGATCGACGAATGGATGCGCACCCTGCGCGTGAACGTCGTGGCCGCAGCGGCGCTCGGCCAGGCGTGCGCGCGACTGCTGAAAAGGGCACCCGATGCCTCGGTGGTATTCACATTGGAGACGCATGGCCGCGCGCCGGCAGCCTACTGGGGGTCGTACGGCGTCTCGAAGGCGGCGCTGGAGGCCCTGATGCGCACCCAGGCCGCAGAATGGTCCGGCCATCCGAACCTGCGGGCCAATGCCATCGTCCCGGGTCCGGTGGATTCGCCACTTCGATCGCGCACCCATCCCGGCGCGCTCGCCTCGGCATTGCGCGACCCCGCGGCCCTGATGCCGGCCTACCTGTACCTGATGGGACCGGATTCGCGCGGGGTGACGGGAACGATCGTCGAGTGCGCCTGAACTAGGAAAGCTCGCGCCGCACCCACTCGGGAAGCGGCCGCGACCGGCCTTCGGAGATGTCGATCCAGACCATCACGGCCTCTGCCTCGGCGAACAGCGTGGCCGGGTCGTCCGCCCTGGCCATTTCGTGGAACATCCGGAAGCTCGAACGCCCGGGCTTGCCCACGTAAGTCGTCACCTCGATGTCCACTGGATAGACCGCGGGCCGGACATAGCGGCACGACAGCGTGCCGAGGATCGGGCCCTCGCCGCCGGGGCGATAGACCACGCCCAGGCTGTCGAACCAGGAGATGCGCGCCTGCTCGAAATAGCGAAAGTAGGAGACATTGTTCATGTGGCCGAGGGCATCCATCTCGCCCCAGCGCATCGGCACGCGGTCCGTGCGGACCAGCCTGGCTTCGTCTTTTTTCATGGCGGCTTCTTCATCGCTGCGGCGCGGAAGTCATGCGGGCGGCGAAAGCGTTTATCATTCGTGAAAGCCGTGGATTCTAGCATCGGGGCCCCGCCGGCCCGACATGGGAGGCAGCGTTGGCAGAACGTGAATCGATGGAGTACGACGTCGTCGTCGTGGGTGCCGGCCCTGCGGGCCTTGCGGCGGCCATCCGCCTGAAGCAACTCGCGGCCGAACGCGGCAATGACGTCTCCGTTTGCGTGATCGAAAAGGGTTCCGAAGTCGGCGCGCATATCCTCTCCGGCGCGGTCATGGACCCGTGCGCCATGGCCGAACTGTTCCCGGACTGGCAGGAACTCGATGCACCGCTGAACGTGCCCGTCTCCGAAGACCGCTTCCTGTTCCTCACCCGGGGCGGGTCGAGGAAAGTACCCAACTGGCTGCTGCCCGCCTGCTTCCAGAACCACGGCAACTACGTCGTCAGCCTCGGCAACGTCTGTCGCTGGCTCGGCCGGCAGGCCGAGGCGGCCGGCGTGGAGATCTTTCCCGGCTTCGCCGCGGCGCAGATCCTGTATACCGACGACGGCAGGGTTCGCGGCGTCGCCACCGGCGACATGGGCGTCTCGCGCGAAGGCGGGAAGACGGATGCCTTCCAGCCCGGCATCGAACTGCATGCAAAGTACACGTTTTTCGCCGAAGGATGCCGCGGCCACCTCGGACGCCAGCTCGAATCGCGCTTCAAGCTGCGGGAGGGCGTGGCTCCGCAGGTCTACGGCATCGGCCTGAAGGAGCTGTGGGAAATCGACCCGGCGAAACACCAGGCCGGGCTGGTCGTGCATACCGCAGGCTGGCCGCTCGATGCGCAAACCTATGGTGGATCCTTCCTCTACCACCAGGAGAACAACCAGGTCGCGGTGGGTTTCGTCGTCGGCCTGGGCTACGCCAATCCCTACCTGAATCCCTACGAGGAATTCCAGCGTTACAAGATGCACCCCTCGATCCGCACGTTCTTCGAGGGCGGCAAGCGGGTGTCCTACGGGGCGCGGGCCATCGCGGCCGGCGGCCTGCAATCGCTGCCGAAGCTGGTCTTTCCGGGCGGCTGCCTGATCGGCGACGAAGCGGGCTTCCTCAACGCTTCGCGCATCAAGGGCAGCCACTGCGCGATCAAGTCCGGGATGATGGCGGCCGAAGCGGCCCATGACGCGCTGGGTGCGGGCCGCAGCCACGACGAGCTCGCCGCCTACCCGGAAGCGTTCCGCAATTCCTGGCTGCACCGGGAATTGCACAAGGCACGCAATTTCAAGCCGTGGATGTCAAAGGGCCTGTACACGGGCACGCTGATGGTGGGCATCGACCAGGTCGTCTTCGGCGGCAACGCGCCGTGGACACTGCAGCACGACCACGCCGACAACGAGTCGCTCAAGGACAAGACGCAGGCGCAGCCGATCGACTACCCCAGGCCCGATGGTGTCCTGACCTTCGACCGGCTCTCCTCGGTGTTCATTTCCAACACCAACCACAGCGAGGACCAGCCGGTGCATCTCACGCTCAAGGACCCGGCCGTGCCGATCCAGGTCAACCTCGCGCGTTACGATGCCCCGGAACAAAGGTACTGTCCGGCGGGCGTCTACGAGATCGTCAGGGAAGCGTCGGGGCCGCGGCTGCAGATCAACGCGCAGAACTGCGTGCACTGCAAGACCTGCGACATCAAGGATCCGACCCAGAACATCGTCTGGGTCACGCCGGAGGGCGGCGGCGGACCGAACTACCCGAATATGTGAATGGTGGGGCGAGAGGCTAGTGGCAAGAGGCTAGAGGTAAAAGCCTCATGCCTGAACCTCTAGCCTCTTGCCCCTAGCCTCTTGCCTCACCTGGCATCATTCCCGGTGCCAGGTCTGCGTGCGCCCGATCAGCGACACGCCGATGTAGCCGCGCACATCCAGGGTCTTGCCGTCCGCCGCGGGCGTGACCTTGGCCTTGTAGACCCGGCCGTTCTTCGGGTCCAGGATCTCGCCGCCCGTCCACGCATCGCCATCCCTCTTCAGGCCCCACAGGATGCGCATGCCGATGACGGGCTTGTCCTTGAGCTCGCCCTTGCATTCCTTGCACAGGTGGGCCGGGTCGTCACCGGGCTGGTCGAAAATCTTCTCCACCACCCCTTGCAGCTCGCCGTTCGCTTCCGTGATGCGGATGATGGAGCGTTCCTTTTTCGTCCTGTCGTCGATCGTGCGCCACACGCCCACCGGCGAGGCTTCCTGCGCCCAGGCCCAGGCCGCCGCCAGCACCAGAAACCCCAGACCCGCGACCACTTTGCTCATTGCCCGCATGGCTATCTCCTCTTCGGTGCGTTGGAACCCGCCGACTTGAGGACCGCCGGGGGCGCCACGCGCAGTTTGTCGATGGCCTTCCAGTCCCATTCGATGCCCAGTCCCGGCGTCTGGTAGGGATAGGCGTAGCCCTTCTCCACTTTCATGCCGTTCTTCATGATCGCCCCGAGCTGCGGGATGTTCTCCACCCAGGGACAGTTCGGCACGGCGGCGCACAGCCCGATGTGCAGCTCCATCAGGAAGTGCGGGCAGATCGGCATGTTGAACGCCTCGGCCATGTGGGCGGTCTTGAGCCAGGGCGTGATGCCGCCAATGCGCGCCACGTCGGTCTGGATGATCGAGCAGGCGCCGCGCTGCATGTACTCGCGGAAATGGCTGATCGAGTAGAGGGACTCGCCCACCGCGATCGGCAGGCTCGTCGACTGTTGCAGCAGCACATGCCCGTTGAGGTCTTCGGCGGGCATGGGCTCCTCGAACCAGGCGAGGTCGAACTCCTCGAAGTGGCGCGCGCGACGCACCGACTCTGCAATGGTGAAGCCCTGGTTGGCGTCCACCATCAGCTCCATGGAATCGCCGATCGCCTTGCGCAAGGCGCGCAGGCGCTTGGCGTCCTCGGAAACGTGGGGCTTGCCGACCTTGATCTTGACCCCGCGGAAGCCGCGCGCCTTGTTGGCGAGCGCGTTGTCGATCACCTCGGAGACCGGCAGGTGCAGCCAGCCGCCCTCGGTATCGTAGATCGGCACCCGCTGCTGCGCGCCGCCGGCCATGACGTGCAGCGGCAGCCCGGCCTTGCGGCAGCGCATGTCCCAGAGGGCCGAATCGATGGCGCACATCGCCAGGCTGGTGATGGCGCCCACCGCCGTGGCATGGGTATGGAAGAACAGGTCCTTCCAGATCTGCTCGACCATCGCCGGGTCGCGTCCCAGCAATTGGGGGCCGAGGTGGTCGCGGATGAGCGCGACGACGGACGAGCCGCCGGTGCCGATGGTGTAGGTGTACCCCGTTCCTTCCCCGCCGCCATCGTCGAAGATGCGGACCATCGGGGTTTCCTGGGTATTGAAGGACTGGATCGCGTCGCCCCGCTGGGCCTCGGCCTTGAGGTCGACCTGGAAAACTTCGACGCGGACGATCTTTGCCATCTTGCGGCCCTCCTCTTGTTGTTATGGGCGGCAGGCGTGCCGCTGGCGGCAGATTCTACCCCGCGGGCTTCGATGCTGCGCCGCCCGTCCTAGGTGGTTTGTTCCCGGAGGCGCGCCTCGTACGCCGCCTTGCGCGCCACGTATATCGTCTTGCGGACCGTCGCGTGGACCACGCCTGCCTCGTCCACCAGATCGATCTCCCGCTCGACGTCGACGGAGGGCTGGGCTTCCAGCTTCGCCCGCAGCCCGGCCAGGTCCTCCTCCGTCACGCGGCATTCGGCGTAGAGCGCCGAGCGCCCCGGCCGCCTGTAGCGGATGGCGCCGACCTTGTCCCAGATGATGTAGCCGGGGCCGAGGCCCACCTTGATCAGGATGGCGTAAAGCGGGTCCGTGGCCGCGTACATGGCGCCACCGAACACGGTGCCGTGGATGTTCCTCGTGCGCAGGTTCAGCGGCAGCTTGATGCGCAGCGCGCGCATGTCCTCCGAGATCCAGGTCACGCGCGCCCCGGTGGCGCGGAACGCGGGAAAGAAGTTGAAGCGCAGGCGCCGGAACCACGTCCGCAGGGATTCCCTGCCCCCTGGCCGCACCGTGGTCATCGTCAAGGCGCGCTCAGCGAAGGGACTCGAAGATCCCGGCCGCCCCCATGCCGGTGCCGATGCACATGGTCACCATCCCGTAGCGCAGGCCGCGGCGGCGCAGGCCGTGCACCAGGGTCGCCGTGCGGATCGCGCCCGTGGCCCCGAGCGGATGGCCCAGGGCGATGGCCCCGCCCAGGGGATTGACCCTTTGCCGGTCGAGCCCGAGGTCGCCGATCACGGCGAGTGACTGCGCGGCGAAGGCTTCATTGAGCTCGATCCAGTCGAGATCGTCCTGCTTCAGGCCGGCCTGCTTCAGCACCTTGGGGATGGCGAACTTGGGCCCGATGCCCATGATCTCCGGCGGCACGCCGGCCACTGCGAAACCGACGAATCGCGCCAGCGGCTTCAGATTGAAGCGCTTGAGCGCGGCCTCGCCGGCGAGGATCACCGAGCCCGCGCCGTCGGAAGTCTGCGAGCTGTTGCCCGCCGTCACCGAGCCGTTCGCCGCGAAGGCCGGACGCAGCTTCGCCAGCACCTCGGGCGTGGTGCCCGGCCGGGGGCCCTCGTCATTGGTCACGGTCCTGCTGTTGGTCCGGACCTGGTGGCGTTCGAAATCCGGCACCCGCTCGTTGACCATGTAGGGCGTGATCTCGTCGTGAAACTCACCCTTGTCGATGCCGGCAAGGGCGCGGCGATGGGATTCGGTCGCGAACTCGTCCTGGGCCTCGCGGCTGACCTTCCACTTCTCGGCCACCTTTTCCGCGGTAATGCCCATGCCGTAGGCAATGCCGACATTCTCGTCGCGGGTAAAGAACTGCTCGTTGGCCACAATCTTGTTTCCGCCCATCGGAATCATGCTCATGCTCTCGGTGCCGGCACCGATCATCACGTCCGCCTCGCCCAGGCGGATGCGGTCCGCCGCCACGGCCACCGCCTGCAGTCCGGAGGAGCAGAATCGGTTGATCGTCATGCCGGACACGTTGTTGGGGAAGCCCGCCAGCAGCAAGCCGATGCGGGCCACGTTCATGCCCTGCTCCGCCTCGGGCATCGCGCAGCCGACGACCACGTCGTCGACGGCGCCCGGGTCCAGTCCCGGCACCTGCGCCATCGAGCTCTTGAGCACGTGCGCCAGCAGGTCGTCAGGGCGCACGTTCCGGAACACGCCGCGCGGCGCCTTGCCCACCGGGGTGCGCGTCGCCGCGACGATGTAGGCGTCCTGGATTTGCTTGGCCATCTTTCACCTCACTGATTCACCCATTCTGCCCTGGTGGGAGAGAGGGGGTCCGTTCCTCGGCAATTTTTCCGGTCTTGAGCATTTGCTCAATCCGCGCCTGCATCTTTTGGTTGTGACATAACCTGAAGGTCAGTCTCCACTGAAAGAAGCAGGCGCGCCGCTGCATTTCAATTCCGCAGCGGCTTTCCGGTCTTGAGCATTTGCTCAATCCGCGCCTGCGTCTTTTCCGTGGCGATCAGCTCCATGAACGCCTCGCGCTCAAGATCGAGGTACCACTCCTCGGTGAGCGGCGTGCCAGGCTCGACGTCACCGCCGCACAGCACGTAGGCGATCTTGCTGCCGATCAGGTAATCGTGCTCGGAGATCTGCTGTCCGGCCAGCATGTTCACCATGGCCATCCTGAACGTGGCGATGGCGCTGCGACCGGCCGCGGGAATGGCGCGCGGTTTCAGCGGCGGTCGGTAGCCCGCCTCCGCCATCGCCGCGAGTTCGGCCTTGGCCGCGTGGAGAAGCTCGAAGCGGTTCATCACCACGCGGTCGCTCGCCCGCAGGAAGCCCAGTTCCCGGCAGTGCTCGGCGCTCCTGCCCACCTGGGCGGTCGCGACGTTCTGGAAATAATTCCTGAGGAAGGGAAAGGCATCCCCGCCCCTGGCGTCGGCCGCGGCGCGCATGGCGAATTCCTTGCAGCCGCCGCCGGCCGGCAGGAGTCCCACCCCCGCTTCGACCAGGCCGATGTAGCTCTCGAACGACGCCACGGCCTTGTCGGCATGCATCACGAACTCGCAGCCGCCCCCCAGGGCCATGCCGTCCACGGCCGCCACCGTGGGCACCATGCAATAGCGCAACGCCTGGGACGTCGCCTGGAACTGCTCCACCACGCTCTGCACCTTCTCCAGGCGGCCGGCCATGAGCGCGTCGGCGACATCGAGCTTGCGCGCGACTTTCAGGACGGCGGCCTCGGCCTCGCGCTTGAACTTCTTCATCATGGAACCGAAGGCCGAAGGTTTCTGGTCCGGCTTGCGGCTGCCGCCCCCGGACAGGTTGGCGCCGACGGAAAACGGCGGCTCCGTCTGCCAGATGATGAGGCCCTTGAACTTGCGCTCGGATTCGTCGATGGCCTGCATCACGCCGTCGAGCACGTCCTCGCCGATCGCATGCATCTTGGACTTGAAGCTGACGATGCCGATGTCGTCGTCCGTGGTCCACAGGCGCACGGCGTCGGTTTCGAACACCGTCTGGCCGTACACCGGGCTCTCGCCGATCAGGCGATCCGGGAACGGCTGGCGGCGGTAGGCCGGCAGGCTGGAGCGTGGCTTGTCGGTCTTCTGCGCCGGACTCCACGAGCCCTTGGGGCCGTGGGCGCCCGTGCGACCGGCCTCGGTGACCCACGCGGGCAGCGCTACCGCGGACATGGTCTTGCCGGCGGCGATGTCCTCGGCGATCCAGCGGGCCATCTCCCGCCACCCCGCCGCCTGCCAGATCTCGAACGGTCCCTGGTTCCAGCCGAAGCCCCAGCGGATCGCGAGGTCGAGGTCGCGGGCATTGTCCGCGATCGATTCCAGGTGCACGGCGCAGTAATGCAGCATGTCGCGGAACACCGCCCACATGAAGCGTGCCTGCGGATGCTGGCTGGCGCGGAGCTGGGCAAAGCGCTCGGGGAGGTTCCTGTTCTTGAGGATTGCGGCCACTTCCTCGTCCGCCTTGCCGGCGGAGGGCCGGTAACCCTGGCCGGAGGCCTCCAGCACCTGGATGTCCTTGCCGACCTTCTGGTAGACCCCCCTGCCGGATTTCTGCCCCAGGGCCTTCTGGTCGAGCAGGCCCTTCAGCCACGCGGGCGCCTCGTAGTACCGGTGCCAGGGATCGTCGGGCAGCGTCTCCTTCATCGTGTTGATGACGTGCGCCAGGGTATCCAGGCCGACGACGTCCGCCGTGCGGTAGGTCGCGCTCTTCGGCCGCCCGATGAGCGAGCCCGTGAGGGCATCCACCTCGTCGAAGCCGAGCCCGAATTGCCGGGTATGGTGGAAGGTGGCCAGGATGGAGAACACCCCCACCCGGTTGGCGATGAAATTGGGTGTGTCCTTGGCGCGGATCACGCCCTTGCCCAGCGTCGTCACCAGGAACTCCTCGAGCTGGTCGAGGATGGCCGGGTTCGTGGAGTCGCAGGCGATCAGCTCCACCAGGTGCATGTAGCGCGGCGGGTTGAAGAAATGCACGCCGCAGAACCGGGCGCGGGCCTGCGCCGGCATCGCCTCGGACAGCGAATTGATCGACAGGCCCGAGGTGTTGCTGGCGAAAATCGTGCGCTCCCCCAGATGGGGCGCGACCTTTTCGTAAAGGTCCTTCTTCCAGTCCATGCGCTCCGAGATCGCCTCGATGACGACGTCGCAACCCGCGAGCAGCGGCAGGTGCTGGTCGTAGTTGGCCGCCTGGATATGATCCGCGCGGCCGGCGGTCGCCAGCGGGCTGGGCTCCAGCTTCTTCAGGCCGTCGATGGCCTTGCGCACGTTGCCGTTCGGGTCGCCTTCCTTCGCGGGCAGCTCGAACAGCAGCGTCTCGACGTTCGCGTTGACCAGGTGGGCCGCGATCTGCGCGCCCATGACGCCGGCACCGAGGACGGCGACCTTGCGCACGATGAAAGGGGACGGAACTGCCATCGAGATTCCTTGGTGGCCGCGGAGCGCGCTCGTTCCGCGGATTCGAAACCGGGCGGCGGGCCCTGCCCGCCGCCCGCCCCGGCCTAGAACGTGACCGTGTACTGCACGCTGAACAGGTCGACGGAACCCTCGTAGGTCCCGCGCACGTTCGACACCGTCGCCGGATTGACGGTCGTGGTGCCAGGCACGAACTGGCCCTTGCTGAAATTGACGTCGGCGTCCTTGAGGAACAGGTGCGAATAGCCGAAATCGAGGCGGTGGATCTGCTTCATCGTCACCTGCGCCCCGACGGAGACCCAGGTGCGGTCGTTGTCCGGCAGGCGCACCGAACGGCTGTCCGCGCCTTTCACCGGCGACTGGTCGAAGGCGATGCCGCCCTTGAGCTTCCAGCTGTCGTTGAGCTTGTAGTTCGCCCCGACCGAATAGCGCCAGGTATCGTCGAAATCCAGCACCAGGCGGTCGCGCAATGTGCCGTTCGTGGAATTGACGATGTCGATCTGGTTGATCTCGCTCCAGCGCGTGAAGGAGGCGTCGGCCAGGAACTCCCACTGGTCGTTGAGTTTCTGGGCCAGGCTCACCGAGAACGAATCCGGCAGCGTCACGTCCGCATGGGTCGCACCGCTGGCCGCCCCCACGGTGGTGCCGGCGAGCGTCTTCACGGTGGTGTCACCCTCCAGCGTGTATTCCATCTTCGAGCGGTAGCTCACGCCGATCTTCGTGGCGGGCGTGGGCATGAACAGCGCGCCGACGTTCCAGCCCCAGGCGTCGTCGTCCGCCTCGAGCTTGGCCCGGCCTTCCGTGTTCGCCGCGAGCACGACGGAGTTCGTCAGCTCGACGTCCAGGCGCTGGTAGTTCAGGCCGCCGCCGATCGAAAGCATGTCGTTGACCTTGAACGCCAGCGTGGGATTGATGTTGACGGTCAGCAGCTCCGACTTGACCCCCTGGTAACGGCCCATCCAGTCTTCGTCGTACTCGGTCACCAGGCCGAAGGGCGAATTCACGCCGACGCCGAAACTGAGCTGCTCGTTCAAGGGCATGGCGAAGTAGAAGTTCGGAACCAGCGCAACCCCGCCGGCATCCCCGCCTTCGCCGCCGAACGGCACGCCGGGCATGGCGGCGGGCGCGGTCGTCCCGGAATTGTGGAACTTGGCGCTCAGGTCGACCAGGTGCCCCGCCGCGACGATCTGCTTGCCCGGGACCTGGGTGATGCCCGCCGGGTTGAAGAAGATGGTGCTGGCGTCCTCCGCCGTCGCAGCCGCGCCCGCGTAGGCGTTGCCCATCCCGCTGCCGCTTTGCTCGATGAGGGCGAAGCCGGCGGCGCCGGCCGCGCCTGATGCCCCCGCCAGGGCCGATGCCACGGCCATTGCCATCAGGTTCCCGCGAAACTTCTTCTGCATGGTCTCCTCCTTGGGTTGAATGATGCCGCCAAAACTGCCAAGCCCTTCGCTGACGCCAGATCCTCTCCTGTCGAGCCGGTTCGATTCAGCCGGTTCCCGGCGCCACGGGCCGCGGGCGCCGCTCGTCGTCCACCGCCACGTAGGTCAGGGTCGCCTCGGTCACCTTGACCACCTCGTGCAGCGTGCGCCGCCGCGCATACACCTCGACGTCCACGGTGATGGACGTGCGCCCCACCCGGACCACCTCCGCGTAAAAGCTGACCAGGTCGCCAATCATGACCGGCTGCTTGAACACGAACGAGTTCACCGCGACCGTCGCCACGCGGCCCTGCGCCAGGGCGATGGCCGGGATGCTGCCCGCGATGTCCACCTGGGACATGATCCAGCCACCGAAGATGTCCCCGGTGTAATTGGCGTCCGAAGGCATGGGCACGACGCGCAGCACGGGCTCCCGGTCCGGCAGCCCCAGGATGCCTTGGGCCTTCGCCTTCACGTCAGTGTCCGGCATAAAGTTTGTCCAGGACGTCGCGGTGGGCTTCAATGACCCTGGCGCGCTTGAGCTTCATGGTGGGGGTGAGCATGCCGTTCTCGATCGTCCAGGGCTCTGGGATGACGGCCACCCGGTAGACCTGGGCGTAGCCCGGGAAGGATTTGATCTGCTTCTGCACGCGCTCGACGATGAACTTCTCGGCCTCCGGATCGTCGAGCGGCCTGCCGGGCGCGGCCTTGGCCCATTGCTCGCGGTTGACCACGACGAACGCGGACAGGTACGGCTTGCCCTCGCCAAGGACCATCGCCTGCTCGAACAGGCTGTCCTGCAGGATCGCCGCTTCCATGTCCACGGGGGGAATCTTCTCGCCGTTGGACATGACGATGATGTCCTTGATCCGGCCGGTGATGTACAGGCGGCCCTCCTCGTCGATGCGCGCCGTGTCCCCCGTGTTGAGCCAGCCGTCCGGGGTGAACATCGCCTGGGTGGCCTCGGGATTGGCCCAGTAGCCCAGCATCACGTTCGGCCCCTTCACCAGCAGCGCATCCTTGTCGCCGAGCTTGACCTGTACCCCGGGCACCGTCTTGCCGATGCTGGCGGGAACGTTGTCCTCGAGCCGGTTGGTGCTGACCACCGGGCTGGTCTCGGTCAGGCCGTAGCCCTGCAGGATCGGCAGCCCGAGGCCGATGAACAGGCGGGCGATTTCGGGGGAAAGCGCCGCCCCGCCGCTGACTGCGGCGCGCAGGCGCCCGCCGAGCCGGGCCATCACCTTGCGGGCGACCAGGCGATCCAGCAGCGGCCAGAGCAGGAAGGAAGCCTTCCACGGGCCGCGTCCCTGCTGGTGCTCGAAGCGCGCCCAGCCCACCTCGACGGCGAACTCGAACAGCTTGCGCCTGAACGCCGGCCCCTCGGCCAGCTTGGCCTTGATGGCGCCGTACACGCGTTCGTAGATGCGCGGCACCGAGATCATCATCGTCGGGCGGATGGCGGCGAGGTCTTCGGCAAGTTGCGGGATCGAACGCGCGAAGGCGACCTGCGCGCCGCCCATCATGGTCAGGTAGTAGCCGGCCGTGCGCTCCAGGGTATGTGACAAGGGCAGGAACGACAGGAACAGGTCGTCGCGCGTGACCCCGGCGCACTGCAGTGCCGCGAACGCGTTGGTAAGCATGTTGTCGTGCGACAGCATCACGCCCTTGGGCTTGCCCGTCGTGCCCGAGGTATAAATGATGCTCGCGAGCTTCGAGCCATCGGCGTTGAGGTGCTTCACGGTCCCTGCGGCCCGCGGCGCCCAGTCATCGATGCCTTTCAGGCGCGGGTCCGGCGACGGTTGCACAACGGGCTTCAGGCTGAGGATGCGCTGCAGGCCGGACAGCTGATCGCGGCATTCCGCGAAGTGGTCCCACTGCTCCGGGCTCTCGAAGACCAGCACCTTCGCGCCGCAGTTTTGCAGGATGTAGGCGATGTTGTCGGGCCGGTCGGACGTGTAAAGCGGCACGGTGACCAGGTCCAGGCCCATGGCGGCCTGGTCGAACACGACCCAGTGCACGCTGTTGCGCAGCATGATGGCGACCCGGTCGCCGGGTTGCAGCCGTTCGGCTTCCAGGCCCGCCTGCCAGCGCGCCGCCAGCTTGTCGACGTCCGCCCAGGTGTAGTCCTTCCAGGCGCCCGTGGCCTCGTCGAAGCCCAGGTACGCCCGCTCGCCCGCCGAGCGCCGCACCCTTTCCCGGAACAGGCCGTCGAGGGTCCTGGCGGTTTGCGGCGGAATGACGTCCGTGGTCATGTGCGGTCTCCTCCCTGCGTTGTTGTCGTGTGCCGCGGGTCAGTCCAGGAAAAGGTCGGGAACGAGCCGCGCCCCCGGCGTCACCGCGTAGGGTGAGAAATCCTGCACCCCGGCCCCGCGCAGGACGTCCTCGTCGACGAAAAAGTGACCGGTCGTCGAGCGGCTGTCGCGGACCAGGATCGCATGGGCGGCATCGGCCATGATCGAGGGCTTGCGGCTCCCGGCCACGGCTTCGGGAAAGAACACCTCCACGGCGGCGGTCGCGATGGTGGTCTTCGGCCACAGGGAATTGACCGCCACGCCCTGCGCGGCGAACTCGGCGGCCATGCCCAGGGTGCACATGCTCATGCCGTACTTGGCCATGGTATAGGCGACGTGGCCGCGGAACCACTTCGGGTCCATGTTCAGCGGCGGGGACAGGGTGAGGATGTGCGGGTTGGAGGATTTGAACAGCCAGGGCAGGCAGGCCTGCGAACAGACGAAAGTGCCGCGGGCATCGATCTGGTGCATGAGGTCGAAGCGCTTCGGCGGGGTGGCCAGCGTCCCGGTCATGCTGATGGCGCTGGCGTTGTTGACCAGGATGTCGATGCCCCCGAAGCGCTCTGCAGCCGCCTGCACCGCACGGGCCACCGCGTCCTCGTCGCGGATGTCGAGCTGCAGGGCGAGCGCCCGGCCGCCGGCGGCCTCGACGTCGGCGGCGGCCTGGTGGATCGTGCCCCTGGCCTTCGGCCCCGCCTCCACCGTCTTGCCCGTCACCACGACATTCGCGCCGTCGCGCGCGCAGCGCAAGGCGATCTCGCGACCGATGCCGCGGCTCGCGCCGGTGATGAACACGGTTCTCCCCTTCAGCGTCGCCATCGTCAGTTGCCCCGGAACACCGGTTTGCGCTTCTCGACGAAGGCCGACACCCCCTCCTTCAAGTCCGGGCCGCGCGCGCAATGGGAGAACGCCAGCAGCTCCTCCTCCATCTGCTGGTCCATCGGAGTGGCGAAGGACTGGTTCAGCAGGCGCTTGGCCTGGGCATAGGCGCCTGTGGGGCCGTCGGCCAGGCGGCGGGCGATGCGTTGCGTTTCCTCCTCCAGCCTGTCGTCGGGCACCACCCAGTTCACGAGGCCCAGGTTCCTGGCGGTATCCGCGTCGAAGCGGTCGGGCAGCAGCACCAGTTCCATCGCCTTCTTGTAGCCGACCAGGCGCGGCAGGAAATGCGTGCTGCCCCCATCCGGACTGGCGCCGATGTTGGCGTACGCGAGGGTGAACTTCGTGCCGGCGGCCGCGACGGCCAGGTCGGCGGCGCACATCAGGCTGAAGCCGGCACCCGCGACCGCCCCGTGCACGCTGGCGAGCACCGGCTTGCCCATGCGCCGCAGGGACAGGAAAGCCAGGTGCATCTCGGTGCCCCAGCGCACGATCAGTTCCGGCAGTTCGGCGAGGTGTTTGTGGAACACGGCGACGTCGCCGCCGGCCATGAAGGCCGCGCCGGCCCCGCGCAGGACGACCGCCCGCACCGAGGCGTCGCTCTCGAGCGACTCCACCGCAGGCCTGAGCTGCTGCATCATCTCCCCGTCCATGGCATTGAGCACCTGCGGACGATTGAGCGTCAGCGTCGCGACGCCGCGCTCGATCGCCGTCAGGACGACGCTGCTCATGCGGCCGACCGTTGCGTCAGCGCGCGGGGCTCCGCGGGCATGCCGGCGATGGCCTGCATGCGCCCGACCTCGTGCGGAAAGTCATCGACCATGATGCAGGCGCGGCGCAGCGTGACGAAGCGGCGCCACTGCGCCGCCTCCTCGGCGGTCAGGACGCCCTTGTCCAGGGCCGCGGCCACCCGGGCCTCGTCCGTGAGCCCGGACACCACGCCGGCGCGCTGGGCATTGCGCACCTTGGCCTCCACGGCCTCGCCCGCGGGCGCGGCCTGCATGGCGAGTTCCAGGCGGCCGACGGGATCGTCCTCGTGCTTGTGCAGGAACATGTCGTGGGTCAGCCGGTCGCGGGTCTGCGAGGGCTCGATCATCGCGCGCGCGACCTTCTGCCCGAGCCGGTCGGAGGGCGGCGCGTAGGCGCGGCCCCAGGGGAACACCAGCAGGCGCAGCGTCCAGGCGCAGATGCGGCTGGGAAAGTTCCCGAACACGCCGTAGAAGGCTTCCTGGCAGCGGTGCAGGCAGTCTTCCAGCACCCATTCGGCGATCGGCAGGTCCGCCTGCGGGCGCCCGTCGTCCTCGAAGCGCTTGAGCACGGTCGAGGCGATGTAGAGCTGGCTCAGGATGTCGCCCAGGCGCGCGGACAGCTTTTCCTTGCGCTTCAAGTCCCCGCCCAGGAACAGCATGGCGAGATCGGACGCCAGGGCGAAGCCGGCGGCGAGCCGCGTGAACTGCTTCGTGTAGCGGCGCAGCTCCGGCGCCCCGGGCACGCTCACCAGCGCCGCGCCCGTGAGGCCGAGCCAGAGCGAGCGCGCGGCATTGCCCATGACGAAGCGCACGTGGTCCCAGAAGGCCGCGTCGAATTTCTCCCCCGCTTCGGCGGCATCCCCGGCACGCGTGGCGTCGATCTCCCTGAGCACGTAGGGATGGCAGCGGATCGCGCCCTGCCCGAAAATCATCATGCTGCGGGTGAGGATGTTGGCGCCCTCCACCGTGATGCCGATCGGGATCTGCTGGTAGGCGCGGCCAAGGTAGTTGTTCGGCCCCAGGCAGATGCCCTTGCCGCCGTGGACGTCCATCGCGTCATTGATCACCTGGCGCGCCCGTTCGGTGCAGTGGTACTTCACGATCGCCGAGATCACGGAGGGTTTCTCGCCCAGGTCGACCGCGCCCGCGGTCATGGTCCGCGCCGCGTCGATCGCGTAGGTGTTGCCACCGATGCGCGCCAGCGCCTCCTCGATGCCCTCGAACTTGCCGATGGCGATCTTGAACTGGCTGCGCACCCGGCTGTAGGCGCCGGTGGTGCGCGCCGCAAGCTTGGCCGCGCCCGCGCTGGAGGACGGCAGCGAGATGGAGCGCCCTGCGGCGAGGCACTCCATGAGCATGCGCCAGCCCTGGCCCGCGTATTCCCTGCCGCCGATCACCCATTCGAGCGGGATGAAGACGTCCCTGCCCCAGTTGGGGCCGTTCATGAACGAGGCGTTCAACGGCAGGTGGCGGCGGCCGATGTGCACGCCGGGATGCTGCGTCGGGATGAGCGCCAGCGTGATGCCGATGTCTTCCCTGCCGCCCAGCAGGTGCTCGGGATCGTGCAGCTTGAACGCGAGCCCGAGGAGGGTGGCAACGGGGCCGAGCGTGATGTAGCGTTTCTCCCACGTGAGGCGGATGCCCAGCACCTCGCGGCCCTCGTGCAGTCCCTTGCAGACCACGCCGTAATCCGGGATCGAGCCGGCGTCGGAACCCGCGTCCGGGCCGGTGAGCGCGAAGCACGGCATCTCCAGGCCCCGGGCGAGCCTCGGCAGGTAGTGGTTCTTCTGCGCCTCCGTGCCGTAGTGCAGCAGCAGTTCGGCGGGCCCAAGCGAGTTGGGGACCATCACCGAGACGCATGCCGTCGAGCTGCGGGTGGCGAGCTTCTGGATCACCTGGGAGTGCGCATAGGCCGAGAAACCCAGGCCGCCGTACTGGCGCGGGATGATCATGCCGAGGAAGCCCTTGTCCTTGATGAACTGCCAGACTTCGGGCGGCAGGTCGTTCAGCTCATGGGAGATGCGCCAGTCGTCGCACATGCGGCACAGCTCCTCGACGGGACCGTCGAGGAAGGCCTGCTCGTCGGGCGTCAGCCGCGGCTTGGGCGTGCCGAAGAGCTTGTTCCAGTCGGGATTGCCGCTGAACAGCTCGCCGTCCCACCACACGGTGCCCGCATCGAGGGCTTCCTGCTCGGTCTGCGACACCTGTGGCAGCGCCTTGCGGAACCAGCCGAGCAGCGGATCGCTGATCAGCGCGCGGCGCAGCGGCGGCAGGGCGAGCATGGCAGCCAGGACGAGGAACACCGTCCATAACAGGATCTTGCTGCCGGCATTGGCTCCCGACCAGAGCGTGAATGCGCCGAGATAGGCGGCGATGCCGACCAGCCAGGGCAGGACCGCGGCCCGGGCGTAGGCCAGCACCCACAGGACGGCGGCGGCGCCGGGGATCCAGAGAAGGATATTCATGGGGCTGCTCCTTGTTGCTCCGTTGTGCGCGCTTTCAGGCGGCCTTGCGTCCGTTCATCGCGCCGCGCCCGCCCGCGACTTCGCTGCGCCCGGGCAGCGGCGCCCGCAGCCCGGCCGCCAGGAAGGGCACGAGGCGGCGGATGATCGATTCGGGATCGTCCGCGCCCTCGAGGTTACATGTGGCAACGAGCTTGAGCGCGTCATTGCCCGCCATGGTGTACGACAGCGCGCCGAACATGAAGTGCATGCGCCAGGTCAGCTCCTGGTCCGGGACGCCGGGAAGCGCACGCGCGAGCGCCTCCTTGAAGCGCACCACCACCTGCCGGTACTGCGCCGGCAGGATCTCGCGCATGGTCTGCCCCGGCTCCGAAAAGGCGCGCCCCAGCAGCCGCAGGAAATCGGCCCCGCCGGCGAGCGGGTCGCGGTTTACCTGCAGCGCGGGCGCGACGATCGCCTCGATGACCTGCTCGACGCTGGGAGCCCGGCCGCGGGACTGCGCCTCGAGGCGGTCCAGGTGGGCGATGCGCGCGGCGTTGAGGGGGCCGAGTCGGCGCTCGAACACTTCCCGGATCAGCGCCTCCTTCG
Organism: Burkholderiales bacterium; assembly: GCA_035549715.1. GTDB lineage: Bacteria > Pseudomonadota > Gammaproteobacteria > Burkholderiales > JACQAP01 > JACQAP01. Next base: position 20,796 of record DASZQJ010000153.1, read on the forward strand.
AGCCGAAGTGGTAGTGGACCGCCGCAAGGTTGACCCGGGCCTTGGCGGTGATCATGCGCAGCGAGGTCGCCGCATAGCCGCGCTCCATGAACAGCCCCTCGGCGGTGGCAAGGATGCGCTCGCGGGTGTCGGCGCAAGGCGGTTTGCGGTTCATGGTCCTGGCATGCCCGGCGCGGGCGGGGCAATCGGTCTCAAACGGACGGCCTCGAACAGGCGATTCAAACAAACGTTTGAATGATGGCGACCGGACCTTGCGTTGTCAACGCCGGTGACGCAAAAGCAAAAGGCGCGGCCCTTGCGGACCACGCCCTTGCGCCGGGGACGGCGGCGGCGCCCGTCCTCAGAACTGGGCTTGCGCGAGCGCGAGCGTGCTGGCCGAACCGTGGACGATCTCGCGGGAGTAGGCCCTGGCCAGGGGCAGGATGTGCTCGGCGAAAAAGCGCGCGGTGCCGAGCTTGGCCCGATAGAAATCGGCGTCGGACGCGCCCGCGTCGAGCTGCCGCTTGGCGATCAGGGCGGCGCGCGCCATCTGCCAGCCGCCCGCCACGGTGCCGAACAGCTTGAGGAAGGGCACGGCGCCCGCGGCGGCGGCCTTCATGTTCGTTCCCCAGGAGGCGAGCAGCCAGTCCGTGGCCTCGGCCAGCGCGCCGATGCCCTCCTCCAGCGATCCCGCGATCACTTCCAGCGCCGGATGCGGGACCTTGCGCAGCGCCGCGACATCATTGCGCATGCGCTCCAGGACCAGCTTGATGGTGGCGCCCTTCTCGTAGGCCACCTTGCGGCCCACCAGGTCGTTGGCCTGGATGCCGGTGGTGCCTTCGTAGATGCTCGTGATGCGCGCATCGCGCAGGTACTGCGCCGCACCCGCCTCCTCGATGAAACCCATGCCCCCGTGAACCTGGATGCCCAGCGACGCGATCTCGATCGACTGCTCGGTGCACCAGCCCTTCACCACCGGCGTGAGCAGGTCGAACAGCGCCTGGTTGGCGGCACGCTCGGCCTTGTCGGGATGCAGCAGCGCGACGTCCAGATGGGCCGACGCCAGCGTCGCGATCGCCCGCATGGCCTCGGTCTGGGCCTTCATGCTCATCAGCATGCGGCGCACGTCGGGGTGGTGGATGATGCTCACGCGATCGCCCGTCCTGGCCCCGACCTCGCGCCCCTGGACGCGATTGCGCGCGTACTCCAGCGCATGCTGGTAGGCGCGCTCGGCAATGGCCACGCCCTCGATGCCCACCTCCAGCCGCGCGAAGTTCATCATGGTGAACATGAACTCCAGGCCGCGGTTCTCCTCGCCCACCAGGTAACCGATCGCGCCTTCACCCTCCCCGTAGGCCATGACGCAGGTCGGGCTGCCGTGGATGCCGAGCTTGTGCTCGATCGATACGCACTTGACGTCGTTGCGCTCTCCCAGCGAGCCGTCCCTGTTGACGAGGAACTTGGGCACGACGAACAACGAGATGCCCTTGACGCCTTCCGGCGCATCCGGCGTGCGCGCGAGCACCATGTGGATGATGTTCTCCGCGACATCGTGCTCGCCCCAGGTGATGAAGATCTTGGTGCCATGCAGGCGGTAATGGTCCCCTTCGGGCAGCGCGCGCGTGCGCACGGCCGACAGGTCGGAGCCGGCCTGCGGCTCCGTGAGGTTCATGGTGCCGGTCCACTTGCCGGTCACCAGATTGGGAAGATAGGCGTCCTTCTGGGCGTCGGAACCGTGGCGCATGAGCGCAGCGACCACGCCCGCGGTGAGCATCGGGCACAGGCTGAACGCCATGTTGGCGGAATTCCACATCTCCGAGGTCTGGGCGGAGATGATGTGCGGCAGGCCCTGGCCGCCGAACCTCGGGTCGCAGTTCAGCCCGGTCCAGCCGCCCTCGGCGAACTGGCGGAACGCATCCTTGAACCCGGGTGCGGCCGTGACGGCGTGGCTGTCCTTGTCGAACTTCGCGCCCACGCGGTCGCCGGGCACGTTCAGCGGATCGAGGACGCCGGCGGCGAACTTGCCGGCCTCCTCCAGCACGGCATCGACGAGGTCCGGCGAGACCTCCTCGCAGCCCGGCAGGGCCGCGACGGGGTCGAGGCCAACCAGCTCCTTCACGACGAATTTCATGTCCCGGATCGGGGCGGCGTAGGTCGACATGCTTTCCTCCGTGGTCTTGCGGCCGGCCCGGCGACGCCGGGCCGGCGCCGGCTCAGTTCAGCGCGTTCGTCAGCTCGGGCACCGCCTGGAACAGGTCCGCCACGAGGCCGTAGTCGGCGATCTGGAAGATCGGCGCCTCGCCGTCCTTGTTGATGGCGACGATCACCTTGCTGTCCTTCATGCCCGCCAGGTGCTGGATCGCCCCGGAAATCCCGACCGCGATGTAGAGCTCCGGCGCGACGATCTTCCCGGTCTGGCCGACCTGGTAGTCGTTGGGCACGAACCCGGAATCGACCGCCGCGCGCGACGCCCCCACCGCCGCCCCAAGCTTGTCGGCCAGCGCCTCCAGGATCCTGAAGTTTTCCCCGTTGCCCATGCCGCGGCCGCCGGAAACGATGACCCGGGCCGCCGTCAGCTCGGGACGCGCGGACTTGGTCAGTTCCTGGCTCACCAGCGAGGACAGGCCGCTGTCGGCCCCCGCCGCGACGCTCTCGATGGCGGCGGAGCCGCCGGTGGCGGGGACGGCGTCGAAGCCGGTCGATCGCACCGTCACGACCTTGATCGGGTCGGCGGTCTGCACCGTGGCGAGCGCGTTGCCCGCGTAAATCGGCCGCACGAACGTATCGGGAGACTCGACCTTGAGGATGTCGGAGACCTGCGCCACGTCGAGCAACGCGGCGACCCGGGGCATGACGTTCTTGCCGAAGCTCGTCGCGGGGGCCAGCACATGGGAGTAGCCCGTCGCGAGCGAAACGACCAGCGTCGAGAGATTCTCGGCCAGGGCATGTGCATGGTGCGGCGCGTCGGCCACGAGGACCTTGCGCACGCCGGGGATCTTCGCGGCCGCCTGGGCGGCCCCGGAGCACTGGCTGCCGGCGACCAGGACGTCGATGTCGCCGCCGATCTTCACGGCGGCGGCGATGGTGTTGAGGACGGCGGGCTTGAGCGCCGCATTGTCGTGTTCTGCGAGGACGAGGATGGGCATCGTTCTAGTTCTCAGAGGATCTTGGCTTCGTTGCGGAGCTTTTCCACCAGCTCGGGAACACTCTTCACGAGCTTGCCGGCGCTGCGCCTGGGCGGTTCCTGCACTTTCAGGGTCTTGATCCGCGGCGCGGGATCCACGCCCAGGGCCTCGGGCTTGAGGGTCTCGAGCGCCTTCTTCTTGGCCTTCATGATGTTGGGCAGGGTCACATAGCGGGGCTCGTTCAGCCGCAGGTCGGTCGTGACCACTGCCGGGAGCTTGATGGAAAGCGTCTCCAGGCCGCCGTCCACCTCGCGGGTAACTTCCGCCGCCCCGTTCGCGACCTTGACCTTCGAGGCAAAGGTCGCCTGGGGCCAGCCCAGCAGCGCGGCGAGCATCTGGCCGGTCTGGTTGGCGTCGTCGTCGATGGCCTGCTTGCCCAGGATCACCAGGCCGGGCTGCTCCTTGTCGACGATGGCCTTGAGGATCTTGGCCACCGCCAGCGACTGCGTCTCGACCGAAGTCTCGACCAGGATGGCGCGGTCGGCACCGATGGCGAGCGCGGTGCGCAGGGTCTCCTGGCATTGCGCGGTGCCCACGGACACGACGATGATCTCGGTGGCCGTGCCGGCCTCCTTGAGCCTCACCGCCTCCTCCACCGCGATCTCGTCGAACGGGTTCATGGACATCTTGACGTTGGCGGTCTCCACGCCCGTGCCGTCGGATTTCACGCGCACCTTGACGTTGTAGTCCACCACCCGCTTGACCGGAACCAATACCTTCATCTCGCCTGCCTCATGCCGGATGGGAAAACGCGATTCTACCGCAGCGCATCAACGAGGCCGCGAAAGCCGTGAACGCACGACGACTCAGGAATGCCGGTCCCGGGTTCGCCCCCCCCCTTTCGACATTCGCGGCATTGGCGACATTCACGGCCTCATCAGCCCTTCGCCTGCTCCCGCAGCACGTTTTTCTGGATCTTGCCGGTCGAGGTCTTGGGCAGCGGTCCGAACACCACCTTGCGCGGGCACTTGAACCGGGCCAGGCGCTCGCGGCAAAAGGCGATGACGTCCTCTTCCGTCACGACGGGCGCGCCGGGCTTGAGCGTGACGAAGGCGCAAGGCGTCTCGCCCCACTTCTCGTCCGGCCGGGCCACCACCGCGGCCTCGAGGACGTGCGGGTGCCGGTAAAGGACGTCCTCGACCTCGATCGTGGAGATGTTCTCCCCGCCGGAGATGATGATGTCCTTGGAGCGGTCCTTGATCTTCACGTAGCCGTCCGGATACATGACCGCCAGGTCGCCCGTGTGGAACCACCCCCCGGCAAACGCCTCCTGCGTGGCCGCGGCGTTCTTGAGGTATCCCTTCATCGTGATGTTGCCGCGGAAGAAGATCTCGCCCATGGTCTTGCCATCGCGCGGCACCGGCCGCAGGGTCTGCGGGTCGAAGACGTCCATGCCCTCCTGCATCTCGTAGCGCACGCCCTGGCGGCCGTTCATTTCCGCCCGCTCGGCCACCGGCAGGCCATCCCACTCGGGATGCTTCGAGCAGACCGAGGCCGGACCGTAGACCTCGGTGAGCCCGTAGACGTGGGTCAGGTCGATGCCGATGCGCTCCATGCCCTCGATGACGGCCTGGGGCGGCGCCGCCCCGGCAATCATCGCCGAAACCTTGTGGGCGATGCCCGCCCGCATCTCGGCGGGCGCATTGACCAGCATGTTGTGCACGACCGGGGCACCGCAGAAATGCGTGACCTTGTGCTCGCGGATCGCGTCGAAGACCGGCTTCGCCTCGACCCGCCGCAGGCAGACGCTGGTCCCCGCCACCGCCCCCAGGGTCCAGGGAAAGCACCAGCCGTTGCAGTGGAACATCGGCAGCGTCCAGAGGTAGACGGGGAAATGGGGCATGGCCCAGGTGACGATGTTGCCCACGGCGTTCAGGTAGGCGCCGCGATGGTGGGTCACCACGCCTTTGGGATTGCCGGTCGTGCCGGAGGTGTAGGACAAGGCGATCGCATCCCATTCATCGCCCGGGAGGCGCCATTCGAACGCCTCGTCCCCGGTGGCCAGGAAGGCCTCGTAATCCATTTCGCCGACCAGGCCGCCACCCGGTCCCAGGGCATCGTCGATGTCGATCACCAGGGGCGGGTTTTCCACCAGCTCCAGCGCCCTGGCAATGGTCTGGGCATATTCGCGGTCGGTGATCAGCGCCTTCGCCTCGCCATGGTTGAGCATGAAGCCGATGGCTTCCGCGTCGAGCCGGGTGTTGAGCGTATTCAGGACCGCCCCGGCCATCGGCACGCCATAGTGGGCCTCGAACATCTCGGGAATGTTGGGCGCCATCACGGCCACGGTGTCGCCTGCCCCGATGCCCCGTCGCGACAGGGCCGAGGCCAGGCGCCGGCAGCGGCGGTAGGTTTCGGCCCAGGTCGCCCGGCGCTCGCCATGGACCACGGCGACCCGTTCGGGAAACACTTCGGCGGACCGGGCGAGGAACGACAGGGGGGACAGGGGAACGTAATTCGCCGGATTCTTGTCCAGTCCGACGTTGTAGGGGTTGGTGCGGGTCAATTCAGCTCCAGGAAACCGTCGAGGCTGGCACGCGGCCGGGCCGAGTGCCGCATCATAAAGGAAGGGGTTGCGGGTGCGCTTCCGGACCGGCGGAACCAACCTCGAAAAACCCGCAGGAATATTTCAAAACCAATTGACGCAAGGGGGATTTTCCACCGGCCAGCCTTGCGGACTGGCGTGGGATTGGTGTTAAGATGACCATCCCCGGAGTCCGTGTCGGCCAACCGTTGGAAACCGCACCGTTGACAAGCCTGCCGCAGGTACCGCGCCATGATGCCTGAACGCGCCAACCGCACGTTCATCTGCAGCGTGCTGTTCCTGGACATCACCGAGTACTCGCGCAAGCCGGTCTCCGAGCAGATCCAGCTCAAGGACCGGTTCAACACCCTGATCGCTGAGGCCATCCGCGACATCGCCGTCAACGACCGCATCATCCTGGACACCGGCGACGGTGTGGCGATCAATTTCCTGGGCGACCCCGAGGACGCCCTGTTCGTGGCGATGAGCTTGCGCGAGGCCTTCGCGCCGCGCCCCGAGGAGGCGCCGAAGCTGCCCGCGCGCATCGGCATCAACCTGGGCCCCGTGCGCCTGGTGCGGGACCTCAACGGCCAGCCCAACATCATCGGCGACGGCATCAACGTGGCCCAGCGGGTGATGGGCTTCGCCAAGCCGGGCCAGGTGCTGGTGTCACGCTCCTACTTCGAGGTCGTGTCGCACATCTCGGAGGGCTACGCCAAGCTCTTCCACTACGAGGGCTCGCGCACCGACAAGCACGTGCGCGAGCACGAAATCTACAGCGTGGGCTATACCCAGGCGCGGTCCGGTGCGGTCCGCTCGCCCGCCGAGCGCAACCAGGTGTCCTCGCGAGAAGGCCAGCGCCAGGCGGCTGCGGCAACCCTGGCAGGCGGCACGGGCCGCTGGCTGCGCGGCTTCGAACGCTGGATCAACAACCGGGCGATCGCCTACGGCACCGCGACGCTGTCGCTGGGCGCCTTTGCCCTCGCGGTGGTGGTCAACCTGCTCGGACACAGCGACTTGCCGGCCGCCCCCGTGAAGCCGGCGGCGGAAGCCGCTGCGCATCGCAAGATCCCCATCCCGGAGAAAGCGGCCGCCGAGGCGCCGTCCCGGCAGGACAGGGAAAAAAGGCGCAGCGCCAAGACAGTCGCGGGTGCGCCGGCCGCCGCCACCGCGGCCACGCCGGCGGCCCCCGAAACCTACGCCGCGGCGCAGAGGCCGGATGCCCGCGAATCCAAGGGCGGCCCTTTCGCGAGCTTTTTCGGGCACCGTGAAGAGCCCCCTGCGCCGCCGCCCGGCGCGGGCACGGCCGTGATCGCGCTGGCCGTGGCCCCCTGGGGCGAAGTATTCGTCGATGGCGACCGGGTCGGCGTCAGCCCGCCGGTGAACGAGGTCGAAGTGGCCCCGGGCAGGCGCACCATCGAGATCCGCAACAGCAACTTCCCGGTCTATTCCCAGGTGGTCGAGGTCAAGGCCGACCAGCGCATCCGCATCAAGCACAAGTTCAATTGAGCGCCCCATGACTGCATTCCGATGCCTGCTTCCGATGCTCGCCGCCCTCCTGCTCACGGCCGGTTGCGCGCAGGGTCCCTTCAAGGATCCGGGCGCGGGACGCACCGCGGGCACCCCCTACCTCGAGGAGGGTGTGCGCAACTACGAGGAAGGCAATTACCGCACCGCCCAGCGCAAGCTGCAGTTCGCACTCGAGGAGGGCCTGGGCCGGCCCGACCGCGTCAAGGCGCACAAGTACCTGGCTTTCATCGCCTGCGTGTCGGGCCAGCAGCTCACCTGCCGCGAGGAATTCGGCATCGCCCTGGAGCTGGACCCGAAGTTCGAGCTCGCGCCCGCCGAGGCCGGCCATCCGATCTGGGGCCCGGTGTTCAAGAACGTGAAGTCCAGGCTGCAGAAAAAGGGCTGACGCCGGGATGAATCCAGACACTGCCACCGGCACGCTCGGCCGCTACGAGATCCTCGGGGAGCTCGGCCAGGGCGCCATGGGCGTGGTCTACAAGGCCCGCGATCCCATGCTCGACCGGATCGTGGCGATCAAGACGGTCAACCTGACGCTGCCCAAGGACGAGCTGGCCGAATACGAGGCCCGCTTCTACCAGGAGGCCAAGGCGGCGGGCGGCCTGTCCCACCGCAACATCGTGACCATCTACGACATCGGCCGCAGCGAGCGCGTGGCCTACATGGCGATGGAGTTCCTCGAGGGGCACGAATTGCGCCGCATGCTCCAGGCGCGCGCGCCGATCCCGGTCGCCCAGGCCCTGGACATCGCCGCCCAGGTGGCGGACGGGCTGCAGTATGCGCATGACCGGCAGATCATCCACCGCGACATCAAGCCGGCCAACATCATGGTGCTGGAGGACGGCACCGTGAAGATCACCGACTTCGGCATTGCGCGCATGCGCAACAACGAGGTGAAGACCATGACCGGCATGATCCTGGGATCGCCCAAGTACATGTCGCCGGAACAGGTCTCGGGCAAGCGGGCGGACGCCCGCTCCGACATCTTCTCGCTGGGCGTGGTGCTCTACGAGATGCTGACCGGCACTTCGCCCTTCGTCGCGGACAACATCCACGGCGTCATGTACCAGACCATGAACTTCACGCCGCCGTCGCCCAAGACGCTCAACCCGGAGCTGCCGGACGTGCTGAACTTCATCGTCGCCAAGGCGCTCGCCAAGAACCTGGACGACCGCTACCCGCAGGCGAAGGTCCTCGCGCACGACCTGCGCGAGGCCATCGCCTCGGGCGAGGTGCCGGTGTCGCCCGAAGACCTGCGCGGCATGGCCCCGCCCGCGGCTTTCGTGCAACCGTCCTCGCCGCTCACGCGCCACGAGGACAAGGCCGAGAAAATGCTCGCCGCAGTCGCGGCCGGGTCCGCCCCCCCGGATGCTCCCGGGGAAGACGCGCAAGGCGCGGCCGAGGACAATACGCAACCCTCGCTGGGGCTTTCGGAAGCCTTCGACAACTTCAGCGCCACGATGCGCCTGGCGGCGCTCACGGGCATGGAAAAGGAACTCGACCAGTTCTCCGAAACCCAGAAGATCGCGCGCCTGAAGGCGCTCGCCGACGCCAAGCGCGGCGGCAATGCCGGGCCTTCGGCCTCCGACAGCACCACCTGGCGCCAGCCGGGCGAGTTGTTGCGCGCCACGCCTGCCGCGGCCGGGTCGGGCATGGGCCTGAAGCTGATCTGGATCGGCAGCGCCGTGCTGGCGGCCGCGGCGCTCGCGCTGTTCGCCCTGCGCTAGGCCCGGCCCCGCGCCGGACAAGGCCCGGGTTCAGCCCCCGTTCAGCCTTGGCGCAGCCGCGCCACCGCATCCCCGATCCGCTCCACCGTCAGGACCTCGAGGCCCTCGATGGCGACCTTGGGCGCATTGGCCTTAGGCACGATCGCCTGGCGAAAGCCCAGCTTCGCGGCCTCCTTCAGCCTTTCCTGTCCCCGCTGCACGGGGCGCACCTCGCCTGCCAGGCCCACTTCGCCGAACGCGACGAGCTTTTCCGGAAGCGGCTTGCCCCGCAGCGACGACACGATCGCAAGCAGCACCGGCAGGTCTGCCGCGGGTTCGTCGATCTTGACCCCGCCCACGGCGTTCACGAACACGTCCTGGTCGAAGGCCGCGACACCGGCGTGGCGGTGCAACACCGCCAGCAGCATCGCGAGCCGGTTCTGCTCCAGGCCGACGGTCAGCCGCCGCGGGTTGGGCGCGTGCGCTTCATCCACCAGCGCCTGGATCTCCACCAGCAGCGGCCGGGTGCCCTCCTGGGTCACCATCACGCACGAGCCCGGCACCCCGCTCCCGTGCTGCGAAAGGAACAGCGCGGAGGGATTGGAGACCCCGCGCAGGCCGCGATCGGTCATGGCGAACACGCCGAGCTCGTTCACGGCGCCGAACCGGTTCTTGATCGCGCGCACCAGGCGGAAGCTCGAATGGGTGTCGCCCTCGAAGTAGAGCACGGCATCGACCATGTGCTCCAGCACCCGGGGACCGGCAAGCGCCCCTTCCTTCGTGACATGGCCAATCAGCAGCAGCGCCGTCCCCGAGGTCTTGGCAAAACGCGTGAGCTGGGCCGCGCACTCGCGCACCTGGGCCACGCTGCCAGGCGCGGACTGCAGGGCCTCGGAATAGACCGTCTGGATCGAGTCGATCACCGCGACGTCCGGCTTTTGCGCCGCGAGCACCGCCAGGATCCTTTCCAGCTGGATCTCGGCCAGCAGGTTGAGCGAGTCCGGCTCCACCGCCAGGCGCCTGGCGCGAAGCGCGATCTGCTGCGCGGACTCCTCGCCGCTGACGTAGACCACGTTGGCGGAGGCATCCATCAGCGCGAGCGCCTGAAGCAGCAGCGTCGACTTGCCGATGCCGGGGTCCCCGCCCAGCAGCACGACCGCCCCTCGCACCAGTCCTCCACCCAGCACGCGGTCGAGCTCGCCGATGCCGGTCGGGCGCCGTTGCTCCTCGCGCGCCTCGACCGCGGACAGCTTCTGCAGCTTGCTGGGTTCCGCAAGCGGCTGGAATCGCGATGGGGCCTTTTCCGCGACGGCCTCCACCAGCGTGTTCCAGGCCGAGCAATGCGGGCACTGTCCCTGCCACTTGGGCGCCTGGCCGCCGCATTCGGTGCAGCTGAAGACGGTCTTCGCTTTGGCCACGCGAGCCCCTAGCCCCCGGTTTCCTCGACCGGCACCCGGCGTGCCAGCGCGCACAGCAGTTCGTAGCTCACGGTGCCCGCCGCGGCAGCGACCTCCTCGACCGGCAGCCCACGGCCCCAGAGCGTGACCGGGCTGCCCACGCCGGCCTGCGGAACCGCGCTCAGGTCCACGCTCAGCATGTCCATGGACACGCGGCCCGCCATCGGCACCCGCACGCCATCCACCAGGACGGGCGTGTCGTTCCACGCGTGTCGGGGATAGCCGTCGGCGTAGCCGCAGGCGACCACGCCGATGCGCATGGGGCGGTCGGCCATGAACAGGCTGCCGTAGCCGACGGTGTCGCCCTTCTTCAGGTCCTGCACCGCGATGATGCGGCTGGAGAGGGTCATCACGGGCCGCAGGCCCAGGCGCGCGGCGCTGCGGTCCTCCAGGGGAGAGGCGCCGTAGAGCATGATGCCGGGGCGCACGAAATCGCCGCGGGCCTCGGCAAAGCGCAGCAGGGCGCCGGAATTGGCGAGCGAGCACCGGAACCCGTCGCGAGCCACGCGCCGGTCGAACACCCGCATCTGCTGCTCGATGCCGCTCACGCCCTCCGCATCCGAGAAATGCGTGGCGAGCACGATCTCGCCCACGCAGGGCAGGGCGCGCGCGGCCTCGATCACCTCCCCGGCCCGGGCCGCCGCAAACCCCAGGCGGTTCATCCCCGTGTTGAACTTCAGGAACACGTCGAGCTTGCGCGACGCGTCGAGGCCCTTGAGCATCGCCAGCTGCGCGGCGTCGTGGATGACGACGCTGAGGCGGTTGTGCAGGATCGGATCGAGCTCGCCGGCCGAGAAAAAACCCTCCAGCAGCAGGATCGGCTGCCGGTGGCCCGCCTCCCGGAGCCGGATGGCGTCGTCGAGTTCGAGCATCGCGAAGCCGTCCGTCTCGGCAAGCGCGGCGGCCACGCGCCGCACACCGTGCCCGTAGCCGTTCGCCTTGATCACCGAGAGGATCTTCGCCGGTCCGGCAAACCCGCGCGCAATGCCGAGGTTGTGCTTCAGGGCGGACAGGTCGATGGTGGCGCGGATGGGGCGGCTCATGCCGACTTCTGGGCGGTCTGGAACGGGGTTGGCCGGCGACGGCAAGCTTCACATTCTACGGTGTAAATCCGCCGCGCGCGGGGCTTCGTGAGCACGGAACCCGGCGGGCTTCTGTGGTATAAAGCGCGGCCGCGTCCGATGCGGCGAAACAGACGCGCAAACCGAGTCCCGACCGAATGAATCGCGGGTTCTACATCATCCTCGCGGCCCAGTTCTTCTCCGCGCTGGCAGACAACGCCCTGCTTTTCGCAGCCATCGCGCTCCTCAAGAGCCTGCACGCCCCGGGCTGGCAGACGCCCGTGCTGGCGCAGTTCTTCGTGTTCGCCTACATCGTCCTGGCACCCTACGTCGGGCCGTTCGCCGACGCGCTGCCCAAGGGACGCGTGATGTTCATCAGCAACGCGGTCAAGATCCTGGGCTGCCTGGCGATGCTCCTGGGCCTGCATCCCCTGTACGCCTACGGGATCGTGGGCATCGGTGCCGCCATGTACTCGCCCGCCAAGTACGGCATCCTCACCGAATACCTGCCGCACCAGAAGCTGGTGCTGGCCAACGGCTGGATGGAGGGCCTGACCGTCGCGGCGATCATCCTGGGGGCCATCCTCGGCGGCGTGCTCATCGGCCCGAGCTTCGCCAAATACGTGTTCGCCATGGGCGACCTCCCCGGCTTCGACCTCTGGATCGACACCGCGCCGGAGCTCGCCATCGTGGTCATCCTCGGCCTCTACCTCGTGGCCGCGGCCATCAATCTCTACATCCCGAAGGTGGCCATCGACCACAAGCTGCCCAGGCGCAACCCGGTCTTCATCCTGCAGGATTTCTGGCACAGCCTGCGCCTGCTGTGGCGGGACCCGCTGGGCCAGGTCTCGCTCGCGGTGACCACGCTGTTCTGGGGAGCCGGCGCGACCCTGCGCTTCATCGTGATCGTCTGGGCCACCACCGTCCTCAGCCTCTCGGACGAGCGCGCGACCCAGCTCACCGCCGTCGTCGCCGTCGGCATCGCGCTGGGTTCCTTCCTGGCGGCGCGCTACGTGTCGCTCAAGCGCACGGTTCGCGTCCTGCCGGTGGGCATCGGCATGGGGATCGTGGTGGCGGCGATGGTCCTGGTCAGCGACTGGCGCGTCGCGATCGGCCTGCTCGTCGTGATCGGCGCGATGGGCGGTTACTTCGTGGTGCCGATGAACGCCCTGCTGCAGCACAGGGGCCACCTGCTGATGGGCGCGGGCCACTCCATCGCCGTGCAGAACTTCAACGAGAACATCTCGATCCTCGTGCTGCTGGGCATCTACGCGCTGATGATCAAGGCGGACCTGTCGCTCAATACCATCATCGTCGTGTTCGGCGCGTTCATCGCCGTCAGCATGTACGGCATCACGCGGCGCCACTGGCACGACCAGGACGACGCGCACGCCGCCCCCGGGCACAAGCCCGAGGCCTAGAGCACGACCGGACGGTCAGGAAGCTCGTTCGCCCCCGCGGCTGCGCGGGGAAAATGCGCCGCCAGCAGCGTGCAAAGCCGCTCGATCCCCTCGACGACGCCCTGCTCGAAGCGCCCCGCCCGGAAATGCCCTTCCATGTCGCTGCAGATGGACTGCCAGCCCGCCTCCCCGACGCGCCGGTGGATGCCCCGGTCGGCCACGATCTCGACGTCGCGATCCGCGAGCAGCAGGTAGACCAGCACGCCGCTGTTATGCTCGGTGTCCCAGACCCGCAACGAGGAAAACACCTCGAGCGCGCGATCCTTCGCCGAGACGCCGTGCCAGACGGCAAGCGGATGCAGTGCCGCCTCCACGGCAAACCGGACCTGTCCCGCATGGCGGGCTTCCGAGGCGGCGATCGCGGCCTCGATGCGATCGAGCGCGGCGGCGGGGAATGCCCGGCGCGTCGTCCAGGTGCCAGCGAGCAGGTGGCGCAACAGGCGAGCGAGCCTCATGTCACCAGCGCCCCGATGCCCCGCCGCCGCCGAAGCCGCCGCCTCCGCCGCTGAAGCCGCCGCCACCCCAGCCACCGCCACCGAAACCGCCGCCGCCCCAGCCGCTGCGCCGCCCGCGCGGGACCCCTCCCATGGCCCCGCCCAGCAATGTGAAGAAAAAGCCGACGATGCCCACGACGACCGCGACGAGCAGCGGGGCGGCGATGATCCAGGCCAGCGCACCGGTGCCCGCACCGACGATGGCGGCCGCCGGGAACCGGCCGAGCATGGCCCGCAAGGCGCCGCCCACCACGAAGACGATGGCGAAGAACAGCACGAAGTAGGTTTCCAGCGAGCCCGGATCGCGGCCGCCTGCGGGGCTTTGCGGCGGCGGCAGCGGCTCGCCGTCGATGAGGCGGATGAGGCGGTCGAGGCCGGCCTTGATGCCGCCGTAGAAGTCGTCCTCCCGGAACCGGGGCACGATGACCTCGTCGATGAGGCGGTTGGCCGTGGCATCCGCAACGGCGCCTTCGAGGCCGTAGCCCACCTCCAGGCGCAGGGTCCGATCGGACCTGGCGATCACCAGCACGATGCCGTCGTTGACGCCCTTGCGGCCGATCTTCCAGGCTTCTGCCACGCGCAGGGAATAGGCCTCGATGGGCTCGGGATAGGTCGTGCCCACGATGAGCACCGCGATCTGGCTGCCCTTTCGCTGCTCGAAGGCCTGCAGCATCGCCTCCAGGTCGACCCGCTGGTCGGGCGTCAAGGCCTCGACCGTGTCGACCACCCGGCCGGTGAGCGGCGGGACCGGCACATCCTCGGCGAGGCCGGCCGGCGGCAACAGCAGGGCCAGCGCCGCCAGGGCGCCGGCCAGCAGCGCCTTCACGCTATTTCTTCCCGGGCGCCGGCTTCGAAAAATCCACCGCGGGCGGCTTCGAGATGGCGGCTTCGTTCTCCACGGTGAACGAAGGCTTGACCTTGTGGCCGAACACCATCGCGGTCAGGTTGCTCGGGAAGGAGCGCACCGTGACGTTGTATTCCTGGATCGCCTTGATGTAGCGCTGGCGGGCCACGGTGATCCGGTTCTCGGTGCCCTCGAGCTGGGCCTGGAGGTCGCGGAAGTTCTGGTCCGACTTCAACTGCGGATAGTTCTCCGCGACGACCAGCAGCCGCGACAGCGCCGAGGTCATCTCGCCCTGCGCCGCCATGAACCTGGCGAAGGCTTGCGGATCATTCACCAGCTCGGGCGTGGCCTGGATGCCGCCGACCCGGGCGCGGGCGTTGGTGACGCCCAGGAGCACGTCCTTTTCCTGCGCGGCGAAGCCCTTGACCGTCTCGACCAGGTTCGGGATCAGGTCGGCGCGGCGCTGGTACTGGTTCAGCACCTCGCCCCAGGCGCTCTTGATCTGTTCGTCCTGCGATTGCAGGGTGTTGTAGCCGCAGCCGGACAGCCCGGCGACTAGCACCAGCGACAGGCAAAGCGCGAGCAGGCGTTTCATGGAAGCCTCCGGTAGGTTTCGGGCGGGATTCAGTTGGGGACGGCCGGGTCCCGTTTCAACCCGGACTGCTTCAGGCCGCGCAGGGTCTCGACGGCGAAGCACAGGTCTTCCCAGGCCTTCGCCTTGTCCGTCAGGTTGCGCAGCAGGTAGGCCGGATGGTAGGTCACGATGAGCGGCGTGCCACGGTAGTCGTGCAGGCGGCCGCGCAGGCTGGCGATGGTGGCCTCGTTGCCGAGCAGGTTCTGGGCGGCGACCTTGCCCAGGGCAACGATCAGCCTCGGCCGGATCAGGCCGATCTGCCGCGTGAGGTAGGGTGCGCAGGCTTCGGCTTCCGCCGGCTCCGGATTGCGGTTGCCCGGCGGCCGGCATTTCACGACGTTGGCGATGTAGACATCCTCGCCGCGCTTGAGCCCGATGGCGGAGAGCATGTTGTCGAGCAGCTTGCCGGCCTGGCCCACGAACGGCTCGCCGCGCTCGTCTTCCTCGGCGCCCGGCCCCTCGCCCACGAACAACCAGTCGGCGTTCTCGTCACCGACGCCCGGGACCGCCTGCTTGCGCTGCCTGCACAGCCCGCAGGCCGTGCAGGCGAGGATGCTTTCGCGCAAGGCCGGCCAGTCCATGCGCGCGATCGCCGCCGCACGGTCGCCGCTTGCAGGCGCGGGCGAAGGGCTCGCAGCGCGGGCGCCGGGCGCCGGCACATGCGTCGCCTCGGTCGCCGCCACGGCGTTGCGCGCGACCCACAGCGGCGTGAGCCCGAGCTCTTCCAGCACGAGGGCGCGCCGGCTCAAGGTGTCCCTGACTTCACAGGACCAGGCCCATCAGGATGGCGTCCTCGCGGCCGCGCGCCGCCGGGTAATAGCCGCGCCGGACGGTGATCTCCTGGAAGCCCTGCCTGGCATAGAGCTGGCGGGCCGCGACGTTCGAAGGCCGCACTTCCAGGAACATCTGCACCGCGTCGCTGTCGCGCGCGATCTGGATGAACTGCTCGAGCAGGAAGCGCCCCAGGCCGCGTCCCTGCCACTGCGCCGCCACGCTCAGGTTGAGCAGGTGCGCCTCGCGCACCCCGGTCATGAGGACCCCGTAGCCGGCGACCTCGCCGCCGCAGTCGATGACCCAGCAGCTGTAGCCGGCATGGATGGAATCCTCGAAATTGCCGCGGGTCCACGGATGCGAGTAAATGGCCGGCTCGATCTGCATGACGCGGTCGAGGTCGGCCACGCGCATCGGGCGCAGCTTCGGCAGGGTGTCGAACTGGGCGCTCATCGCTGTTCGTGCATTTTAAGGGCGACCCGGTCGCGAACATAGAGCGGCGCGGCGTGTTCCGCGGGCAGCCCGCCGCCGGCCTCGAGCGCCTGCGCGGCGAGGCCGGCGACGGCGACGGCCTGCGGCCAGGCATCCCGGTCGACGCCGGCAAGCTGCCCGCGGTAGCGCACCTCGAGTGCATCGCCGTGCGCGCGAAACGCGCTGCCCACCGCGATCCAGCCGTCGCCCTCCAGCGGCGGCGCCGCCTGCGCCGTGCATACGCTCGGCGCGATGCGCTCGGTCCAGCCACCCGCGTCCCGCTCGTAGGCCGCGAGGTAGATCTCGCCCATGCGCGCGTCCAGGCAGGCCAGGACGCGCCCGGCACCGGCGGCATGGGCGAGCGCCAGCAACGTTCCGACCGGCACGACCTTCAGCCCGGCGCCGAGGGCGAGCCCCTGCGCCACCCCGCAGGCGATGCGCAGGCCGGTGAACGAGCCGGGCCCGGCGCCGAAACCGATGCCGTCGAGCTCCGCCAGCCCCAGCCCGGCCTGTGCCAGCACCGCGTCCACCATGGGCAGGAGCAGTTCGGAATGTCGTTGTCCGGCAAGCTCGGAGCGCACCGCCGTGCCGCCCCGGTGCAGCAAGGCGACGGAGCAATGCTCGGTGGAAGTTTCGAGGGCGAGAACGTTCAAGCGGCGTGGAAGGAAGGTGGCGGTCCCGACCGGGATTCTAGCGGATGGGGGCCCGCGGTTATAATGCCGGCCTGTCAGCGGGCGCCGCGCCCGGCGCGTTATCCGCTGGGAACCGGGAGGTCCGGTTCACAACAAGCAAATCACCGGGAGGAAACACCATGAATCGCATCCTGCGCCGCCTGCTATCCAGGCTTCCGGGCGCACTGGCCACCCTGTTCGCCACCGCCCTGGTCTGCGGCCAGGCCGCCGCAGCCGAGCAACCCCTGCGCATCGGCGTCATCACTTTCCTGTCCGGCCCCGCCGCCGGTCCCTTCGGCGTGCCCGCCAGGAACGCCGCCGAGCTCGTCGCCGAAGCCTTCAACAAGGGCGGCATCGTTCCGGGCTACGACAAGAAGGGATTCGCCGGCCGCCCGATCGAGCTCGTCTTCGTGGACGAGGCCGGCGGCCCGACCAAGGTCGTGACCGAGTACCGCAACCTGGTCACCCGCCAGAACGTCGACATGGTGATCGGCGTGATCTCCAGCGGCGACTGCCTCGCGGTGGCGCCGGTGGCGGAGGAGATGAAGAAGCTCACCGTCCTGTTCGACTGCTCGACCAACCGCGTCTTCGAGGAGGCGGGCTACAAGTACGTGTTCCGCACCACGACGATGGCGACCCAGGAGAACGTCGCCGCCGCCCGCTACATCGCGGAGAACTTCCCGGGCCTGAAGACCTTCTCCGGCGTGAACCCGAACTACGCCTGGGGCCAGGACGCCTGGTCCGACTTCACCGAGTCGATGAAGGTGCTCAAGCCGCAGGCGGCCATCGCCACCAACGTCACGCCGAAGCTCGGCGCCGGCCAGTACAACACCGAGATTTCCGCCCTGCTGGGCAGCGGCGCCGAGATCATGCAGAACTCGCTGTGGGGCGGCGACCTCGAGGCCTTCCTGCTGCAGTCGCAACCGCGCGGCCTGCTGGAGAAGATGCCCAACATCATCATCTGCGGCGACACCGTGCTCGAGCGCCTGGCCGACCAGATCCCGGACGGCACCATCATCGGCGCGCGCGGGCCCAACGGCCCGTTCGCCCCCCCGACCGCGCTGAACAAGTGGTTCCAGAAGGCGTTCCGGGATCGCTACAACAGCACGCCGGTGTATGCCTCGTACCACATGGCCACCGCGTTCCTGGGTGCCAAGGCGGCCTGGGAGAAGGCCGTGACGGCCAACAAGGGCAGGGAACCGGCCATCGACCAGGTGATCACCGCGTTCGAGTACCTCAAGTTCGAATCCGTCGCGGGCACCGTCGACATGTCGCTCGGCAAGGGCCACCAGGCCGTGCAGCACGTCGCCTACGGCACGGTGAAGAAGGTCGACGGCAAGATCACGATGACCAACGTCAAGTACTACCCGCCGGAGCTGATCAGCCCGCCGGACAGCATGAAGAGCCTCGACTGGATCCGCTCGGGCTTCAAGCGGAACTGACGGGCAGGGGCTGTGACGGGAGGGCGCCGCGGGCGCCCTCGCCTTTTTCCGGGCGCGCGGCGCCCACGTTTGGCAAGGCAACGCAATGCGCTCCACGGGCGGCGGCCCGTCGCGGGACCCGCCGGCCCATTCCCAGATCCCACCCACAGGACCCACCCGAATGGAAATCTCCGCCAAAGGAAAGCGCGTGCTGATCACGGCCGGCGCGGCCGGCATCGGCCGTGCCATGACCGACGTGTTCGTGCAGGCCGGCGCACGCGTGCACATCTGCGACGTCGTCCAGGCCTCGATCGACGATACGCTCAAGGCCTTCCCGGGCACGACCGCGACGCTGGCCGACGTGTCGAACCCCAAGGACGTCGAACGCCTGTTCGAGGACGTCAAGAAGCACCTCGGCGGCCTGGACTGCCTCATCAACAACGCCGGCATCGCCGGCCCGACCGGCAAGGTGGAGGACTTGTCGATCGAGGAATGGGAGCGCTGCATCGACATCGACGTCAATGGCATGTTCTTCTGCACGCGCCTGGCGATGCCGATGATCAAGGCGGCCGGCGGCGGTTCGATCATCAACCTGTCCTCCGCAGCGGGGCGCCTGCCCTTTCCCTACCGCACGCCCTACTCCGCCGCGAAATGGGGCGTGGTCGGCTACACCAGGAGCCTCTCGGTCGAGGCCGGTCCCGACAACGTGCGCGTGAACGCCATCCAGCCCGGCGTGGTGGAGGGAGAGCGCATCAACCGCGTGATCGATGCCAAGGCCCGGGCCACGGGCATCAGCTTCGAGGAGCAGAAGGCGCTCTCGCTGCAGGGTGTCTCGATGCACCGCATGGTCAGCCCCTACGACATCGCCAACATGGCGCTGTACCTCGCGAGCGACGTCGGCAGGAACATCACCGGCCAGGCGATCTCGGTGTGCGCCGGCGTCGAAGTGCTCGGCTAGTTTCCAACCCCCAACCACAAAGGCGCGAAGGCGCAAAGCAAACGCGAAGGAAACCAGGATGGAGAAAATCGCAATCATCGGCTCCGGCCTCATCGGCCGGGCCTGGGCCATGGTCTTCGCCCGCGCCGGCCACCCCGTGAAACTCTACGACGCCGCGCCCGGCGCCGCGGACAAGGCGATCGGGCTCATCAGGGAAGGCCTGCAGGAACTCAGGGAGTTCGGCCTCATCCAGGAATCGCCGGACGCGGCGGCCGCGCGCGTGACCGCCGTGGCGACGCTCGCCGACGCCGTGGGCGATGCCGACTACGTGCAGGAGAACACGTCCGAGAACCTCGAAGTCAAGCGCGAGGTGTACCGGCAGATGGACGCCGCGGCGCCGGCGCACTGCATCCTCGCCAGCTCGACGTCGACCATCCAGGCGTCGCGTTTCAGCGAGGGCCTGCCGGGCAGGCACCGCTGCATCGTCGCCCACCCCGTCAATCCGCCGCACATCGTGCCGATCGTCGAGATCTCCCCCGCGCCGTGGACCAGCGCGGAAGTGGTTGCGAAGACGCGCGCCCTGCATGACAAGGTCGGGCAGGTCGCGATCACGGTCAGGAAGGAGATCGAGGGCTTCATCCTGAACCGCCTGCAGGCCGCCCTGCTGCTCGAGTCCTGGCGCCTGGTGCAGGAGGACTACGTCTCGGTCGAGGATCTCGACAAGTGCATCAAGGACGGGCTCGGGCTGCGCTGGTCCTTCATGGGGCCGTTCGAGACCATCGACCTCAATGCCCCCGGCGGGGTCCCCGACTACGCGAAGCGCTACGGCGGGGTGCTGCGTGGCATGATGGGCAACGTGAAGGCCGATCCGTGGGACGAGGCGCTGGTCGCCAAGGTCGACGGCGAGCGGCGCAAGCTGATGCCGCAGGCGCGCCACGCGGAGCGCGAAGCCTGGCGAGACCGGCGGCTGATGGCGCTCATCGCCCACAAGCGCGAAGCCGCCAAGAAGATCGGCAACTGACAGCAACCCCGGTATCTGGAAAGGAACAGCAGCATGGCCAACAAAGTCATCATCACCTGCGCCGTCACCGGCTCGATCCACACGCCGTCGATGTCGCCCCACCTGCCGATCACGCCGGACGAGATCGCCGAAGCGGCGATCGGCGCCGCCCGGGCCGGCGCGGCGATCGTCCACCTGCACGCGCGCGAGCCCGGGGACGGCCGCCCGACGCAGGACCCGGCGATGTTCAGGCAGTTCCTGCCCAGGATCAAGGCGGCGAGCGACGTGGTCATCAACCTGACCACGGGCGGCGCGCCGACCATGTCGATCGAGGACCGGCTGCAGCCCGCCCTGCAGCTCAAGCCGGAAGTCGCCTCGCTCAACATGGGGTCGATGAACTTCGGCCTCTACGAGATGATCCCCCGCGTCAAGGAATGGAAGCACGACTGGGAGAAACCCTACCTCGAAGGCTCGGAAGACCGCATCTTCAAGAACACCTTCAAGGACATCGCCTACATCCTGCAGTCCTGCGCCGAGAACAACACCCGCTTCGAGATCGAGTGCTACGACATCGGCCACCTCTACACGGCGGCACACTTCCTCGACCGCGGCATCGTCAAGCCGCCGCTGTTCATCCAGTCGGTGTTCGGCATCCGCGGCGCCATCGGCCCCCACCCCGAGGACGTGATGCACATGCGCCGCACCGCGGACCGCCTGTTCGGCGACCAGTACCAGTGGTCGGTGCTGGGCGGCGGCCGCAACCAGATGTACATTGCGACCCAGTCCGCGGTCATGGGCGGCAACGTGCGCGTCGGCCTGGAGGACAGCCTGTGGATCGGCAAGGGCCAGCTCGCGAAGACCAATGCCGACCAGGTCGCCAAGATCCGCCGCATCATCGAGGAAGTGGGCCTCGAAATCGCCACCCCGGACGACGCGCGCCGGATCCTGAAGCTCAAGGGCGCCAACAACGTCAATTTCTAGGACGATCCGCCACAGAGGTCACAGGGAACACACAGGAAAACCAGGCGCAACGGAAGATGCGCAGATCGATGAGCATGTCAACGGTACGCGGCACCCGACGTCCGCCCATCCGGTTCGCTTTGGTCAGGATTTCCCCTGCGTCCTCCGTGGCAAGAAGGTTCAGATGAAAACACACAGAATCGCGGTCATCGCCGGCGACGGCATCGGCAGGGAGGTCATGCCGGAAGGCGTGCGCGTGCTCGACGCGGCGGCGCGCCGCTTCGACATCGGGCTCGCGTTCGACCACTTCGACTGGAGCTGCGACAACTACGACCGCCACGGCTGGTGGATGCCGCCGGACTGGCGCTCGAAAATCGAAGGCCACGACTGCATCTTCTTCGGCGCCACCGGCTGGCCGGCCAAGGTGCCCGACCACAAGTCGCTTTGGGACTCCCTGATCCTGTTCCGGCGCGGCTTCGACCAGTACGTGAACCTGCGCCCGGTGCGCCTGATGCCGGGGATCACCGCGCCGCTGGCGGGACGCAAGGTCGGCGACATCGACTATTACGTCGTGCGCGAGAACACCGAGGGGGAGTACTCCTCCGTGGGCGGACGCCTGTTCGAGGGCACCGAGCGCGAGATGGCGATGCAGCAGTCGATCTTCACCCGCAAGGGCGTGGACCGCATCATGAAGTTCGCCTTCGAGCTGGCCATGCGGCGGCCGCGCCGGGAGGTGACCTCGGCGACCAAGTCCAACGGCATCTCGATCACCATGCCCTACTGGGACGAACGCTTCGCCGCCATGGCCAGGCAGTATCCGCAGGTGAAGACCGGCCAGTACCACATCGACGGCCTGACCATCCAGATGGTGCTCAACCCGCAGCGCTTCGACGTGATCGTGGCGTCCAACCTGTTCGGCGACATCCTGTCCGACCTCGGCCCCGCGACGGCCGGCACGATCGGCATCGCCCCGTCCGGCAACATCAACCCCGAGCGGGAATTCCCGTCCCTGTTCGAGCCCGTGCACGGCTCGGCGCCGGACATCTACGGCAGGAAAATCGCCAATCCCGTCGGCCAGATCTGGTCCGGCGCGATGATGCTGGAGCACCTGGGCTACGCGCAAGCCGGCGCCGCGATCGTGAAGGCCATCGAAGGCTGCCTGCAGTCGGGCCCCCGCACGCCGGACGTCGGCGGCACCGCGAACACGGAAGACATGGGCAAGGCCATCGCGGCCGCCCTCTGAAACCTGCATTCCAAACAACGGAGGACACGGCGGGCACGGAGAAAAACAGGAGGTGGCACGAAAGTCGGCTCCGCCGATGGTCAGGCAGGGAAAGCAGGCTCGCGAACCCGGCGAATCCTTTGCTCCTCTGCGTGTCCCCCGTGTCCTCCGTGTCCCCCGTGGTTCCGCCTTGCATATGAGAACCTACAAAATTGCCGCCATCCCCGGCGACGGCATCGGCACCGAGGTCATCTCGGCCGGCATCGAAGTGCTGCAGGCGCTCGCCAAGCGCGACGGCGGATTTCGCCTCGACTTCACCCACTTCGACTGGGGCAGCGACTATTACGGCCGCCACGGCGTGATGATGCCGGCCGACGGCCTCGCGCAGCTCAAGCCCTTCGATGCGATCTACTTCGGCGCCGTGGGCTCCAAGGAAGTCCCGGACCACGTGAGCCTCTGGGGCCTGCGGCTGAACATCTGCCAGAACTTCGACCAGTACGCCAACGTGCGCCCCGCGCGCGTCCTGCCCGGCATCGACCCGCCGCTGAAGTTGAAGTCGCCCGCCGACCTCGACTGGGTGATCGTGCGCGAGAATTCCGAGGGCGAGTATTCGGGCCACGGCGGCCGCGCCCACCGCGGGCTGCCCGAAGAGGTGGCCACCGAAGTCGCCATCTTCACCCGCGCCGGCGTGGAGCGCATCCAGCGCTTCGCCTTCGAGCTCGCCCGCACGCGCCCGCGCAAACTGCTGACCCTGATCACCAAGTCCAACGCCCAGCGCCACGGGATGGTGATGTGGGACGAGATCTTCGCCTCCATCGCCGGCGACTACCCGGACGTGGCGACGGACAAGATGCTGGTCGATGCCGCGACCATGCGCATGGTGCTGCGCCCCGCCTCGCTCGACGTGATGGTGGCGACCAACCTGCACGCCGACATCCTCTCGGACCTCGCCGCGGCCCTTTCCGGAAGCCTCGGCATCGCGCCGACGGCCAACCTGAATCCGGAACGGAAGTTCCCGTCCATGTTCGAACCCATCCACGGCTCGGCACTGGACATCGCCGGCAAGGGCATCGCCAATCCGGTCGGCACGTTCTGGACGGCGGTGCAGATGCTGGAGCACCTGGGCGAGCGCCGGGCGGCGGCCCGGCTCATGGGCGCCATCGAGCATGCCACGCAGGCGCGCGTATTCACGCCGGACCTGGGCGGCAGCGCCGGGACGGCGCAGGTGACCCGCGCCGTGTGCGAGGCCGTCGAAAAACTGCAGGTGCATGCCTGAATCCCGACAGGGCTGGCGGCGGCCGGTTGCCTGCCCTCCGGCTTTCACTCAGAATGCGCCTGGCATGCGGCTTGAAATTCTTGGGGCCATCCACCAACAGTTCCGGCGCCGGCGCCGCAAATCCCGGCGCCCTCCCGGGTAAGCGACCTTGAGTGCCGCCAAAACCAGGCGCAAAACGAGCGCGAAGCGCAGCGTGAATCGGGGTGCCCCGGCCGGCAGCGGGCGCGCCGCGGCAAAGCCTGCCGTGGCGCGCAAAACGGCCACCCGGGGCCGGGCCGCGGGTCCGACGGCACCGGCGAAGCTCGATCGCACGCTCACCGACCTGCGCGGCCGGCTGGACGCCGCGACACAGCGCCTCAAGGCCGCCGATGCCGCACTGGCGCAGTCGCGCGAGCAGCTGCGCGATTCACAGCAGATCACCCGCAACACGCTGGAAGCCCTCAAGGCGAGCCTGGACCGCGAGAAGCTCGCCCTGGCCTTTGCCGAAATCGGGACCTGCGAGTACGACGTGAACACGGCGATCGTGCGCGCCTCCGAAATGAGCCTGCGCCTGTTCGGCATCCGCAGCGACCAGCCCGACGTGCCGCTCGACCGCCTGGTCGAGGCGCTGCATCCGGAAGACCGCCCCAGGTTCAGCCAGTCGCTGGAGCAGTGCCTGCACGGCACCGGCAGCCTCGACATCGAGTACCGCGTGGCCTGGCCCGACGGCACCTTCCGCTGGCTGCGCACCAAGGGCGACGCGCTGCTGGACCTGGAAGGGGACCCGATCAAGGTGCTGTGGGTCACGGAGGATGTCTCGCAGCGCAAGGACATGGACGCGCGCGTGCGCTTCCTCGCCCACCACGACCTGCTGACGGGCCTGCCCAACCGCACGCTGTTCCAGGACCGGCTGCAGCAGGCACTGGCCGCAGCCAAGCGCATGGAGTCGCGCGTCGCCCTGCTGTTCATCGACCTGGACCGCTTCAAGTACGTGAACGATTCCTTCGGCCACCGCGCCGGCGACATCCTGCTGCAGACGGTGGCGGCGCGCCTGCGCGGCTGCGTGCGCGAGACCGACACCGTCTGCCGGCATGCCGGCGACGAGTACCTGATCGTGCTCTCGGCGCTGCGCGACCCGACCGAGGCCGCGCTGGTGGCCGGCAAGGTGCTCACCACCTTCGAGGAGCCCTTCGACCTCGACGGCCAGGAGATCCAGATCTCCGCCAGCGTCGGCATCAGCGTCTACCCGGACGACGGGCAGACCAGCGAGGACCTCATCCGCAATGCGGATGCGGCCATGTACCACTCGAAGAAGAACGGCCGCAACCGCTACGAGTTCTTCACCAGCGAGCTCACCGCCCCCGTGGCCGAGCGCCTGGTGCTCGCCAACCAGCTGCGCCGCGCCGTCGAGCGCAACGAGCTGGTCCTGCATTACCAGCCGCAGTACGAGGCCAACGGCAACAGGCTGATCGCCACGGAGGCGCTGGTGCGCTGGAACCACGCCGAGCATGGCCTGCTCACGCCCGACAGCTTCATCCCGCTCGCGGAGGAGTCCGACATCATCCACCTGATCGGCGAGTGGGTCCTGGGCGAAGCCTGCCGCCAGGTGAACGCCTGGCAGAACGAGGGCCGCCGCGTGGTGCCCGTGGCGATCAATTTCTCCGCGCTGCAGTTCCGCCGCGCCAACCTCGTGCAGGGCGTGTCCTCGGCACTCGCCCGCCACGGCCTCGAACCCCGGCACCTCGAGATCGAGCTCACCGAGAACGCGATCATGCAGGACCCCAAGGAGGCCGCCACCATCCTCGACGAGCTGCACGACATGGGCGTGGGCATCTCGATCGACGATTTCGGCACCGGGTACTCGAGCCTGAACTACCTGAAGCGCTTCCCGATCGACAAGCTCAAGATCGATCGCGGCTTCGTGGAGGACCTGCCCTACGACCTGAACGATTCGGCCATCGTCCAGGCCATCATCAACCTCGCCAAGAGCCTGCGCATGACGGTGGTCGCCGAAGGGGTGGAAACCAAGGCCCAGCTCGATTTCCTGCGTGCGCTGGGCTGCGACGCCTACCAGGGCTACCTCGGCGGGCGTCCCATGGAAGCCGAGCGCTTCGCGTTGCTGCTCGCCTGATCAGGCCTCTTCGAGCGCCTCGCCCAGCGCCTCGCGCGACGCCGCGCTGAACGCCACGAGGCGCACCTCCCCGATCACGCCGTCGTCCGCCAGGAACGCGCGGATTTCCCGGACGGCGATGCCCGCCGCGCGCCGCATCGGAAAGCCATAGACCCCGGTGCTGATCTGCGGAAAGGAAACGGACCCGGCGCCGTGCGAGGTCGCGAGTAACAAACTATTTCTGTAGCACGCGGCGAGGAGGTCGTCCTCCCCCCGGTTTCCCCCCTGCCAGACGGGGCCGACGGTGTGGATGATCCACTGCGCCGCCAGGCGGAAGCCCGGGGAAATGCGGGCCTGCCCCGTCGGGCAGCCGCCAAGCGTGCGACAATATTCGAGGAGTTGCGGTCCCGCCGCCCGGTGGATCGCGCCGTCCACCCCGCCCCCGCCAAGCAGGCTCGGGTTCGCGGCGTTGACGATGGCGTCCACCCGCTCGCGCGTGATGTCGCCCAGGACGATGCGGATGCGCTCGTTCGGCATGGCGCGGCCAGCTTACTCCCGTTATCCAGACAAGGACCCCGGCCATGATGCAATCCGCCCGAGCAATGCAGCCCGCGCCCGCCGCCAACATCCTCGTCGTCGACGACGACCAGCGCCTGCGCGACCTCCTCAACCGCTACCTCGCCGAGCAGGGCTTCGGCGTGCAGGCCGTGCCCAACGGCGCCGCGATGGAAAAGGCGATGGGCAGGGAAAACGTCGACATGATCATCCTCGACCTCATGCTGCCCGACGAGGACGGCATGAGCATCTGCCGGCGCCTGCGTGCGGCGGGCAAGCGCACCCCGATCATCATGCTGACCGCCAAGGGCGACGAGGCCGACCGCATCGCCGGACTCGACGTCGGCGCGGACGACTACCTTCCCAAGCCGTTCAATCCGCGCGAACTGGTGGCCCGCATCAATGCCGTGCTGCGCCGGCAATCGCCCGCCGCCACCCTGCCGGGCGCCCCGGACGACAGCAAGGCGCCGGTGAAGTTCGGCCCCTTCGAGATCAACCTCGCCACCCGCACGCTCACCAAGAACGGCAAGCAGCTGGGGCTCACCACCGGCGAGTTCGCCATGCTCAAGGCCCTGGTGACGCACCCGCGCACCCCGCTGTCGCGCGACCGCCTGATGGAGCTCGCCCGCGGCCGCGAGTATGGCGTGTTCGACCGCAGCATCGACGTGCAGGTCTCGCGCCTGCGCCGCCTGCTCGAGGAAGACCCGGCCAAGCCCCGCTACATCCAGACGGTCTGGGGCGTGGGCTACGTGTTCGTGCCGGACGACAATCGCCAGTAGCCTTCCCCGGCGCGAGCCATGCACTGGATCCCGCAGTCGCTGCTGTCGCGTTCGGTGCTGCTCATCTCGGCCCTGCTCGTCCTCAGCCAGCTGATCTGGCTCGGGCTGTACCGGGCCTACAATACCCGCACGGAATCGGAGTACCTCGCCACCCAGATCGCCAGCACGATCAGCACCGTCAGCGTGGCGCTCGAATCGATGCCGGATTCGGCACGGCGCCAGTTCAGCGAGAAGCTGCCCGCCCACCAGAACATCCGCCTGCTGCCCGGCACCGCCTGGGACGACCAGGAAGTGCCGCTGCCGGAGACGCCGCTGCTGCGCGCGATCAGCGAGCACCTGGCGCGGGACTTCTCGGGCGATGCCGCGGCATTGGTCATGCTGGAGGATGCGACCCATGCCCTCTGGATCAAGATCAAGGTCGGCAGCCAGGCGTACTGGGTGGTGTTCCCGCCCGGAACGCGCGGCTCCGCGTCGGCATGGGCCTGGGCAGGCTGGAGCGTATTCGGCCTCGCGATGGCCATCGCCGGCGGCTACCTGCTGATGCTGCGCGTGAACCGTCCGCTGCGAGCGCTCGCGCATGCCGCCGGCCAGATCGGCGCCGGGCGCTCGCCCTCGCCGCTGCCGGAGACGGGCCCGGCGGAGATCCGCACGCTCTCGCACGCCTTCAACAGCATGACCGCCAACCTCAAGCAGCTCGACAGCGATCGCGCGGTGCTGCTGGCCGGCATCTCGCACGACCTGCGCACGCCGCTGTCGCGCCTGCGCCTGGGCGTGGAAATGCTGGGCGACACGGATCCGGCACTGCAGGAAGGGATGATCCAGGACATCGAGGACATGGACGCGATCATCAACCAGTTCCTCGATTTCGCCCGCGAGAGCACCAACGAACCGGCACGCCGCAACGAAGACCTGAACCAGATCGTCGCGAGCGTCTGCGACCGCTTCTCCCGCACCGGGCGCCCGGTCACCACCCGGCTGGGCGAGTTGCCGCCGCTGACCCTCAAGCCCACGGCGACCCAGCGCATGATGACCAACCTCGTGGACAACGCGCTGCGCCACGGCGGCGGGGACGTGGAAGTGCGCACGGAACGCGACGGGGACCTCGCCGTGGTCCGCGTGCTCGACCGCGGGCCCGGCATCCCGGAGGCGGAGATGGCGCGCGTGATGCAGCCTTTCGCCCGCCTGGAAGCCTCGCGCGCCGGCGCCGCGGGTTCGGGCCTGGGGCTCGCCATCGTCGAGCGCGCGGTGAAGCTGCACAACGGCAACGTGCGATTGCTCAAGCGCGACGGCGGCGGGCTCGAAGTGCGCGTCGAGTTCCCCGCGCAGGACCAGCAGGCGGCGTAGCTCGCGCATTGGGAAAGCCGTGACTGTCGTGACTGCGTGACTGTCGTGACTGCGTGACTGCCGTAAAAGCTTGGCCGTGGATCGGCAGTCACGTAGTCACGGTAGTCACGCCGTCACGGCCTTTACGCCCCCATCCAGCGGCCAGCGCGCGACGATTTCGTACTGGGATCCGCGCGGCAGCCGTTGCGAGCGCACCAGCACGAAGTCCTCGACGTGCCAGCGCACCGGCTGCGGCACGCCGGGCATGGCGGCGTGCTGCGCATCCCGCACCAGCGTGACGTGCGGTGCGAACCTGCGCTTCTCGAGCTCGAATCCCAGTGCCTGCAGCCAATCCACCAGGTTGGCGGCCAGGCGTTGCAGCGCAGGCGGGGTCACGGAGGGGCCGGCCCAGCCGATGCGGTTGCGGGGCCAGCAGTCCCAGCGGTCGAGGGTCAGGGTGAAGGCCCCCGCGGCGAGCGAGGGCGGTGGCGCCCGCAGGCGCTCGAGGTCCTCGATGTCGACCTCGCCGAGGAAGGCCAGGGTAAGGTGGAGGTTCTCGTCGCGGGTGCGGCGGCCATGCAGCGCGCGGTGCATGCGCCGCGCCGCCGCGCCCAGGCCGTCCCGCACCTTGTCGTCGGGCCAGAGGGCGAAAAAGAAGCGCTGGGCGCCTAGGCCGTCCCGCTCCATTCGATGAGCGCGATGGCCTCGGCCGCGATGCCCTCGCCGCGCCCCGTGAATCCCAGCTTCTCCGTGGTCTTGGCCTTCACGTTCACCCGCCCCGCCTCGATGCCGAGGTCGGCCGCGATGTTGGCGGCCATGGCGGCCACGTGCGGCGCCATGCGCGGCGCCTGGGCGATGATGGTTGAATCGACGTTCGCGATCCGGAAGCCCGCACCCTCCACCAGCTCGCGCACCCGCCGCAGGAGAACGCGGCTGTCCGCCCCGCGGTAGGCGGCATCCGTGTCCGGGAAGTGGCGGCCGAGGTCGCCCAGCGCCGCCGCGCCCAGCAGCGCATCGCAGACGGCATGCAACAGCACGTCGGCATCGGAATGCCCGAGCAGCCCGCGCTCGTAGGGGATGGTGACGCCGCCGATGACCAGGGGGCGCCCGGCCACCAGCGCATGCACGTCGAAACCCTGCCCGATTCTCATGCCTGCCCCGCCTGTGATTGGAGGATCTGCTCGGCGAGGCGCAAGTCCTCGCCGTAGGTCACTTTCAGGTTGGTGGCGCCGGAGCGCACAAGCCGCGGCCGCAGGCCCAGCCTTTCCACCGCGCTCGCCTCGTCCGTCACGCCTTCCAGCGTTCCCTGCTGCAGCGCCTTCAGCAGCAGCGCATAGCCGAACATCTGCGGCGTTTGCGCCCGCCAGAGCCCTTCCCTCGGCTCGGTGCGCACGATGCGCCCGTCGTCGCCGGCGCGCTTCAAGGTATCGGCCAGCGGCTCGGCGAGCAGGCCGCCGGCCGGGTCGTCGCCCGCTTCCGCGATCAGCCGATCGATGGCCGCCGGCGTGAGACACGGGCGCGCCGCGTCGTGGACCAGGACCCGGTCGTCCGCGCCGACCTTGCCGGAGAGCGCCAGCAGGCCGTTGAGCACGGACCGTGCGCGCGAGTCGCCGCCGCAGCGAAGCACGTCGAGCGCTTCGCCGAACTCCCGCCAGTCGAAGCGCTCGAACCAGGCGTCGTCGCGGGAGAGGACCACGTGCACGCGGGCGATCCGCGGATGCCGGTGCAGCGCCCGCAGGGCGTGGAACAGCATGGGCCGGCCGCCGAGGCTCTGGTACTGCTTGGGCATCCCGCCGCCGATGCGCGATCCGGTTCCGGCGGCGGGGACGAGGGCGAGGTAGTTTGGCATCGGCGAGGCGCATTATCGGGTGCCCGTCCCGGGCGGGCAACCACCGCGGGGGCGGGGTCCGATCCTCTATAATTCCGGCCTGACCCGCCGACCCCGCCAATGCACTTGCCACCCCTGTCCCGGACCCCCGGGACGCGCACGACGTTCCCCCCCCTGCATGGCTCCGCCGATGCCCTCGCGCTGGCCCGGGCCGCCCGCGAAGCCCGGCCGCTGCTGGTCATCACCGCCACGGCGCAGGAGGCGGAGCGCCTGCGCGCGGAGATCGCGTTCTTCGACGCCGGGCTGCGGGTCCTGCTCCTGCCCGATTGGGAAACCCTGCCCTACGATGCCTTCTCCCCGCACCAGGACCTCGTTTCCGAACGCCTCGCAACGCTCTACCAGCTGAACCACGACGCCTTCGACGTGGCGGTGGTGCCCGTCACGACGGCGCTGTACCGGCTGCCGCCCGCGAGCTACGTCGCGGGCCATACCTTTTTCCTCAAGCAGGGGGAAAAGCTCTCCGGCGAGGCGTTGCGCGCCCAGCTCACGCTGGCCGGCTACAGCCACGTCTCCCAGGTGGTCTCCCCGGGCGAGTACAGCGTGCGCGGCGGCGTCATCGACCTGTTCCCCATGGGCAGCGCGTTGCCCTATCGCATCGACCTGTTCGACGACGAGATCGACAGCATCCGCGCCTTCGACGTGGACACCCAGCGCAGCATCTACAAGGTCAACGACGTGCGCCTGCTGCCGGCGCGCGAGTTCCCCACGGACGACGAAGGCCGCACGATGTTCCGCCGCCGCTTCCGGGAGCGCATCGAGGGCGATCCCTCGAAAAGCCGCGTCTACAAGGACGTCAGCCAGGGCCTCACGCCCGCCGGCATCGAGTACTACCTGCCGCTGTTCTTCGAGTCCACCGCGACCCTGCCCGACTACCTGCCGCCGGGCACGCTCGTCTGCCTGCACCTCGACGTGGCCGCCGCCGTTCGCCAGTTCTGGCAGGACACGCAGTCGCGCTTCAATTTGCTGCGCGGCGACCCGGACCGGCCGCTGCTGCCGCCGGGCGAGCTGTTCCTGCGCGAGGACGAGTTCTTCGGCGGCATCAAGCCGTTCGCGCGCCTGGACCTGCCCGCGGCCGGCGCGGACGCGGACGGGCCGGCGCAGGCGCCGCCCGGCGTGGCGGTCGACCGGCGCGCGGACAATCCGCTGCACGCGCTGCGCGCCTTCGCCGACGCCTGGCCGGGACGCGTGCTGCTCATTGCCGAAAGCCTGGGCCGCCGCGAGACCCTGCTGTCGCTGCTCAACGAATACGGCCTGCGGCCCCAGGTCGCCGAAAGCTGGGACGCGTTCGGCGCCGCCGCCGACCGGCTCTGCCTGTGCGTCGGGCCGCTGCGCGACGGCTTCATCGACGCGGCCGACCAGCTCGCGCTGCTGACGGAGAACGAGCTTTACCCGTCGCAGGTTCGCACCACGCGCGCCACGCGGGAGCGCCGGGCCGTCGCCGAGAACATGCTGCGCGACCTCTCCGAGGTCCGCGTCGGCGACCCGGTGGTCCACGCGCAGCACGGCATCGGGCGCTACCTCGGGCTGGTCAACATGGACCTCGGCGAAGGCGTCACCGAGTTCCTGCACCTGGAGTACGACGGCGGCGACAAGCTGTACGTGCCGGTTTCGCAACTGGCGGCCATCAGCCGCTACAGCGGCAGCTCGCCGGAGGCCGCCCCCCTGCACAAGCTGGGCAGCGGCCAGTGGGAGAAGGCGAAGCGCCGCGCCGCCGCGCAGGTCCGCGACACCGCCGCGGAGCTGCTGAACCTCTATGCCCAGCGCGCCGCGCGGCAGGGCCATGCCTTCCAGTTCAAGGTGCACGACTACGAGGCTTTCCGCGAGGGCTTCCCCTTCGAGGAAACGCCCGACCAGGCCCTGGCGATCAACGCGGTGATCACCGACCTCGCGTCCGGAAAGCCCATGGACCGGCTGGTTTGCGGCGACGTCGGCTTCGGCAAGACCGAGGTCGCGCTGCGCGCCGCCTTCGTTGCGGTGGCCGACGGCAAGCAGGTCGCCGTGCTGGTGCCGACCACCCTGCTGGCCGAGCAGCACTTCCAGACCTTCTCCGATCGTTTCGCCGACTGGCCGGTGAAGCTCGCCGAGCTGTCGCGCTTTCGCACCGGCAAGGAAACGGCGGCGGCGGTCGCGGCGCTGGCCGAGGGCAAGCTCGACATCGTGATCGGCACCCACAAGCTGCTCTCGAAGGAAGTGAAGTTCCGCAACCTGGGCCTGGTGATCATCGACGAGGAGCACCGCTTCGGCGTGCGCCAGAAGGAGCAGCTCAAGGCCCTGCGGGCGGAGGTCGACGTGCTGACCCTGACCGCCACGCCGATCCCGCGCACGCTGGCGATGTCACTGGAGGGATTGCGCGACTTCTCGGTGATCGCCACCGCACCCCAGCGGCGCCTGGCGATCAAGACCTTCGTCTCCCCGCTGAGCGAGGGCCTGGTGCGCGAAGCCGTGCTGCGCGAGTTGAAGCGCGGCGGCCAGATCTACTTCCTGCACAACGAGATCGAGACCATCCACAACATGGAAGCCCGGCTCGCGCGCCTGGTGCCCGAGGCCCGCATCCGGGTCGCGCACGGCCAGATGCCGGAGCGTGAGCTGGAGCTGGTGATGCGCGATTTCTACCAGGCCCGCTTCAACCTGCTGCTGTGCACGACGATCATCGAGACCGGCATCGACGTACCCACCGCCAACACCATCATCATCAACCGCGCGGACCGCTTCGGCCTGGCGCAGCTGCACCAGTTGCGCGGCCGCGTCGGGCGATCCCACCACCAGGCCTACGCCTACCTGCTGACGCCCGACGAGGAGGCACTGGGCAGCCAGGCCCGCAAGAGGCTGGAGGCCATCCAGATGATGGAGGAGCTGGGCTCGGGCTTCTACCTCGCCATGCACGACCTGGAAATCCGCGGCGCGGGCGAGGTGCTCGGCGAGTCGCAAAGCGGCGAGATGCAGGAGGTCGGCTTCGCGCTCTACACGGAGATGCTCAACGCGGCGGTCAAGTCGCTCAAGGCCGGCAAGGAACCGGAGCTCACGGGCAACCTGAGCCTGGGCACGGAGATCAACCTGCACGCCCCCGCCCTGCTGCCCGAGGACTATTGCGCCGACATCCATGAGCGCCTGGTCATCTACAAGCGCCTCGCCAACTGCGAGAGCCTGGAGGATCTCGAGGCCATGCAGGAGGAGCTGGTGGATCGCTTCGGCCTGCCGACCGAACCGGTCAAGTGCCTGCTGGAGACGCACCGGCTGCGCATCGTGGCCAAGCCGCTGGGCATCGCCAAGATCGACGCCGGCCCGGAGAGCGCAACGCTGCAGTTCGTGCCCAACCCGCCCATCGATCCCACGCGCATCATCCGGCTGGTGCAGACGCGCAAGGGCTACAGGCTGAGCGGCCAGGACCGGCTGCGCATCGAGGCTCCCATGCCCGAGGTCTCCGTCCGGGCGAGCCGGTTGCGCGATGTGCTGAAGGAACTGGGCAGTCCATGAGCCCCCCCGCCTTTCGCTACGGGGATCGGCCCCTGCAGCGCGGCTGCCAGGGGCCCGATGTCGTCGAGCTTCAGGTGCGGCTGGCGGGCTTTCGCGGCACGCTGCCCGACGGCGACTTCGGCCCGGGCACCGAGCGCCAGGTGATGAGCTTCCAGCGCGACTTCATGAAGGTCGCAAGACCCAGCGGCGTCGTGGACCGCCGGACCATGCTGGCCATCGACCGCTTCGCCGCCCGCTACCCGGTGGACTTCCGCAGGCTCAGGTGCCCGTGCGGCCAGTGCGGGGGCTTCGGCAACGGCCGGTTCCGCGGGCTCTACGTGGAGGGCAAGCCGCGCACGGAGCCTTTCCATCGCTACGAGTACCCCGGCATCCACCGCATGCTGCTGTGGGCCGCGCGCGCGGCCTGGTTCTACCTCGGCAGGCAGCGGTTCATCATCACGTCCGGCTACCGTTGCAGCCTGGACAATGCCAGGCACGGGCGCAGCACGACCAACCACCACGGCAAGGCCATCGACTTCACGTTCGCCCCGCGCCGCAGGCAGCGCGACGTGCGCGCCGACTGTGACGCGGCCCGGGGCCGCATCGTCGAAACCGCGGATGCGCAGGTCGGCTGGGCGGCGGCGAACCGCAAGGCACTGGAACCCCCGGACATCGCGCCGACGTGGATCCACTACGACGTGCGGTGCTACGAGCCCCGCTACCTGGCAGACGAGATGTTCTGCACGACGCGCAGGCAGCTCGACCGCAGGCAGCCGGTGCGCTTCGGGCGCGGGACGCCGAAACGCAAGGCCGCTAGCCGCTGAACGCGGCAGCGCGGCGGGGTTGCAGCAGGCGCTGCACGACGCCGTCCAGGCAATCCTCCCCCGGATACGGCCACTGGTCGATCGCCTCGGCGAGCAGCCCGCAGGCCACCGCGGCGGCGGAGTCGGGGAACAGCCGGTGCAGCGGCTGGCGCAGGCGCCTCGCCTTGCGCATGGCATCGTCGTCGGGCACGCAGCCCAGGTAGTCCAGGGTCAGGTTCAGATAGCTGCGCGCCGCGCGCGCGATGTTGTCGAACAGGATGCCACCCTGCTCCGCCGAGCGTACCCGGTTGGCGACGATGTGGAACCTGCGCGAGGCCAGGTCCCAGGACAGGCGCCGGATGAGGGCGTAAGCCCCGGTCACGGATTCGGGTTGCGGCGAGACCATCACGACCACTTCCTGGGACGCCAGGGACAGGGAGGGCGAATGGATTGCCTCGCCCGCGGGTGCATCCACGAGGAGGTAGTCGAGGCGCGGCGCCAGGCGCTCGAACTGGCGGGCAAGCTGGTCTTCCCGGGCGGGAACCTGGCGCCCCATGAGGTCGAATGCCCTGGCGGCAGCGATGAGCCGCAGGCCATCGGGCCCGTGCTGGACGATCTCCTCCAGGGCGACGTCGTGCTCGATGTGGTCGGCGAGGTCGCGCCCGCGGCTCAAGCCCAGCCCGGCGATCGCCGAAGCCCGGCCCCGGTTCTGGTCGAGCAGCAGGACGCTGCGACCCTGGCGGGAAAGTGCCGCGGCAATCGAGGAAAGCACGGCCGTGCGGCCGATGCCGCCCTTGCCGCCGACGAACGTCACGCTGCGCACGAAGTCGCGCGACAGCAGCCGACGCAACCCGGCGGACTGCTCCGATGCCCGCAGACCCACCCCAGCCCCCGTCTTCGATGCCCGGTCGCCATGCCGCCTGGCGCGGCTCCTCCGGCGCCGGATCTGTGTCAAGGATCATAGCACGGCCCAAATTCAGCCCGGCTTCAGCTTCCTGCTTCACACTGTCATCATTCAACGATGTCGGGAGGTTTCCGGATGACACGGCTCCAATCGGGGCGCGCAGCCGTCCTTGCGCTGGCCGCCGCGGCCGCCTGCGCGCCGCTCACGGGCGCGGCGGACGAAGGCCATGCCATCGCGCGACGCCTGCACGAGGCGGGCGAGATTCGCTCCCTGGAGGAGATTTCCGCCAGGGCGCGCGCGGCGAAGGCCGGGGAGATCCTGGAGACGGAACTGGAGCGCTCCGACGGCCGCTACGTCTACGAGATGGAAATCCTGGATGCACAGGGCCAGGTGTGGGAACTCAAGCTCGATGCGAAGACCGGCGAGCTGCTGCGCATGGAGATCGACGACTGACCATGCGCGTGCTCCTGGTCGAAGACGATGCCGCGCTCGGTGCCTCGCTGCGCCTGTCGCTCGAGCGCTCGGGCTATGCCACCGATCTTTGCGCGGACGGGATCGAGGCCGAGGGCCTGGGCGAGGTCGAGCCCTACGACCTGGTGCTGCTCGACCTGGGCTTGCCCGGCAAGCCCGGGCTCGAGGTGCTGCACGCATGGCGCGCGCGCGCCAACCGGATCCCGGTGATCATCCTCACGGCGCGCGACGGCTGGCAGGAGAAGGTCGAGGGCCTGCGGGCCGGCGCCGACGATTACGTGGCCAAGCCCTTCCGCATCGAGGAACTGCTGGCGCGCATGGAAAGCGTCCTCAAGCGCAGCCGCGGGCTTGCCGCGGGGCCGTTGCGCCATGCCGGGGTTTCGCTCGACGAGGCGACGCAATCGCTGCTGGGCGCCGACGGCAGCCGCAGCGCGCTGACCGGCACGGAGTACCGGCTGCTGCGCTATTTCATGCTCAACCCCGGGCGGCTGCTGTCCAAGGCGCAGCTCGCGGACCACATCTATGAGAACGACGGCGACAAGGACAGCAACGTCATCGAGGTCTACGTCAACCGGCTGCGCCAGAAGATCGGCCCCGACATGATCCAGACCCGGCGCGGGCAGGGCTACGTGTTCGGCGAGCCGCCGCCGCGAGGGTGAGGCGCGGATGAATCCGCTCGCCCCCCGTTCGCTCGGCGGCCGGCTGTCCGCCGCCCTCGCGCTGAGCCTGGTCATCCTGCTGGGCCTGCAATGGATCGTCGCGAGCCTCGCGATCGCCCAGCTCATGGAACGCCAGCTCACGGCCCGGCTCGCCAGGGATGCCGAAAGCCTGCTCGCGGCGCTGCAGGAAGCGCCGGGAGGCGGCTTGCAACTCGATCCCCGGCGCGTGAGCCCGCGTTACCAGCGGCCCTTTTCCGGCTACTACTACACCGTGGTCTCGGGCGGGCAGCGCGAGACCTCGCGATCGCTCTGGGATGCCGACATCGCCTTTCCGCTTCCCGGCGCGGGGCGCAATGCCACCCTGCGGGCGATCGGCCCCGAGCGGCAGCCTCTACTCGTGTACGCCGCCGGCTTCCGCAAGCACAACCTCGAGGTGACCGTCGCGCTCGGCGAGGACCTCACGAGCCTCAATGCGGGATTGCGCCGCTTCCAGCTCATCCATGGCGGCGTATCGGTTGCCATCCTGCTGGCGCTCCTGCTGGTGCAGCGGCGGATCGTGCGCGCCGGCCTGCAGCCCCTGGACGCCGTGCGCCAGGACATGGAACGCCTGGCCGCGGGAGTCGCCACGCGCATCGAGAGCCCCGGGCCCGCGGAGATCGCCCCGCTCATCGCCCAGCTCAATCGCCTGCTGGAAACCATGGGCAGGCGCTCCCGGCGCTCGCGCGAGGCGCTCGGCAACCTGGCGCACGCCCTGAAGACGCGGCTGGCGCTGCTCAACCAGGTCGCGACGCAGCCGCAGATGCGCGAAGCGCTTGCCGACATGGATCGCATCGTCGAGCGCGAGCTCAAGCGTGCCCGCCTCGCCGGGGAAGCCCAGCCCGGCCAGCGTGTCGACCTCGACGACGAACTCACCCTGCTCGCCCAGACGCTGCGCGTGCTGCACGCGGACAAGGCCCCGGACATCGACTGGTCCGTCGCCCCGGGACTGCGCCTGGCGGGCGACCGCGAAGACCTGCTGGAGCTCCTGGGCAACCTGCTCGACAACGCCTGCAAGTGGTCGCGCGGCAGGGTCGTCTTCCGCGCCTCGGGCACGGCATCGGGAGACGGCATCCTGCTCACCGTCGAGGACGACGGGCCCGGATGCGCGCCCGCGACGCTGGAAACGCTCGCGCGGCGCGGCTTCCGGGCCGACGAAACCACGCCTGGCAGCGGCCTGGGCCTGGCCATCGTGCGCGACATCGTCGAGAGCTACGGCGGCCGCCTTGCCTTCGGACGCGCGGCCCTGGGCGGACTGCGCGTGGAGATCGAACTTCCCGGGGACCCTTCCAACGCCACCAAAGGAGAAAGCACATGAAGACTCGCAACGCCTGGATCCTCGCCGCCGCCGCGGCCTTCGCGCCAGCCGCCCTCGCGCAGGACGCCGACGACATGGCCCAAATGCAGGCGATCGCCAGGGCCGCCGGCCTCATCCCGCCGGAACAGGCCATGGAGAAAGCCCTCGCCGCCAGGCCGGGCACCATCGTCGACGCGGACGTGGACCGCAAGTTCAGGAAACACTACTACGAGGTCGAGATCGTCGACGCGCAGGGCGTGGAATGGGAAGTGGACATCGACGCGAAGACCGGCGAGGTCCGACGGGTGAAGAAGGACTGGTTCGACTGAACCCCGCCGGCCCTCAATCCCAGCGGTTGTCGCGGACGTACACCCTGCCCGCCTCCACCTTCACTGGAAACGTCGCCGTCGGCTCGTAAGCCGGCGGCGACAGGGCCTCGCCGGTGCGCACGCAGAAGCGCGCGCCGTGCCGCGGGCAGACGATCTCGTCGCCTTCGATGGGGCTGCCGCTGGTGAGCACCGTGCCGTCGTGGGTACAGACGTCCTCGATGGCGTAGAACTCGCCCTTGACGTTGAACACCGCGACCATGGAACCGTCGAGGTCGACAGTCTCGTAGTGGCCAGGGGCGATGGAGGCCGCCTCGGCGACGAACACCCAGTCAGACATGAAGAACCGTGACGATCGTGACTGCGTGACTGTCGTGACTGCCGTAAAAGTCAACGGCACTCGATCGGCAGTCACGAGAGTCACGGCAGTCACGGCAGTCACGGTTCTTCATACGGCGATCACTTCCATCTCGGGATCGATGCGCCGGACCAGGTTCTCGATGCCGGCGAGCGTGCCCGAGATCGAGCTGGGGCAGGTGCCGCACGCGCCCTGGTAGTGCACCTTGAGGGTGCTGCCTTCCATGCCCACCACGTAGAGGTCGCCCCCATCGCCCTGCAGGAAGGGCCGCACCTCCTCGTCGAGAAGCTCGTTGATCTGCTCGAGCTTGAGCCGGTCGCTCTCGGACAGCTCCGCGCCGCCCTCGCCTTGCGCGAGCCATGCCGCGGCCTTCGCCGCCTCCTCGGAGGCCTTTGCCGCCGCCGGCGCCTCCCGGATCGGTGCGGCCACCTCGCGCAGCAGGTTCTGCCAGTCCGCCTCGCCGTCCTGCGTCACCGTGATCCAGTTGTCGACGTAGAACACGTTGGTCACGTGCGGGATCGCGAACAGCCTGGCGGCGAGCTCGTCGCGTTGCGCCTGCTCCGCGTTTTCGAACGAGCGCGCGAGCCCGTTGGTCAGCGGCTCCTTGAGGACGAACTTGCGCGCGTTCGGGTTCGGCGTGTACTCGAGGTCGGCGATCTTGGGCATCAGTGGCCTGCGGCTGCGACCGGATCGTGGTCGCCTTCGGTGGAAGCGGTGCTTTCGGCGTTCAGGGCGGCGTGCAGCGTGTGCCAGGGCAGGATGGCGCACTTCACCCGTGAGGGCAGGTCGCGCACGCCGGCGAACACCGACAGGCGCCCGAGGTGGTTGGGCTGGTTCGCCGTGTCCAGTTCGCCGGTGGCCATGTCGCGGAACTCGCGAATGAGGCGCTCGGCCTCCTCCACGGTCTTGCCCTTGACGTTGGTGGTCATCATCGAGGAGGACGCCTTGCAGATGGCGCAGCTGTCGCCCTCAAAGGCAATCCCGCCCACGCGCCCGTCCTCGACCTTGAGCCACACCCAGATGTGGTCGCCGCAAAGCGGGTTCAGGCCCTCGGCCTTGTGGCTCGCGTCGGCGAGCTGCCCCCAGTTTCGGGGCTTCCTGTTGTGGTCCAGGATCACTTCCTGGTAGAGCTGCTTCGAATCCATGGGGATCAGCCGAAGATCTTCTGCACGCGGCGGATGCCCGCCACCAGCGCGTCGACTTCCTCCAGCGTGTTGTACAGGTAGAACGACGCCCGCGCCGTCGCCGGGATGCCGAAGCGCTGCATCACCGGCTGCGCGCAATGGTGGCCCGTGCGCACGGCGACACCGTCCTCGTTGAGGATGGTGCCCACGTCGTGGGGGTGCACGCCCTTGATCGTGAACGACAGCACGCCCGCCTTCTCGGCCGCCGTGCCGATGATCCGCACGTCCGGGAGCTTGCGAAACTCCTCCGTGGCGTAGGCGAGCAACTCATGCTCGTGCGCCGCGATGCGATCCAGGCCCACGCCTTCGAGGTAGTCGACCGTCGCCCCCAGGCCGATGCCGGCCGCGATGGGCGGCGTTCCCGCCTCGAACTTGTGCGGGAGGGTGTTGTAGGTGGTCTTCTCGAACGTGACCGAGAGGATCATGTCCCCGCCGCCCTGGTAGGGTTTCATCCTTTCCAGCAGGGCGGCCCGGCCGTAGAGCACGCCGATGCCGGTCGGCCCGCACATCTTGTGTCCGGAAAAAGCGTAAAAGTCGCAGTCGAGCTCCTGCACGTCGACTTTCATGTGCGGCACGGCCTGGGCACCGTCGACGAGCACCGGCACGCCATGGCCGTGCGCGGCGGCGATCATTTCCTTCACCGGATTGATGGTGCCCAGCGCGTTCGAAACATGGGTGACGGCGACAAGCCGGGTGCGCGCGTTGAACAGCGCCGCGTACTGGTCCAGGAGCAGCTCGCCGGCATCGTTGCAGGGGATGACGCGCAGCTTCACGCCCTTCTCCTCCGCCAGCATCTGCCAGGGCACGATGTTGGAGTGGTGCTCGAGCTGGGAGACGATGATCTCGTCACCCTCGCCCAGGAAGGCGCGGCCGAAACCGTGCATCACCAGGTTGATCGAATCCGTGGTGCCGCGCGTGAAGATGATCTCGCGCTCCTCGCGGGCGTTGACGAACTGCTGGATCCTGCGCCGCGCGCCCTCGTAGGCGAGCGTGGCCGTCTCCGACAGGTAGTGCACGCCGCGGTGGATGTTCGCGTGCTCGGACGTCTGGTAGCGCACCAGGCGATCGATGACCTGCCGGGGCATCTGGCTGCTCGCCGCATTGTCCAGGAAGACGAGTGGCTTGCCGTTCACCTTCAGGTCGAGGATCGGGAAATCCGCCCGGATGCGGCCTACATCGAAGTCGCCGCCGCTGCGCACCGCGTGCAAAGCCGTCGTGGAAGTCATGCCTGCCTGCCCTGGGTCTGTTCGAGGACGTGCTTGCGGCAGCGGTCGGAGACGGAGTCCACGGGAATCCGCTCGATGATCTCCGCCGCAAACGCGTAGGTAAGGAGGTTGCGCGCCACGGCGTCCGGCAGTCCGCGGCTCTTGAGGTAGAAAAGCTCCTCGGCCTCGATCTGGCCGACGGTGGCGCCGTGGGCGCATTTCACGTCGTCGGCGAATATCTCGAGCTGGGGCTTGGTGTCGACGATCGCCTTGTCCGAGAGCAGCAGGTTGCGCGACTGCTGCCCGGAATCGGTCCGCTGTGCGCCTTCGCGCACCAGGATCTTGCCGTTGAACACGGCATGCGCGCCGCCGCCGGCAATGGTCTTGTGCAGCTGGCGGCTGCGGCCACCGGGGCAGGCATGGTCGAGGCTGCTGTGGGTGTCCGCAAGCTGGCGCCCGCCGATCAGGCTCAGGCCGTCGATGAGGAACTCCGTGCCTTCGCCCTCCTGGCGGACACGCAGGTCATGTCGCGACAGGCGCGCGCCGAAGGCCAGCGACCAGCTGGAAAAACGGCCGTCGCGGCCGACGGATACGGACGTGTTGGCGATGTGGAACGCCGCGGCCGATTCCTTCTGCAACTTCACGTGCCGCACATGCGCGTCCTGCGCCACCTGGATCTCGGTGACCGCATTGGTGAGGCCCGTGGCCTCGGGGAGGCCCGCAAACTCCTCGACCACCGTGCATTCCGTCCCGGGTTCCGCGACGACGAGCACGCGCGGATGGGCGGCGCCATCCCTTTGCGTCGACACGTGCAGCACGTGGATCGGAGCGGGCGCATTGGCGGACCCGGCAACGTGGATCACCGCCCCGTCGCCGAGGCACGCGGTGTTGACGGCAACGAACGGATCGGCATCGAATGCGGCCAGCCGGCCCAGGTGGCGTTCGGCGAGGTCCTGCAGCGACGATCCGGCGTCAGCGAGGTTGGCAACGCTCACGCCAACCCCTGCGTCCGGTCGCGACAGCGCCGCGGCGTAATGGCCGTCGATGAAGACCAGGCGGATGGTAGCCTCCGGCACCGCGAAGCCGTCGATGGCCCCGGCCGGCACGGACGCAAGCGCGGCGGCTCTGCGCAAGGTCAGCTTGTAGAGGGGGGCCAGGTCGGTGAAGCGCCATTCCTCGTCGCGGGGTCCCGGCACCGTCAGCGCATTGGCGCGTTCGAAGGCGCGCCTGCGCAACTCGCGCTGCCAGCCGGCCGGCGTTTCCGGCAGCCCGGCCCGTCCGTCCAGCAATGCCTGGAGATAGGTGTCGCCCACGTCGGTGGCCATCACGCCGCCTTCGAGACCCAGTCGTAGCCGCGCGCCTCCAGTTCGAGCGCGAGGGACTTGTCGCCCGTCTTGACGATGCGACCACCTTCCATCACGTGCACGTAGTCGGGCTCGATGTAGTTGAGCAGCCTCTGGTAGTGCGTGACGAGGACGATGCCGTTGTCCGGCGTGTGCAGCCTGTTCACGCCCGTGGCCACCACGCGCAGCGCGTCGATGTCCAGGCCCGAGTCGGTCTCGTCCAGAACGGCGAGTTTCGGCTCCAGCAGGGCCATCTGCAGGATTTCGTTGCGCTTCTTCTCGCCACCGGAGAAACCGGCGTTGAGGCTGCGTTCGAGGAAGGCCGGGTCCATCTCCAGCAGCTTCATTCTCTCGCGCACGAAGTCGTCGAACTCGAGCGGGTCCAGTTCGTCCCTGCCGCGCGCGCCCTGCACCGTGTTGTACGCAAGCCGCAGGAAGCTGCTGTTGGTCACACCCGGCACTTCGACCGGGTACTGGAAGCCGAGGAAAACACCGGCCTGGGCCCGCGCCTCGGGCGCCAGTTCCAGCAGGTTCCTGCCCTCGAACAGTACTTCCCCGCCCGTCACCTCGTAGGCCGGGTGCCCCGAAAGCACCTTGGCAAAGGTGCTCTTGCCCGAGCCGTTCGGGCCCATGATCGCGTGCACTTCGCCCGCGCGCACCGTGAGGTCGATCCCCTTGAGGATGCCGCGCTCGTTGACCTTCGCGGCGAGGTTGCGCACCTCGAGGATGGTTCTTGCGTCAGCCCGGATCATCCCACGCTTCCTTCCAGCTTGAGGCCGAGGAGCTTGGTCGCCTCGACGGCGAACTCCATCGGCAGTTGCACGAATACATCCTGCACGAACCCGTTGATGATCATCGACACCGCTTCCTCGGCGCCGATGCCGCGGCTGGCGAAATAGAACAGCTGGTCCTCTCCGATCTTGGAGGTTGAAGCCTCGTGCTCCACCTTCGCGCTGCTGTTGCCGACCTGGATGTAGGGGAAGGTGTTCGCGCCGCACTGGCTGCCGATCAGCATCGAGTCGCACTGCGAGAAATTACGCGCGCCTTCCGCCCTGGGACCGATCTTCACCAGGCCACGGTAGCTGTTGTTCGAGAATCCGGCCGAGATGCCCTTGGAGACGATCTTGCTGCGCGTGTTGCGGCCGATGTGGACCATCTTGGTGCCGGTATCGGCCTGCTGGTGGTGGTTGGTCAACGCGACCGAGTAGAACTCGCCCGCCGAATTGTCCCCCTGCAGGATGCAGGAGGGGTATTTCCAGGTGATCGCGGAGCCGGTTTCCACCTGCGTCCAGGAAATCTTGGAATTCACGCCCTTGCACAGTCCGCGCTTGGTGACGAAGTTGTAGATGCCGCCCTTGCCGTCCTCGTCGCCGGCGTACCAGTTCTGCACCGTCGAGTACTTGATCTCCGCGTCGTCGAGCGCCACCAGTTCCACCACCGCGGCATGCAGCTGGTTGGTGTCGAACTTGGGCGCCGTGCAGCCCTCGAGATAGGACACGTAGGCCTTGTCCTCGGCCACGATCAGCGTGCGCTCGAACTGGCCCGACTCCTGGGTGTTGATGCGGAAGTAGGTCGAAAGCTCCATCGGGCAGCGCACGCCCCTGGGGATGAAGCAGAACGAGCCGTCCGTGAACACGGCGGAATTCAGGGCCGCGTAGAAGTTGTCGGTGTGGGGCACCACGCTGCCGAGGTACTTCCTCACCAGCTCCGGGTGGTCCTTCACGGCCTCGGAAAACGAGCAGAAGATCACGCCGACGTCGGCGAGCTTCTTCTTGTACGTGGTCGCAACCGACACGCTGTCGAAGATCACGTCGACCGCCACGCCCGCCAGCGCGGCGCGCTCGTTCATCGGCACGCCCAGCTTCTCGAACGTGCGCAGCAGCTCCGGGTCGACCTCGTCCATGGAGGCCAGTTTTTTCTTCGGCTTGGGCGCCGAGTAATAGCTGATCCCCTGGAAATCGATCTTCGGGTACTTCACGTTGGGCCAGGTCGGCTCGGCCATCGTCAGCCAGTGGCGATAGGCCCGCAGGCGGAACTCCAGCAGCCACTCGGGCTCGCCCTTCTTCGCCGAGATCAGGCGGATCACGTCCTCGCTCAGGCCCTTGGCGACGACGTCGGCCTCGATGTCGGTCACGAAGCCGTGCTTGTACGGCTGGTTGACCAGGTTCTGGATGACCGCGCTCACGTCAGGCTCCGCTCGCAACCTCGTCGACGGTGAAGCTCTCGCCGCAGCCGCACATGGCGGTCGCACGGGGATTGCTCACCTTGAAACTCTCGTTCAGGCCTTCGCGCACATAGTCGAGGGTGGAACCGTCGATGTACGGCAGGTTCCTGCGGTCGACCACGATCGTCACGCCGCCCGTCTCGAAAGTCTGGTCGTTCGCGCCGACCGCATCCGCGTAATCGA
Source organism: Burkholderiales bacterium (assembly GCA_035549715.1). Lineage (GTDB taxonomy): Bacteria > Pseudomonadota > Gammaproteobacteria > Burkholderiales > JACQAP01 > JACQAP01. The sequence continues at coordinate 65,476 of DASZQJ010000153.1, forward strand.
AGGTGTAGGCGAGTCCCGAGCAGCCGACCGTCTTCACGCCGAAGCGCAAGCCCACGCCACCCCTTTTCCCGAGCGACTTGCGAATGTGGTTCGCCGCCTTGTCCGTCACTGAAATCGTCATGTGCCTCCTTGCCTTTGCCCGTCGCGCCGTCACACCGCCACCGCCGCCAGGCGGCGCAGCCTCGACAGCGTTGCCTTCAATGCCTCCAGGAATCCATCCACCTGCGCCGCCGTGTTGCCGGCACCGAAACTGATCCGCACCGCGCCGCGCGCGAGGTCCGGGTCCACGCCCATCGCCAGCAACGTCGCGCTCGGTTCGGTGCTGGTGCTCGAGCAGGCCGCCCCGCTCGCCACGGCGTAGCCCGCCTTGTCCAGTTCGATGACCAGGGTCTCGCCATCGATGTTCGGGAATGCGAAGTACGTCGTGTTGGGCACTCGCGCGGCCCCCTGCCCGAAAATCCTTGCGCCCTGCGCTACCAGACCATGCTCCATGCGCTCGCGCAATGCCAGTGACTGGGCCGCGAGGCTGGCCATGCGCCCGCCGGCCAACGTACAGGCCGCACCGAAGCCCACGATGGCCGGCACGTTTTCCGTTCCGGAGCGCAGGCCGCCCTCATGGCCGCCGCCGTGGATGATCGGTTTCAGTTCCAGACGCTTGTCCACCACCAGGGCGCCTGCGCCCTTCGGCCCGTAGATCTTGTGCGCCGACAGCGTCATCGCGTGCACGCCCAGCGCTTCGAAATCGACGGGCACCTTGCCCAGCGCCTGGACCGCGTCGGTATGCATCCACGCGCGTCCCTCGCGCGCCAGCGCCGCGATCTGCGCCACCGGCTGCAGCACGCCCGTTTCGTTGTTGGCAAGCATGACCGACGCGAGGCCCGTCGGTTGCGCCAGGGCCGCACGGGCATCGTCGAGATCCACCCGGCCGCCGGCGTCGACGGCCAGCTTGCGCACCTTCCATCCCTGCCGCCCGAGGTCCTGTGCCGGCTTCGCCACGCAGGGATGCTCGATGCCGCTGACCACCAGCTGCGAGGGCTTCAGGTAGGCGGCCGCGCCGCGTATGAACAGGTTGTTCGCCTCGGTGCCGCCCGAGACGAACACGACCTGGCTCGGCCGCACGTTCACCAGGCCCGCCACCTGCTCCCGTGCCAGGTTCACCGCCTTGCGGGCCCGCGTGCCGAAGTCATGCCGGCTGGAGGCGTTGCCGTATTCGCCGCGCAGGTACGGCAGCATCGCCTCCAGCACGCGCTCGTCGAGCGGCGTGGTCGCGTTGTGGTCGAAATAGGCCTGGGTTGCCATCGCTGCTTCAGACCGCCGCCGGCTCCTTGGGCTTGGCGCACGCGCGGTTGTCGTGCAGTTGCATGACCGCCGCGTCGGATCCCTTGCCCAGCTGCTTTGCCACCAGTTCGCCGAGCGTTACGTCGCGCAGGTAATCGAAAATGTGGCGGTTCAGGTCCGTCCACAAGTCGTGCGTGATGCACTTTTGCTCGTCCCGGCAGTTCTCCCGGCCGCCGCACTGCGTTGCGTCGATCGGCTCGTCCACGGCCGTGATGATGTCCGCCACGGAAACCCGGTCGCCCGGCTTGGCCAGGTTGTAGCCGCCGCCGGGTCCACGCACGCTGCTGACCAGTTCCTGCCGGCGCAGCTTGCCGAACAACTGCTCCAGGTAGGACAGCGAAATCTTCTGGCGCTCGCTGATCTCGGACAGCGTCACCGGGCCTTCGCCGTTATGCATCGCCAGGTCGATCATGGCGGTCACCGCGAATCGTCCTTTGGTAGTCAATCGCATGGTTGTCCCTTCAAAAATTCCAATGAATCAGCTGGATAATATCCCAGTAAGTCAGTCAAGTTTAACTAAACCCGACCGCCTTAGTCAACAATCTTGTTCAGGTGGGTGGGATCGAACTTGTCGGCGGTGGCCCGGGCTTCCTCGACCTTCACCCCGAGCCGGGCGAGCTGTTCCAGGATGTAGTCGATGCGCTTGTCGGACTCGACCGTGTGGTCGATCAGGCCGTGGATGGCGCTGATCATGGGATCGTTCATGTTGGCGCCGATGCCATAGGCCGAGAATCCCATCTTCTCGGCGGTCTGCTCGCGCACGGCCTTGGCTTCGTCATCGAGGATGCGCGCGGGAATGCCGACGGCCGTGGCGCCGGGCGGCACGTCCTTCACGACCACCGCGTTGGAGCCAACCTTGGCGCCGTCGCCGATGACGATCGGCCCGAGGATCTTGGCCCCGGCGCCGACGACGACGCCGTTGCCGAGCGTGGGATGGCGCTTGCCCTTGTTCCAGGACGTCCCCCCCAGGGTCACGCCGTGGTAAAGCGTGCAATCATCGCCGATCTGGGCCGTCTCCCCGATCACCACGCCCATCCCGTGGTCGATGAAAAACCGCCGGCCAATGCTGGCGCCAGGGTGGATTTCGATGCCCGTCAGCCAGCGTCCGATGTGCGAAACGAAGCGGGCGAACCACTTCAGCCCCCAGCCCCACAGGCGATGCGATACGCGGTGGAAAACCAGCGCGTGGAACCCCGGATAACAGGTCACCACCTCCCAGGCCGAACGCGCGGCCGGATCCCGGTCGAAAACGACGCTGACTTCTTCCCTGAGGCGGTTGAACATGAAAAAACCTTGCGATTACTGCGAGTTGGAGAATTACGAGTATTTTACTCAAGTTTTGAGCGGATGGCACTCAAAAAGCCGCGCAGCACGTTGACTTCGGTCTTTTCGGCGCGGGCCCGGGCGAACAGGCGGCGCATGCGCTGCATCAGGCGCTTGGGCTCCTTTTCGTCGAGGAACCCGGTCGCATAGAAGGTCTGCTCGAGCTGGGCGAAGAGCCCCTCCATTTCCTCGTGTGTCGCGAGCTGCGCCCCTTCGCGCGAACCGGCATGCTGGCGCAACTGCGGCGCGCCCGCCACCGCCAGGCGCAGCTCGTAGGCGAACACCTGCACCGCCTGCGCAAGGTTGAGGGAGGAGAATGCCTCGCTGGCCGGGATCATGGCGATCACCTGGCACTGGCTGATCTGCTTCGCGGTAAGGCCCGAACGCTCCGTGCCGAACACCAGCGCGACTTCGGCCGCCGCCTCCGCGGCCATGCGCCTGCACGCCTCGCGGCAATCGACGACTTCGTGCGCCAGGTCGCGCGGGCGTGCGGTGGAGGCCACGGCGAAGACCGTGCCCGCCAGCGCCTCCTCCAGGCTTGCGCACACGCGGGCGGCGGCCAGCACGTCGTCCGCGCCGGTCGCGAGCGCCTCCGCTTCCGGGTGCGGAAAGGCCTTCGGGTTGACCAGCACGAGCCGCGACAGGCCCATGGCCTTCATGGCGCGCGCGGCGGCGCCGATGTTGCCGGGATGGGTCGTTTCGCAGAGGACGACGCGGATGCGGTCGAGTGCGGAAGGCGGGCTCATCGAATAGAATTGCGGCTTTCGTTCTTTACCATCGTCACCCCAGACATGCATCCGATGCTCAACATCGCGGTGAAGGCCGCGCGCCGCGCGGGTACCATCATCAACCGCGCATCACAAAACCTCGACGTCCTCACGGTAAAGCACAAGAGCCTGAACGACCTGGTGTCGGAAGTGGACCGCGCGGCCGAGGACGCGATCATCGATGTGATCAGGGGCGCCTACCCGGACCACGCGATTCTAGCAGAGGAAAGCGGCGCCTCCGGCGATTCCGAGCACGTCTGGGTCATCGATCCGCTCGACGGCACCACGAATTTCCTGCACGGCTTCCCCCAGTACTGCACGTCCATCGGCCTCCTGCACAAGGGGGTCCCCACGCACGGCGTCATTTACGATCCCACGCGCAACGACCTGTACACCGCCTCCCGCGGTCGCGGCGCGTTCCTCAACGACAAGCGCCTGCGCGTCTCGCGCCGCGACAAGCTGATCGACGGCCTGATCGGCACCGGATTCCCCTTCCGCATGTTCGACCATCTCGATGCCTACAACGCCATGCTCAGGGAGCTCATGACAAGGTGCGCGGGCGTGCGCAGGCCCGGCGCGGCGGCACTCGACCTCGCCGCGGTCGCCGCGGGTCGCTTCGACGGCTTCTGGGAGATCGGCCTCAAGCCCTGGGACATGGCCGCGGGCGTGCTGATGGTGACCGAGGCCGGCGGCCTGGTCGGCGATTTCGACGGCAACGAGAACTTCATGGACAAGGGGCAGATCGTCGCGGCCTCGCCGAAGATCTTCAGCCAGCTCCTGCAGGTCATCCAGCCGCACGTGACGGCGAAGATGCGCGCGGGCGCGGCGACCTGAGCCGCGCATGCCGGCATATGCCCGGCGACCCGAACTGCAAGGAGGACCGGATTTGAAACGCCTGTTGCCCGTCCTGCTCGTGCTGGCATGCGCCGCCGCCGTCGCGCAGGTCAACCCGGTCGTGCGCCTGCGCGGCTCGATCGAGTCGGTCGAACCACAGAAGCTGGTGTTCAAGGAGCGCAGCGGCAAGTCGGTCGCCCTCGTCCTCCCCGATGAGGTGAAAGCCGTGGAAGTCCTGCCGACCGACATTTCCCGGATCCAGCCCGGGGCGTTCATTGGCACCGCGGCAATGCCGCGCCCGGACGGGACGCTGGAATCCCTGGAGGTGGTGGTGTTCCCCGAGGCCGCGCGCGGCACCGGCGAAGGCCATTATCCCTGGGACCTGAAGCCGGACAGCACCATGACCAATGCCACTGTTGCCGACCTCGTGCGCTCTGCGGACGGCCGCACGCTGACGCTGCGGTACAAGGATGGCGAGAAGAAGGTGGTCATCCCGGAAGGTGTGCCCGTCGTGACGTTCCGTCCGGGAGATCGCAGCCTGCTGGTACCCGGGGCCCGGGCTTTCATCGTGGCCGAGCCGGCCGACGACGGCACGCTGGTGATCAGGCGCCTGCTGGTGGGACGCAACGGTTTCCAGCCGCCCATGTGAGGGCCGTAACCGGGAAGCCCCTGCCCCGCTCCAATCGCCGTCAGGCCAGCACGAAGTAGCGTGCGGTCAAGGGCCAGCAGCGCCGGTCCTGGCCGAACTTCCGGGCCATGCGGTTGCACACGAAACTCCGGGCATCGCGGTCCGCATCCACCTCGCGGCGGATGCCCCGGGGCAAGGCGGCATCGGGATCGTAGACCTCGCCCATGACGCACAAGCGCAGGGCGCGGCCGTCGTCCACGAGATAGGCGCCGGTCACATCGTCGATGACGCTCGTGTCGGCGGATTCGGCAAGCCATTTGTCCATGGGACCCGTCCCCGTGCTGGATTGACGAGTCCCACTGTAGGGAGGGCGGCCGCCCGCGACCATCGGTGCGATGCGAAGCCGGCCTTCCGAAAACCCTGAGGAATACCCCCTGCCGCCCGCGTGCCCAGCCCCGCAAACGACGAGCCCCGCGGTCGCGGGGCTCGTGGGTGGAAAAAAGGGGGAGGAAAGGCTCAGCGGCCCGGCAGCATGCGCTGGAACACGCCATCGCGGTCGATGACCAGGTGCTTCAGCGCCGCCAGGATGTGCACGACCACCAGCGCGATCAGCAGGGTCGCCGTGACGCCATGGATGCCCTGCAGCAAATCGTAGATTTCCCTGTTCTCCCAGCCCATCGGCGGGATCTTGAACATGCCGAAATAGGTGACGCCGTACTTGGTGAACTGGGAGGCCGCGAACCCTGAAAGGGGCATCACCACCAGGCAAAGGTAAAGCAACGCATGGCTGACCCTTGACGCCTGCACCTGCCACGCCGGGAGGCTCGATGGCAGCGGCGGGGGCGGGTTCCTGAAGCGCCACCACAGCCGCAGGAGCACCAGCAGCGCGATGGTCACGCCGATGGACTTGTGCAGGTTGAAATAGAACGTCCGGTCGGGCGTGCCCTTCGGAATGTCCTCCATCCACAGGCCCAGGCACAGCATTCCCAGGACGAGAACGCCGATGAGCCAGTGAAGGGCCATCGCGGAACGGGTGTATTTCTGCATGTCGGCAGTGCCTCCGGATCGACGCGATCAGCGCGCGGATGCCATGTTACCAAGAGCGGGAGGGCGCAAGCGCCCCCCGGGGCTGCGTCAGAAGCTGTAGCTCGCGGTCAGGCCGACCGTGTAGCTGCGCTCCGCGGCCGGAGCGTAGAAGCGCCCGTTGCCGCCGTTCACCAGCACCGCGCCGATGTATTCCTCATCGAAGAGGTTGTCCACACGCGCGAACTCGCTGAAGCGCCAGTCGCCGCTCGCCTGGCGGAAGCCCGCGCGAACCGCGGCGACGAAGTAGTCGTCGGCCTTTTCCGAGTTCACGTCGTCCACCATCACGTCGCCATGCCAGCGCGCCTCGAACCCCGTGGAAAAGCCCCACGGCGCATAGCGCCAGGACACTTCGCCGAACACCGTGTAGCGCGGCACGCCGGGGATGCGGTTGCCCGCCGCGACCACGTTCGCCGGGACCGTGCAAGGCGCGGGCAGGCCGGAGCAGGTGTTGAACGAGTCCTCGAACGTCGCGTCGAGGTAGGTCGCGGACAGATAGCCCGCAAACCCGTGGGCGAACTGGCTGGAAGCCGACAATTCGAAGCCCTGCCGCGCAGTCCGGCCGGCGTTCTGGTAGGTCTGCCGGCCGCCGGCGTTGGTGAGCACGACGATCTCGTCCTCGGTGTCGATCTTGAACGCCGCGGCCTCCAGCAGCCCCCAGTCGCCGAGGAATGTCTTCATGCCGACCTCGTAGTGCTTGCTGGTGCTCGGCTTCAGGGCGAAGTTCAGGCCCGAGGTGCCGTCCGCCTTGTAACCCAGCTCGATGAACGTGGGCGTCTCGAAGCTCTCGCCGTAGTTGGCGTATAGATTGGTCGTGGAAGTCAGCTGGTAGACCACGCCGGCCACCGGCGTCCACGCGTCGTAGCTCACCGAGCCGCTGTCATCGGGGTTGAACTGGGTCGCGGTGATCGGCAGGGTCGTCCCGCTGCAGGTACCGAGCGGGGTGCCCGTGGTGTTGACGGTCGTCGTGCAGATGAAGTTGTCGCGGGAATCGAAGCTGACGTCGGTGTAGCGCAGGCCCGCGGAGACGGTCCAGCGTTCGGCCACCTTCCACTCGCCCTGGACATACGCCCCGTAGCTGTCGACCGTGTTTTCCTCGTCGCGCTTGAGGGCGCCCTGCTCGCCGTCGTTGTTGAGGTAACCCTTGCGCTGGTCCACTGCCTGGTCGTAATCGGCGCCGACGGTGACGGTGAACGGGCGGCTTGCCACCTCGGCCTGGTGCGTCCAGCGCACGCCCGCGCCCCAGAAGTCGCGCGCGATGGCGGAAACGCCCCCGGCCGCGGTGCGGCTGTTCTGGGCGGCCGCGGCGATCGCCAGGTAACCGACGTTGTCGCGTTCGCCCAGGTACACCATGCCGCGCAGGGTGTCGGCGTCGGTGACCCTGGATTCGACGACCAGCCCCGACTGCAGGTTCGACAGGCTGCGGCGGGTATTGAAGGTGTAGGCGTCGGGCGCGGCCTGCTTGCGGTCCTCCTGGACCTCGGCGGCCGTGAGGCCGAGCGGATCCTCGTCCAGCGGCTGGTCGAGGTAGTTCAGCACGAACGTCAGGCGGGTCGAATCCCCAACCGCGCTCGCCAGCTTGGCATTGAACTGGTCCTTGGTCGCGCTGCTATGGTCGCGGTAACCGTCGGTCTCGAATCGCGACGCGTTGGCGATGTAGTTCAGGCCGCTGTCCATCGTGCCGCCGAACTTGATGCCGCCCTTCCAGGTGTCGAAGCTGCCGAAGGACGCGTACGGGGTCAGCGTGGGGCGGTCGGGTCCATCCTCGGTGAAGATCTGCACGACGCCGCCGGAATGGTTGCCGTACAGGGCCGAGAACGGCCCGCGCATGACTTCGATGCTCCTTGCCGAGCCGAGGTCGAACAGCCCCGTGCCGCCCTGGCCGTCCGGCGTGCTGGCGGGGATGCCGTCGGCCAGCAGCTTGATGCCGCGAATGCCGAAGCCGGCGCGCGCGCCGAAGCCGCGCACGATGATCTGCTGCTCCTGCGACAGGGCCTCGCGGTTCTGGACCACGGTGCCGGGCACGCGCACCAGGGTTTCCGCCACGCTGACCGCCGGCCGCTGGTCCTGGATGGTTTCCGCATCGATCACATTGACGGCCGTGGGCAGGTCGAAGCTGGATTGCTCGGTGCGCGTCGGGGTCACGACGATGGGCGCGAGCTGCACCGGCCCGTCGGCCGAGGGCGCGGCGTCCTGCGCCAGGGCGCCGAGGCTGCTCAACAGGAGGATGGTGGATCCGGTGGTGAAGATTCTTGCGGAACTGCTGGACTTCGCGGGCATTCGCCTCTCCCTTCTGGTTATTCTGGTGTTCCCGGCCGCCTTGCCGAGCCGCGGGCTGCGGAGGGCCCGTCGGCAACCTTGAGTA
>DASZQJ010000154.1:0-12110 GCA_035549715.1 Burkholderiales bacterium
CTGCCGCCATGACGAAAATCCTGGTGGTGGCGCCGTCCTGGGTCGGCGACGCGGTGCTTTCCCAGCCGCTGCTCACGTTGCTCAAGCAGCGCGATCCCGCGGCAACGATCGACGTCCTTGGCCCGGCCTGGGCCCTGCCCATCTACCGGCGCATGCCCGAGGTCGCGGGCACCATCGACAGCCCGTTCGGCCACGGCGAGCTCGCGCTGGGCGCGCGCTGGCGCCTCGGGCGTGCGCTGCGGGCGCGCGGCTACGACCGCGCCTACGTGCTGCCCAATTCCTTCAAGTCGGCCCTCGTGCCGAGGTTCGCCGGCATCGCGCGGCGCATCGGCTACGTCGGCGAGCTGCGCCAGCCGCTGCTCACGGAGGCGCGCCGGCTCGACAAGCAGGCCCTGCCGCTGATGGTCGAGCGCTTCGCCGCGCTGGCGGCCTCGCCCGGCGAGCCGCCGGCGCAACCCCTGCCGCACCCGCGCCTGCGGGTCGGCGCTCAGGAACGGATCGACGTCATGGCGAGGCTCGGCCTGCAGGGGCGCGGCCGCGTCGCCTGCTTCTGCCCCGGCGCGGAATACGGTCCGGCCAAGCGCTGGCCGCCGCAACATTTCGCCACGCTCGCCCGCAGCCTCGCCGGCCTGGGGCTGGAAGTCTGGCTGGTGGGCTCGGCCAGGGAACGGACGCTCGGCGAGCAGATCGCCCAGGCGGCGGACGGCGCCGCGGTCAACCTGTGCGGCAGGACTTCGCTCGACGACGCCGCGGTCCTGCTGTCCCGGGCCGACGTCGTGGTGAGCAACGACTCGGGCCTCATGCACGTGGCCGCCGCCCTCGGACGCCCGCTCGTCGCGCTGTACGGTTCCAGCTCGCCCGGCTTCACGCCGCCGCTGTCGGATGCCGCGCGCATCGTGCGCTTCGAGGTGCCGTGCAGCCCCTGCTTCCAGCGCGACTGTCCGCTCGGGCACTTCGACTGTATGATGAAGCTCGACCCCGGGCGGGTCCTTGCCGAAATCCAGCGCAGCATGCCGACGTGATCGCCGAGAACTTCGCCACTCCCCAGGATGCCGAGCAAGCCTTCTACAAGGCCTTCGAGCGCGCCGACCTCGCGGCCATGATGTCGGTCTGGGCGGAGGAGGACGACATCGTGTGCGTGCATCCGGGCGGCGCGCGCCACACCGGCATGGTGGAAGTCCGCGAATCCTGGCGCCAGATCCTCTCGCAGGGCCCGGGCCTGCAGTTCCACCTCGTCGGCAGCCGCGTGTACTCGGGCCGCATGATGTCGATCCACAGCGTGTACGAGCACGTCACGGTCGCCGGGGAAACCAGGCCGGCCAATCCGGTGCTGGCGACCAACATCTACGTGCTCACGGACCGCGGCTGGCGCATGCTCGTGCACCATGCCTCCCCGCTCGCCACCGCGGCGGCGGCAAGGGAAACGCCCCCTTCCGTCCTGCACTGACGCGCGCATGCGCTATCGCGCCCCCTGGTGGCTGCCCGGCGCCCACCTGCAGACCATCTATCCCTCCCTGTTCCTGCGCGGCCGCCCGCCGGCCTATCGCCGCGAGCGCTGGCGCACGCCCGACGCCGATTTCATCGAGCTCGACTGGATCGACGGCCCGCCGCAGGCGCCGCTGGCGGCGATGTTCCACGGCCTGGAGGGCAGTTCCGCGAGCCACTACGCCACCGCGCTCATGCGCGCCGTCGCGGCCCGCCGCTGGCGCGGCGTGGTGGTGCACTTTCGCGGCTGCGGCGGTGAACCGAACGTGCTGCCGCGCGCCTACCACTCCGGCGATGCGGACGAGGTCGCCTGGATCCTCGTGCGCCTGCGCGCCATGCAGGGCGCCGTGCCGCTGTTCGCGACGGGCGTTTCCCTGGGCGGCAACGCCATGCTCAAGTGGCTGGGGCGCGAAGGCGAGGCCGCCGCCCCGATCGTCGACGCCGCGGCGGCCGTCTCCGCGCCGGTGGACCTGCCCGAAGCCGGGGACCGTCTCTGCCGCGGGATCAACCGCCTCTATGGCCGCCATTTCCTGCGCACCCTGAAACCCAAGAGCCTCGCCAAGCTGGCGCGATTCCCCGGCCTTTACGACGGCGAGCGCGTGGCGCGGGCGCGCGACCTGCGCGCATTCGACGACCTGGTGACGGCGCCTCTGCACGGATTCCGGGACGCCGCCGACTACTGGCGGCGCTCGGCCTCGAAACCGGGGCTCGCCGGCATAGCGGTGCCCACCCTGATCGTCCACGCAGGCAACGATCCGTTCCTGCCGGGCCGCTACCTGCCGCCGCCCGCACAAGTGTCGCCCGCCGTGCAGATCGAGATGACCCGGGGCGGGGGCCATGTCGGTTTCACGTCCGGACCCTTCCCCGGCAACGTCGCCTGGCTGCCGCAGCGGCTGCTGGCGTTTTTCGCCGCCGCCCCCGTGATGCGGCGGTGAACTTCCTTTGCTATCCTCGGTCCTGACTCGCCAGGACCCCTCCCCCGGAGCACCCATGCCGCCACTGCCCGCCCAGGAAATCTTCAAGGCCTACGACATCCGCGGCATCGTCGACAGGACGCTGACGGCGCAGGCCGTCGAATCCATCGGCCAGGCGATCGGCTCGGAGGCGCGCGGGCGCGGCAGGCAGGCGGTGTGCATCGGCCGCGACGGGCGCCTGTCGGGACCGGCGCTGTCGCAGGCCCTGGCGCGCGGCCTGCAGAAAAGCGGCGTGGACGTGATCGACGTGGGACGCGTGACCACGCCGATGCTCTATTTCGCAACCCACCACCTCGGCACGGGCAGCGGCGTGATGGTCACGGGCTCGCACAACCCGCCCGACTACAACGGCCTGAAAATGATGCTCGCCGGCGACACGCTGTCCGGCGACGACATCCTGGCCCTGCGCAGGCGCCTCGAGGCGGGGGACGTCGCCTCCGGCGATGGCGGCTACTCGACCCGGGACATCACGCAAGCCTATCTCGACCGCATCGCCGGGGACATCAGGCTCCAGCGCAGGATGCGCATCGCCGTCGACTGCGGCAACGGCGTGCCGGGCGCCTTCGCGCCGGCGCTTTACCGGCGCCTGGGTTGCGAGGTCGAGGAATTGTTCTGCGAGGTCGACGGGACCTTTCCCAACCACCACCCCGATCCTTCCCAGCCCGGCAACCTGCAGGACCTGGTCGCGGCGCTCGCCCGGGGAAATGCCGAGATCGGGCTTGCCTTCGACGGCGACGGCGACCGGCTGGGCGTCGTGACCCGCGAAGGCAGGATCATCTACCCCGACCGCCAGCTCATGCTGTTTGCCGCGGACGTGCTCAAGCGCAATCCCGGCGCCGAGATCCTGTTCGACGTCAAATGCACGCGCAACCTGGCGCCCTGGATCCGCGACCACGGCGGCAGGCCGCAGATGTGGAAGACCGGGCACTCGCTCATCAAGGCCCGCATGAAGGAGACCGGCGCCCTGCTCGCCGGCGAGATGAGCGGCCACGTATTCTTCAAGGAACGCTGGTACGGCTTCGACGACGGCATGTACGCCGGTGCCCGCCTGCTGGAGATCTTGAGCGGCGTGCCGGACATCCGGGCTGCCCTGGACCGGCTCCCCGATTCCGTCAATACGCCCGAGCTGCAGATCAAGCTCGCCGAAGGGGAAAACTACGCCCTCATCGACAAGCTGCAGAAGACCGCCCGCTTTCCCGCCGCCCGCGAGGTGATCACCCTGGACGGGTTGCGGGTGGAATATGACGATGGCTTCGGGCTCGCCCGGTCGTCCAACACCACGCCCGTGGTGGTGCTGCGCTTCGAGGCCACGGATGCGGCCGCGTTGAAGCGCATCCAGGAAGACTTCCGCAGGGCCCTGCAGGAAGCCCGGCCGGGCGCGCAGCTGCCCTTCTAGGCCGGGTTCCGGCCCGCCGGCAGCGCACCAGCCCCGAGGCGCCCGCCCCGACGGCCGTCGACAGGAAAAGCGCTCGCCGCGACCGGCCGCGGGATGCCTGCGGCCTCGTGCGGCGCTACGGGCGCGATTCCAGCACCTTCTTCAGGTTTTCCAGCCCGCTGCGGTAGGCGCCATCGAGGAAATCCAGCGCGGCCTTGTCGTCCCGGCCGGGCCGGGGCGTGTCGGTCCAGTAGTCCAGGCGCAGGAAGCGCCCCCGCCACTCGACGATCGAGCGTCCCGGCCCGTCCTCCTTGACCACCAGCTCGGACCAGTAGTCCGCGGCGCGCACCTCGCCATCGACGTACGTGTAGGCCATGCGGCGGTTGTAGGGATCGTAGTCGAGCAGCTTCTCGGTCACGCGCGTGCCGTCGGCGCGGCGCAGCAGCTGGCGGATCGCCCCGGTCTCGTTGCGGCTGCGCAGCACCAGGCGGCTCGATTCCGTGCCCGGCGACCAGCGCTGGATGCCGCCAAAATCGCCGGCCATCGCCCAGACCTCGTCCGCCGGGGCCTCGATCGAAATCGTGTGGAAGATCGACAGCTCGCCGGCATCCGCCAGCGCCAGCCCGGAAACAAAAAGGCCGGCGATGCCGGCCAGGATGCATGACAGGATCTTCATTTTCGCCCTCGCCAGGGTTGTCGATCGGGCAGGCTTATCTCGCTTCCTCGACCACCTTCTTCAGGGTCTGCAGGCCCAGCGGATAGACCTTGTTCAGCGCATTGACCGGCGTCGCGTCGTCCTGGCCCTCGGGGGGATCGTCGGTCCAGTAGGCGAGGCGCTTGAAGCGCGACTTCCACACCACCCTGGTCTGGCCGTTGCCGGCGTCGGAAACGGTGATGGTGGCGAAATAATCCGTGGACATCACCTGTCCGCCGACGTAGGTGTACGTCATCGTCATTTCCGGGGACGTTTCGTATTCGAGCAGCTTTTCCTGGACCTTGGTGCCGTTCGCCCGCGTCAGTTCGCGGATGGCGCCGACCTGGTTGTTTTTCCCCAGGATGAGGCGGCCTGCCACGATCGGCGGCAACCAGCGGTCGAGCGCGACGAAGTCCCCCGCCACCGCCCAGACCTCCTCCGGCGTTGCGTCGATGATGATGGAATGCTCGACCTTCAGTTCCGGCGCTTCGGCCGCCACCGCCGCCTGCATGCATCCGAGCAGCGCCGCCAGTCCCACGAACAACCTTGCTGCGTTAGCCATGTTTCCTCCAGTTGGTTTTGTTGTCGGCCTTGTGCTCTTGTTGTCGGCCGTCCTTCGCTTACGCCTGCATGCGCTCCTTCACCCACGACGGCACCGATTCCAGCGCTTCGGGCAGCCTGGCCGGCTGCGTCCCGCCCGCCTGCGCCATGTCTGGCCGCCCCCCGCCCTTGCCCCCGACCTGCTGGGCCACGAAATTCACCAGCTCTCCGGCCTTGACCTTGCTCGTCAGGTCCGGCGTCACGCCGGCGATCAGGGTGACCTTGTCGCCTTCGACGGCACCGAGCACGATGGCCGCGGACTTGAGCTTGCCCTTGAGCTTGTCCATCGCCTCGCGCAGGCTCTTCGCGTCCGCCCCGTCCAGGCGGGCCGCGAGCACCTTGGCGGCGCCGACGGCGACGGCCTGTTCGGCCAGGTCGTCGCCCTGCGCGCTGGCGATCCTCGACTTCAGCCGCGACAGTTCCTTTTCCAGGGATTTCTTGTCCTCGAGCAGGCTGTTGACCGCGGTGCCGACCTGGCCCGGGGCCGCGTGCACCTTCAGGTGGCGCGCCACCTCCTGCAATTCGCGCAACTGGCCGTTGATCATGCCTAGCGCGTTGTCGCCGGTGGTCGCCTCGACGCGCCGGATGCCGGCCGCGACGCCGCCTTCGGCATAGATCTTGAACACCCCGATGTCGCCCGTGCGCGCAACGTGGGTGCCGCCGCAGAATTCCCGCGAGTCACCGATGTCGAGCACACGTACCTCGTCGCCGTACTTCTCGCCGAAGAGCATCACGGCACCGGATTTGCGGGCCTCCTCGATCGGCAGGATCTGCGCCCGGGTGGCGGTGTTGGACATGATCTGCCCGTTGACCAGGTGCTCGACCGTCGCGATTTCCTCGTCCGTGAGCGGCTTGTCGTGGGCAAAGTCGAAGCGTGTCTTGTCGGCGTCGACCAGCGAGCCCTTCTGCTGCACGTGCGGACCGAGCACGTCGCGCAGCGCCTTGTGCATGAGGTGGGTGACCGAGTGGTTGCGCATCGTGCGTGCGCGCCGCTGTGCGTCCACGCGCGCCTCGACGCGGTCGCCCACCTTGAGCATGCCGGTGCGCAGCCCCCCCTGGTGCCCGTACACCTCGGCCTGGATCTTCTGCGTGTCCTCCACCTCGAACGTGCCCCCGGCCGCCACCAGCACCCCCTGGTCGCCGACCTGCCCGCCCGACTCGGCGTAGAAGGGCGTGCTGTCCAGCACCACGATGGCCTTCTGGCCGGAGCGGATTTCCTGGACGGGCGTGCCTTCCACGTAAATCGCCGCGACCGTGCCCTCCCCCGCCAGGGTTTCGTAGCCGGTGAAGCGCGTCTTGTCACCCTTGTAGTCCACGCTCGCCGCCGCCTTGAACTTGCCCGCCGCGCGCGCCTGCTCGCGCTGGCGCGACATGGCGGCCTCGAAGCCCGCCATGTCCAGCGTCACCCCGCGCTCGCGCGCGATGTCGGCCGTGAGGTCGACCGGGAAACCGAACGTGTCGTAAAGCTGGAACACGGTCTCGCCGTCCAGCATCCTGTCCTCGCGCAGCAGCGCGCCCTCCAGGACCTTCATGCCGTTCTCGAGCGTCTCCGCGAAGCGCTCCTCCTCCAGCCGCAGGACGTCGCTCACCCGGGCCTGCGCCTCGCGCAGCTCCGGGTAGGCGTCACCCATGACGCGGGCGAGTTCGGCCACCAGCTCGTGGAAAAAGGGCTGCTTCTGGCCCAGCTTGTAGCCGTGGCGGATCGCGCGTCGGATGATCCGGCGCAGCACGTAGCCGCGGCCTTCGTTGCCGGGGATGACGCCGTCGGTGATGAGGAAGGAACAGGCCCGGATGTGGTCGGCGATCACGCGCAGCGAACTCGACTGCAGGTCCTTCGCGCCCGTGACTTTCGCCGCCGCCTTGATCAGGTCCTGGAACAGGTCGATCTCGTAATTGCTGTGCACGCCCTGCAGCACTGCCGCGATGCGTTCCAGGCCCATGCCCGTGTCGACCGAGGGCTTGGGCAGCTTGTGCATCGTGCCGCTGGCGTCGCGGTTGAACTGCATGAACACCAGGTTCCAGATCTCGATGTAGCGGTCGCCGTCGGCTTCCGGCGTGCCCGGCGGGCCGCCCTCGATGCCCGGGCCGTGGTCGTAGAAGATCTCGGTGCACGGCCCGCAGGGGCCGGTATCGCCCATCTGCCAGAAGTTGTCACTCTGGAATTTCTGGCCGCCCGGCTTGTCCCCGATGCGGGCGATCTTCTCCCTCGGCACCTTGATCTCGTTGGCCCAGATGTCGTAGGCCTCGTCGTCGGTCTCGTAGACGGTCACCCACAGGCGCGCCGGGTCGAGGCCATATTCCTTCGTCAGCAGTTCCCAGGCGAAGCGGATCGCGTCGCGCTTGAAATAGTCGCCGAAGCTGAAGTTGCCCAGCATCTCGAAAAAGGTGTGGTGGCGCGCGGTGTAGCCGACGTTCTCCAGGTCGTTGTGCTTGCCGCCGGCGCGCACGCAGCGCTGGGACGTGGTCGCGCGCACGTAGGGACGCCTGTCCTGGCCGAGGAACACGTCCTTGAACTGCACCATGCCGGCGTTGGTGAACAGCAGCGTGGGGTCGTTGCCCGGGATGAGCGGGCTGGAGGCCACGACGGCGTGGCCCTGCTTCTTGAAATACTCGAGGAAACGGCTACGGATCTCGCTGCTGTTCATGGACTGCCCGGCGGCTGGAATCGAGTTAAGGGGCCAATGCCCCAGGAAATGGCCCAAAAAAAAAGGGGCCGGCCGCCTGGCCGGCCCCGAGCGGGCCATTATTGCATTCCGGGACAACCGGGGCTACTCGACGTCCCCGGTCCTGAGGACCGCGTGGATCGCCTCGGCGGAAAAACCACGGCTGGCGAGGAACCGCGCCTGCCTCGCCTTTTCCGCCAGCGTCCGGGGCAGGACGCCGAACTTCCCGTGCCATACCGCCCGGGCGGCGGCCAGTTCGTCCTTGCGCAGGCGCTCCCGGGCTTCGCCGAGGCTGGCGGCCGACACGCCCTTCTCGCGCAGCTCGTGGAGGATGCGGCTGGCGCCGTACTTGCGCCGGCGCACGCGGGTCAGCTGTTCGACGAAGCGGGCCTCCGAAAGCCAGCCGCGCTTTTCCAGGTCGTCGAGCAGGCGGTCGAGTTCCCCGGGCTGCGCTTCGAGGGGCTCCAGCTTGCGGCGCAGCTCCTCGCGCGAATGCTCGCGACGCGCCAGCGCCCGGAGCGCCCTTGCCCGCAGACTCGGGACCGCAGGGGCCAGCGCCTCAGTCCTCGTCGGGGGTTCCCGCGGCCAGCGGCGCCTCGGAGGAGAGCTCGCGGATCTTCGTCTCGATCTCCTGGGCGACCTGCGGGTTGTCCTTCAGGAACTCGCGCGTGTTGTCCTTGCCCTGGCCGATGCGGTCCTTGCCGTAGCTGTACCAGGCGCCGGACTTCTCGATGATCTTGTGCAGCACGCCCAGCTCGATGATCTCGCCCTCGCGCGAGATGCCCTCGCCGTAGAGGATGTCGAACTCGGCCTGGCGAAACGGCGGCGCCACCTTGTTCTTGACGACCTTGGCGCGGGTCTCGTTGCCGATCACCTCGTCGCCCTTCTTGATGGCCCCGGTGCGGCGGATGTCGATGCGCACGGAGGCGTAGAACTTGAGCGCGTTGCCGCCGGTGGTGGTTTCCGGGTTGCCGAACATCACGCCGATCTTCATGCGGATCTGGTTGATGAAGATCACCAGGGTGTTGGAGCGCTTGATGTTCGCGGTGAGCTTGCGCAGCGCCTGCGACATCAGCCGCGCCTGCAGGCCCATCTGCGGCTCGCCCATCTCGCCTTCGATTTCCGCCTTGGGCGTCAGCGCGGCCACCGAATCGATCACCACCACGTCGACGGAGCCGGAACGCACCAGCATGTCGGCGATCTCCAGCGCCTGCTCGCCGTTGTCCGGCTGGGAGATCAGCAGCTCGCTCACGTTGCAGCCCAGTTTGCCGGCGTACTGCGGGTCGAGCGCGTGCTCGGCGTCGATGAACGCCGCCGTGCCGCCCATTTTCTGCATCTGGGCGATCACGGACAGCGTGAGCGTGGTCTTGCCGGAGGACTCCGGCCCGTAGATCTCGACGATCCGGCCGCGGGGGAGCCCGCCGATGCCCAGGGCCAGGTCCAGCCCCAGGGAGCCGGTGGAGACCACCTGGATGTCGCGGGCGATGTCGTGTTCGCCCAGCCGCATGATGGAGCCCTTGCCGAACTGCTTCTCGATCTGGGAAAGGGCCGCGGAAAGCGCCTTGCTTCGGTTCTCGTCCATGGGTTGCCTGTCTTCGGAACGCCGCATTATATTCATCGGCACCACGGTTCGTCCCTCGGCGGTTCGTCCCTCGGTGGTTCGTCCCTCGGTGGTTCGTCCCTCGGCGGTCCGCTCCCCCCCTGCTTCAACCTGTGCCGCCGCCGCGCTGCCCTTGCCGTTTGCCGCCATGATGCCCTCCGTTCCGTTGACTGTGTTTATATACAGTATCCGAAAAAAACGGGAAACGGAAGCCTTTCCTGGACGGCACCGGGCTGCCCTGGCCGGCCCGGCTCGGGTTTTTCCATGGATTCAGGGACCTGAATCCGCGTGAGCCGCTCGACCCGGCGCCGCCGGATCAGGGCTGCCCGCCGTTCACCAGGGCGACGAGGCCCTCGAGGGCGGCGATGACGCTCTGGCGGCGCACCGAGTCACGGTCGCCCATGAAGCGGAAGGACCGGGCGAGCGGCGCTTCGCCGCCGCGGCACCAGGCGATGCAGACCGTGCCCACCGGTTTTTTCGGCGTGCCGCCGTCCGGACCGGCGACGCCGCTCACCGCGACGGCCACCTGCGCCCGGCTCGCCTTCAGCGCCCCCTGCGCCATTTCCCGCACCACCGGCTCCGAAACCGCGCCGTTCTTTTTCAGGGTTTCGGCGGCAACGCCCAGCATCTCCTGCTTGGCCTCGTTGGTGTAGGTCACGAAGCCGCGTTCGAACCACTTCGAGCTGCCGGGCACCATGGTCACCGCCTGCCCGATCCAGCCGCCGGTGCAGGATTCCGCGGCCGCCATGGAATGGCCCCGCGCCTTCAGCGCGTCGCCGACCCGTCCCGCGATCTCGTAGAGCTCCGCATCCATGTCAGTTCGTGAGGAATTTCCAGGTGGCGAGGCATAACAGCGCATAGAAGGCTGCAATCAGGTCGTCCAGCATCACGCCCGCGCCATTGCGGATGCTGCGGTCGAAGTGGCGGATCGGCATCGGCTTGAAGATGTCGAACAGCCGGAACAGCAGGAACGCGAACGCCTGCCAGACCAGGTCCGGCGGGGTCAGGAACAGCACGAGCAGGAAGGCGACCGTCTCGTCCCACACCATGCCGCCGTGGTCGTGCACGCCGAGCTCGCGCCCGGTGCGCTGGCAGGCCCAGATGCCGATCACGAACAACGCCACCAGCAGGAGGACGTGCAACTGCGGATCGAGGCGCGGCGCGACCGCCGCGTGCAGGGGAAAGGCGAGCAGCGTGCCGAACGTGCCGGGCGCGAAGGGCGCGAGGCCCGCGCCAAATCCGAAGGCGATGGCGTGCGCAGGATGCGAAAAGACGAAACCCGCGGTGGCGCGGCGCGGGAGCTCAGCGGAAATGCTCAAAGCCGTGTCCCTGCAGGTCGATCGGCCGACCCTGCCCGTCCTCGAGGCGGACCGCAGAGCCGGCGACGATCCGGCCGATTCGCGTCAGCGGCAGCCCGAGGTTGCCCGAGAGGGCCTCGATCCTGGCGCGCCGCGACGGGGGCGCGGTGAAGCACAACTCGTAATCGTCCCCGCCCGCCGCGATCGCCCGCATCATCGCCGCATCATGCCTGAGCGGCTGCAATCCTGCAGCGCAGGGCAGCCGGTCCGCATCCACCACCGCGCCAATGCGGGAGCGCTCGCAGATGTGCCCGAGGTCGGCGAGCAGGCCGTCGGAAACGTCGATGGCCGCATGGGCCACGCCGCGCAGTGCCACGCCCAGGGCGATGCGTGGCGCCGGGCGATCGAGCCGCGCGCGGCACGCGTCCCTCGCCCCCGCCGGCAGCCGCAAACTACCGTTGCGCTCCGCGACGGCGGCGGCCGCCTCGCCCAGCGTCCCCGAGACCCAGACGTCGTCGCCCACATGCGCGCCGTCGCGCCGCAGGGCCTGCCCGCGCGGCACCTCGCCCATCGCCTGGATGCAGAGGTTGAGCGGTCCGCGCGTCGTGTCGCCGCCGATGAGGTCGACGCCGTGCTCGTCCGCGAGGCGGAAGAAGCCGGCGGAGAACTTCGCGAGCCAGGCCTCGTCCACCGCGGGCAGGGCCAGCGACAGCATGGCGTAGCGCGGCGTCGCGCCCATCGCGGCAAGGTCGGACAGGTTGACCGCCAGCGCCTTGTGCCCCAGCGCGCCCGCGTCGACGTCCGCAAAGAAATGCACGCCCTCCACCAGCATGTCCGTGGTCACCGCGAGCTCGTTGCCGGGCCCGACGGCCAGCAGCGCCGCGTCGTCCCCCACCCCGAGCACCGCATGGCGCGGCGGGCGGGTGAAATATTTCGCGATGAGGTCGAACTCGGAGAGCATGGCGCCAGTTTAGCGCCTGCGAAGATATGCGACACTGCGGCCTCGCCCGCGAACGAGAGTCCGACATGACGACCGCCGACCTGCCCGAGGGCTTCGAGCCCCTGTTTCGCACCAGCCCTTTCCTCGAGCGCACCGGTCCCTTTTACGTCAAAGGCCGCGGCGCGCAATTGAAGATCGGCCTGCGCGTGCAGGAGCACCACCTCAACGGGCGCGGGCACCTGCACGGCGGGATGGTGATGACCATGGCGGACATCGCGCTGGGCTACGCGATGAGCACGTCCGCCGAGCCGCCCATCCATGCCGTCACCTCCTCGATGTCCGCCGACTTCGCCGGCAGCGCCCGCCTGGGCGACTGGGTGGAGTCCGCCGTGGACATCCAGAAGGTCGGGCGCACGCTGGCCTTCGCCAACGTCTACCTCAGCGTGGGGGAGCAGCGCATCGCGCGCGCCTCCGGCGTCTT
>DASZQJ010000155.1:0-3321 GCA_035549715.1 Burkholderiales bacterium
GCTGCGGCCCACGCCCAGGCGCGAGATCCGGTCGGGCGGAAGGCCGCCGATGTCGGCGTCGGCGAGCACCACACGGCCCGCGCTCGGCGCGAGGTCGCCGCAGAGCAGGTTCACCAGCGTGCTCTTGCCCGCCCCGTTCGGGCCGATGACCGCGTGCACTTCGCCCATCTCCACCGCGATCGATACGCCGTCGACGGCCGCCAGCCCGCCGAAGCGCCGGACGAGGCCTTCCGTGCGCAGCACCGGGGCGGCCCGGGCCGAAGCGTCAGTCATGGTCGGCCACCGGCTTGCCGCGGGTGCGGAACAGGTCCGCGATGCCGCGCGGAAGGAACAGCGCCACCACGATGATGGCGATGCCCATCGGGAGCTGCCAGTGGCGGCCCGGCTCCACACCCCCGATGGCGGGCGCGGATTGCAGCCCCAGCTCGAGCAGCAGCATCGCGGCGGCGCCGACGACCGGGCCGGCGAGCGTGCCCAGCCCGCCGAGGATGACCATCATCAGCACCGAACCCGAGAGGTGCCAGCCCAGCATCTCGGGATTGACCACCCCGTACTGGACGGCCGCGAGGTAGCCGGCGAGCCCGGCGATCGTGCCGGCGATTACGAAGCAGGCGAGCTTGTAGCGAAAGGTCGCGAATCCCAGCGAGCGCATGCGCGACTCGTTGGCGCGAATGCCGGCGAGCACCGCACCGAAGGGGGAATCGCGCAGCCGGTGCAGGAACGCGAACACGCCGGCGAAGGCGGCCAGCGCCACCAGGTGGAAGTGGCCGAACTTCTCCAGGTCGAGGGGCTTCCAGCCGAACAGCAGCGCCTCCGGCCGCACGTTGATGTACTTGCCGTCGGAGCCGCCCGCGAAGCCCGCGTCGTGGAAAAAGAAGAACACCATCTGCGCGAAAGCGAGGGTCGCCATGATGAAGTACACGCCACTGGTGCGCAGCACGAGCAGGCCGATGGCGAACGCCAGGAGCGCCGACGCCAGGAGCGCCAGCGGCAGGCTCGTCCACAGGCTGGCCGCCTCGTACTCCGGGCTCGCCAGCGCGAGGCAATAGCCCGCCACCCCGAAGAAGGCCGCGTGGCCCAGGCTGACCAGCCCGGTGAAGCCGACGAGCAGGTTCAGGCTCATCGCGAAGATGGCCATGATGAGCACCCGGGAAGCGAACTGGACCACGAACTTGTCGGCGGCCCAGGGGAGCGCGGCGAGCACCGCGACGAACGCGATTGCCGCGAACCAGGCCGCGTGGCGGCGCGTCACGCCCGCTTCCCGAACAGGCCGGCCGGCCGCCAGAGCAGCACGACGGCCATGAGCAGGTAAACGCTCATGCCGGCCAGCTCCGGCAGCACGCGCACCCCGCCGACCTGCCATTCGACGACCTTGCCGAAGGTGTCCACGAGGCCGATCAGCAACGCCGCGACAAGCGCGCCCTTCACCGAGCCGATGCCGCCGATCACCACCACCACGAAGCAGACGATGAGCACCTGGTTACCCATGCCCGGGAACACGGACGACACGGGGGCGGCGATCATGCCGGCGAAGGCCGCCAGCGCCACGCCGAGCGCGAACACGAAGCGATAGAGCAGGTTCACGTCGATGCCCAGCGACTGCACCATCTCGCGGTTGCTCGCGCCGGCGCGGATCACCATGCCCAGGCGCGTCTTCTGGATGAGGACATAGAGCAGCACGGCGAAGACGACGCAGACCGCGGAGATCCACAACCGGTAGACCGGGTAGGAGAGCGTGTCGGTCAGGGCAATGGAGGACGACAGCAGCTCGGGCACGGCGACGGCGTGGACGTCATTGCCCCAGACCAGGCTGCGGGTTTCCTCCACGGCCAGGATGAGCCCGTAGGTGAGCAGCACCTGCTGCAGGTGGTCCAGCTTGTAGAGGCGCCGGATCAGCAGCCACTCGAGCGCCATCCCGATCAGGACGGAAAGCGCCAGGCCCGCGGGAATGGCGATCCACAGGCTGCCGGACGCGGCGCTGAGCGACCACGCGAGATAGGCCCCCACCATGTAGAAGCTTCCGTGGGCGAGGTTGATGATGCCCATGATGCCGAAGATGAGCGTGAGTCCGCCCGCCACCAGGAACAGCAGCAGGCCGTACTGCACGGCGTTGAGCAGCTGGATCAGGAAGGTGGGGAGGTCCATCAGGGAAGGGTCGAGGGACGGGGGACGAGGGGCGAGGGGGCAGTGCGAGTCAACGAAGCTCCGTGATCATGGGGAGACACAGGCATTCGGAAAAGCTCGGGGTCCTTGGTTCGGAGAAACGCCTTGGCGGCGGGAGACCCCTCGCCCCCCGTCCCTCGCGCTAGCCGAGCTTGCAGCCGCGGGCGGGATCTTCCAGCGCCTTCCAGGCCACGCCGACGACCTTGTTGTCGCCCTTCTCGACGCGGCGCAGGTAGATGTCCTGCACCGGGTTGTGCGCCTTCGACATCTTCCACTGGCCGCGCGGGCTGTCGATGACCGCGGATTCCATCGCGGCGATGACGGCCTTCCGGCTGCCGGTGTCGCCCTTGACCCTGTCGAGCGACTGGGCGAGCAGCAGGCCGGTGTCGTAGCCCTGCACGGCGTAGACATCGGCCTCCGTCTTCCACGCCTTCATGTAGGCCGCGCGGAAGGCCTTGTTGCGCGGGTTGTCCAGGGAGTCGGCGTAGTGCAGGGTCGTAAGCAGGCCTTCCGCGGCATCGCCCTGCGCGGCGAGCACGCCCTCGGTGAGGAAACCGGAGCCGTAGAGCGGGATCTTGTCCTTGAGGCCCGCGGCGGCATAGTCCTTCACGAACTTGACCGCCCCGCCGCCCGCGAAAAAGCACGCCACCGCGTCCGGCTTGATCGAGGCGATCTCGGTAAGCAGCGCCTGGAATTCGACGTTCGGGAACGGCAGGAACAGCTCGCGCACCACCGTGCCTCCCGCGGCGGCGTAGCCTTCCTTGAAGGACGCCAGCGATTCCTCGCCGGCGGCGTACTTCCAGGTGATGAACACGGCCTTCTTGTGGCCCTTGTCCGCCATCACCTTGCCCAGCGGGTGCACGGGCTGCCAGTTGGAGAACGACGTGCGGAACACGTTGGGTGCGCACATCGGCCCCGTCGCGGCGTCCGCGCCGGCGTTCGGGATCAGCATCAGGGTGCCGCTTTCCCGGGCCACCTTGAGCATGCCCATCGCCACGCCCGAATGCACCGAGCCCACCAGCACGTCGACCTTGTCGCGACTGATCAGGCGGTTGGCGTTGTCGGTGGCCTTGGAAGGCTCGGACTCGTCGTCCACCTTGAAGAACTCGACCTCGCGGCCGCCGAACTTGCCGCCGGCCTGCTCCAGCGCCAGCCGCA
>DASZQJ010000156.1:0-118027 GCA_035549715.1 Burkholderiales bacterium
GAGATGGTGATGCCGGGGGACAACATTGCGATCACGGTGCAGCTGATCCAGCCCATCGCAATGGAAGAGGGCCTGCGCTTTGCCATCCGCGAGGGTGGCCGTACCGTCGGCGCCGGCGTCGTCTCCAAGATCATCGAGTAAAGACACCATGACGAACCAGAAAATCAGAATTCGCCTCAAAGCCTTCGATTACCGCCTCATTGACCAGTCGGCGATCGAGATCGTGGAAACCGCCAAGCGCACCGGCGCCGTGGTCAAGGGGCCGGTGCCGCTGCCCACGCGCATCGAGCGCTTCGACGTGCTGCGCAGCCCGCATGTGAACAAAACTTCGCGTGACCAGTTCGAGATCCGTACGCACCTGCGCCTGATGGACATCATTGATCCCACCGACAAGACCGTGGATGCGCTGATGAAGCTCGATCTGCCGGCGGGTGTTGACGTCGAGATCAAGTTGTAATTTTTCGTGGTAACGCCGGGGAGGTCCCCGGCGCAGCAGTCAAAACAATACCGGCCGGTCAATTGAAACCGGCCCCTTTGTAAAAGGGAAATAAAAATGAGTTTAGGACTTGTCGGTCGCAAGATCGGCATGACGCGGCTGTTTACCGATGACGGCGATGCCGTCCCGGTGACCGTTGTCGACGTGTCGAACAATCGCGTGACCCAGATCAAGACGCCCGAGACCGACGGTTACAGCGCGGTCCAGGTGGCCTTCGGCAAGCGCCGCGCCAGCCGGGTTTCCAAGCCCGCCGCGGGACATTTCGCCAAGGCATCCACCGAGGCGGGTCACATCCTCAAGGAATTCCGCATCGATGCGGACCAGGCGGCCAGCCTGAAGGTCGGCGGCCCGGTCGGCGTGGACATCTTCAAGGTTGGCCAGCTTGTCGACGTGACCGGCACGTCCATCGGCAAGGGTTACGCCGGTGTGATCAAGCGCCACCACTTCGCGTCGAACCGCGCCAGCCACGGCAATTCACGTTCGCACAATGTTCCGGGCTCGATCGGCATGGCGCAGGACCCCGGCCGCGTGTTCCCCGGAAAACGCATGTCGGGCCATCTGGGCGCGGTCAAGCGCACCGTGCAGAAGCTCGAGATCGTGCGCATCGATGCCGAACGCCAGCTCCTGCTCATCAAGGGTGCGGTCCCTGGTGCCGAAGGTGGCGACGTGATCGTGCATCCGTCGGTCAAAGCGAAGGCGGGGGCGTGATGGAACTCAAGCTGATCAATGAGAAGGGGCAGGCCACTTCGAGCGTGAAGGCGTCCGATGAGCTGTTCGGCCGCGAGTACAACGAGTCGCTGGTGCACCAGATCGTGACCGCCTACCTGGCGAATGCGCGCTCCGGCACGCGTGCGCAGAAGGGCCGCAGCGAAATTGCCAAGTCCACACGCAAGCCGTGGCGCCAAAAGGGCACGGGCCGCGCCCGCGCCGGCATGGCGTCGAGCCCGCTGTGGCGTGGTGGCGGCAAGATCTTCCCGAACAGCCCCGACGAGAACTTCAGCCAGAAGGTCAACCGCAAGATGTTCCGCGCCGGCATCGCCTCCATCCTTTCGCAGCTGGCCCGCGACGGCCGCCTGTCGGTGGTGGAGAGCTTCAGCCTGGACGCCCCCAAGACCAGGCTGCTCGCGCAGAAGGTCAAGGGCATGGGCATGGACAGCGTGCTGATCATCACGGATGCCGTAGACCAGAACCTGTTACTGGCCGGCCGCAACCTGACGAACGTCATGGTGGTCGAACCCCGGCATGCCGACCCGGTCAGCCTGTTGCACTACAACCACACGCTGATCACCAAGGGCGCGGTGGCCAAGATCGAGGAGATGCTGGCATGAACGCCACCGCCAACAAGACCGAAACGACGCGCGTCCCCGGCAAGCCGGGTTTTGCGCAGGACCGCCTGATGCAGGTGCTGCTGGCACCGGTGGTCTCCGAGAAGAGCACATTCGTCGCCGACAAGAACGAGCAGGTTGTGTTTCGCGTGCTGCACGACGCCACCAAGCCGGAAATCAAGGCCGCGGTGGAGTTGCTGTTCAAGGTAGAAGTCGACAGCGTCCAGGTTGCCAACGTCAAGGGCAAGGAAAAGCGCTTTGGCCGTTTCGTGGGCCGCCGCCGCCACTGGAAGAAGGCGTACGTCTGCCTGAAGCCCGGTCAGGAAATCAATTTCGCCGCAGGGGAGGCCAAGTAAATGGCACTCGTCAAAGTCAAACCGACATCGCCCGGCCGACGCGGCCTGGTCAAGGTTGTCACGCCCGAGTTGCACAAGGGCCGCCCGGTCGCGGCGCTCACAGAGAAGACCAAGCAGCGCGCGGGTCGCAACAACCGCGGTCACATCACCACGCGCCACAAGGGCGGCGGGCACAAGCACCATTACCGCTTCGTCGACTTCCTTCGCGACAAGGACGGCATCCTCGCCAAGGTCGAGCGCCTCGAGTATGACCCGAACCGCAGCGCGCACCTCGCCCTGCTGTGTTACGCCGACGGCGAGCGCCGCTACGTCATCGCCGCCAAGGGCACGGTCGTCGGGCAGGAAATCGTCAACGGGTCCGAGGCTCCGATCAAGTCAGGCAATACGCTGCCGCTTCGCAACATTCCGGTCGGCACCACGATCCACTGCGTGGAGATGCTACCCGGCAAGGGTGCGCAGCTCGCCCGGTCGGCGGGCACCTCGGTGCAACTGCTGGCACGGGAGGGCACCTATGCCCAGCTGCGCCTGCGTTCGGGTGAGATCCGCAAGGTGCATGTCGACTGCCGCGCGACCATCGGCGAAGTCGGCAATGAGGAGCACAACCTGGAATCAATCGGCAAGGCCGGGCGCGTGCGCTGGCGCGGCGTGCGCCCGACGGTTCGCGGCGTGGCCATGAACCCGATCGACCATCCGCACGGCGGCGGCGAAGGCAAGACCGCGGCCGGCCGAGACCCGGTGAGCCCGTGGGGCACGCCGACCAAGGGTTACAAGACCCGCCGCAACAAGCGGACCCGCACGATGATCGTGCGCAACCGCCACGGCAAGTAAGGGGTAAGGACCATGGCACGTTCAGTCAAGAAAGGCCCGTTCGTCGACCACCACCTGATCGAGAAGGTGGAGGCGGCGCGCGCATCCAACGACAAGCGTCCGATCAAGACCTGGTCGCGCCGTTCCACGGTGCTGCCGGACTTCGTCGGCCTCACCATCGCCGTTCACAACGGCCGCCAGCACGTTCCCGTGTACATCAACGAGAACATGGTCGGCCACAAGCTCGGCGAGTTCGCGCTGACCCGCACCTTCAAGGGTCACACGGGCGACAAGAAGGCCGCCGTCGCGTCGTCGGCGCCGAAGAAGTAGGCGCGGGAGACCATGACTATGAAAACATCTGCTGTGTTGCGTGGCGTGCGCCTGTCGGCCCAGAAGGGCCGCCTGGTCGCCGACCAGATCCGCGGTATGCCCGTGGATCGCGCGCTCAACCTGCTCGCCTTCAGCCCCAAGAAGGGCTCGGCCATCATCCGCAAGGTGCTGGAATCGGCAATCGCGAATGCCGAGCACAACGAAGGCGCAGACATCGACGAGCTGAAGATCACCACCATCCATGTGGAGCAGGGCGCGAGCCTCAAGCGCTTCATGCCGCGCGCCAAGGGACGGGGGTTCAAGATCACCAAGCCCACCTGCCACATCTACGTGACGGTCGGGGACAAGGAGTAAGCATGGGACAGAAAATCCACCCGACCGGATTCCGGCTTTCGGTCAACAAGAACTGGAGTTCGCGCTGGTACTCGAATACCAAGAACTTCGCGTCCATGCTGCATGAGGACATCAAGGTCCGCGACTTCCTGAAGAAGAAGCTGGCGCATGCCGCGGTCAGCAAGGTCGTAATCGAGCGCCCCGCGAAGAACGCCAAGATAACCGTCCACAGCGCCCGTCCCGGCGTGGTGATCGGCAAGAAGGGCGAGGACATCGAGAACCTGCGCGGTCAGCTTCAGCGGCTCATGGGCGTGCCGGTGCACGTCAACATCGAGGAAGTGCGCAAGCCCGAAGTCGACGCGCAGCTTATCGCCGACTCGATCGCCCAGCAGCTCGAGAAGCGCATCATGTTCCGCCGTGCCATGAAGCGCGCGATGCAGAATGCGATGCGCCTGGGTGCCCAGGGCATCAAGATCATGAGCGCGGGCCGACTGAACGGCATCGAGATCGCGCGCACGGAGTGGTACCGCGAAGGCCGCGTGCCGCTCCATACCCTGCGCGCCGACATCGACTACGGCTTTTCCGAGGCCAAGACCACCTACGGCGTCATCGGCATCAAGGTGTGGGTATTCAAGGGCGAGGTTCTGGGCCGCGGCGAGCAGCCGGTGGTCGCGCCGGCGCCCGAGCCGGAGAAGAAGGCAAGACGAGGAGCGAAGAATGCTGCAGCCAGCTAGAACCAAGTACCGCAAGTACCAGAAGGGCCGCAACACGGGTGTGGCCACGCGCGGCGCCAAAGTCAGCTTCGGCGAGTACGGCCTGAAGGCGATCGGCCGCGGCCGCCTGACGGCCCGCCAGATCGAGGCTGCGCGCCGGGCGATGACGCGCCACATCAAGCGCGGTGGGCGGATCTGGATCCGCATCTTCCCGGACAAGCCCGTTTCCCGTAAGCCTGCCGAGGTCCGAATGGGCAACGGCAAAGGCAATCCCGAATATTTCGTCGCCGAGATCGTGCCGGGCAGGGTGCTCTACGAGATGGACGGGGTGGACGAGGTCCTGGCACGGGAAGCGTTCCGGCTGGCCGCGGCCAAGTTGCCGATCCAGACGGCGTTTGTCATCAGACAGGTGGGCTAAGCCATGAAAGCCAGTGAACTCCGCGCCAAGAGCGCGGCTGACCTCGACAAGGAGCTCAACGACCTGCTGAAGGCGCAGTTTTCCCTGCGCATGCAGCTGGCTACCCAGCAGCTGACCAACAACAGCGAAATCAAGAAGGTTCGCCGCGACATCGCTCGCGTGCGCACCCTGATTGGCGAAAAGGCGAAAAAGGCATGAACGAGCAGACCACGACCAACACCCGCAAGCTGACCGGCCGGGTGGTGAGCGACAAGATGGACAAGACCGTCACGGTCCTGGTGGAACGCAAGGTGAAGCACCCGCTCTACGGCAAGTTCGTCAGCCGCAGCAAGAAGTACCACGCCCACGACGAGAAGAACGAGTTCCACCCGGGCGATCTGGTGCTGATCGAGGAAACCCGACCCCTTTCCAAGACCAAGGCCTGGAAGGTCGTCGAGTTGATCGAGAAGGCCAAGGAGGCCTGAGGAAGTCCTTGCCCGGGCGGCGTTTTATCCATAAAATGCCGCCTTTTCCCCGGAGCGCTCATCGCGCTGCCGGTTTCCGACCCGGACGGGTTCCAAAACTGGTCTGCAGCCAAGGTTCCCAAGGTTGGCAGGCAAAGTTGGAAAGAGAGATAAGTATATGATTCAAATGCAATCCCGGCTGGATGTGGCCGATAACACCGGCGCACGTTCAGTGATGTGCATCAAGGTGCTCGGCGGTTCCAAGCGCCGTTACGCCGGCATCGGCGACATCATCAAGGTCAGCATCAAGGACTGTGCCCCCCGCGGGCGGGTCAAAAAGGGCGAGATCTACAACGCCGTGGTGGTGCGCACCGCCAGCGGCGTGCGCCGCCAGGATGGCTCGCTGGTCAAGTTCGACAGCAACGCGGCCGTGCTGCTTAACGCCAAGCTGGAACCCATCGGCACCCGCATCTTCGGGCCGGTCACGCGCGAACTGCGCACCGAGCGCTTCATGAAGATCGTGTCGCTGGCGCCCGAGGTTCTGTAACCCCAATTCCAGGTTTCCAGGCCATGCAAAAGATCCGTAAGGGCGACAACGTCGTCATCACCACCGGCAAGGACAAGGGCAAGCGCGGCGCCGTGCTGCGCGTCGTCGACGACAACCATGTCCTGGTTGAGGGCGCCAACCGCGTGCGCAAGCACCAGAAGCCCAATCCGATGAAAGGCACCACCGGCGGGATCGTGGACAAGGAAATGCCGATCCACGTCTCCAACGTCGCGATCTTCAATCCGACCACCCAGAAAGCCGACCGTGTCGGCGTGAAGCAGCTGGACGACGGCCGCCGCGTGCGGATTTTCCGTTCGAACGGCGAAATGCTGGACGCTTGAGAGGGACCAAATGGCGAAGGCCAAGGCAGCAGCAACCGAAAAATCCGCAGGCGGCCAGGCGAGACTG
Organism: Burkholderiales bacterium; assembly: GCA_035549715.1. GTDB lineage: Bacteria > Pseudomonadota > Gammaproteobacteria > Burkholderiales > JACQAP01 > JACQAP01. The sequence goes on from DASZQJ010000156.1 coordinate 6,177, forward strand.
CACCAGCAGTACCGCGACGAGGTCGTCCCGGCGCTGATGAAACAGTTCGGCTACAAGACCGCGATGCAGGTGCCCCGCATCGAGAAGATCGTGCTGAACATGGGCGTGGGCGAGGCGGTCAATGACAAGAAAATCCTCGAGAACGCTGCGGGCGACATGACCAAGATCGCGGGCCAAAAGCCGGTGATCACCAAGGCCAAGAAATCCATCGCCGGCTTCAAGATCCGCAAGGACTACCCGGTCGGCTGCATGGTGACTCTGCGTCGTGGCCGGATGTACGAATTTCTCGACCGCCTGGTGTCCGTGGCCATTCCGCGCATCCGCGATTTCCGCGGCATCTCGGCGCGCTCCTTCGACGGCCGCGGCAATTTCAATCTGGGCGTCAAGGAACAGATCATCTTCCCGGAGATCGAGTACGACAAGATCGACGCTCTGCGGGGCATGAATATCACGATTACCACGACAGCGAAGTCCGACGAGGAGGCGCGTGCGCTCCTGTCGGCCTTCAGGTTCCCCTTCAAGAACTGAGGTCGTCATGGCAAAGACCGCATTAGTCAACCGCGAGCAGAAACGCCGCCTGGCCGTGAAGAAATTCGCAGCCAAGCGCGCGGAGCTGAGCGCCATCATCAACAACAGCAAGGCTTCCGACGAGGAACGCATGGCCGCCCGTGAAAGGTTGCAGAAGCTGCCGCGCAACAGCAGCCCGGTGCGGCTTCGCAACCGTTGTGCCCTCACCGGCCGCCCGCGCGGGGTTTACAGCAAGTTCGGGCTGGCCCGCAGCAAGCTGCGCGACATCGCCATGCGCGGGGAAATCCCCGGCGTGACCAAGGCCAGCTGGTAGGAGAATCTGGATGAGCATGAGTGATCCCATCGCCGACATGCTGACGCGCATCCGCAATGCGCAGCTTGCGGAGAAGACGTCGGTGGCCGTGCCCTCGAGCAAGCTCAAGGTGTCCATCGCCAAGGTCCTCAAGGACGAGGGCTACATCGAGGACTTCGCGATCCGCGACGACAGCGGCAAGAGTTCCCTGGAGATTGGCCTGAAGTACTACGCAGGCCGTCCTGTCATCGAGCGCATCGAACGCGTCAGCCGACCCGGGCTGCGCATCTACAAGCCGGCCAAGGACATCCCGCAGGTGATGAACGGTCTGGGTGTGGCCATCGTGTCCACTTCCCGGGGCGTCATGACCGACCGCAAGGCCCGCCAGAGCGGCGTGGGCGGCGAAGTGCTCTGCATCGTGGCCTAAGGCAGAGACCCAAGGAGCGAAACCACATGTCCCGTATCGGCAATCTCCCGATCAGCGTCCCCAAGGGGGTCGACGTGACCGTCGCCGCCAGCCAGATTTCGATCAAGGGGCCGCTGGGCACCCTGTCGCAGCCGCTCGGCGGCAATGTAGAAGTACAGCGCGACGGCGACAGCATCGTGTTCAAGGCGAAGGATGATTCCATCCAGTCGAACGCCATGACCGGCACCCTGCGGGCGCTGGTCGCCAACATGGTCCAGGGCGTCACCAAGGGCTTCGAGAGGAAGCTCACGCTGGTTGGCGTGGGCTACCGTGCGCAGGCCCAGGGTGACAAGCTCAACCTGACACTGGGCTTCTCCCATCCGGTCGTTCACCAGATGCCCAAGGGCATCAAGGTTGAAACCCCGCAGCAGACGGAAATCGTCATCAAGGGCATCGACAAACAGGTCGTCGGCCAGGTTGCCGCCGATGTGCGCGGCTATCGCCCCCCGGAACCGTACAAGGGCAAAGGCGTGCGCTACGCTGACGAGCGCGTAGTGCTCAAGGAAACGAAGAAGAAGTAAGCAGGGTCAACAGGACAACCGCCATGATCGACAAGAAGCAATCCCGGATGCGCCGGGCCCGCCAGACCCGCGTCAAGATCGCGGAGCTGCGCGCCGTGCGCCTGGCCGTGCACCGCACCAACGGCCACATCTACGCCCAGGTCATCGACCCGACGTCGAAGGTCCTGGCGTCCGCGTCGACCCTGGAGCCGGACGTTCGCAAGGAAGTGCCCAATGGCGCGAACATCAAGGCTGCGGCGGCGGTCGGCAAGCTCATCGCGGAAAAGGCGAAGGCCAAGGGCGTGGAGCAGGTGGCCTTCGACCGTTCCGGATTCAAGTACCACGGCCGGGTGAAGGCGCTGGCGGAAGCCGCGCGCGAAGCCGGACTCAAGTTCTAAGGATACGCCATGGCCAGAATGCAACAGCAGCAGGAAGAGCGCAGCGACGGCCTGCGCGAGAAGATGGTTTCGGTCAACCGGGTCACCAAGGTGGTGAAGGGCGGCCGCATCCTCGGTTTCGCGGCGCTGACGGTGGTCGGCGACGGCGACGGCGGCATCGGCATGGGCAAGGGCAAGGCCCGCGAAGTGCCTGTCGCCGTGCAGAAGGCGATGGACGAGGCGCGCCGCAAGATGGTCAAGGTTTCGCTGAAGAACGGCACCCTGCAACACGCAGTGGTCGGCGAGCACGGCTCGGCCAAGGTGTTGATGCAGCCCGCGTCGGAAGGCACCGGCATCATCGCCGGTGGCCCGATGCGCGCGATCTTTGAAGTGATGGGCGTAACCAACGTGCTCGCCAAGTGCCTGGGCTCGACCAACCCCTACAACGTCGTGCGCGCGACCATCAAGGGCCTGGAAGCCATGAGCACGCCCTCGGAGATTGCCGCCAAGCGCGGCAAGACCGTGGAAGAGATCCTGGGATAAGCGATGAGCGAAGCGAAAACCGAAAAGAAGGCGCCGGCCAGGAAGGCCGTTGCGAAGAAGTCCGCCGCGACGAAGACGGCCAAGGCCGGGAAGACCGTGAAAGTCACGCTGGTGCGCGGACTGGTGGGCACGCGCGAAAGCCACCGTGCCACGGTGCGCGGCCTGGGCTTGCGCCGCATCAACCACACGGTCGAGCTGGAAGACACACCGTCCGTGCGCGGCATGATCAACAAGGTGGCATACCTGGTGAAGTGCGAGGCATAAATGCGTCTTAACTCGATCAAACCGGCAGCCGGCTCCAAGCACGCCAAAAAGCGCGTGGGGCGTGGCATCGGCAGCGGCTTGGGCAAGACTTCCGGCCGCGGCCACAAGGGGCAGAAGGCGCGTTCCGGCGGCTTCCACAAGGTGGGCTTCGAAGGCGGCCAGATGCCGATGCACAGGCGACTGCCCAAGCGCGGCTTCATTTCCCTGACCGCGGGCGATACCACCGAGGTGCGTTTGTCGGCTCTGGACAAGCTCCCGGTCGAGGACATCGACCTGCTGGTGCTCAAGCAGGCCGGCGTGGTCCCGCACGGAGCACAAGCGGCGAAGGTGATCCTGGCGGGTGAGATCAAGCGCAAGGTCAAGCTGCGCGGGCTGCTGGTGACCAAGGGCGCACGCGCGGCCATCGAAAAGGCCGGCGGAAGCGTCGAAGGCCTGGGCAAGGAAGAGTAAAGAGTTGGCTGAGAACGCTTTCTCCGCGGCAAGCGGCCGGTTCGGCGACCTCAAGCGCAGGTTGCTGTTCCTGCTGGGTGCGCTCATCGTGTACCGGATCGGCGCGCACGTGCCGGTGCCTGGCATCGACCCGGTGCAGCTCGCTGAGCTGTTCAAGTCGCAAAAGGGCGGCATCCTGGACATGTTCAACATGTTCTCGGGCGGCGCGCTCTCGCGCTTTACGATCTTCGCGCTGGGGATCATGCCCTACATTTCCGCCTCCATCATCATGCAGCTGCTGACGGTGGTGTCGCCCCAGCTCGAGCAGCTCAAGAAGGAAGGCGAAGCCGGGCGCAGGAAGATCACGCAGTACACGCGCTACGGAACGCTGTTCCTGGCGACGTTCCAGGCGCTGGGCATCGCGATTGCGCTGGAGTCGCAGCGCAACCTGGTCATCGACCCCGGACTGCTGTTCCGCTTTACCACGGTGGTCACCCTGGTGACGGGGACGATGTTCCTGATGTGGCTCGGCGAGCAGATCACCGAGCGCGGGATCGGCAACGGCATTTCGCTGATCATCTTCGCCGGCATCGCGGCGGGCTTCCCGCGGGCGATCGGCGGCACGCTGGAGCTGGCGCGCACCGGGGCGTTCTCGATCCCGCTGGTGCTCCTGCTCCTCGTGGGCGCCGTGGTGGTGACGGGCCTGGTGGTGTTCGTGGAGAAGGGGCAGCGCAAGATCCTGGTGAACTACGCAAAACGCCAGGTGGGGCGCAAGGTCTACGGCGGGCAGAGCTCGCATCTGCCGCTGAAGCTGAACATGTCCGGGGTCATCCCGCCCATTTTCGCCTCGAGCATCATCCTGTTTCCGGCAACGCTGGCCGGCTGGTTCGGGAGCAATGAAAGCATGACCTGGCTGCGTGACATCAGCTCGACCCTGCACCCGGGCCAGCCGGTGTACGTGCTGCTGTACGCGTCGGCCATCATCTTCTTCTGTTTCTTCTACACGGCCCTTGTGTTCAATCCCAAGGAAACCGCGGAGAACCTGAAGAAGGGCGGGGCATTCGTGCCGGGCATCCGGCCGGGTGAGCAGACGGCCAAGTACATCGAACGCATCATCATGCGGCTGACGCTGGTGGGCGCGATCTACGTGACGCTGGTGTGCCTGCTGCCCGAGTTTCTGATCGTGAAGTGGAACGTGCCGTTTTACTTCGGCGGCACCAGCCTGCTGATCATCGTGGTGGTGACCATGGATTTCATGGCGCAGGTGCAGGCTTACGTAATGTCGCACCAGTACGAAAGCCTGCTGAAGAAGGCGAACTTCAAGGGCGGGATGTTCCCGACCCGATAGCGGAGGAGCATGGCCAAGGAAGAGACGATCCAGATGCAGGGGGAGATCCTGGAAACCCTGCCCAACGCGACGTTCCGCGTGAAGCTGGAGAACGGCCATGTGGTGCTCGGACACATTTCCGGAAAGATGCGGATGCACTACATCCGCATCCTGCCGGGCGACAAGGTGACGGTGGAGCTCACGCCCTACGACCTGAGCAGGGCGCGCATCGTGTTCCGCGCCAAGTAGCGGAAACAAGGAGAGGAAGATGAAGGTATTGGCATCGGTCAAGAAGATGTGCCGGAACTGCAAGATCGTCCGGCGCAACCGCGTCGTGCGCGTGATCTGCTCGGATCCGCGCCACAAGCAGCGCCAGGGTTGACCCGGCGCGGCAACGCAACCAGACAACAGCGAAAGCAGGACGACATATGGCACGTATCGCCGGCGTAAACATCCCCAACCACCAGCACGCGGAAGTGGCGCTGACCGCGATCTATGGCATCGGCCGCTCCCGTTCGCGCGCCATCTGCGCCGCCGCCGGGATCAAGGGCAACTCCAAGATCAAGGACTTGACCGACAACGAGATGGAGAAGCTGCGCGAGCAGGTCGCCAAGTTTGCGGTCGAGGGCGACTTGCGCCGCGAGGTGTCGATGAACATCAAGCGCCTGATGGACCTGGGCTGCTACCGCGGCACGCGGCACCGCCGCGGCCTGCCGCTGCGTGGCCAGCGCACGCGGACCAACGCCCGCACCCGCAAGGGTCCGCGCAAGGCGATCCAGCGCACCGGCGGCGCGGCACCGGCGAAGTAATGACGAATTCGAGGAAAGACTGACATGGCAAAGGCACCGACGACCGCGGCAGCGCGGGTCCGCAAGAAGGTGAAGAAAAACGTGGCAGAGGGCATCGCCCACATCCACGCGTCCTTCAACAACACCATCGTGACCATCACCGACCGCCAGGGCAACGCCCTGTCGTGGGCGACCTCGGGCGCCGCCGGTTTCAAGGGCTCGCGCAAGTCGACCCCCTTCGCCGCGCAGATCGCGGCCGAGCAGGCCGGCCGGGCTGCGCAGGAGTGCGGCGTGAAGAACCTGGAGGTCCGCATCAAGGGGCCCGGGCCGGGCCGCGAGTCGGCGGTGCGTGCCCTGAATGCCGTGGGCCTGAAGATAACCAGCATCTCCGACGTGACGCCCGTGCCGCACAACGGCTGCCGTCCGCCGAAGAAGCGCCGCATCTGATCGAAGGAGAGTGCAGTGGCTAGGAACCTAGACGCCAAGTGCCGCCAGTGCCGCCGGGAAGGCGAGAAGCTGTTCCTGAAGGGCGAGAAGTGCTTCACGGACAAGTGCGCCATCGAGCGCCGCCAGTACGCCCCGGGCCAGCACGGCCAGAAGAACCTGCGCCGGTCGGATTACGGCACGCAACTGCGCGAGAAGCAGAAGATCCGCCGCATCTACGGCCTGCTGGAGCGCCAATTCCGCAAGACCTACGCGGAAGCCTCGCGCGTCAAGGAAGTGACCGGCGAGGCACTGCTGCAGTTGCTGGAGAGCCGCCTGGACACCGTGGCTTACCGCATGGGCTTCGGCGCCTCCCGCACGGAGGCCCGCCAGGTGGTGCGCCACAACGGGATCCTGGTCAATGGCAAGCGGGTGAACATCCCCTCCTACCAGGTTCGCCAGGGCGACGTGATCGAGGTTGCGGAGGGCGCCAAGGGACAGCTGCGCATCAAGGGCGCGGTCGAGGCCGCCGAAGGCCGCGGCTACCCGGACTGGATCGAGGTGGACAGCAAGGCGCTCAAGGGCACGTTCAAGGCCAAGCCGCAACGCTCTGAGCTGCCGTCGACGATCAACGAATCGCTGGTGGTGGAACTGTACTCGAAGTGACCGCGCCTGCCGTCGCGGCCCGCCGCCGATGCGGTCGGGCCGTACGCTTTTTGGCCGGAACGAACCGAATTTCCTTTAGAGGGTACCGTTTATGCAAAGCAGCTTTCTGAAGCCGCGAATCATCGATGTTCAGACGATCTCCCCCTTCCATGCGAAGGTGACGATGGAGCCGTTCGAGCGCGGCTATGGGCATACCCTGGGCAATGCTTTGCGCCGGGTGCTGCTGTCCTCGATGCCGGGCTATGCCCCGACCGAGGTGAAGATCAATGGCGTGCTGCACGAGTACTCCACCATCGACGGGGTGCAGGAAGACGTCGTGGATATCCTGCTCAACCTGAAGGGCATCGTGCTCAAGCTGCACAATCGGGACGAGGTTGTGCTCAACCTGAAGAAGCAGGGGGAGAGCGTGGTCACCGCGGGCGACATCGAAGCGTCCCATGACGTCGAGATCATCAATCCCGAGCACGTCATCGCGCATATCGCCCCCGGCGGCAAGCTCGACATGCAGATCAAGGTTGAGGGCGGCCGCGGCTACGTACCCGCCACCACCCGGGCGCTGTCCAAGGAAGGCCGCACCATCGGCAACATCATGGTCGACGCCTCCTTCAGCCCGGTAAAGCGCGTGAGCTATGCGGTGGAATCGGCCCGGGTGGAGCAGCGTACGGACCTGGACAAGCTGATCGTCGACATCGAGACCAATGGCGTCGTGGAACCGGAAGAAGCCATCCGCTACGCGGCCCGCATCCTGGTCGACCAGCTCTCCCTTTTCGCCGACCTGAAAGGCACGCCGGCCCCGATCGAGGCGCCCAAGGCCCCGCAGGTCGATCCGATCCTGCTGCGCCCGGTCGATGACCTGGAACTCACCGTGCGCTCGGCGAACTGCCTCAAGGCGGAGAACATCTATTACATCGGCGACCTGATCCAGCGCACGGAGACGGAGCTGCTGAAGACGCCGAACCTGGGCCGCAAGTCGCTCAACGAGATCAAGGAAGTGCTCGCCTCGCGTGGGCTCACGCTGGGGATGAAATTGGAAAACTGGCCCCCGGTCGGGCTGGAGAAGGTTTAACAAGGGGTAGCACATGCGCCACCAACTGGGACTCAGGAAACTCAACCGTACCAGCAGCCACCGCCTGGCGATGCTGCGGAACATGACCAATTCGCTGCTGCGCCACGAGGTCATCAAGACCACGCTGCCCAAGGCGAAGGAGCTGCGCCGCGTCGCAGAGCCGATCATCACGCTGGGCAAGAAGCCTTCGCTGGCCAACCGCCGGCTGGCGTTCTCCCGCCTGCGCGACCGCGAGCTCGTGACCAAGCTCTTCGACGAGCTCGGTCCGCGCTACGCCAAGCGCAACGGCGGCTACCTGCGCATCCTGAAGTTTGGCTTTCGCCAGGGCGACAATGCCCCGATGGCGCTGGTCGAGTTGCTCGACCGGCCCGAAGCCGCGGAGGAATCCGCCGCGCCCGTCGAGAAGAAGTAAGCGCAGGAACGACGGAATGGAAAAAGGCCGGGCTATGCCCGGCCTTTTTCATTGGTGGTTCGGGAGCCTCAGCCGGCGATCGCCCGTGCCTTGCCGGGGATGCCGAGGACCGGCCTGAGGTAGGTCCCCGTGTGGCTGGCGGGACTGCGGGCGATGTCCTCGGGCGTCCCTTGCGCAATGATGCGGCCGCCGCCTTCGCCGCCTTCGGGCCCCAGGTCCACGATCCAGTCCGCAGTCTTGATCACGTCCAGGTTGTGCTCGATCACCACGACGGTGTTGCCGTGGTCGCGCAGGCGCTGCAGGACCTTCAGCAGCAGCTCGATGTCCTGGAAGTGCAGCCCCGTGGTCGGCTCGTCGAGGATGTACAGGGTCCGGCCCGTGTCGCGCTTCGAGAGCTCCAGCGCCAGCTTCACGCGCTGCGCCTCGCCGCCCGAGAGCGTTGTGGCGCTCTGGCCCAGGCGAATGTAACCAAGGCCGACGTCGATGAGCGTCTCGAGCTTGCGCGCCAGCACCGGAACGGCTTCGAAGAATCCGTGGGCCTGCTCCACCGTCATCTCCAGCACTTCGTGGATGTTCCTTCCCTTGTACTGGATCTCGAGGGTCTCCCGGTTGTAGCGGTGGCCGTGGCAAACGTCGCAGGGCACGTAGATGTCGGGCAGGAAATACATCTCGACCTTGAGCACGCCGTCGCCCTGGCAGGCTTCACAGCGGCCACCCTTGACGTTGAAGGAGAATCGGCCCGCGCCATATCCGCGCTCGCGCGCCAGCGGCACGCCGGCGAACAGGTCGCGCACTGGCGTGAAAAGCCCCGTGTATGTCGCCGGGTTCGATCGCGGCGTGCGCCCGATCGGGCTCTGGTCGACGTTCACCACCTTGTCGAAGAAGTCCAGCCCTTCGATGTTGTCGTGGTCTGAGGGCTCGGCCGTGCTGTGGTACAGATGCTGCGCCGCTGCATTGTAGAGGGTGTCGTTGATCAGCGTGGATTTTCCCGACCCGGAGACGCCGGTCACGCAAACGAGCAGGCCCACGGGCAGGTGCAGGTCCACGCCCTTCAGGTTGTTGCCGCGCGCACCGCTGAGGACGAGGATTTGCTTGGGCTGCGGCTTGTTGCGCAACCGCGGTGTGGAGATGCTGCGCCGGCCGGAAATGAACTGCCCGGTGAGGGACGCGGGATTGGCGGCGATCTGCGGGGGTGTGCCCTCGGCGATCACCTGGCCGCCGCGTTCCCCGGCTCCCGGTCCCATGTCGACGACGTAGTCCGCATTCAGGATGGCATCCTGGTCGTGCTCGACGACGATCACCGAGTTGCCCAGGTCGCGCAACGCCTTGAGCGTGGCGAGCAGGCGGTCGTTGTCGCGCTGGTGCAGGCCGATCGAGGGTTCGTCGAGCACGTACATGACGCCGGTGAGTCCCGAGCCGATCTGGGAGGCGAGCCGAATCCGCTGCGCCTCTCCCCCCGACAGGGTGTCGGCGGATCGATCCAGTGCCAGGTAGTCGAGGCCGACGTTGACCAGGAACTGCAGGCGGTTGGCGATCTCGCGCACGATCTTGTCGGCGATCGCCTGGCGGGCGCCTTCCAGCTTCATGGACTGGAAGAAGGCGAGCGCCTGGCTGAGCGGCATGCCGGAAAGCTCGAAGATTGCCCTGTCCGCCACGAATACGTGGCGTGCCTCGCGCCGCAGGCGAGTGCCGTTGCACTCCGGGCATGGCTGGCTTGCCAGATACTTCGCGAGTTCCTCGCGAACCGTGACGGAGTCCGTCTCGCGGTAGCGCCGCTCGAGGTTGGGCAGGATGCCCTCGAAGGGATGCTCGCGCTGGTACTTGTTGCCCCGCTCGCCGACGTAGAGGAACTTGACCTTTTCCCGCCCCGAGCCGCCGAGCACCAGGTCCTGGATCGGTTTCGGCAGTTCCTCGAAGGCTGTTTCGACGTCGAAGCCGTACTGCTGCGCGAGGCTCGCCAGCATCTGGAAGTAGAACTGGTTGCGGCGGTCCCATCCCTTGATGGCGCCTGCGGCGAGCGACAGGTGCGGGAAAGCCACGACGCGGCGCGGGTCGAAGAAGGTGATCTGCCCCAGCCCGTCGCAGCGCGGGCAGGCGCCCAACGGGTTGTTGAAGGAGAACAGGCGCGGCTCCAGCTCCGGCAGCGAGTAGCTGCAGATCGGGCAGGCGAAGCGCGCGGAGAACAGGTGCTCCTTCCCCGGGTCCATCTCCACGGCGATGGCGCGGCCGTCCGCATGACGCAGCGCCGTCTCGAAGGATTCGGCAAGGCGCTGCCTGGCGTCCTGCCTTACCTTGAGGCGGTCGACCACGATCTCCACCGTGTGCTTTTTCGTCCTGGACAGCTTGGGCAGGGCGTCGATGTCGTGCACGGTGCCGTCGATGCGCACGCGCACGAAGCCTTGCGCCTTCAGGTCCTCGAACAACTCGTGGTTCTCGCCCTTGCGCCCGACCAGCAGCGGGGCGAGGATCATCAGGCGCGTGTCCTCGGGGAGTTCCAGGACATGGTCCACCATCTGGGAAACGCTCTGCGCCGACAGCGCGATGCCGTGCTCGGGGCAATGCGGCTCGCCCACCCGGGCGTAAAGCAAGCGCAGGTAATCGTGGATCTCCGTCACGGTGCCCACCGTGGAGCGCGGATTGTGGCTGGTGGCCTTTTGCTCGATCGCGATCGCGGGCGACAGGCCTTCGATGAGGTCCACGTCGGGCTTTTCCATGAGTTGCAGGAACTGCCGCGCGTAGGCAGAAAGCGATTCGACGTAGCGGCGCTGGCCCTCGGCGTACAGCGTGTCGAATGCGAGCGAAGACTTGCCGGAGCCGGACAGCCCGGTGACGACGACCAGCTGGTTGCGCGGCAGGTCGAGGTTGACGTTCTTGAGGTTGTGGGTGCGCGCGCCGCGGATGCGCAGGTATTCCAAAGCTCTTCCGCTCTCTAACGCCAGGATCGACCTGCTAATATACTGCACTTCCAGAGCAATTCCCAAGCTGCGGGTTTCCCCGTTTGCCCCGATGTCGCCCCCGGAGCGCATGACACCTCAGGAGTTTCGCGCAAGTGTCGGTTTGGCCGGCATTTTCGGCCTGCGCATGCTCGGCATGTTCATCATCCTGCCGGTGTTCGCCCTCTACGCCCAGCACTTGCCGGGTGGACAGAGCCACACTGCGGTGGGCATTGCCCTGGGCGCGTACGGGCTGACGCAGGCGCTGCTGCAGGTGCCTTTCGGCTGGCTCTCCGACCGCTGGGGGCGCAAGCGCACGATCTATTTCGGGCTGGCGATCTTCGCCCTCGGCAGCTTTGTCGCCGCGGCGGCGAACGACATCACGATGGTGATCGCCGGCCGCGTCATCCAGGGCGCTGGCGCCATCTCCGCAGCGGTCATCGCCCTCACCGCGGACCTGACCCGGGACGAGCAGCGCACCAAGGCGATGGCGATCATCGGCATGACGATCGGTGCGGCCTTTGCCCTGTCGATGGTGGCGGGGCCGCTGCTCGACGACGCCATCGGCGTTCCCGGCATCTTCGTGCTCACGGGCGTGCTCGCGCTGGCGGCGATCCTGGTCGTGCGCTTTGCCATCCCGGATCCTCCGCCGGCCAGGCTTGCCGGCAGGACCGCGCCGGTGCCGGTGCCGGTCCGGGAGGTGCTGCGGGACACGCAGCTTGCCCGGCTGAATTTCGGCATCTTCGCCCTGCATGGCACGCTGATGGGGCTGTTCGTGGTCGTGCCGTTCGCGCTCCAGGCGCACCTGCCGACGGCGCAGCACTGGCACGTTTACCTGCCGGTGATGCTGGGCTCCTTCGTCCTCATGCTTCCCCCGATGCTGGCCATGGACCGCGGCGGCCTGCACAAGCCGGTGTTCCTGGGCGCGATCGCGGTGCTGCTGGCGGGCATGGTCGTGCTTGCGACCGGGGCCTCGAGCCTGGCGACGCTCGTGGCCGGCCTGCTCGTTTTCTTCACCGCCTTCAACCTGCTCGAAGCGACGTTGCCGTCCCTGATCTCGCGCATGGCGCCGGCGGGAGCGAAGGGAACGGCGATCGGGGTGTACGGATCCATCCAGTTCATCGGCACGTTCTGCGGCGCCGCCGGCGGCGGCTGGCTCTCGCAGCACTACGGCGCCGCGTCCGTCTACGGCATGTGCGCCGTGCTGGCGGCCATCTGGATCGTGCTTGCGGCCGGCATGCGCATCCCGGCGGTGCTGCACACGCGGCGTTATCAACTGCCCAGGATGGATGCGCAGGCGATCGCCGGGCTGACGCGACAATTGTCCAGCCTGCCGGGGGTCCGGGAGGTCATGCTCTCCGCGGAAGGCGTGGCCTACCTGAGGGTGGACATGGCGGGCTTCGACGAACAGAATGTCATCAAACTACTTGCAGGGGAGGGTTAGCGCATGGCTTCAGTCAACAAGGTGATCCTGGTCGGCAACCTCGGGCGCGATCCCGAGGTGCGCTACCTGCCAAGCGGCGATGCGGTGGCCAACGTCACGCTCGCCACGACCGAGACCTGGAAGGACAAGAGCGGGGAAAAGCAGGAGCAGACCGAATGGCACCGTGTGGCCATGTTCGGCAAGACGGCCGAGATCGCGGGCGAGTACCTGAAGAAGGGCTCGCAGGTCTACATCGAGGGCCGGCTGCAGACGCGCAAGTGGACCGACAAGGAAGGACAGGAGCGCTACACCACGGAAATCCGCTGTGACCGCATGCAGATGCTGGGCTCGCGCTCCGGTGGCTCGGAACGCATGGCGCCGCCGGATGACGACGCCCCGGCGCGATCCTCGGCGCCGGCGAAGAAGGCCGCGCCTGCGGGCAAGGGCGGCAACTTCGATGACATGGAAGACGACATCCCGTTCTGAACCGCAGCGCGCAAACGCAGGAAGGCCGGCGCCCGCCGGCCTTTTTTCATCGCTCAGCGCAGCGGCGCGGGCAGTTCGCCGCGCAGGGCCGGGATGCGCCTGATTTCGACCTCCAGGGCGGAAATGACGGCGCCCACCTTGGCCGGCAGGTAGGGGCTGGGCAGGTAGAGGGCGTTGATGTCCAGCGGGGCGGGCTGGTATTCGGGCAGCAGCACCCGCACGCGGCCCTCCCGGATGTCGTCGTAGTAGAGCCACACGGGTCCGACGGCGATGCCGTTGCCCGCCAGGACCGCGCGCCGGATCGCCTCGAGGTTGTTGGAACGGAAGTTGCCCCCCACGTGCACGGCCACTTCGCCCTCCGGCCCACGGAAGGACCAGCGTCCCGTCGGGGACACCAGGCCATTCACCACGCAGTTGTGGTGCTCGAGATCGTCGAGCGCCGCGGGCACCTGGTGCCTGGCGAGGTATTCGGGCGAGGCCAGGCAGGCCTGCGGGCTCACCCCGACCCGGCGCGCGATGATGCGCTGGTCCGGCAGTGGACCGAAGCGCAGGGCCACATCGATGCCGTCCTCCAGCAGGTCGAACCAGCGGTCGTTCAGGATCAGGTCGACCTCGAGCGCAGGATGGGTCTCGAGCAGCCGCAACAGCATCGGCGACAGGTAAGTCTCCCCGAACGCCGAGGGCGCGCTGACCCGCAGCCGCCCGGACGGCCGGCCGCCGTCGGGCCCCACGCTCGATTCCAGTTCGGCCAGGTCCTGCAGCAGCTTGCGACCCTTCTCGTAGAACGCTGCCCCCGTGTCCGTGAGCTTGAGCCTGGCGGTGCTGCGCACGATCAGCTGGGCGCCAAAATGGGCCTCGAGCTGCGAGACGAGCTTGCTGACGGTCGGCTGCGTGACCCCCATTTCCCGGGCCACTGCGGAAAAGCTTCCCGAATCCACGACCCGGGTGAAGACCCGCAGGCCATGCAGGACATCCATTGCAGCTCCTTGTCGATGGCCGGGCATAGCCGCTATGCGGGCGGGGACGCTAGCCCTTCCCGCGAAGCCTGCCTAGGCTGGGGCAGCCGGAATCCGCGGCCCTGGCCGGGGTCCAACCAGCGGAACCCGTGAAGGGCGGCGCAGAACGCGGAATTCCGCGAAAATAACAAAAACTTCCGTCCCGGGCGAGGCGCGGGGCGGGATCCAGGACAGACCGGAGGATACGAGCAATGACATTGCGTGACGTCAAGCTGGAAGACAAGTACACGCTGCAGACCGGCCGCATCTACATCACGGGAACCCAGGCCCTGGTGCGCCTGCCCATGATGCAGCAGGCGCGTGACAAGGCGGCCGGCTTCAACACGGCCTGTTATATCTCCGGTTATCGCGGCAGCCCGCTGGGGGGCTATGACCAGCAGCTCTGGGCGGCGAGGCCGCACCTGGAGTCCCACAACATCGTCTTCCAACCCGGGGTGAACGAGGACCTTGCCGCAACCGCCTGCTGGGGCACGCAGCAGGCCCACCTCGACGGCGACAACAAGTACGACGGCGTGTTCGCCATCTGGTACGGCAAGGGTCCCGGCGTGGACCGCACGGGCGACGCCTTCCGCCATGGCAACCTCGCCGGCTCGGCCAGGCTGGGCGGGGTGATCTGCCTGATGGGCGACGACCATACCTGCGAATCGTCCACCACCGCGCACCAGAGCGAGTTCGCGATGGTCGACGCGATGATGCCCATCCTCAATCCGGCCGGCGTGCAGGAATTGCTCGACTACGGCCTCTACGGCTGGGCGCTGTCGCGCTACTCCGGCACCTGGGTGGGATTGAAGTGCATGAAGGACACGATCGACGCCAGCGCCTCGGTGGACGTCAGCCCGGCCCGCGTCGGCATCGTCGTGCCGGCCGATTTCGCGATGCCCGAGGGCGGCCTCAACATCCGCTGGCCCGACGCGCCGCTCGACCAGGAGGCGCGGCTGCACACCTGGAAGCTGGAAGCGGCCAAGGCCTTCGCGCGCGCCAACAAGCTCGACCGCATCGTCGTCGATGCGCCCGAGGCGAGGCTCGGCATCGCGACCTGCGGCAAGTCGTACATGGACGTGCGCCAGGCGCTGCAGTACCTGGGCATCGACGAGGCGGAAGCGGCGCGCCTGGGCATCCGGCTCTACAAGGTCGGCATGACCTGGCCGCTTGAACCCGAAGGTGCCAGGCGATTCGCGCAGGGCCTCGAAAAAATCCTCGTGGTGGAGGAGAAGCGCGGACTCATCGAACCGCAGCTCAAGGATGTCCTCTACGGCATGGAGCGGGCACCCGCCGTCGTGGGCAAGCGCGATGAACTGGGGCGCATCCTGTTCCAGTCCAATGCCGCGCTGGACCCCAACGAGATCGCCGTGGCGATCGGGCACCGCCTGCTGGAGCGCGTCAGTGATGCCGGGCTCGCGGCGCGCGTGGCGCACCAGGAGCAGTTGCAGTCCCGCACCCCGGAGAAGCCGGCCATGGACCGCACGCCGTACTTCTGTTCCGGCTGCCCGCACAATACGGGCACGCGCGTGCCCGAGGGCTCGCGTGCGCTTGCCGGCATCGGCTGCCATTTCATGGCGCAATGGATGAACCGCAATACGGCCGGCTACACGCAGATGGGCGGCGAGGGCGCGAGCTGGGTGGGCGAGGCGCCGTTCGTGAAGACGCCGCACATGTTCCAGAACATCGGCGATGGCACCTACTACCACTCGGGCCTGCTCGCGGTGCGGGCCGCGAAGGCCTCCGGGGTCAATGTCACCTACAAGATCCTCTACAACGACGCGGTGGCCATGACGGGCGGCCAGCACGTCGACGGTCCGCTGACCGTGCCGCAGATCACGCTGCAGGTCTACGGGGAGGGCGCCGGTCGGATCGCCGTCGTAACCGACGAGCCGGAAAAATACCCGGCTGGCACCGAATGGGCGCCGGGCGTGACGGTTCACCACCGCGACGACTACGACCAGGTGCAGCGGGAGTTCCGCGAAGTGCCGGGCCTGTCGGTGATCATCTATGACCAGACCTGCGCGGCGGAAAAGCGCCGGCGGCGCAAGCGCAACCAGTTCCCGGACCCGGCCAAGCGAGCCTTCATCAACGACCTGGTGTGCGAAGGCTGCGGCGACTGCGGCGTGAAATCGAACTGCGTGTCGGTGCTGCCGCTGGAAACCGAGTTCGGGCGCAAGCGCACGATCGACCAGTCGGCCTGCAACAAGGACTATTCCTGCGTGAAGGGCTTCTGCCCCAGCTTCGTCACCGTCCACGGCGGCGGCGTGCGCAAGGGCAAGAGCGCGGGCAAGGAGGCGGTGCAGCCCGGGCAGGCCGTGGAAACCCTGTTCGCCGCGGTCCCCGAGCCGGCGCAACCGTCGCTGGCGCAGCCCTACGGCATCATGCTGACTGGCGTGGGGGGCACCGGCGTGGTGACCATCGGCGCCGTCGTGGGCATGGCCGCGCACCTGGAGGGCAAGGGCTTCGGCGGCCTCGACATGGCCGGCCTGGCGCAGAAGGGCGGCTCGGTCTGGAGCCACCTGCAGATCGCCGCCCAGCCGGATGACATCAAGACCGTGCGCCTGGGCTCGGGCGGCGCCTCGCTGGTCCTCGGTTGCGACCTCGTGGTTTCGGCGAGCCAGAAGACGATGGACACCGCGCATCCGGGAACCCGCGCCGTCGTGAACACGCACCAGCAGATGACCGGGGACTTCACCCGCAATCCCAACGTGCAGTTTCCGACCCAGTCCCTGCAGCGGACCATCATCAAGGGCGTGGGCGAGGGCAATGCCGAGTTCGTCGACGCGACCCGCATTGCCACGGCGCTGATCGGCGATTCCATCGCCACCAACATGTTCATGCTCGGTTTCGCCTTCCAGCGGGGCCTGGTGCCGCTGTCCAGCGAGGCGATCAACAAGGCGATCGAGCTCAACGGCGCCGCGGTGAAGATGAACCAGGCGGCTTTCCTGTGGGGGCGCCGCGCCGCCGTCGATCCGGCCGGGGTCGAACGCCTGATAGCGCCGCGCGCGGACGCGGCGCCGGCAAAGCCCGCCCGGACGCTCGACGAAGTCATCGACCGCCGCGTCGAGTTCCTGACCGGCTACCAGGACGCGGCGTACGCCGGGCGCTATCGCGAGCTGGTGGAGCGCGTGCGGCAGGCCGAAGCCGCCCAGGTGCGCGGCAGTAGCGCCCTTGCCGAAGCCGTCGCGCGTTATTACTTCAAGCTGCTGGCCTACAAGGACGAATACGAGGTGGCGCGCCTGTACGCCGACCCCGCGTTCATGGAGAAAGTCCGCGCCCAGTTCGACGGCGACTACAAGCTGCATTTCCACCTGGCGCCGCCGCTGTTCGCCAGGCGGGACCCCGTGACGGGCGAACTGCGCAAGTCCGAGTACGGCGGCTGGGTGTTCACGGCCTTCAAGCTCCTGGCCAGGCTCAAGGGCCTGCGCGGCACGCCGTTCGACCTTTTCGGCCGGACCGCCGAGCGCCGCATGGAGCGCCAGTTGATCGCCGACTACGAGGCCGCGGTCGGCGAGATGCTGGCCCGGCTTTCGGCGCAGAACCATGGGCTCGCAGTGCAGATCGCCTCGATCCCGGAGGACATCCGCGGCTACGGCCATGTGAAGGAGGCAAGCGTGGCGAAGGCCCGGGCGAAGCAGGCGGAACTTCTCGCCGGGCTGCGCTCGCCCGAGAAGGTGCGTTCGGCCGCATGAGGGGCGGCGGCCAAGCCGCCGCCCGTTTCATCATCCTGTAACAACGGGGGGGTAAGCTCGCGTCGATGCGTGAACGAGCGAGCCCAGCCTGAAGCCGAACGACCTCCTCCACTCGGAGGCCGCACTGCGCGCCGCGCTGCGTGGGGACCACCTGCTGCGGGGCCCGGAGCACGCCCCGGCGTCCGGGCAGGGGGGGCGGCGTCCCAGGGTCCGCTCGATCTTCCTCTCTGACATCCATCTCGGCACGCGCGCCTGCCAGGCCGGCCGGTTGCTTTCCTTCCTGCGCCAATATGATGCCGATTTCCTCTACCTCGTCGGCGACATCATCGATTTCTGGTCCATGAGCCGCGGCATCCACTGGTCGCGGGAACAGAACACCTTCGTGCAGAAGATCCTCAAGCGTGCCCGCCACGGCACGCGGGTCGTGTTCGTGCCGGGCAACCATGACGAGGCCTTGCGCGAATACGCCGGCACGTCCTTCGGCGACATCGAACTGGTCCAGGAGGCGGTGCACGTGGCCGCGGACGGCAAGCGCTACGCGGTGCTGCACGGCGACGAGTTCGACCAGGTGACGCGCCACCACCGCTGGGTGGCGGTGCTCGGCGACGTGGCCTACAACCTCCTGGTGCGCGTCAACAACTGGCTGTCGCTGGTGCGGCGCACGCTGGGCATCTCCGGCTACTGGTCGCTGGCGGGCTATGCCAAGCGCAAGGTGAAGGGCGCCGTCAGTTTCATCTACGACTTCGAGGATTCGGTCATGCGCGGTGTGCGCGGGCGCGGCCTGGACGGCGTGATCTGCGGGCACATCCACAGCGCAGCCCTGCGCGAGATCGACGGGCTGGCTTACATGAACTGCGGCGACTGGGTGGACAGCTGCACCGCGATCGTCGAGCACCACGACGGGCGCATGGAACTCATCGACTGGATCGCGGAACCGGCCGATGCGGCGGCCGATGCCCGGGAAGCGGACCTCGTCGCCGTCTCCCGGATCTGAACGTCGTCAGGCGAAGTTCGGCGTGATGGCGTCGAGCTGGTCCGTCACCAGCGCATCGACGCCCCAGTCCAGCAGGTCGACGGCCAGTTCCGAGTCGTTCACCGTGTACGCCAGCACGCCGTAGCCGGCCGCATGGATCGCCTTGATGCGGTCCGCATCCAGGTGCCGGCAGCTCGCGTGCAGCGCGACACACTGCAGGCGCCGCATGAGCGCCTCCCAGTTCGACGGCACCGTCGAAACCAGCAGGCCGCGCGGCAATTCCGGGGCTTCCACGGCGGCCGCCTCGAGCGACAGCGGCGAGAACGATGACAGCAGGGGCGGCCGGTCTGCCCCGGCCCAGAGCATTCTCGCCATGCGGGCCACCGTTTCGCCCGTTTCCCTGTCCTGCCCGGGATTGGGTTTGATCTCGACGTTCGCCCACAGGCCCGCTTCCCGGCACAACGCGGCGGCCGCGGCAAACGAGGGCACCGGCTCACCGGCATACTCGTTGCCGAACCAGCCGCCGGCGTCCAGGGAGGACAGCTCCTCGTAGCTGCAGTCGGCGACCGCGCCGCGGCCGTCGGTGGTGCGCTCCAGCGTGTCGTCGTGCATCAGGATGGGCGTGCCGTCCTCCGCGAGCTTGACGTCGAACTCGACCGCCTGGAAGCCCAGGTTGCGGGCGAGGCGCAGGCCCGCCAGAGTGTTCTCCGGCGCGAGCAGGCCGCCGCCACGATGGGCGATGATGCGGGGATAGGGCCAGAAGGGACGGGGAACGTTCATGACTTGCCGGGGGCGCGGCCGGGATTATAGCCGCCGGCCACCCCCTTGAGGGGCGGGGCACGCGACCCGATCTACGCTGTGGCCGACGCCTGCCATTCGGTATAATTCCATTGTTTTTACGGGGAATATCATGCCCATCTACGAATATCGCTGCGCCACCTGCGGCCATCAGGCCGAAGTCCTGCAAAAGATGTCCGATGCGCCGCTGAAAACCTGTCCCGTCTGCGGCAGGGATTCGTTCAGCAAGCAGATCAGCGCCGCCGGCTTCCAGTTGAAAGGCAGCGGCTGGTATGCCACGGACTTCAAGGGCTCGAAAACCTCCGGCCCGGGCAAGGAGGATGCCGCCGGGAAGGATTCGGGCGGCGGCGCCGACACCGGGAAGTCCGACAGCAAGGCCGAAGCCGCCGCATGCGGCGCGGGTGCCTGCCCGGCATGCCAGTAGCGCCGGTGTGAGCGGCCGCCCCGTCAAGAATCCATCGGTGAAGAAATATCTCATCACGGGCCTGCTGGTCTGGGCCCCGCTGGTCATTACCTTCTGGGTGCTGAGCGTGCTGGTCGACACCCTCGACCAGACGCTGCTGCTGCTGCCTGCCGCCTGGCACCCGCGGTCCTGGCTCGGCTTCAACATCCCCGGCCTCGGGGTGCTCCTGACCTTCCTCGTCGTGCTGCTCACCGGCGTGCTCGCCGCCAACATCATCGGCCAGCGCCTGGTGCAGTTCGGCGAGGGCATCCTCGCGCGCATCCCGTTCGTGAAGTCGGTTTACTCGAGCGTCAAGCAGGTGTCCGACACGCTGTTCTCCTCCTCGGGCCAGGCCTTCCGCAAGGCGCTGCTCGTCCAGTACCCGCGCCAGGGTTCCTGGACGGTGGCGTTCCTGACCGGCCAGCCGGGCGGCGAGGTGGCCGCCCACCTGGGCGGCGATTACGTCAGCGTCTACGTGCCCACCACGCCGAACCCGACCTCGGGTTTTTTCCTGATGATGCCCCGCGCCGAGGTCATCGAGCTGCAGATGAGCGTGGACGAGGCGCTGAAGTACATCATCTCGATGGGCGTCGTGCCCCCGCCCGGCAACAGGAATCCGACGGCCTGAACCGCTTCGCCCGCGCCGCGCGGCGCGGCGCGCCCCCAACCTTCAACATCGAGCCACCATGCGTACCGACTACTGCGGCCTCATTTCCACCAAGTACCTCGACCAGACCGTGATTCTCTGCGGCTGGGTCCACCGGCGCCGCGACCACGGCGGCGTGATCTTCATCGACCTGCGCGACCGCGAGGGCCTGGTCCAGGTGGTGTGCGACCCCGACAATGCCGGCACTTTCGCGACCGCCGAGAAGATCCGCAACGAGTACGTCGTGCGCGTCACCGGGCTGGTGCGCCGCCGACCCGCGGGCACCGTGAACGCCAGCCTCGTCTCGGGGGAAGTCGAGGTCCTGGCGCGCTCGATCGAGATCCTGAATGCCTCCGCCACGCCGCCGTTCCAGATGGACGATGACAACCTGTCGGAGAACGTCCGGCTCGAGCACCGCTACCTCGACCTGCGGCGCCCGCAGATGCAGAAGAACCTGCGGTTGCGCTACAAGGTGGCGATGGAGGTGCGCAAATACCTCGACTCCGCCGGTTTCATCGACGTCGAGACCCCGATGCTCACCAAGAGCACGCCGGAAGGCGCACGCGACTACCTGGTCCCCTCGCGCGTGAATCCGGGGATGTTCTTTGCGCTGCCGCAGTCGCCGCAGCTGTTCAAGCAGCTGCTCATGGTGTCCGGGTTCGACCGCTACTACCAGATCACCAAGTGCTTCCGTGACGAGGACCTGCGCGCCGACCGCCAGCCGGAGTTCACGCAGATCGACTGCGAGACCTCGTTCCTGGGCGAGGAGGAAATCCGCGCGCTGTTCGAGCAGATGATGCGCCACGTGTTCAAGGCCGTCATGAACGTCGACCTGCCGAGCCCGTTTCCGGTCATGCCCTACGACCAGGCCATTGGCCTGTACGGCTCCGACAAGCCGGACATGCGCGTCAAGCTGCAGTTCACCGAGCTGACCGACGCCATGAAGGATGTCGATTTCAAGGTCTTCTCCGGGCCGGCCAATGCCCCCGGCGGGCGCGTGGCGGCGTTGCGGGTGCCCGGCGGCGGCGCCATGCCGCGCTCCGAGATCGATGCCTACACCCAGTTCGTCACCATCTATGGCGCCAAGGGCCTCGCCTACATCAAGGTCAACGAGCGGGCCAGGGGGCGCGAGGGTCTTCAGTCACCCATCGTCAAGAACCTGCACGACAGGGCCATTGCCGCGATCCTGGAGCGCACGGGCGCCCAGGACGGCGACCTTGTCTTCTTCGGCGCGGACAAGGCCAAGGTGGTCAACGACGCGCTCGGTGCGCTGCGGGTGAAGATCGGGCACAGCGAATTCGGCAGGCAGAACGGCCTGTTCAGTGGCGACTGGGAAATCCTCTGGGTCGTGGATTTCCCGATGTTCGAGTACGACGAGGAGGAGCAGCGCTACAACGCCGCCCACCACCCCTTCACCAGCCCCAAGGACGGTGACGAGGACTGGCTGGAGAAGGATCCTTCCCGGTGCCGGGCCAAGGCCTACGACATGGTCCTCAACGGCTGGGAGCTGGGTGGCGGCTCGGTGCGGATCCACCGCGAGGAAGTGCAGAGCAAGGTGTTCCGCGCGCTCAAGATCGGCCCGGAGGAGGCGAAGCTCAAGTTCGGCTTCCTGCTGGAGGCGCTGCAGTTCGGCGCGCCGCCCCACGGCGGCCTGGCGTTCGGGCTCGACCGCCTGGTGACCTTGATGACGGGCGCGGAGTCGATCCGCGATGTCATCGCCTTCCCGAAGACGCAGCGTGCGCAGGACCTGATGTGCCAGGCCCCGAGCGCGGTCGACGAGAAGCAGCTGCGCGAGCTGCACATCCGCCTGCGCCAGACCGACCAGAAGCCTGCCGAACAGGCCAAAGCAAGCTAGCCACAGAGATCACAGAGGAAAATCCCATGCAGGCCTGCCAGCGCGAAACAATTGCCGCAGGCATGGTGCTGCATCCCGGGTCTTGTTTCTCTCCGTGTCCTCTGTGACCTCTGTGGCGACGAATTTCAAGATCCCCGTCTCGGTCCTGGTGGTGATCCACACGCCGGACCTGCGGGTGCTGCTGCTGGAACGCGCCGATCGCCCGGGGTTCTGGCAGTCCGTCACCGGCAGCCAGGATGAGGGCGAGACGCTGCGCCAGACGGCCGTGCGCGAAGTGCGGGAGGAGACCGGGCTCGACGCGGAGGCGTTCGGGCTCATGGACTGGCAGGCGCAAAACGAGTACGAGATCTATCCCGAATGGCGCTGGCGCTACGCGCCCGGCGTCACGCGCAACACCGAGCACGTGTTCAGCCTGCGGCTCCCGGATGCGCTTGCCGTGAGGCTTGCACCGCGCGAGCACGTCGCCTACCAGTGGCTGCCGTACGACCGCGCCGCGGACAGGGTCTTCTCCTGGACCAACGCGAAGGTCCTCAGGGCGCTGCCGGCCCGATTGAACGGGGAAACCGGCCCGCTGTCCTAGTATGGTAACGTTTGCCTCCCCCGGGGACTGGTCTTTGGCACCCGCGGCAGGCGAAGGAGCGAGACGGGAATGACGACGGCGGCAACGGCCATAGCGTTCGACGAGTTCAGCGACCTGCAGGACGGCGCCTGCGAGGCGCGGATCCTCGCTGCGAAAAGGAAGCTGGGCAAGCGCCTGGTCATCCTCGGCCATCACTACCAGCGCGCCGACGTCTACCGGCACGCCGACCTGACGGGCGACTCGCTGCGGCTGTCGAAGCTTGCCTCCCAGACGGATGCGGACTACATCGTGTTCTGCGGCGTGCACTTCATGGCCGAGGTCGCCGACATCCTGTGCAAGCCCGGCCAGATCACCGTGCTGCCGGACATGGCGGCCGGCTGCTCGATGGCCGACATGGCCAGCGTCTCCAAAGTGCAGCGCGCCTGGCGCGAGCTGTCCGAGGTGCTGGATCCGGACGCGATGGTGACGCCGGTCACGTACATCAATTCCGCCGCGGACCTGAAGGCGTTCTGCGGCGAGCATGGCGGCATCGTCTGCACGTCCTCCAATGCGCGCCAGATCCTGGAGTGGTCGTTCGCGCGCCGCGGGAAGGTGCTGTTCTTCCCCGACCAGCACCTTGGTCGCTGGACCGGGCACCAGATGGGCATCCCGCTCGAGGACATGCAGGTGTGGGACCCCGACGAGCCGCTGGGAGGGCTGACCGTCGCCCAGGTGCGTTCGGCCAGGATGCTGCTCTGGAAGGGGCATTGCTCGGTGCACCAGATGTTCCAGCCGCAGCACATCCTCAAGTTCCGCAACCAGCACCCGGACGGGCTGGTGATCTCGCACCCGGAGTGCCGCTTCGAGGTCTGCAAGCTGTCCGATTACGTGGGCTCGACGGAAACCATCGTCAAGACCATCAAGGCTGCGCCCGCGAATACGCGCTGGCTCGTCGGGACGGAGCTCAACCTGGTCAACCGCCTCGCCGAGGAAGTCAGGCCGCAGGGCAAGATCGTCCAGTTCATGGCCCCGCTGGTCTGCATGTGTTCGACCATGGCGCGCATCGACCCGCAGCACCTGGCATGGACGCTGGAGAACCTTGCCGAGGGCAACGTGGTGAACCGGATCCAGGTGCCGGCACGCGATGCGAAATCCGCCAGGATCGCCCTGGACCGCATGCTCGCGGTTTCCTGAGGCCTGCGTCGCCGCGCCGGAGATCGCCGGCTGGCTGTGCCTGCTCGCATTGACGTTCGCACCCGTCGCAGGGGCGGCGGACGTGCAGGTGCACGCGAGCCGCAACGGCGACACCTTCGACGTGTCCGCGTTCGCGACGTTCGAGGCCGGCATCCCGGTCGCCTGGGAAGTCCTGACCGACTACGACCGCCTGCCGTCATTCATCCCCGGGATGCATTCGAGCCGGCTGCTTTCGCGCGAGGGCAATCGGGCCGTCGTCCAGCAGCGCGGCGAGGCGGGCCTGCTGTTCTTCCGCTTTCCCATCGAAGTGCGGCTGTCCATCGAGGAGCACGCACCGCATGCCATGCTGTCGCAGGCCACCGCCGGCAATTTCCGGGAACTGAACGGCGCCTACCGTCTGGAAGCCGAGGGTGCCCGAACCCGGCTGAGTTATCACGGCCGGTTCACGCCGGACTTCGACATCCCGCCGCTCATCGGCACCATGGTGGTGCGGCACACCCTCGAGCAGCGCTTCCGCGCCCTGGTGCAGGAAATGCTGCGCCGGCAGGCGGATCGGCGACAGCCGGTCGCCGGATCCGGACGTTGAATTTCACGCTGGCGTGCCGGATGATGATGTCCTGAGCGGCTGCCTGCCGCCGGCAAGCGCGCCTTGCGATCGACCATGGACACGCTGCACGTCGTCACCTACAACATCCACAAGGGCTTCTCGCAGTTCAAGCGGCGCATGTCCGTGCACGACCTGCGTGACAAGCTGCGCGGCATCGGCGCGGACCTGGTGTTCCTCCAGGAGGTGCAGGGGCTGCACCAGCACCATGCCGAGCGCCACATGAACTGGCCGGCCACGCCGCAGTACGAGTTCCTCGCCGACTCCATCTGGAATGCATTCGCCTACGGCAAGAACGCCGTCTATGACGCCGGGCACCACGGCAATGCGATCCTGAGCAAGTACCCGATTTCCAAATGGGACAACGAGGATGTCTCGATGCACGGCAGCGAGAGGCGGGGCCTGCTCCATTGCGAGGTCGCGGTGCCCGGCTGGAACCAGCCCCTGCACTGCATCAACGTCCACCTGGGCCTGCTCGGGCAATGGCGCAGGAAGCAGGTCCTCGCGCTCTGCGGTCGCATCGAGCGGCTGGTCCCGCCAGAGGCGCCGCTGGTGATCGCCGGCGATTTCAATGACTGGGAGCGTTCGGCCGGAAGGGCACTGACCACCGCGCTCGACCTGCACGAGGTGTTCGAGTCCACGCACGGGCGTCCGGCGCGCAGCTATCCCGCGTTCCTGCCGATGCTTCACCTCGATCGCATCTACGTGCGCGGGTTCTCCATCCGCCTGGCGCACGCGCATCGCGGACGCGCATGGGCGAGCGTCTCCGACCACATCGCGCTTTCCGCGCTGCTCACTCGCAAGGCCTGAGGCGCGGAATACCTTACAATTTTTAACAACCTGGGGTCTGGGTGCGGACAATAATCCGCCTGCAGACCAAGGATGCGACGCGAGTCCGTCCTCTGCAGTTCCTAGCCATGTTCTTGCGGGCGCAGCGATGCGCCCGCTTTTCTTTTCCCCTTGCCCTTCCTGCGGCCCGCCCCGCCGCCGTCGCGCAATACGCGCCCGCGCCCGGCGCAGTGCTAGCTCGGGGATCCGGCCGCCTTGGCCGCCGGGACGGGGGAAGCGGGATTCGCGGGCACCACCTGGATGGGCGCGGGCTCGTCGATCAGTTTCACGTCCGTGACGAAATAGGGCGTCTCCGCGAAGCAGTTCGTGGGCAGTCCCACGTGCTCCTCGTAGATGAGCGACACGCGCCTGCCGATGGAGTGGTTGATGCGCTGGGCGATCGCGTCGTCGCGGACGCTGAACTGGAACTTCTCCGCGACCTGGCCCGGCATCGTGATGAGCGCGATCTCGCCTTCCCAGGTCTTGCACAGCCAGCCCTTCCGGGACAGCTTCTGCACGTAGCCGGCGCGCTCGCCTTCCGAATAGCTCCAGTGCAGCACCAGCCAGGTGTAGCCGGAAAACAGCAGTGCGACTGCGACGACCAGGACCAGCAGCACGCGGGCGAAGGCGCTCATGGCGAGGGGGCTCCGTGAATGACGGCCGCGGCGGGCGGCGACGCCAATATACCCTACGCGCTTCCCCCGCCTGCGCCGCCGGACAACCGGGGCCCGGCACCGGGAACCATGGAGGTCCCGCCGAACCGGCGTAACATTCCGTTTCCGTGCCCCCCGCCATCCCTCCCAGACCATCGCCTTGACCCCACGCGCCCCGGAAGCGCCCGCCGCTTCCGCCCACCGCCGCAACGACTGGCGGACCCTGCGGACGCTGCTGCCCTACCTCTGGGAATTCAAGTGGCGGGTGGCGGTCGCGCTGACTTTCCTGACCCTGGCGAAGGTGGCCAACGTGGGCGTGCCGCTGGTCATGAAGCAGATCGTGGACGCGCTCGATCCGCGCCAGGCGATGCTGGCGCTGCCGCTGGCGCTGCTGGCGACCTACGGGCTGCTGCGGCTGTCGACGACCCTGTTCGCGGAGTTGCGCGACATCGTGTTCGTGCGCGTGGCCAAGCGCGCCATCCGCCGCGTGGCCCTGCAGGTGTTCCGCCATTTGCACAGCCTGAGCCTGCGCTTCCACCTCGAGCGGCAGACGGGCGGGGTGTCACGCGACATCGAGCGTGGCACGCGCGGCATCTCCACGCTGCTCAGCTACATGCTGTTTTCCATCATCCCGGTGATCCTGGAATTCGGCCTGGTCGCGGCGGTGCTGCTCGCCAAGTTCGACTGGCGTTTCATGGCGATCACCCTGCTGGCGGTCGGCGTCTACCTCGTGTTCACGGTGCTGGTCACCGAGTGGCGCATGGAAATCCGGCGCCGCGCCAACGAGCTCGACTCGAAGGCGAACACCCGCGCCATCGACAGCCTGCTCAATTACGAGACGGTGAAATATTTCAACAACGAGGAATTCGAGGCGCGGCGCTACGACGAGAACCTGCAGAAGTTCGAGGCGGCCGACGTGCGCAACGAGGTGTCCCTGGGCGCCCTCAACATCGGCCAGAGCCTGGTCATCGCGATCGCCGTGACCGTTCTCATGATCCTAGCCGCGCAGGGAGTCGTGGCGCAGACGCTGACCCTGGGCGACCTGGTGCTGGTCAACGGCTTGCTGATCCAGCTCTACATCCCGCTCAACTTCCTGGGCATGGTGTACCGGGAGATCAAGCAGGCCCTCACCGACATGGACAAGATGTTCCGGCTGCTCGGCGAGCACCGCGAGGTCGAGGACAGGCCGGGCGCGACGGTGCTGTCGGGTGTGCGGCCTGGCGTGCGTTTCGAGAACGTCGACTTCGCCTACGAGCCGCGGCGGCAGATCCTGCACAACGTGAGCTTCGACATCCCGGCGGGAAGCACCGTCGCGGTGGTCGGCGCCAGCGGCTCGGGCAAGTCCACGCTGGCGCGGCTGCTGTTCCGGTTCTACGACGTCAATGGCGGCCGCATCACCATCGACGGCGTGGACATCCGCGATTTCACCCAGAAGAGCCTGCGCGCGGCGATCGGCATCGTCCCCCAGGACACCGTGCTGTTCAACGACACCATCGCCTACAACATCGCCTACGGGGACCCGGACGCGCCGCGCGAGGCCATGGTCCAGGCCGCGCAATCGGCCCACATCCACGAGCTGATCGAGAGCCTGCCGGACAAGTACGAAAGCATGGTGGGGGAGCGCGGCCTCAAGCTCTCGGGCGGGGAAAAGCAGCGCGTTGCCATCGCCAGGGCCCTGCTGAAGGATCCCGGCATCCTGATCTTCGACGAGGCGACTTCGGCGCTCGACTCGCGTTCCGAGAAGGCGATCCAGCAGGAGCTCGAGCGCATCTCCGCGTCGCGCACCACGCTGGTCATCGCCCACCGCCTGTCCACGGTCGTCGACGCCGACCAGATCCTGGTGATGGACGCCGGTCGCATCGTGGAGCGGGGCCGTCACCGCGAGCTCGTGGCGCAACAAGGGCTTTACGCGCACATGTGGGCGCTCCAGCAGGAGGAGGCGCGGGCCGAGGCGCAAGCCATGCCCGGCCGCGGCGTTGCCTGACCCGGGCCGGGCGTGCGCGCAGACGGCGCAGGCACGCCCCTCGGGCATGACAGTTGCGTATGAAAACCTCACGGAATGAGCAATTCAGGGCCTGAAGCTCGACGGGCATTTGAGATTCTTTTCTTAGTGACTGATTTTTGGTATGTTCCCGCCAGTGCCGCAGGGTCGAAGCTTGGGTCTGGCGGGCGTACCGTGGCAGGCAGTGCCTGCCGACGAGTGGATGCAAGGATAAAGTTTTAATAAAAACATATACTTGATACTACCTCCCGAATTTCAAGCGACATGAAAGCGATCCTCAGTGCACTGATCCTGTGCATCGTGGCGGCAGCCCTGCCGGCCTTCGGCGCGGGCGGCGTGCAAAAAGCTGCCGTCAAGCGCTCCCATTTTTCGGCAAAACCCGCCGCGCTGCGGCTGGCCTCGAGCGCCGTTCTGGTCCTGGACCAGCAATCCGGGACCCCGCTGTTTGCCAAGAACATCGACCAGGTCCTGCCGATCGCCTCCATCACCAAGCTGATGACGGCCATGGTCGTGCTCGATTCGGGGCTGCCCCTGCTGGAATCGATCGACGTCGGCAACGCCGACGTCGATCGCGTCAAGGGTTCCCGCTCCAAGCTCAAGGTCGGCACGCAGCTCATGCGCGCCGAGATGCTGAAGCTGGCCCTCATGGCCTCGGAGAACCGCGCCGCTTCCTCGCTTGCGCGCAACTACCCGGGGGGCACGCCGGCGTTCGTGGCGGCCATGAACGCCAAGGCCCAGGAGCTGGGAATGGTCAATTCCCGCTTCCTCGATGCGACCGGCCTCAACCCCGGCAACGTCTCGACCGCGGAAGACCTCGCGAAGATGGTCGAGGCGGCCCACGGCTATCCCCTGATCCGGGAATACACGACGTCGGACTCCTTCCGCATCGAGTCGGAGGAGAAGCGCCGCCGCATCCTTTCCTACGTGAATTCCAACCGGCTGATCAAGAGCCACCAGTGGGAAATCGGCCTGTCCAAGACCGGTTACATCAGCGAGGCCGGGCGCTGCCTGGTGATGCAGGCCGTGATCGCCGACAAGCCGACGATCATCGTGCTGCTCGATTCGTGGGGAAAGATGTCGCGCATCGGCGATGCAAACCGGATCAAGCGCTGGATCGAGGCGGACATCACGCGCGTCAGCGGCTGACCTGCGCCGCCGCCCTCCCGCCTGGAACGATGCCCGCGAAAGCGGGCATTTTGCTTCCGGTCAGGCCGTCTTGACGCCGGCGCGGTGGCCCAGGGCCCGCGAAATCTGGTCGGCGACCTCCTTCACGCGCGGACCCCAGGCCTTGTCGATCCGGTTCGAGGGCGCCGACAGGGACAGGCCGGCGACGAGGCGGCCCTCGTCGTCGTAGATGCCGGCGCCGATGCAGGAGACGCCTTTTTCCGCCTCCTCGCTGTCGAAGGCATAGCCGAGCTTGCGGACGCGGTCGAGCTCCCGTGACAGCGCGGGCAGGTCGCGGATCGTGTTCTTGGTGAATACCGGCAGGCCGGTGCGCTCGGCGTACTCCCGGCAGCGCTCGGCGCCGTCCTCCACGAGGAACACCTTGCCCGCCGCGGTGATGTGCAGCGGCGCGCTGGCGCCGATCAGGTGCACCACGCGCATCGCGGTGCGGTCGGAGAGCAGCCTTTCCACGTACACCATCTCGTCGCCCTGGCGGATCGACAGGTTGACCGTCTCGTGCAGTTCCTGGTGCAGGCGCTGCATGTACGGCATGGCTTCCTGGCGCAGGTTGATGCGGGACTTCACCAGGTTGCCGAGCTCGAGCAGGCGGATGCCGAGCCGATAGGTGCCGGGCTCGACGCGGTCGACCATGCGGAATTCGACCAGCATGTTGAGGATGCGGTGCGCCGTCGACGGATGCAGGCTGGTCGCGTTCGCCAGGCGCTTCAGGTTCACCGGGTCGTTGTTGCGCGCCAGCGCGTCGAGCAGATCCATCATGCGCTCGATGACCTGGATCGAAGTCTTGCCGTTGGATTCGGACACGCGCCGACCCCCTGGATTTGTGCAATGCAGAAATTTTACTTGCCGAAACCGGCCCCGACAACAGACGGAAGGCGGGCGAAGGGCGCGTGCTATCATCCGCGCCGTGTTGCACTGCGCCGCCCATGGCATCGGTACGAAGCGATGGCGCGCCGTCCTTGCCGCCGGTGCATGCCAGGCCTGCACCGGCACCTCCAGCGGGCATGTTGACCAACGGCCGCGCGTCGACGGCCGGCGCCGTTCGCATTGCATGGGAGAAGCATGAAAGTCGGATTGTTCGTGACCTGCCTGGTCGACCTGATGCGGCCTTCGATCGGGTTCTGCGCCCTGAAGCTGCTCGAATCGGCCGGTTGCGAGGTGGTCGTCCCCGCGACCCAGACCTGCTGCGGCCAGCCCGGGTACAACTCCGGGGACCGCAAGGCCGCGCAGGCGCTCGCGCGCAAGGTCCTCGACGAGTTCGAAAGCTGCGAATGCGTGGTGGTTCCCTCGGGCTCCTGCAGCGGCATGATCCGCGCCCACTACCCGGAGCTGCTGTCCGAGTTTCCCGCGCTCAAGGCCCGCGTCGACGCGCTGGCCGCGAAGACCTACGAGCTCACTGATTTCCTGCAGAACATGGTGCGCCTGGATCACGTGCCCGGCCGCTTCGAAGGCACGGTGACCTACCACGATTCGTGCTCGGGGCTGCGCGAAATGGGCGTGAAGGCCCAGCCGCGGGCGCTGCTCGCCAAGGTGCCCGGCCTGAGCATCCGCGAAATGCAGCAGCCCGAGCAATGCTGCGGCTTCGGCGGCACGTTCGCCGTGAAGTACGGCGACATTTCCGCGCGCATCGCCGACCTGAAATGCCAGGACGTGGAGGCGACCGGCGCCGACGCCCTGGTGCTCGGCGACCTCGGCTGCATGCTGAACATCGAAGGCCGCCTGCGCCGCCGCGGCGATACCAGGACGCGCGTGCTCCACGTCGCCGAAGTCCTGGCCGGGGCCGCGGGCGAATCGCGGCCCTGACCCATGCAGATCACCTCGCAACAGTTCAAGCAGGCCGCCAGCCGCAAGCTCAACGACGCCAAGCTGCAGAAGGCCCTGGGAAACGCCAAGGGCAAGCTCGTCGTCACGCGCGCCAGGTCGATCCTCGAGCTCGACAACTTCGAGCAGATCCGCGAAGCCGCCGCCCGCATCCGGGATTTCGGCATGCAGCACATGGACGTGCTGCTCGAGGAATGGGAGCGCAAGGCCACCGCGGCGGGCACCATCGTGCACTGGGTGGAGCAGCCGCAGGACGTGAACGCCAAGGTGATCGAGATCGCGCGCCGCCACCAGGTGCGCAAGATCATCAAGTCGAAGTCCATGCTCGGCGAGGAAACCGGGCTCAACCGCGCGCTCGAGCAGGCCGGCATCGACGTGCGCGAGACCGACCTGGGCGAATACATCATCCAGCAGGCGGGCGAGACCCCCTCGCACATCATCGCGCCGGCGGTGCACAAGTCGCGCGACGACATCTCGGACCTGTTCGCGCAGAAGCACCAGCGCCGGCGGCTCACGGACATCGCGGCGTTGACCCACGAAGCGCGGGAGATCCTGCGTCCGCACTTCCTGGACGCCGACATGGGCATCAGCGGCGCCAATTTCATCGTGGCCGAGACCGGTTCCACCATGATCGTGACCAACGAGGGCAACGGCCGCATGACCACGACCATGCCGCGCGTGCACGTCGCAATCACCGGCGTGGAGAAGATCATCCCGACCCTCGAGGACGTCTCCCTGGTGCTGCGCCTGCTGACGCGCTCGGCGACGGGTCAGTCGATCAGCAACTATCTGTCCTTCACCACCGGGCCCAGGCGCGAGGGCGACAAGGACGGCCCCGGCGAATTCCACGTCATCATCGTCGACGCGGGGCGTACGAAGGTGCTGGCGTCCGACATGAGGGAGGCGCTGCGCTGCATCCGCTGCGGCGCCTGCATGAACCACTGCCCGGTCTACCAGAACATCGGCGGCCACGCCTACGGCTGGGTGTATCCGGGGCCGATCGGGTCGATCCTGACGCCGTCCTATGTGGGGCTGGAGAACGCGATCGACCTGCCGAACGCCGCGACCCTGTGCAACCAGTGCGGCGTCGTGTGCCCCGTGAAGATTCCCCTGCCCGACCTGATGCGCAAGCTGCGGGAGAAGCAGGTGGAGCAGGGGCTGCGGCCCTGGGGCGAGCGCCTGGGGCTGAAGCTGTGGGCCTGGGCGGCGCGCCGCCCGGGCGTCTATGCCCTGCTCACGCGAATCGCGGCCAGGCTGGGCAGTTGGGCCGGCGGTCGCGATGCCCGGCTGCGCCACTTGCCGCCCGGCGGCTCGGGATGGACGGACCAGCGCGATTTCCCCGCGCCGCAGGGCAAGACCTTCCGCGAGCTTTACGCCGGCAGGCGGGGGCGCGAATGAGCGCGCGCGACAACATCCTCAAGCGCATCCGCGCCGCCAACGGCCGCGGCGGCCCCGCGAGCCCGCAGGAACGCGAGGCCGTGATTGCGCGACTGCGCATGCATGCCCGCGGACCGCTGCCGTCCATGGACTGGGACCCGGTGCCGCGCTTTCGCGAGCGCTGCATCGTCATGATGTCCACCGTCGACACGATCGGTGGCCTGGCGCAGCTGCCGCAGGCGGTCGCCCGCTACCTGCGCGAGCATGACCTGCCGATGCAGGGGGCCTGCTGGCCCGAGTACGCGGCGCTCGACTGGGCAGCCGCGGGCCTGCGCTTCGAACCGCGGCCGTCCAACGGCAACGACAAGGTCGGGCTCACGGGGGCGTTCTGCGGCATCGCGGAGAACGGCACCCTGATGCTGCTCTCGGGGGCGGATGCGCATGCCACCACCAGCCTGCTGCCCGAGACGCACATTGCCGTGGTGCCGGCGAACCGCGTCGTGCGGTCGATGGAGGATGCATGGGATCTCCTTCGCCGCGAGCACGACCGGCTCCCGCGCCAGGTGAATTTCGTGTCGGGACCCTCGCGCACGGCGGACATCGAGATGACCCTCGTGATGGGGGTGCATGGACCGTTTCGCGTCCATGTAGTGGTCATCGAGGCGTAAGGCAGCGCGAGAAGGCGGCCCCCTGGCTGCAAACGGGGGACTGCGTTGCGGACGTGTCCGGGCCTTCGCAACCCGCACACGTCATCCGCCTGTCATGCCGGTTCCGATACGCGGCAAATTTGGCTCGCGCACCTGAAACCCGCGCGCGCCGGCGCGGGTCAAACGCGCGTGTCAACAGATGTAAATCGCATTGCCGGGGGTTTGGGCGATGCCTGAAAATCTTTTAACAATAATAATTTGAAAGCTGCCCGCAGGCCGGCGCGGCAGCCGCCAACCATCCCGGACTGACCAGAAGCGCATGGACGACGCCAGCTTCCTGCCGACATTTCCGCTTGCCGCCGCCAACATGATGCTGGTGGGCGCGGTGCTGCTTTGCGGCCTTGCGGCAGGGCAGGTGTTCGTGCGTTTCCTGCGCCTGCCGCGCATTACCGGATTCGTCGCCGCCGGGCTGCTGCTGGGCCCGGCGGTGCTCAACCTGATCGACCAGCGCATGCTCGACGAGATGTCCATTTTCGTGGACATCTCGCTGGGCCTGATCCTGTTCGAGCTCGGCCGGCGGCTCGACCTGCAGTGGCTCACGCGCGACCGCTGGCTGCTCGCCAGCAGCCTGGCGGAGTCGCTGCTGTCCTTCCTGCTGGTGTTCGCGACGCTGAGGCTGTTCGACGTGAGCGGGGTCTACGCGGCCACCGCGGCGGCGATCGCCATGGCGACCTCGCCGGCGGTGCTGCTGATGGTCGTACACGACCGCCGCGCGAAGGGCCCGCTCACCGAGCGCCTGCTGACGCTCACCGCGCTCAACAACGTGTTCGCGTTCCTGCTCATCACGCTGCTGTTCGGATTCGTGCACCTGGAGTACAAGGCCAACTGGTCCAAGGCCTTGTTGCACCCGCTGTACCTCATCCTCGGCTCCATCCTGCTGGGATACGTTTCGTTCATGGTCGCCCGCGGGCTCGCGCGCTGGCTCGGCAAGCGCGAGGACTGGCAGTTCGTGATGCTGCTGGGCCTGATCGTGACCACCGTGGGCTTCGCCATTTCCTTCAAGCTCTCCGTGCTGCTCACGCTCCTCGCCTTCGGGGTCTTCGTGAAGAACCGCGACAGGAACCATGACCTGATGGCCGTAGAATTCGGACCGGGCGCCCAGTTGTTCCTGATCATCCTGTTCGTGATCACGGGCGCGGGCCTGCAGGTTTCGGAGCTCACTGTCGCCGGCGCGATTGGCGCCGCCTTCGCGGTGGCGCGGCTGGCCGGGAAGATGATCGGGCTCACCATGTTCGCCCCCCTGTCCGGGATGCCGCCGCGCCGCGGCGCGCTGCTGGCGGTGGGCATGCTGCCGATGTCGGCCATCGCGGTGGTGATGGTCCAGGGCGCCTCCGCGCTCTACCCGGAGTTTGGGGCGAAGCTGTCGGCAATCGTGCTGTCCGCGGTCGTGATCCTGGAGCTGGTGGGGCCGCTCGCGACCCAGTGGGCGCTGACCCGGGCGGGCGAGACCGCCGCGGCGGTGCGGCCTGAGCAGGGGCGCGCATGAGCCTCGAGTTCTCCCGGTCCGAAGCCTTCACCATGGGCGTCGAGCTGGAGCTGATGATCCTCAGCACGCATGACTGGGACCTCATGCGGGGCGCGGCGGACCTGCTCGCCCTGATCGAGAAGACGCAGCACCCGGGCGACATCAAGCCCGAGATCACGGAAAGCATGATCGAGGTCAGCACCAGCGTGCACCGGGATTACCGCGAGATGCTCGCCGAGTTGACCGGCATCCGCGACACGCTGCTTGCCCAGGCGCGGCGCCTGAACCTCGCCATCGCCGGCGGCGGGGCGCACCCCTTCCAGCACTGGAGCGACCAGCGCATCTTCCCCAGGGAGCGCTTTTTCCACCTGCACGAGATGTACGGCTACCTGGCCAAGCAGTTCACGGTGTTCGGGCAGCACATCCATGTGGGCGTGCCCTCCGGGGACGACGCGGTCCACCTGCTGCATTCGATGTCGCGCTACATCCCGCACTTCATCGCGCTGTCGGCATCGTCGCCGTTCTCGCAGGGCATCGACACCGCCTTCGACTCCTCGCGCCTGAACAACATCAACGCCTTCCCGCTGTCGGGCACCATGCCCTTCGTGCGCGACTGGGCCGAGTTCAACGCCTACTTCGACACCATGCGCGACCTCAAGGTGGTGGAGTCGATGAAGGACTTCTACTGGGACATCCGGCCCAAGCCCGAATTCGGCACCATCGAGATCCGCGTCTGCGACACGCCGCTCACCGTGGGCAAGGCGGCGGCCCTCGGTGCCTATGCCCAGGCACTGGCCCGCCACCTGATGCTCGACCGCCCGCACGAGCCGACGATCGACGTTTACCGCGTCTACAGCTTCAACCGCTTCACGGCCTGCCGCTACGGGCTGGAGGGGGGCTTCATCGATGCGTACAGCCGCGAGCGGCGCGGGCTGAAGGAGGACATCGCCGCAACACTCGATGCCGTCGCGCCGCACGCGAAGGCCCTGGGCTCGGAGGACGCGCTCGCCGTGATCGCCGCCAGCCTCGAAGGCGGCCGCAACGACAGCACATGGCTGCGCGAGAAGTTTGCCGAGCGCGGCGCGTTAAGCGACGTGGTCCGCCTGCAAAGCGGGCTCTGGGCGCAATGACGGCCCCGGGGCGCCGGTGTGCGGTCGGCACGGTCCGGATGACGGGGGCGGCCATCCTTCCGGCGCCGCAGGAACGGGTGCGCCCATGGCACCGATTCACTGCGCACGACGTCGCGCCATGAAGCCGCCTGTCCCCGTGCCGGAAATCCTCCGGAAGTTCCATCGCCGCCTGCTCCATGCCGGCGCCGGTCTGCTCGTGCTGCTCATCGTGGACCTGTTCTTTCCTTCGACCGCCAGCGCCGCGGGTGGCGCGCAGCCTCACGCTGCGATGCTCCTCCTGTGGATCGCAGTCATCCTGGTGGCCGCCCGGCTGGGATGCCTCGTTTCCCGCATCGGTCAGCCGGTGGTCCTGGGCGAGCTCCTGATGGGGATCCTGCTCGGCAACCTGGTGCTCCTCGGCGTGGACTGGTTCGAGCCCGTGAAGTCCGACGAAGTCATGCGCTTCCTCGCCGAGCTCGGCGTGATCCTCCTGCTGTTCCAGATCGGCCTCGAATCGAGCGTGCGTTCCATGATGCAGGTCGGAGCCCGCGCCGCGCTGGTGGCCGTCATCGGCGTGGCCGTGCCGTTCGTGCTCGGCACCTGGGTCGTCGGCCCGTGGCTGATGCCGGGACTGTCGTTCAACGCCTATTTGTTCCTCGGCGCCACGCTGACCGCGACCTCGGTGGGAATCACGGGCCGGGTATTCCGCGACCTGGGCCGCCTGCAGATGCCGGCGGCGCGCATCGTGCTGGGGGCCGCGGTGATCGACGACGTCCTCGGATTGGTGATCCTCGCCGTCGTCTCGGCGATCGTGTCCACCGGGACCGCGGATGCCGCGAGCGTGACCCTGATCCTGGGCAAGGCCTTCCTGTTCCTTGCCGGCGCGCTGTTGCTGGGCCAATGGCTCGCGCCCGCCATCAGCCGGGCGTTCGCCGCCATCCATACCGGCGTGGGAATGAAATTCACCCTGGCCATCGCCACCTGCCTGGTCTTCGCCTACGCGGCCCAGGCCATGGACCTGGCGCCGATCGTCGGCGCCTTCGCGGCCGGCCTGATCCTGGACGAAGTGCACTTCCGTGATTACGAGCGGCCGGCCTTCGAGCGCGAGGTCGCCGAGGCCGCGGCGTCCGGCGGGCCCGAGGCCCGGGAACGGGTCGAGGAGGTGCTGGCGCGCCATGGCGAGAAGCACCTGGAACACCTCATCGAGCCCCTCGGCCTGTTCCTGGTGCCGTTTTTCTTCGTCCTCACGGGCATGCAGGTCAAACTCGACCTGCTCGCCAACGGCCATGCGCTCGCCGTGGCGCTGGGGCTGACGGCGGTCGCGGTCGCCGGCAAGGTGGTGGCGGGACTCGCGGCCGGCCGGGGCAACGGCTGGCTCGTCGGATGGGGCATGGTGCCCCGCGGCGAAGTCGGCCTGATCTTCGCGGCCGTCGGCAGCCAGCTCGGCGTGGTCAGCGAGGAGGAGTTCTCCATCATCGTCATCATGGTGATCCTGACGACGCTGATGACACCGCCGATCCTTTCATTCCTGATCAACCGATCGGGAGGACGGGCCGGCTGAACGCGCACCCGCGGCGCGGGCGCAAACATTCCCGACAACGACAAGCAGGAAGGGCGACGCCCAAGCCGGATCGAAAGTCGAATCGCGAAGCAGGCGCCATGGCCACCCGCCGGCGCTTCCTGGAAAGTGCCAGGGATCGATGGTGTGCCAGCCGTTTGGCTGGTTCCGCAAGGAGGTCAAGACCGCCCGCGATTTCCAGGGCCTGAAGTACCGCACGGTCGGCCTTTCGATCGACGTGTTCAAGAACATGGGCGCGGCCGTGGTGGCGATGCCGGGAGGGTTCCTCCTGCAGTCGCAGTTCATCATCTTCCTGCCGATGCCCGGCAATTTCGGCATCGATCCACTGTTCTTCGGCCTGCTCACGGCGCTCAACGTGCAGATGGGCTTCCGGTCCCCGCCGATGGCCATGGCCGCCGACTACCTCAAGGGTGTTGCACCGCCGCATGTCACGCTTGCCCAGATTTTCCCGGGGATGATCCCCTTCATGGTGCTGCTGGAGGCGGCCATGGTCCTTCTCCACCTGTTTCCCGCGATCGGATTGTGGTTGCCGGGGGGGCTTTACAAATAGAATGACGGATTGCGGGCGCGTCCTTGGTCGCCGGAGACGAGATGTCGGGGAAAATCCTTGTAACACGCGAGGTTTTTGACGAAACCATCGCCCACCTGAAGCAGCACTTCGAGGTCGAATCCAACCAGCAGGACCGGCTGTTCAGTCGTGAGGAACTGATAGCGAAGCTGCAGGGCAAGGCGGGCGTGCAGACCTCCTCCAGCGATCGCATCGACGGTGACCTGCTGGACCGGTGCCCCGGGCTGCGGGCCGTTTGCAACACGGCGGTCGGCTTCAACAACATCGACGTCGAGGCCTGCACGAAGCGGGGCGTCATGGTCACCAACACGCCCGGGGTGCTGACCGAGAGTGTCGCCGACCTGTCCATGGGGCTGGTCATCGCCACCTGCCGGCGCATCACCGAGGGCGAGGCTTACCTGCGCGCCGGGCAGTGGAAGGGCAACTACCTCAAGCAGATGCTCGGCCAGGACGTGCATGGCGCGACCCTGGGCATCGTCGGCTTCGGCCGCATCGGCCAGGCGATCGCGCGCCGCGCCCGCGGATTCGACATGAAGGTGCTCTACCACAGCCGCCACCGCGTCGATGCCGCCGTGGAAAGGCAGGCGGCGGTCACGTATGCGGGCAAGGACGATCTGCTGCGCCAGGCCGACATCGTCCTGCTCATCCTGCCCTACACGCCGCAGACGCACCATTTCATCGGCGCGCGCGAGCTGTCGCTCATGAAGCGCTCGGCCGTGCTCGTCAACATGGCGCGCGGCGGCATCGTCGACGACGGAGCGCTGGCGGCGGCGCTCAAGGCCGGCACGATCTGGGCGGCGGGGCTCGACGTCTACGAGAACGAGCCGCACGTGAACCCGGCGCTGCTGGAGCTGCGCAACGTCGTGCTGACGCCGCACATCGCCAGCGCCACCACCCCGACGCGCCAGGCGATGGCGATGACCGCGGCGAAGAACCTGGTGGCGGCACTGTCCGGCGAGGTGCCGCCGAATCTCCTGAACCCCGACTACCGCAACCACCTGAAAGGCTGACGCCGCGCCAGGAACGCGGCGCATACAAGAAAAACCATGGACGATCTGCACAAGCTGGGACTGCGCGAAGCCGCGCAACGCATCCGCGCCGGACGCATCGACAGCGTGGCCTACGTGCGCGGGCTGCTCGCGCGCATCCGTGGCCTCGAGAAGACGGTGCAGGCCTGGCAATGGCTGGACGCCGAGCGCGCCCTGGCGCTCGCGGCCCAGGCCGACCAGGCCGACCGGGCGCGGCGCCTCGCGCATCCGCTGCACGGCATTCCCGTCGCCGTGAAGGACATTTTCTACACCGCCGGCATTCCCACGGAAATGGGCTGTCGCGCCTACGCCGGCCATGTTCCCGAGGAGACCGCGGACGTGGTCGCGCGCCTGGAGTCCGCGGGCGGCATCATGTTCGGCAAGACCGTGACCACCGAGGCGGCCTTCATGCTGCCGTCGAAGACCCGCAATCCTTGGAATGCGTCGCACACGCCCGGCGGCTCGTCGAGCGGCTCGGCGGCGGCCGTGGCGGCGGGCTTCGTGGCGGGCGCGCTGGGCACGCAGACCAACGGCTCCGTGATCCGTCCCGCGGCGTTCTGCGGCGTGGTGGGCTACAAGCCGAGCTTCGGCCAGATGTCGGCGCGCGGCATGCTGCCGTTCTCGACCACGCTGGACCAGCCCGGCGTGTTCGCCCGCGACGTCGCGGACGCGGCCTTCCTGGCCTCCTGCCTCACCACCCACCGCAACGCCATCGCACCCGAGGTGCGCGCCGCGCGCAGCACGCCCCGGCTCGCTGCCGTGCGTTCGCCCACCTGGTACCTGGCGCAACCTGCGCAGCGCCAGCAGTTCGAGCTGGACATCCGGCGCCTGCGCGAGGCGGGCGCTTCCGTGGACGTGCTGGAGATTCCCGGGGAGTTCGACGGTGCGGTGCGCGTACACCGGACCATCATGCTGTTCGAGGCGGCGCGGCTGGCGCGGCCGGCGCGCGCAGTCTCGCGCGCCGGGTTCTCGGAACGGCTCAACCGGGCGCTCGACGAAGGCGAGGGCATTCGCGACGCCGATTATCGTGACGCGCTGAAGATGCGCACCCACCTGCAGCAAAGCCTCGCCCAGTTTTTCGACCGCGGCTATTCCGCGATCATCACGCCGCCGGCGGCGGGCGAGGCGCCGGCCACGCTGGAGAACACGGGCGACCCGCGCTTTTGCACGCTATGGACGCTGGTGGGGGCGCCGGCCATCACCATTCCCACC
This sequence comes from Burkholderiales bacterium, assembly GCA_035549715.1. GTDB lineage: Bacteria > Pseudomonadota > Gammaproteobacteria > Burkholderiales > JACQAP01 > JACQAP01. The sequence goes on from DASZQJ010000156.1 coordinate 46,392, forward strand.
GGCAAGGGGCCGGCCGGGCTGCCGCTCGGCCTGCAGATCGTGGGGGCCGCCGAGGAGGAGAACTACCTGCTGTCCACGGCGGCGTGGTGCGAACTGCACTCGCCCTTCCGCGGCCTGGTTTGACGCCGCTCCAGGACGCCACGGCCGGCCGCGGCGCATGGGCGATTCCGGCCGGGCGGCGCGACGCGCGCCGGTCGGTCCGCTGATCCAGGGGCCCTGTCCGGGGTGACGCGATGGCGGGCGCCGCATCCCGCTGCGCAGATCGGGGGCGGTGCTCGATTAGAATTGCGTCCGTCTGGACGTTTCCCGCCCGTCAATGCCCCACCCGGATTCCCCTCATTTGAACCCCCGTCCCGATCCGGCCCCGGGCGACGCCGCCGGACTCGATCCGGTCCGGCTGCGCGCCGCCATCGATGCCGCCATGCTGCGCGACCGCGGCCCGCTGCGTTCGCGCCTGCGCCGGGTGGAGGAGGCGGTCCGCGCCGGCAGGGCCGACGCGGCGGAACTGGCCCGGCTCGCGACGGACATCGAGCGCTCGCTGGCCGTGGCCGCCGAGCGGCGCTCACGACTGCCGAAGGTGAGCTTTCCCGAGGAACTGCCGGTCAGCGCGCTGCGCGGCGAGATCGCCGCCGCGATCCGCGACCACCCGGTGGTGATCGTGAGCGGGGAAACCGGGTCGGGCAAGACCACCCAGCTGCCCAAGATCTGCCTCGATCTGGGCCGTGGCGTGCAAGGCATGATCGGGCATACCCAGCCGCGCCGCATCGCCGCGCGCTCGGTCGCGGCGCGCGTGGCCAGGGAACTGGGCACGCAGCCAGGCGAGCTGGTGGGCTACCAGGTGCGTTTCACCGACAGGACCGACGCCGGCAACCTGGTGAAGCTCATGACCGACGGGATCCTGCTCGCGGAAACCCAGGGCGACCGCTGGCTTTCGCGCTACGACACCCTGATCGTCGACGAGGCGCACGAGCGCAGCCTGAACATCGACTTCCTGCTCGGCTACGTGAAGCAGCTGCTGCCGCGCCGGCCGGAGCTGCGGCTCATCATCACGTCGGCGACCATCGACGCGCAGCGTTTCTCCCGGCACTTCGGCGGCGCCCCCGTCATCGAGGTCTCCGGCCGGCTCTATCCGGTGGAAGTCCTCTACCGCCCGTTCGACGAGGACGACGAGGATGAGCACGAGGTCGACCTGCCGGAAGCCATCGCGAACGCCGTGGACGAGCTCATGTCCCGCACCTCGACGGGCGACACGCTGGTGTTCCTGCCCGGGGAACGCGAGATCCGCGAGGCGGCGGACGCGCTGCGCAAGCACCACCCCCGCGGCGCGGAGATCCTGCCCCTGTACGCCCGGCTGTCGGCCCAGGAGCAGGAGCGCATCTTCGCCCCCGGCGGCGGCCGCCGCATCGTGCTCGCCACCAACGTCGCCGAAACCTCGCTCACCGTCCCCGGCATCCGCTTCGTGGTCGACTCCGGCCTTGCCCGCATCAACCGCTACAGCTACCGCAACAAGGTCGAGCTGCTGCAGGTCGAGAAGATCTCGCGCGCGTCGGCGAACCAGCGCGCGGGCCGCTGTGGCCGGGTGATGGACGGGGTCTGCGTGCGCCTGTACAGCGAGGCGGATTTCTCGGCCCGCAACGAGTTCACCGATCCCGAGATCCTGCGCTCCTCGCTCGCCTCGGTCATCCTGCGCATGGCCTCGCTGCGGCTGGGCGAGGTCGAGGATTTCCCCTTCGTCGACCCCCCCGCGCCGCGCGCGATCGCCGACGGCTACCAGCTGCTGGCCGAACTGGGCGCGGTCGACGAGGCCCGCAGGCTCACGCCCACCGGCACGCAGCTCGCGAAGCTGCCGATCGACCCGCGCGTGGCCCGCATGCTGGTCGCCGCGCGCGAGGAAGGCTGCCTGAAGGAGGTCCTCATCATCGCTTCCGCGCTGTCGGTGCAGGATCCGCGCGAGCGCCCGATGGACAAGCAGGAGGCGTTCAGCCAGGCGCACGCACAGTTCGCCGACGAACGCTCGGACTTCCTGTCCTACCTGTCGATCTGGAACTGGTTCGGGGAGGCGGTCGGGCGCAGGAAGTCCAACCGGGCGCTCGTGCAGGAATGCCACGATCGGTTCCTGTCCTACCTGCGGCTGCGCGAATGGCGGGAGCTGCACGGCCAGCTTTCGGCGATGGTGGCGGAAATGGACTGGCGCCCGAACGACAAGGACGCCCGCTACGAGCAGGTCCATCGCGCCCTGCTCGCCGGGCTGCTCGGCAACATCGGCTTTCGCGCCGACGAGCCCGGCCAGTACCACGGCGCGCGCCAGATCCGGTTTTTCGTCAGCCCCGGCTCCGGCCTGAGGAAAAAAAGCCCGAAGTGGGTGATGGCGGCGGAGCTCACCGAGACCACGCGCCTGTTCGCCCGTTGCGTGGCGACCATCGAGCCGGAATGGATCGAGGGCCTGGGGCAGCACCTGGCAAAGCGCAGCTACCGCGAGCCGCACTGGTCCAAGGACAGCGGCTCGGTGGTGGCCTACGAGCAGGTGACCATCTACGGGCTGGTGGTGGTGCCCCGGCGCCGGGTGCAGTACGGGCCGATCAACCCGGCCGAGGCGCGCGAGCTGTTCCTCCGCGGCGCCCTGGTCGCCGGGCAGTACCCCGGCCGGGCGGAGTTCCTGGAGCACAACCGGCGCCTGATCGAGGGCGTGCAGGAGCTCGAGCACAAGTCACGCCGCCACGACGTGCTGGTCGACGACGAGTCGATCTACCGCTTCTACGCGCAGCGCGTTCCCGAGGGCATCCACAACATGGCCGACTTCGAGAAATGGCGGCGCGGCGCGGAACGCGCCAACCCGAGGCTGCTGTTCCTCGAGCGGGACGACGTCATGCGCCATGCCGCGGAGCAGGTGACCGGGGACCTGTTCCCCGACGCGATGGTGGTGGGCATGCAGACCTACGACCTGTCCTACCGCTTCGAGCCCGGCCACGTGCTCGACGGCGTGACCATGTCCGTCCCGCTGCACCTGCTCAACCAGGTGGACGAGCGGCGCTGCGAGTGGCTGGTGCCGGGGCTGCTGCGCGACAAGGTGACGCACCTGATCAAGGAGCTGCCCAAGGGCCTGCGCAAGCATTTCGTGCCCGTGCCGCAGGTCGTCACCGCGGTGATGGAAATCCTCGACCCGGAGGAGGGCGCCGGCCTGGCCGAAGCGCTGGCGCAGGCGCTCGCGCGCAAAACCGGCGTGGAAGTACCGGCCGGGGCCTGGGACGACGCCGAGATCCCGCCGCACCTGGCGATGAATTTCCGCATCGTCGACGACAAGGGCCAGGAGATTGCCGGCGGCCGCGACCTGCCGGCGCTCAGGAACCAGCTTGGCGTCAAGGCACGGCGCACGTTCAGCGAGACCGCGAGCACGGCCCTGGAGCGCAAGGGCGCCACGGCCTGGGACTTCGGCGAGCTGCCGGAGCAGGTCGAGGTCAATCGCGGCACGGGCAAGCTCATCGGCTACCCCGCGATCGTCGACGAGGGCGGGACCGTGGGGCTGACGCTGCTCGACACGGAAGCCGAGGCCGAGGCGGCCACGCGCCGGGGCCTGCGCCGCCTGTTCCGGCTGGCGCTGCCCGAGCAGATGAAGTTCCTGGCACGCAGCCTGCCCGGCTTCAACGAGATGCAGCTGCGCTATTCGCTGCTGGGCGAGGACGGCGGCCGCGACAAGGGCGCGAAGGACAGGGGCGGACGCGCCGACAAGGGCGAGATCGCGGAACGCCTGCGCGAGGAGCTGACCGTGGCGATCGCCGATCGCGCGTTCTTCGTGGAAAGCGAGCCGGTCCGCAGCGCCAGGGCCTTCGAGGCCCGCGTGGCCAAGGGCAAGACGCGCCTGATGGACGTGGCGCAGGAGGTCTGCCGCATCGCCGGCGAGATCCTGGCCGAGCACCAGGCCCTGCGCGCGAAGCTCGGCGACGCCCGCTACGCCGCCTGGCCGAAGGCGGTCGCCGACATCCGCGCCCAGGTGCGCGAGCTCATGCCCTCCGGCTTCCTGGCCGCCGTGGCCTTCGAGCGCCTCAAGCACTACCCGCGCTACCTGCGCGCGATCGGCATGCGCCTGGACAAGCTGGCTTCCAACCCCGAACGCGACGCGAACTGGCAGCAGCAGCTGTCGCGCTACTGGCAGCAATACCAGGCGAAGCTCGCGACGGACCGCGCGCGCGGCATCCGCGATCCGCGGCTGGAGGAGTTGCGCTGGATGCTGGAAGAGCTGCGCGTCTCGCTCTGGGCGCAGCAGCTCAAGACTCCGTACCCGGTCTCCTTCAAGCGCATCGAGAAGGTCTGGGGCGAGATTTAAGTGCTAGCATCCGGCTGGGCAACCGGCTGGCGCCGTCGCGGCGCCGCACCATGGAAAAATCCTTCAAGAGCGAGATCGGGCAGCTGCGCCTGGGCGAGGGCGAGGTCTTCCACGGAGAAGGCATCCTCGCGATCACCAAGGCGCTGCTGCAATCGGGGGTTGCCTACGTCGGCGGCTACCAGGGGGCGCCGGTCTCGCACCTCATCGACGTGATGGTGCAGGCCGAGGACTACCTCGGCCAGCTCGGCGTGCACGTCGAGGCCTGCTCCAACGAGGCCTCGGCGGCGGCCATGCTCGGTGCCTCGATCCACTACCCCCTGCGCGGCGCGGTGACCTGGAAATCCATCGTCGGCACCAATGTCGCGGCCGACGCGCTTTCCAACCTGTCCTCGCCCGGCGTAACCGGCGGCGCGCTGATCGTGGTGGGCGAGGATTACGGCGAAGGCGCCAGCGTGATCCAGGAACGCACCCACGCCTACGCGCTCAAGTCCTCCATGCTGCTGCTCGACCCGCGCCCCGAGCTCGCCAACATGGTGCGCATGGTCGAGGAAGGCTTCCGGCTCTCGGAGGCCTCGAACATGCCGGCGCTGCTCGAACTGCGCATCCGCGCCTGCCACGTGCGCGGCAGCTTCGTTTGCAGGGACAACGTGGCGCCGGCGGTGTCGACGCGCCACCTGATGGAGGAGCCGGCGAAGTTCGACTATGCGCGCCTGGCGCATCCGCCCGTCACCTTCCGGCACGAAAAACTCAAGGGCGAGCAGCGCATCCCGGCGGCGCGGCGCTACATCGAGGCCAACGGCCTGAACGAATTCCACGCCGGCCGCCATGCCGACCTGGGCATCGTGGTCCAGGGCGGCCTCTACAACGCGCTCATCCGTGCCCTGCAGCAGTTCGGGCTCGCCGACGCCTTTGGCGAAACCGCGATCCCGCTCTACGTGCTCAACGTCACCTATCCGCTGGTGCCGGCCGAGCTGGCGCGCTTTTGCGCCTCCAGGCGCGCAGTGATGGTGGTCGAGGAAGGGCAGCCGGAATACATCGAGCAGGAGATCCTCGCCACGCTGCGGCGCCTCGACGTGCAAGTCCCGGTGCATGGCAAGGACCTGCTCGCCGCGGCGGGCGAATACACGGTGGAACTGATCGCCGGCGGCATCGACCGCTTCGCCGGCCGCTACCTCGGCGAGGCGGAGGTGGCCGCGGGCCGCCGGTGGCTGGCCGGCAACGTCCGGCGGCGCGAGCAGGCAGCGAAGGCACTGGCAGGGACGCTGCCGGCGCGCCCGCCCCAGTTCTGCGTGGGCTGCCCGGAGCGGCCGGTGTTCGCGGCGCTCAAGCTCTCGCAGGCCGACGTGGGCGCCACCCACATCGCCGCCGACATCGGCTGCCATTCCTTCGCCACCTTCGAGCCGTTTTCCTTCGGCCACTCCATCCTCGGCTACGGCATGAGCCTCGCCAGCCGCGCCGGCGTCTCGCCGATGATGAAGCGGCGCGTGCTGTCGATCATGGGCGACGGCGGCTTCTGGCACAACGGCCTGCTCACCGGCGTGCAGTCGGCGCTGTTCAACGGCGACGACGCGGTGCTGCTGATCTTCAAGAACGGCTATACCTCGGCCACCGGGACCCAGGAGCTCATTTCCACGCCGGACGAGGACGCCAGGGTCGCCGCGCACGACAAGCAGCAAAGCCTGGTGCACCGGAACCAGACCATCGAGAACACCCTGCGGGGCCTGGGCGTGCAATGGATGCGCACGGTGCATACCTACCACGTGGAAAGGATGCGCCGGACCCTGGACGAGGCGTTCACGACGCCGTTCGCGGGGCTCAAGGTCATCATCGCGGAAGGCGAGTGCCAGCTCGAGCGCCAGCGCCGCATCCGGCCGTGGATCGCCGGCCTGCTGAAGGCGGGCAAGCGCGTGGTGCGGGTCAAGTACGGCGTGGACGAGGACGTCTGCTCCGGCGACCATGCCTGCATCCGGCTTTCGGGCTGCCCGACGCTCACGCTCAAGGACAGTCCCGATCCCCTGAGGGTCGATCCGGTGGCCACGGTCATCGACGGTTGCGTGGGCTGCGGCCTGTGCGGCGAGAACGCCCACGCCGCCACCCTGTGCCCCTCCTTCTACCGTGCCGAGGTGATCCGCAACCCGCGGCCCCTCGAGCGCCTGGTCCACGGCCTGCGCGGCGCCGTGCTGCGCTGGCTCCAGCCCGCATGAGCGCCGGGCGCGAGACGCCGTTCACGCTGCTCGCCTGCGCCCTGGGCGGTGAAGGCGGCGGCGTGCTCGCGCAGTGGCTGGTGGACACCGCGAGCCGCTGCGGTTACCTCGCGCAAAGCACCTCGATTCCCGGCGTGGCGCAGCGCACCGGCGCCACGACGTACTACTTCGAGTTGTTTCCCGTGCCGGTGGCGCATCTGGGCGGTCGCCGCCCGGTCTTCAGCCTGAACCCGGTGCCCGGCGCGCTGGACATGCTGGTGTCCTCGGAACTGCTGGAAACCGCGCGCCAGGCCGGCAACGGCATGAGTTCGCCCGAGCGTACGCTGGTGATCACCTCCAGCGCGCGCACCCTGACCACCGCGGAGAAAATGCAGATGGCCGATGGCCGCGTGCCGGACGCCGGGTTGATGCGCGTGGTCGGTGACAACAGCCGCGAGGTCCGGGTCCTCGACATGGCGGCCCTGGCGCGCGAAGCCGGGACGGCGGCAAGCGCCGTGCTCCTGGGCGCCATCGCCGGCAGCGGCTGCCTGCCGTTCCCGCGCGAGGCGTTCGAGGAAACGATCCGGGCCGGCGGCCTCGGCGTCGAGGCGAGCCTGCGCGGGTTCGCCTCCGCGTACGCGGGGATGGCCGCCGGCACCGCCCCTGTTGCGCCGGATGCCGAACGGCCGGCCCGGTCGCCGGTGGCCGGGCCCCCGGATTTTCCGCAAGCCGCGCGGGAGATGGTCGCGCTCGGCCACGCCCGGATGCTCGAGTACCAGGACAAGTCGTATGGCGCGCTCTACCTCGAGCGCCTGCAACGGGTCCTGGCCGCCGAGCGGGCGGCGGATCCGCAGGGCAGCGGCGACTTTGCCGTGACGCGCGAGACGGCGCGTTTCCTCGCCCTGTGGATGGCTTTCGATGACATCGTGCGTGTGGCCGACCTCAAGTGCCGCGCCAGCCGTTTCGCGCGGGTGCGCCGCGAAGTGAAGGCGGGTCCGGGGGACCTGGTGCGCGTATTCGACCATTTCAAGCCGGGCGTGCCGGAATTCGCCGCGCTGCTGCCGGAGCGGCTCGCCGCAGGGCTGATGCGCTGGGACGCCCGCCGCCGCGCTGCGGGCAAGCCGCCCTTCGCCCTCCCGCTGAAGGTCGGGACGCACACGGTGGCGGGCCTGCTCGCGCTGCGCTGCCTCGCCGGCCTGCGCGGCCTGCGCCGGCGCGGCAGCCGCTACGCCCGCGAGCAGGCGCTGATCGGGCGCTGGCTCGCCGCGGTGGAGCAGGGCACGCGCGCCGACCGGTCGCTGGGCCTGGAGATCGCGCTGTGCGGGCGCCTGATCAAGGGTTACGGCGGCACCAACGACCGCGGCCGCGACAACCTGGTGCACCTGGTCGACCACCTTGCGCTGGGAGGGACGTTCGCCGATCCCGCGGCACGCGCGGCGGCGATCCGCGCCGCCCGCGAAGCGGCGCTGGCGGACGACGCGGGCCAGGCCCTGGACCGCACCCTGGCGGGCCATGGCGCGCCGCCGCGCCCGGTGCGCGCCCAGCCGGTCGTGTGGGTCAGGAAGCGCCCGACGACAACCTGAGGCGGCCCGGCGCACGCCGGGCCGTTGGTGCCGGCTTGGACAATGGCGCCCGCTGGTCTAAACTGGCCCGGCAACCCCAACAATTCGAACAAAAGCGAACCATGGCCGGAACTGTTTCGTCGAGGAGAGCCCATGAAAACAGTTCAGCAGCTCCTGGAATCCAAGCGTCACGGTGTTGCCTCGGTGGACCCTGCCACGACGGTGCTCGACGCGCTGAGGCTGATGGCGGAGAAGGAAATCGGGGCGGTGCTGGTGATCGAGGCCGACGCCCTGGTCGGGATCTTTTCCGAGCGCGACTACGCCCGCAAGGTGGTGCTGCAGGGCAAGGCCTCGAAGGACACCCCGGTGCGCGAGATCATGACCGAGCGGGTGGTGAGCGTGCGCCCGGACCAGACCATCGAGGACTGCATGGGGCTGATGACCGACAAGCGCATCCGCCACCTGCCGGTGCTGCAGGGGCGCAAGGTGGTCGGCGTGATTTCCATCGGCGACGTGGTCAAGGAGATGCTGGTGGAGAAGGAGTTCGTCATCCAGCAGCTCGAGAGCTACATCCACAATTGAGCCGGACTGCAATCTTGCGCCCGGGCCGGCTGGCGTTGCTGCTCGTTGCCGTTCTGGCAGTGGCGGGCTGCAAGACCCAGTCGGCGCTCACGGCCGACGCCACCGGCTGCACCAGCACCCAGGTGGACATCCTCAAGAGCCGCTATGAACGCGAAGGCACCACCACGGCCTGGTGCGCCCGGTGCAAGGGCAAGACCTATCATTGCGTGTCCAATCCGGAACGCAGCCGGGTGGAATGCAAGGAAGGCAACCCGGGCGGCGTCTGCGACTGACCAGGGGACATCCTTGCGCTAGAATCCCGGCTTCTGGCGCGCTCCTTGCATCTGCCTTGCTCCCGATGACATCCCTGTCCCGCAACGCGCGCGCCCTGGCGGCCGGCCTGGCGCTGCTGTCCTGCCCGATCCTGCCCGCCGCCGCTGAAAGCACCAGTGCCGGAACGCGCCCGGATGCCCTGGAATTCCGCATGCGCGGCGAGCTGCGCGACGAGTACGTCGACCACCGGCAGGGCGGCGGGAGCAACATGCTGGTCCCGCGCCTGGACTATGCCGTCACGCCGGCCATCTCGGTACGGGTGGAAGCCCCCCTCGTCACTTCCGGCCCGGAACTGGCAGGCGAAAGCAACCAGTCCGGCTTCGGCGACCTGTTGTTCCGCGGCAGCTTCCGGGTTTCGCGCGGACCCGGCTACGCGCTCGTCGTGGGGGCGGAGGCCCTGCTGGATACCGCTTCGAAGGACTCGCTGGGTTACGGCAAGCAGGTCCTGGCGCCGCTGGTCTACGCCTCCATCGAGGTGCCGCGCTGCCGCTCGGTGCTGTTCCCCTTCGCGCAGCGCTTTTTCACGGTGGGCGGCGACGCTTCGCGTCCCGACGTCGATTACACCCTGCTCAAGGCCGCCATGCTGACCCGCTGGCCCGACCGGCTGTACACGGTGGTCGAGCCGCAGGTCGTCGTCGACCACGAGCGTTCCGACCGCGTCGGCGCAATGCTGGAAGTGGAGGCCGGCCGCTTCCTCGATCGCCGCACGACGATCTTTGCCCGGCCCGGCATTGGCCTGCATGGCGGCGACCTGCCGCAGGCCTACGACTGGAATTTCAAGGTCGGCGTGCGCTATTCGTTCTGAGCGCCTGCGCCGAAAAAGCGAAAGGGCAGCCCGCGGGCTGCCCTTTTCCTTTCCGCTCGCGCGTCAATCCTTGACGGCTTCGACCTCGATGCTGATCTTCACCTCGTCGCCGACGGCCGGCACGTAGGTCTTCATGCCGAACTCGCTGCGCTTGATGGTCGCGGTCGCGTTGGCGCCGCACACCTGCTTCTTGTTCATCGGGTGCGGGCCGCAGTGGAAGGCGGTCAGGGTCAGGCTCACCGGCCTGGTGACGCCCAGCAGCGTGAGCTCGCCGTCCGCGCCGGCGAGCCTGTCGCCGTCGAACCTGAGCCGGGTCGCCTTGTAGGTCATGGAGGGGAACTGCGCCACGTTGAAGAAGTCCTCGCTCCTCAGGTGTTCGTCGCGCTTGGTGTGCCCGGTGTCGATGGAGGCGGTGTCAATGGAGATCTCGATGCTGCCCGACCTGGCCGCGGGATCCAGCTTCACGCGGCCGCTGGTCGCGTCGAAGGTGCCGCGCATGGTCGAGAAGCCGAGGTGGTTGATCTCGAAGCTCGGGTAGGTGTGGCCGGGATCGATCGTGTACGTGTCCGCCGCGGCGGCGGGCAGGGCGAAGGTCGCGCAAATCGCGCAGGCTGCGAGGGTGTGCTTCAAGCTGGTGCTCCTTTGGTGGTGGGCAATGCGCCGCCCGGAAGCCGGTGCGGCAATCCTGGAATCATTTCGTGGTGACGATGCGGAACTTCACCTGCACCTCGTCAGCCACGGTGTCGGTGTCCGACCAGACGCCTTCGCCGATCCTGAATTGCAGGCGCATGATCGGGAAGGCGCCCTCGAAGGTGGTGGCGTTGCCGGCAGCCTTGACGGTGACCGGCACGATGACCTCCCGGGTCAGGCCCTTGATGGCCAGCGCGCCCCTGACCTCGAGCCTGTCGGCGGACAGCGGCCTGACGGACGTGGAGGTGAACCGGGCCCTGGGGAAGGCGGCGGTGTTGAACCAGCCCTTCCTGGCGACCTCGAGGTCGGCCTCGGCGCTGCCGGTGTCGACGCTGGCGAGTTCCACCTCGATCTCGGCCTTCGCCTGCGCGGGGCTCTTCGGGTCGTAGGCGACCTGTGCGGTGAACCGGGTGAAACGGCCGTCGACGGGCACGTTCATCTGCCGCGACGTGAATTCGATGCGGCTTCTGGCGTAATCGACGCCGGCCTGCGCGATGGCCGGCAGCAGCAGCGTGGACAGCAGCAGGATGCGTTGGATCTTCATGGGGCCCTGGTCCGGGGTTTGAGCAGCGGAAGCATGCGGGCGAGCACGTCGTCGCGGTCGACGACGTGGTGCTTGAGCGCCGCGGCCACGTGCAGGACGAGCACGGCGAACATGAGGATGTTGAGCGCGTAGTGGACGTCCCTGAGCTGGTCGGCCAGCGCCTTGTCCCTGGCCAGCAGGTCCGGGATGGGCAGCACCCCCAGGTACACCACCTGGAAGCCGTAAGCGGAGCTCATCAGCCAGCCCGAGAGCGGGATCGCGAGCGTGAGCAGGTACAGCGCCGCGTGGGCGCCGGCGGCCGCACGATGCTGCCAGGCCGGCATGTTCGCCGGCGGAGGCGGCGGCCGGTGCGCCAGGCGCCAGGCGAGGCGCAACAGCACCAGGCCGAAGATCGTGACGCCGATCCACTTGTGGTACGCGTAGAGCTTGAGCCTGGCGGGGGAGAGCTCCAGCTCGTGCATGTACACGCCCAGCGCCATGGTCGCGAAAATCGCGACGGCGATGATCCAGTGCAGGAAAACGGCGACTGTGGTGTACCGGGCCATCTCAGGCGCCCCCGCCGGCATGGGCATCGCGCAGGGCATCCCGCAGCCGCCGCAGCAGCTCGCGCGTGTGCTCCAGCTCTTCCGAGCTCAACGCGGCGAAGGCGCGCTTCACATGCTCGGCGTGCTCGGGGAATACGCGCCCGAACAGGCGCGTGCCCGCGGGCGTCAGGGCCACGAACACCTGGCGCCGGTCCGCGTCGGAGGGGCTGCGCCTGACCAGGCCGCGAGCCTCCATGCGGTCGAGCACGCCGGTCAGCGTCCCCTTGGTGATCAGGGTCTTGTCGCCCAGCTCCCGGCAGGTCATGCCCGCGGTGTTGCCGAGGGTGGCGAGGATGTCGAACTGCGCCGGCGTGAGTCCGAGGCTGCGCACATGCTTGCCGGAATAGGCGGCGAAGGCCTGGTAGCACTCCGCCAGCGACCGCAGGGTCCGAAAGAAGGTTTCTCCAGCCACGGGACTCCCGCCAATACGTGGTTACGGGGCATTTGGTTCTAATTCGAACTATTCTTGCCCGAGCCCTGCGACACTGTCAACCACGCCCCGTTGACGGCGCCGTGCCCGTTACCCAAACTCGCCAGCTTTCGACCGTGGAGAAGCCCCCGTGTTCGGTTCCCTGATCATCGGCGACGAGATCCTTTCGGGTAAGCGCCAGGACAAGCACTTCCCGAAAGTCATCGCCCTGCTGCGCGCGCGTGGCATTGAGCTCGGCTGGAGCATGTACCTGCCCGATGACCCCGAAGTGATCACCGCCGTGCTGACCAGCACGCTGGCGCGCGAGGACATCGTGTTCTGCTTCGGCGGCATCGGGGCAACGCCCGACGACCACACCCGCCAGTGCGCGGCCAAGGCCGCCGGCGTCGCCCTTGAGCTCCATCCCGAGGCGCAAAGGGAGATCGAGGCACGCTTCGGCGCCGAGGCCTACCCGAAGCGCATCGAGATGGGCGTGTTCCCGGAAGGCAGCCGCATCATTCCCAATCCCTACAACCGCGTCCCCGGCTTCAGTTATGCGCGCCACCACTTCCTGCCGGGATTTCCGGAGATGGCGTGGCCGATGATGGAATGGGTGCTCGACAACGAATACGCCCACCTGCACAACCAGACCCCGCCCGTGGACATGGCGATCGTGGTCAAGGACGCCGGCGAGAGCCAGCTCATCGACCTCATGAACGCCTGCATCGCCCGCTACCCGGCCTGCAAGCTGTTCAGCCTGCCCAGCTTCACGCCCGCCGGCCGCCGCATCGAGCTGGGCATCCGCGGCGAGGTGGCGCTCGCGGGTGAGGCGCTCGACTACCTGCGCGACGGCGTGGTGCGGCTCGGTTTCGCCTGGGAACCAAGGAAGGAACCAAAGGCGTGAGGGGAGAGGGGTAAAGGCGGTTGGGAGCCTTGCACCCCTGACTCCTCACGCCTTTTTCGCCTCCGGCCAACCCCACTGCCGCGGCAACCGCGTTTACAGGGGTGTCCTCACAACGGGAGACCCCCATGAAACGCCTCGTCGCACTGCTCTGCGGCCTGCTCACGGCCCTGCCTGTCCTCGCCGCCGGGAACCTCGCCGACGTCCAGATCCTCGACCGCGCCACCGGTCGCCCCCTGCCGGTCCATGAGAGCGACGGCCGCTGGTTCGTGGCAGGCAAGCCCGGCAGCGAATACCAGCTGAGCATCCGCAATCGCAGCGGGGGCGACCTGCTGGCCGTGGTCTCCGTGGATGGCGTGAACGTCGTGAGCGGGGAAACCGCGGCCCAGTGGCAAAGCGGCTACGTCATCGACCGGGGGCGCTCGATGTCCGTTCGCGGCTGGCGCAAGAGCCTGCAGAAGGTCGCCGCCTTTTACTTCACCGACCTCGGCGATTCCTACGCGGCGCGCACCGGCCGACCCGACAACGTGGGCGTGATCGGCGTGGCCCTGTTCCGCCGCAAGCCCGAGCCCGTCGCGAATTTCGCCGAGCCGAAGGCGCGCGCGGATGCGGCGGGTGCGGCCTCGGAGAGCGAGGCGCGGCGCGCGCCGGCCCCCGCGCAAAAGAGCATCGGCACCGGGCACGGCCGCATCGAGACCTCCAGCGCGCGCTACGTGGAGTTCGAGCGCGAATCGGACACGCCCAGCGAGCTCATCGCCATCCACTACGACACCTACGCCAACCTGGTGGCCCGCGGCATTATCCGCGAGGAGCGCCGCTGGCCGGCGCCGTTCCCGGGGGGCTTCGTCCCGGACCCGCCTGCCGGCCATTGAGACGGACAGGTCGGACATGCCGGCACCCGCCACCGGGGTTAGACTCGCGGCTGAGATGGGCCCGACGCCGGACGAAACCCTGATGCTGCGTTACCGCGACGGCGATGCGCGCGCGTTCGAGGAGCTGTACGCGCGCCATCGCGGCGGGCTGTTCCGCTACGTGCTGCGCCAGGTGGGGTTTCGGGCCGCGGCGGACGAGGTGTTCCAGGAGGTCTGGATGCGCATCATCGCCGCGCGCGCGCGCTACCGCGTCGAGGCCCGCTTCGCCACCTTCCTCTACCACGTCGCGCACAACTGCGTGATGGACCATTTCCGGCGCAAGCCGCCGCTGCAACTGCTGTCCTTCGACGACGGGCCGGAGGAGGCGCTGCAGGTGCCGGCGCCCGCGTCGGAGCAGCCGGAGAAGCGGGCGCAGCGCAGCCAGGCCGCCCGCGAGCTGCTGCGGGCACTGGCGCTGCTTCCCGACGAGCAACGCGATGCCTTCCTGCTGCACGAGGAGGGCGGGCTCACCCTGGAGGAAATCGCGCAGGTGACCGGCGTCGGGCGCGAGACGGCCAAGAGCCGGCTGCGCTATGCGCTGGCGAAGCTGCGCAGCGAACTCACCGGATCGGGAATCGAAGATGAAGCCGACGTCGCCTGAAGAGCGGGAAATCGAGCAAGCCTCCGCGGAGGTGTCCGCCCGCTATCGCGAGGCCGCGAACGACGAGCCCCCGGCACGCCTGGACGCCGCCATCCTGCAGGCGGCGCGCGGGGAAATCGCGCGGGGCCGCGTGCGCCGCCACTGGCGGATGCCCGCCGCGGTGGCGGCCATCGTGGTGGTGGGCGTGTCCCTGTCCTTCATGACGAAGGACGTCATCGATCCGCTGCCGCCGCTGGAACAAAAGGGCGGGGCGGACGCCTCGCGCAACGCGCCCGCGCCGGCCGAGATGGCGAAGCCCGCCTCGCCGAACCTCGCGATGAAGTCCGATGCGGCGCCCGCGGCCAGGCAGAAGCGGGACTTCGGCGCGCGGCCGTCGCGCGACCGCGGCGACCGCGCCGATCGTGACTCAGGGGCGCGCGAGGCCGGGGAGAATGCCATGGCCGACGCGGCGCCGGAACCGGGCGCGCCTCCCCCGCCGGCGCAGGTCGCCGCGCCCACCGCGCAGGCCCCGGCCGCTTCCGCGCCGCAGGCGGCCCCGGGTGGCGCCTCGCGGGAAGAAGAGGCCCGCGTGCAGGAGGGGGCGGCGAGCGACAAGCTCGCGGAGAAAAAGGCCGCGCCCGCTGCGCAGGCGAGGCGCCCGGGTTCGCTCACCAAGGAGGAAGCGTCCGGGTTCGTCGGGCCAATGCCCGCGGAGCCGTGGCTCAGGCAGATCGAAGCCCTGGTGGCGCAGGGACGCGAGACGCAGGCGAAAGCCCAGCTCGCCGAGTTCCGCAAGCGCTATCCCGGTTATCGGCTGCCCGAGGCTTTGCGCGCCCTCGAGCCGGCACCGGCCGACGCGCCGAAGTAGGTCGGGCGGGATTCAGCCCGCGGGCCAGGGCGCGCCGGCCCGTCGCGGCAGCCGCGCCCGGTCCCAGTGCGAGGTTGCCCACGCCAGCAGCTCGGCGGCGCTGCCGCGCGCCTGGGGCGGCGGCAAATGACCGAGGAAGGCGAGCACCTGCGCCAGCACCGCCGCTTCCTGCCCGGGCGCGACGGCGGGCGCCAGGGTCTGCTTGGAGAGCTTCTCGCCGGCGGCATGGGTCGCCACCGGCAGGTGCAGGTAGCCGGGTGTGGGCAGGCCGAGGCATTGCTGGAGGTAGATCTGGCGCGGGGTGGAATCGATCAGGTCGGCGCCGCGCACGACCTCGGTGATGCCTTGCGCCGCATCGTCCACCGCGCAGGCGAGGTGATACGCGTAGACGCCCTCGGTGCGCCAGAGCACGAAATCCCCGACCTCGGCGCCCAGGTCCTGGTGCATCCGCCCCTGCAGCGCGTCCTGGAATTCGATGCAGGCGTGACCGACACGCATGCGCAGCGACCGCATCGTCCGGCCGGGGGGGAGGCCCGCGCTGCAGGTCCCGGGATAGACCGGGCCGTCGATGCCCGGCAGGCCCGCCTGCTCGACCTCCCTGCGGCTGCAGGCGCACTCGAACACGAGCCCGTCCGCGCGCAGCCGTTCCACGGCCGCGCGATAGGCGTCGCCGCGGCGGCTCTGGAACATGACGGGGCCGTCCCAGTGCAGGCCGAACCCTTCCAGGCAGCGCAGGATCGCGTCGGCGGCGCCGGGCGCCACGCGCGGCGCGTCGAGGTCGTCGATGCGCAGCAGCCATTCGCCGTTTCGCGACTTCGCGTCGAGGTAGCTGCCCACCGCGGCGACCATCGATCCCGCGTGCAGCGGACCGGACGGCGTGGGGGCGAAGCGGCCGCGCAGCATGCGTCAGCGGCGGCCGCTGGCGCGCGCATAGAGCACGGTCGCGGCGAACAAACCCAGGGACAGGACGATCTCGGCGAGGGCGAGCGCGCGGCCCGTACCGGCTTCGCTCCAGGCTCGCACGACGCCCTCCGTGAAATAGGCCAGGCCGAGGATCCAGGCCCACTGGAAGGTGTAGCGCCGGGCGCGCAGCATGCCGAACAGCGGCAACAGCAGGGGCAGGGCCTTGAAGGCGGCCGCGGAGCCGCCGGGCCGCAGGGGCGAGAGCCAGAGCTCCCAGGCCAGGCACAACGCGATGAGCGCCACCAGGCTGCCGATGGCGAGCCACTGCAGCAGGGTCTTCATGCGCGGCTCGCCGCCGCGAGTGCGGCCAGGCGCTCGCGAGCCGCACCCGCGTCATCGGCCCGTGCGTCGAACTCGAAGCGCAGCAGCCGGCCCGCGGCGCGCACGTCGAAGCCGTCGCAGTCGATGCCGGCCATGAGGGCGTCCCCGGCCTGTACGCCATGGACGTGCCGGCAATAGTCGCGCAGGTTCCGGGCATGGTCCGCATTCATGTGCGCGAGGATGGACGCTTCCGCCTGCGCGATGGGAAGTTCCGGGGCGAGGAGGCTGTCGCCCGCGAGGCTGTGGATGGCTCCGAAGCCCGCGATGTAGCGCGCCGCCCGCGGCTCGAGGCGGAAAAAGCGGAAGCCGCCGATGCCGAGCAGGTCCGCGCCTTCCGGGAAATGGCGCAGGTAGCGCGCGGCGACCTCGGGGTCTTCGACCGGCGCGAGGTCACCAAGCACGCTCACGCGCGCTTCGCTTTGCAGCGCCGGCCCGAAATCCGCCGCCAGGAAGCCCGCCCGCGCGTCCGCCTCCGCGTTGCGGGTGTGCTCCGCCAGGTGGCTGATCAGCACCACGACCCGGCCGCGCGCGTCGGTGCAGTACGGCAGGGCGGATGCGTAGGGATAGCCGGGAAGCTTGAGCGAATGCGTGGTCAGCGCACCGGCGCGATGGCGGCGAAGCAGGCGCCGTGCCTGGTCGCCCCGGCCTTGCGGCGAAGCCTGCGCGTCGGCCGCCATCAGGCGTGCAGCTTCGCCGCGACCCGGGCGAGCCGGGTCCCCAGCGCGATGCAAAGGCGCTTCTCGTCCTCGCTCACGGGCTGGTCCGCGTGCACGCCGGCGAGATGGCTCGCCCCATAGGGCGTGCCGCCGCTGCGCGTGCTCATCAGCTCGGGCTCGGAATAGGGCAGGCCGACGATCAGCATGCCGTGGTGGAGCAGCGGGATCATCATGGACAGCAGCGTGGCTTCCTGCCCGCCGTGGGCGGAGGCCGTGGAGGTGAACAGCGCCGCGGGCTTGCCCGAGAGGGCCCCGTCCAGCCAGAGGGCCGAGGTGGTATCCAGGAAATACTTCAGCGGCGCGGCCATGTTGCCGAAGCGCGTCGGGCTCCCGAGCGCCAGGCCGGCGCACTCTTCCAGGTCCCTGAGCTCGGCATAGGGGGCGCCGGCCTCCGGGACGGCGGGCTCGACCGCCTCCGTGAGGGCCGAAACCCGCGGCACGGTGCGCAGCCGCGCCTGCATGCCTTCGACCTTCGCGACGCCGCGCGCGACGAGCTGCGCCATCTGGCGCACCGCGCCGGTGTGGCTGTAATACAGCACCAGGATTTCCTTCGTGGCCATGGCTCCCCGCCCCGGGCCGCCTTTCATTCCCGGCGGCGAAGCCCGTATCATATCGGCATGGAACGCGCGTCCAAAGTCATGATGCTCCGGCTGCAGTCGCTGAGCGACATCGGCCGCCAGTTCCGCCTGCTGGGCCATTTCGTCGTCCTGGTGTACCGCCGCTTCAAGGAAGAGCGCTGCTTCCAGCTCTGCGGCAGCCTGACCTTCACCTCCATGCTGGCCATGGTGCCGCTGGTCACCATCATGCTCACGGTGATGACGGCCTTCCCGGTGTTCGACAACCTGATCGAGGTGCTGAAGGTGTTCGTCTCGAACAACTTCATGCCCCAGGCCTCGTCGAAGCTCGTCACCACCTACATGCAGCAGTTCGCGGAGAACGCCGCGCGGCTGACCGCGGTGGGCATCGTGTTCCTGGGCGTGACCTCGATCATGCTGGTGCTGACCATCGACCGTGCGTTCAATACCATCTGGCGGGTGAAGCGGCCGCGCCCCCTCATCCAGCGCGTGCTGATCTACTGGTCGGTGCTGACCATCGGCCCGATCCTGGTGGGTGCCAGCCTGTCCATTTCGTCGTGGCTGGTGAGCCAGTCGATGGGTTTCGGCAGGCAGTACTCGGAACTCATCGTGGCGGTGTTCAAGCTGCTGCCGCTGTTCTTCACCTCGGTTGCCTTCGGCTTCCTGTACCGCACGGTGCCCAACCGCCAGGTCGCGGTGCTGGATGCCGTGGTCGGGGGCATCATCGCGGCGCTGGCGTTCGAGGCGATGAAGTCGGCGTTCGGCCTGTTCATCATCCATTTCTCCAACTACCGCTCGGTGTACGGATCCTTCGCCAGCCTGCCCATCTTCCTCATGTGGGTCTACCTGTCCTGGGTCGTGGTCGTGTTCGCGGCGGTGATCACGGCAGTGCTGCCGTACTGGCGCAGCGGCGGCGTGCTGCTCAAGCATGAGCCGGGCTCGCAGTTCGTCGAGGCCGTCGAACTGCTCAAGCTGCTGTACCGGGCCTACCTGGAGGGCAGCGTGCTCAACCTGCAGCAGCTGCGCACCTCGCTGCGTCTGTCCTGGGAGGACGCGGAGGCGATCCTCGACAAGCTGGTGGCCGCGGGCTGGGTGGCCAAGCTGCAGGGCAACGGCTGGGTGCTGGCGCGCGATGCGAGCGGCATCCGCCTCAACGAAGTTTTCCGCCTGTTCGTGTTCGGCAAGGAGGCGGCGCAGTCCAGCGAGGAAAGCGCCGTGCGCCGGCTGGTGTCCAGGGTGCTGTCGAGCATCGACGACGACCTCGACCTGACCCTGAAGGACCTGTTCACGGGCGGCGCCCCCGCCCGTGCCGCCCGGATCGCGTGAACCGATGGGAACCCTGCTGAGAAACTGGATCCTGCTCGCCGTGCTCGCGGCCTTCGCGCCCCTTGCCGCGGGGGCCGGGTCCTTCACCCTGACCGACGCGGCGGGAAAGACGCACCGGCTCTCGGATTATCGCGGCAAGTGGGTGATCGTGAACTTCTGGGCGACCTGGTGCCCCCCCTGCCTGGAGGAGATTCCCGACCTGGTCTCGATATCGGAGTCGCGCAAGGACGTCCAGGTGTTCGGCATCGCGATGGAATTCCAGGACGCCGCGCAGGTGCTGCAGTTCGCCGACGGGATGTTCGTGAACTACCCCATCGTGCTCGGCGACGAGAAGGTGGCGCGCGAGGTCGGGCAGGTGAGCGGCCTGCCCACCACATTCATCTTCGATCCGGGCGGCGCGCTCGCCTCGCGCCACCAGGGCAAGCTCACGCGCAGGCAGATCGAGCAGTTGATCGGCAAGGGCAGGCCCTGAGCCTTCAGCCGTCGCCCATGTAGACGGTCGGGGCGCGCCTGGTGGCCCGTCCGGGGACGGGCGCGTCGGCCGTCGCCTTCTTCACCTTCACGCCGGAATCCGGGTAGTCCCAGCGTTCCCGCCATGCCTGGAGCACTTTCTCGGGGTACTTCGATTTGCCGAGCGTGCCGTTGTAGCGGCCCAGCGCCCGGAACAGGTTTCCGCGCTCGATGTCCAGGTAGTGGCGCAGGATCGTGCAGCCATAGCGCAGGTTGGTGCGCAGGCTGAACAGGTTCTGCCTTTCCTCCCCGATGAGCTCCACCCAGAACGGCATGACCTGCATGTAGCCGCGCGCGCCCGCGCGCGACACGGCGTACTTGCGGAACCGGCTCTCGACCTGGATGACCCCGAGCACCATCTGCGGGTCGAGGCCGGCGCGGCTGGCCTCGTAGTGGACCGTGGTGAGGAACATCTCCCGCTCGGCCGCATCCGGCATGTGCCGGACCAGCTTCCTCGACATTTCCGCCAGCCAGGCGGCGCCGTCGTCGCCGTCGAAAAAGGCGCGCCGGGGACTGGCCTGGTCCGCCACGGAGCGATGCAGGTTGGCGCGGACGCTGGCCGAGAGCGGCTCGTAGCGTTGCTCGCCCGCGAGCGCGGGGGCCGCCAGCAGGAAGCCGGCCAGCACGGCGAGGCGGCGTCGGGCTGTCATCTGCCCGCGGCCGAGATGAGGTGCGCGGCTGCGGCACCCAGGTCGACGGCGTCGGGCGCCTTCCCGGTGCGCGCCTGGATCTCGACCTTGCCTTCCTTCAGGCCGCGTTCGCCGATGGTGGCGCGCAGCGGGATGCCGATCAGCTCGAGGTCGGCGAACATGACGCCCGGCCGCTCGTCGCGGTCGTCGAGCAGCACATCGAGGCCCGCGGCTTCGAGCTCATCGTGCAGCCGGTCGGCGGCCCTGCGCACTTCCTCGCTCTTGCGGTAGCCGATGGGCGCGATGGCGACGTCGAAGGGCGCCATCGGCTGCGGCCAGACGATGCCGCGCTCGTCGTTGCCCTGCTCGATGGCCGCCCCGACGATGCGCGACACGCCGATTCCATAGCAGCCCATCTCCATCACCTGCGCCTTGCCGCCCTCGTCGAGGAAGGTCGCGCCCATGGCTTCGGAATACTTGGAGCGCAGCTGGAAGATGTGGCCGACCTCGATGCCGCGGCAGATTTCCAGCGTGCCGCGGCCGTCGGGGGACGGGTCACCCGCGACCACGTTGCGGATGTCGCGCACGTCCGCGGGCTCGGGCAGGTCGCGCCCGAAATTCGCGCCCGTGTAGTGGAACCCCGCCTCGTTGGCGCCGCAGGCGAAATCGCCCATGGCGGCCGCCGAGCGGTCGGCAACCACGCGCACGCCCGCCGGCAGGCCGATCGGGCCGAGGTAGCCGGCGCGCGAGCCGGTGTGCCGGTGGATCTCCTCCTCGCTTGCGAACCGGAAGCCGGCGAGCCCGGGCACCTTGGATGCCTTCACCTCGTTGAGCGTGTGGTCGCCGCGCAGGAGCAGGAGGCAGAACTTTTCGTCGGCCACCACCGCGATCGCCTTGAGCACGCGCGAGGGCTCCAGGCCGAGGAAGGACGCGACGTCCTCGATGGTCTTCCTGCCGGGCGTGGCGACCTTCTCCAGCGCCTGCGAGGCGGTGCCATGCGCCCGCGCGGCGGGAATGGCTTCGGCCAGCTCGACGTTGGCGGCATAGTCCGAAGCCGGCGCGTAGGCAATGGCGTCCTCGCCCGAGTCGGCGAGCACGTGGAACTCGTGCGAGCCGGTGCCGCCGATGGCGCCGGTGTCGGCCGCGACCGCGCGGAACTTCAGGCCCAGGCGGGCGAAGATCCGCGTGTAGGCGTCGTGCATGTTGCGGTACTCGCGCTGCAGGTCGTCGTAGCTGGCATGGAAGGAGTAGGCATCCTTCATCACGAACTCGCGCGCCCGCATCACGCCGAAGCGCGGCCGGATCTCGTCGCGGAACTTGGTCTGGATCTGGTAGAGGTTGAGCGGCAGCTGCCGGTAGGAGCGGATCTCCTTGCGGGCGATGTCGGTGATGACCTCCTCGTGCGTGGGGCCGAAGCAGAAATCACGGTCGTGGCGGTCCTTGATCTTGAGCATCTGCGGCCCGAACACCGCCCAGCGCCCGCTTTCCTGCCAGAGCTCGGCCGGCTGCACCGCCGGCATCAGCAGCTCCACGGCGCCGGCCCGGTTCATCTCCTCGCGCACGACGGCCTCGACCCGGCGCAGCACGCGCAGGCCCAGCGGCATCCAGGTATAGAGCCCGCTGCCGAGCTTCTTGATCAGCCCGGCGCGCAGCATGAGCTTGTGGCTGACGAGCTCCGCTTCGCTGGGAGCTTCCTTGAGGGTGGAGAGGAAGAACCGGGAGGTGCGCATGTGCGGCCTGGAGGCGAAAAGCCGCTATTCTACAGGCCGGGTTTGCATGCAAAAGGGAGCAGCGGGGATGTTCGGGCAGTGGGGCAGGGCGCGCATGGCCGCGCGCGAACCCAGCGTGGAAGTGAGCGAGAAGGACGGCATCCGCTCGCTGCACCTGGGCAGCGAGACGGTGCAGAGCTCGATGCGGCTGTCGGACCCGGTCGAGCTCGTCCTGTCCTACACCCGCGCGATGATGGCCTTCCTGCTGTTCGAGCCCGACCCGCGGCGGGTCGCGATGATCGGGCTGGGCGGGGGCTCGCTCGCCAAGTTCATCTACCACCACATGCCGCAGGCGAGCATCGTGGCGGTCGAATGCCTGCCCGCCGTGATCTTCGCCGCGCGCCAGTACTTCCACGTGCCCGCCGACGACGAGCGCTTTCGCGCCGAGCTCGAGGACGGCAGCGCCTGGGTCGCGACGCGCCGCGATTGCTGCGATGTGCTGCTGGTCGACGGCTACGATGGCCATGCCCAGGTGGAGTCCCTCGCGAGCGAGTCGTTCTACGCCAACGCCAGGGCCGCCCTGTCGCCGCGGGGGGTGCTGGTGGCCAACCTCTGGAGCTCCGACGAGCGCTTCGACACCTACGTCCAGCGCATGGAGCGGGTATTCGACGCGGTGCTCTGCGTTCCCGCGGAGCGCCGCGGCAACATCATCGTGCTGGCGCTGGCCCGCTCCCCGGGGCGGCCCAGCTGGGACGACCTGCGCGGCCGGGCGCGCCGCCTCCAGGCCCGGTACGGACTGGAATTCCTCAATTTCGTCGAGGGTTTACGCGAACTCAACCCGCACGAGGGCGGGCGCCTGCGGGCCTGAGCGGATGGTGGCGAAACTTTGTCAGCGGCCCGATTTGTGGAAAAATCGGGGGCAAGAGAAACATTGGCTGGGGTGGCTGACATGATTGACCGTGACGGCTATCGCCCGAATGTCGGCATCGTTCTATGCAACGGCAAGAACGAGGTGTTCTGGGGTAAGCGGGTGCGCGAGCACGCCTGGCAGTTCCCGCAGGGCGGGATCAAGTCCGGCGAGACGCCGGAGCAGGCGATGTATCGCGAGCTCAAGGAAGAGGTGGGGCTCGAGCCCTGCCACGTGAAGATCCTGGGCCGCACCCGCGAGTGGTTGCGCTACGACGTGCCGCAGACCTGGGTGCGCCGCGAGAACCGCGGCGTCTACCGCGGCCAGAAGCAGATCTGGTTCCTGCTGCGGCTGGTCGGCCGCGATTGCGACGTCTGCCTGCGCAACTGCGAGCACCCGGAGTTCGACGCCTGGCGCTGGCACGAATACTGGATTCCCCTCGAGAGCGTGATCGAGTTCAAGCGCGAGGTCTATGGCCGCGCGTTGCAGGAGCTTTCGCGCTACCTCGGCAACCCGCGCCATCGCGGCGCGCCGGCCCGTCCTGCGCCGCGCAGCGCTACGCCGGTCGAACGCTGATTTCCGGCAGCTCGGGCGCCAGCACCGGCGCCTCGAGCTCGACCACCACCAGCAGGCTGCGCCCCGCGTCCTTCCACAGCCGTACGGCGTCGGCAAGCGTGTCCAGGGCGGCGCCGAACTCCTCCGGCTCGGCACGGGCGAAGGCCGATGCGCCGCGCAGCAGCAGGACCTTCCGGTCCCCCTCGAGGTCGCCGAGGCAATCGTAGAACGCATCCCAGTTGTGGCCGAAGTAGTCCGGGAAGCCGAGCGTGCCCGCGAAGGCCGCCAGGAAGGCCGCCTTGTCGCGCGTTTTGCGCAGGTCGATCGCCTGCGCCGCCGGGGGCGCCTCTCCCGGTGCCAGGGGGGCGCAGCGATAGACGCCGCCGGCGCCTTCGGTGACGAGGGCGGGAAGGTTGGCATTCATTCGAGGATGCGGCGGAAGCTGCGGTAGTGGTCCGCAGTGTAGTAGAACTCCCCGCGCGAGGAGGAGTGGACGATGCGGCGCGCCCCGCGGTCGTGGCTGCCGGGGGTCCTGACCGTGTACTCCCGGTAGGTGCCGCGCGGGGCGGGAGGCAGGCGCTCCTCGCGATTCGCGAACACGGCGCCGTCGCGCACGTAAGGGAACGGGCCGCCGCGGCGAATGAGGGCGAGGGTCTCGCGGGCTTCCCACGGCAACGCCTCCGCCCTGACGGCGTCCACGGGCGCCCGATCCTGCCGGGCGTCGGCGGCGGGCCCGCCGGCAAGCAGCGCCACGGCCAGGCCGAGCGTCCAGAAAAGCGGTCGCCAGGGGTGCCCCGGCAACGGGAAGCGCCCACGCAAGCCCATGATCCAGTGCTGAAATAGTTCGTTCACAGGTGGCGCATGCGCCCCGGTTCCGGAACAAAATTTCCTTGTTAAACCGACGCTTGCAAGGTTAACATGCTGAAATTGAGCCCAGTCCAAGCGGGCGGGCCGTCATCGACATCCGGACCGGCACGCGCAAGATCGATCACCACATGGAATTACGCAAGAACAACTTCGACGTGAGCAACCGGGTCGACACCACCGACCCGCAAGCCATCAATGCCGAGGTCGTTCGCATTTTCCTCGAGCTCTACCCGGATGCGTCGGTCCACGTCCTGAACCGCAGCTTTCGCGACATGGCGCGCCTGCAGCTTGGCGAGTACCCCGGCTATCGCGCCTGCGACACCGATTACCACAACATGCAGCACTCGCTGGACGTGACCCTGGCGATGGCCCGGCTCATGGACGGCTACGAGCGTACGCGCGACCGCTCCGACCCCCTCGGTGCGCGCCTGTTCCGGTTCGGCATCGTCACCGCCCTGTTCCACGACATTGGCTACCTGCGCAAGGTCAACGACACGCGGCACCGCAACGGCGCCGAGTACACGCTCAAGCACGTGACCCGCGGCGCCAAATTCGTCGAGGAATACATGAACAAGATCGGCATGGCGGAATTTGCGCCGATTGCCGGCCAGATCATCCACTTCACCGGCTATGAGCGCCCGATCGGCAGCATCCAGGTCCCCAACCTGACCTTCCGCCTGCTCGGCAACATGCTGGGCACCGCGGACATCATCGCGCAGATGTCCGACCGCTGTTACCTCGAGAAATGCCGCGACCGGCTGTACCCGGAATTCGTCGAGGGCGGGCTTGCCGCACGCGACGATTCGGACCGGCGCACGAGCGTGATGTTCAAGTCGGCGGAAGACCTGGTGGTGAGGACGCCGATTTTCTACAAGACCGCGAGCGCGCGGCTGAACGACCAGCTGGGCAGTGTCTACGGCTACGCCGACAAGCACTTCGGGGGACAGAACCTGTACCTCGACGAGATCGACAAGAACATCCATTACGCCACCGAGGTCGCCGCCACCCGCGACCTTTCGCTGCTGCGGCGCGAGCCGCCCACCGCCGAGCATGCCCGGGCGGAAGGGGCGGTTGCCGCGGCGCAGCCGGCCTGAGCCTCAGGCCCCTTCGACCTTCAGCAGGATTTTCCCGACGTGCGCGCTGGTTTCCATCAGCGCGTGCGCCTGTGCCGCCTCCTCGAGCCCGAACGTCCGGTAGACCACCGGGCGGATGCGGCCTGACTCGACCAGCGGCCACACCCTGTCACGCAATTGCGCCGCCACCCGGCCCTTGAACTCGACGGGTCGCGGACGCAGGGTCGAGCCGGTGATGGTCAGGCGCCGGCGCAGGATGTCGCTCATGTCCAGGTTCGCCTTGCTGCCCCCGAGGAAGGCGATGATCGAAAGCCGGCCGTCGTCGGCCAGCGCCGCGAGCTCGCGTTGCACGTAGTCGCCGCCGACCATGTCCAGGATCACGTCCACCCCGCGCCCGCCGGTGACTTCCTTCACGACCGCCACGAAGTCCTCTTCGCGGTAGTTGATCGCCCGCTCGGCGCCGAGCGCTTCGCACTGCCGGCATTTTTCCGCCGAGCCCGCGGTGACGAACACGCGATGGCCGAAGGCCGCGGCGACCTGGATCGCGGTCACGCCGATGCCGCTCGATCCGCCCTGCACCAGCAGCGTTTCGCCGTCCTTGAGCCCCGCGCGCTGGAACACGTTCACCCAGACGGTGAAGAAGGTCTCGGGAAGGCCCGCGGCTTCGATCAGCGACAGCCCGCGCGGCACCGGCAGGCATTGCACGGCGGGGGCCGTGACGTACTCGGCGTAGCCGCCGCCCGACACCAGCGCGCAAACGGCGTCCCCGGCCTTCCACGCGGTGACGCCGCTGCCCAATGCGGCGACGTGACCCGCCACCTCGAGGCCGGGCAGGTCGGAGGCGCCCGGCGGCGGCGCATACGCGCCCATGCGCTGCAGGACGTCCGGGCGGTTGACGCCGGCGCCGGCGACGGCGATCAGGACTTCGCCCGCGCCCGGCGCGGGCACCGGTCGCCGGCCGGGCTTCAGGACTTCGGGGCCCCCGGGTCCGGTGATCTCGACCGCGCGCATCGTGGCTGGAATCGGCATGGTGGTGTCCATGGAAGCTTGCAGTGGCATGCTTTATAGCACCGCGTGCGCGCGCGCCTCAAGCCGGTTTGCGCGCCACGCGCGCTTTGCGGCATCATTCGGCGCACAAGGATACCGGAGGAGGGCAACATGGACTGTCGTGCGCTCGGCCGCAGCGGGCTGAAGGTT
Source organism: Burkholderiales bacterium (assembly GCA_035549715.1). Classification (GTDB taxonomy): domain Bacteria; phylum Pseudomonadota; class Gammaproteobacteria; order Burkholderiales; family JACQAP01; genus JACQAP01. The sequence continues at coordinate 72,992 of DASZQJ010000156.1, forward strand.
TCCACGCTATGCCTGGGTACCATGATGTTCGGCGACCGCACCGACGAGAAGGAGGCCGCGCGCATCCTGGGCTCGGCGCGCGAGGCGGGGGTGAATTTCCTCGACACCGCGGACCAGTACGCCAGGGGCGAATCCGAGCGCATCACGGGCCGCCTCATCGCCGCCGACCGCCACCGCTGGGTGCTTGCCACCAAGGGCGGCAACCGCATGGGCGATTCACCCAACCAGGTCGGGCTGGGACGCAAGTGGCTGCTGCAGGCCTGCGACGAGAGCCTGCAGCGCCTGGGCACCGACTACATCGACGTCTACTACCTGCACCGCGATTTCGACGACGCGGTCCTCGAGGAAGCCGTCGCCGCGCTGGGCGATCTGGTACGCGCGGGCAAGATCCGCTACATCGGCCTGTCGAACTTCCGCGGCTGGCGCATCGCCGAGTTCGTCAACCTGTGCCGCAATATGAACGTGCCGCCGCCGATCGTCTGCCAGCCCTACTACAACGCGATGAACCGCATGCCCGAGGTCGAGATCATCCCGGCCTGCCAGCACTACGGCCTGGGCGTGGTGCCCTACAGCCCGCTCGCGCGCGGCGTGCTCACCGGGAAGTACCGGCCCAACGAGGCGCCGGCAGAGGGCTCGCGCGCGGGACGCGCCGACAAGCGCATGATGGAAACCGAGTTCCGCAAGGAATCGCTGTCGATGGCGCAGAAGATCAAGACGTTCGCGGAAAAGCGCGGCATGGGGCCGGGGCACTTCGCGGTGAACTGGGTGCTCAACAACACCGCGGTCACGAGCGTGATCGCCGGGCCGCGCACCATGGAGCAATGGCAGGACTACCTGAAGGCGCTCGAGTTCGGTTTCGACGCGAAGGGCGAGGCGCTGGTGGACTCGCTGGTCGCCACGGGGCATCCGTCGACGCCGGGCTACAACGATCCGCAGTACCCGCTGTTCGGCCGCTTCCCGCGGGTGCGCTGAGGTGCCGGGCCCGGTCGCGATCGTCACCGGCGGCTCGCGCGGCATCGGTCGGGCGATCGTCGAGATCCTCTGCGAGCGCGGGCATCGCGTGCTGTTCACCTACATGGCGCGGGAGGAGGACGCGGCCGCCGTCGAGGCGGCAGTCCGGTCCGCGGGCGGCGAGGCAAGGAAGCTGCGCGCCGACGCATCCGACCCGGCTGGCGCGCAGGCGGTGGTGCGCGCCGCCCTCGATGCCTTCGGCCAGGTCGACGTGCTCGTGAACAACGCCGGCACGCACCTGCCCGGCGTCAGCGTGGCGGACACGCCCGTGGCGGAGTGGGACCGCGTGCTCGCCGTGAACCTGTCCGGCCCCTTCCACATGATCCAGGCGGTGCTGCCGCACATGCGGTCGCGCAAGCGCGGCTGCATCGTCAATCTCTCCTCGAACGTCACCAACCGCATGCCGGCGCAGAACTGCGTCTACACGGTGTCCAAGGCCGGTCTGGAGGCGATGACGCGCATCCTGTCGAAGGAGGAGGGCCGCAACGGCATCCGCGTCAACGCCGTCGGTCCCGGCCCCATCCGCACCGACATGCTGGAAGAAAGCCTCCTGAAAATCGGTCCCGAGCGCGCCGACGCTTTCATCCGGTCCGTGCCGCTGGGCCGCAAGGGCGAGCCCCGCGAGATCGCGGAGGCCGTCGCCTTCCTCGCCTCGGATGCCGCGAGCTACATGACCGGCCAGGTCGTCTTCGTCAATGGCGGCGGCCCGGGCGGCTAGGGCGGCGCCCCTGGTCCGTGATGAGCGGGCCGGGGACGCCGACGCCATCCGTGAAATCCTGCTTGCGGCCTTCGGCCGCGAGGCCGAGGCCCGCCTCGTCGACCGCCTGAATGCATCGGGCAAGGTCGTGAGATCGCTGGTCGCGGAAGAAGAGGGCCGCATCCTCGGCCATGTGCTGTTCTCGCAAATCGAGATCGGGCAGGCGCGGCTGCCCGCGCTGTCGCTGGCGCCGCTGGCGGTCATGCCCGCGTTCCAACGCCTCGGCATCGGCAGCGCGCTGGTGAGCGCCGGACTGCAACGCCTGCGCGTGGCCGGCCATGCGCGGGTGGTGGTGGTCGGCGAGCCGGCATACTACCCGAGGTTCGGTTTCGTGCCGGCGTCGCGCTTCGGGCTGCGATGCCCGTTTCCCGCGCCCGAGGAGGCGTTCATGGCCATCGCGCTGGCGCGTGACGCCTTTCGTGATGCCGCGGGCATGGTCGCCTACGGCCCCGAGTTCGACGACCTGGAATAAGGCCATTCCACCACAGAGGCACAGAGGACACGGAGAAAAGCGACAATCCCGGGAATCGGGGACGAGACGGCGACGCGCCAGGTGGTTCCGGAACTGACGCCGGCGCGGCCATTGGCGATCCCTGCTTCCATCCTTGCTGATTGGTTTTTCTCCGTGCCCTCTGTGCCTCCGTGGCGATATCAGACCAGAAGCTTTTCGAGCGCGGCACGCATCGGCGCCGGCAGCGGTGCGGGGCGGCGCGAGGCGCGATCCACGTACACATGCACGAAGTGGCCCTGCGCCGCGGCCGAATCGTCGCCGTTGCGGAACAGCCCGATCTCGTAGCGCACGCTGCTGTTGCCGAGCTTCGCCACGCGCACGCCCGCATGCACGACATCGGGGAAGGCGATCGGCGCGAAATAGCGGCACTGCGTCTCCACGACCAGCCCGATGACCTGGCTGCGCTCGAAGTCCAGCACCCCCCGTTCGATGAGGTACTGGTTCACCACCGTGTCGAAATAGCTGTAGTAGACGACGTTGTTGACGTGGCCGTAAACGTCGTTGTCCATCCAGCGGGTGGGAATGGACTGGAAGTGTCGGTAGGCGGATCGGTTGTCGGCAACCGGCTTTTCCATCGCTTCAATCTCCGTGGGTGCGCGCCTGGTCGGCCGCGTCGCTGAGGCGCCGCATCTGGCGCCAGTTCACCGCGAGCAGCCCGGCGGCCACGACCACCAGCATGCCGACCAGGGTCACGGTTTGCGGGAAGTCGCCGAAGGCGAGGTAGGCCAGCAGGGTCGACCAGACCAGCTGCGAGTAGATGTAGGGCGCGAGCGCCGAAGGCGAAGCGTACTCCATCGCACGGATGAGGAGCAGGTGGCCGGTGCCGCCCAGCACGCCAATGCACACCATCAGCCCCGCCTGGATCCACGTGGGCGTGACCCAGTTCAGCGGCGCGGCGAAACTGGTCACGATGGCGCCGACCATGGCGGTGTAGAACAGCGTGGTGTAGGGATGCTCCCGGCCCGCCAGCTTGCGCGTGATGATCTGGTAGACGCTGAACAGGATGGCGGTGGCGAGCGGGAACACCGCAGGCAGGGACAGCACGCCGCCGCCCGGGCGCATGATGATGAGCACGCCGACGAAGCCCAGGCCCACGGCGAGCCACTGCCGGCCGGATACGCGGTCGCCGAGCATGGGACCGGCCAGCAGGGTGGTCAGCACCGGGCCGACGAAGCTGATGGCCGCGGCTTCCGCCAGCGGCATGTAGCGCAGCGCGAAATAGAAAAAGACCGTGCTCAGGACCAGCAGCAGGCCGCGCAGCACCTGCAGGAAGGGGCGCCCCGTGCGCACGAGCTGCATGCCCATGCGCGGCCACAACAGCACGGCCATCACCGTGGCGTGCACCATGTAGCGCGCCCACATCAGGCCCGACATCGGGAAGGACTGCAGCATGTACTTGGCCAGGGTGTCCATGGCCGAGAACATGAACACCGCGCACAGGATCAGCACCACGCCGCGCATGGCGCGGCGGTGCGGATGCTGGGGGTCGGCGGCCTGCACGGCGTCAGCGGCGCACGGAAAGCGCGGCGCGCCCCGCGAAGGCGGCCCCGGACCCGAGCGCTTCCTCGATGCGCAATGCCTCGTTCCACTTCGCCATGCGCTCGGAGCGGCTGAAGGAGCCGACCTTGAGCTGGCCGGCATCCCAGCCCACGGCGAGGTGGACGATGGTCACGTCCTCCGTCTCGCCGGAGCGGGCGGATACGATGGTGCCCCAGCCGGCCTTCCTGCCGGCGGACAGGGCGGCCTGGGTTTCCGTGACGGTGCCCGCCTGGTTGGGCTTGATCAGCACGGCGTTGCAGGCGCCGGCCGCCGCTGCGTCTCGCACGCGCGCGGCGCTGGTCACCAGGAAATCGTCGCCGATGATCTGCACGCGCCCGCCCGCGGCGGCGGTGAACCGCTGCATGCCCTGCGCGTCGTCCTCCGCCAACGGATCCTCGATCGACACGATGGGGTAGCGGTCGAGCCAGCCGAGCAGCAGCTCGCACAGGCCGTCGCTGTCGAGCTCGCGTTGCTCAAGGCCCAGCCTGTAGCGGCCGCCGCTGCCGAATTCCGATGCCGCGACGTCGAGCGAGATGCCGATGTCCTCCAGCGGCCGCAGCCCGGCGCGCTCGATGGCGCGCATGAGCAGGGTCAGGGCCTGCTCGTTGGAGTCGAACGCGGGCCAGAAGCCGCCTTCGTCGGCCACCCCCTGCAGCTTTCCCGCCTCCTGCATCAGCGCGCCCGCCGCGCGGTACACCTCGGCCGTCATGCACAGGGCCTCGTCGAAGCTTTGCGCGCCCAGGGCCATCACCATGAAGTCCTGGATGTCCACCCGGCGCCCCGCGTGCGCTCCGCCCCCGAAGATCTGGATCTCGGGCAGCGGCAGGCGCACGCTGCGGCCCTGCGCAAGGAAGGCATGGAGCGGCATGCGATGCGCCCCGGCCGCGGCGTGCAGCACCGCCATGGAGGTCGCGATGGTGGCGTTGCCGCCCAGCCGCGACTTGGTGGGGGTGCCGTCGAGGTGGATCAGCTCGTCGTCGATCTGCGCCTGGCGCAGCGCGTTGCGTCCCTCGAGGCGCCGCGCGATCTCGCCATTGACGTGCGCGACGGCCCGGGAGACGTTCATGCCGCCGAGGACCTGCCCGCCGTCGCGCAGGTCGACGGCTTCGTTGGAGCCCCGCGACGCGCCCGCCGGCGCGATTGCCCGTCCGACCACCCCGCCGGCCAGGCGCACCTCGACTTCCACCGTGGGGCGCCCCCGCGAATCCCAGACCCTGCGCCCATGCACCTGCGTGATCGTCGTATCGGTCATGTTCCCTTCTTCTTCGTTCAGTGGCTGTTGCCCAGCTCGCGCTGCCAGGCCTCGCGCACCGCGCCGAGCGTTGCGACGGGACGCAGCAGCAGCGCCCTCGCCACGCGGCGCACGCGCTCGCGATCCGCCTCGGTTTCGATGTATTCCACGGGCGATTTGCCGTCCACGCGGCCGAGGAACAGGCCGGGAAGCAGGTGCGCCGCGCGCGCCTCGATGTCCGGCGCGGGTTCCCACGCCACGGCCTGCAGGTAGGCCCCGGCGAGGGCGTCGAAGGCGGCCAGGTAGCCGGCCTGCCAGTGCGGGCGCCACACGCACTTGAGCAGCAGGTGGTTCAGGCAGAAGGCGAGGTCGAACGCGGGGTCGCCGTACCAGGCGCATTCGGCGTCCAGGAACACCGGCCCCTGCGGGCCGGCAAGGATGTTCTTGGGGCTGACGTCGCCATGCACCAGCGCCTTCTTGTTGGCGCCCGTGATGCGCACCAGGCTCTCGAGGCGCGGCGCGCAGTCCGGATGCCGCAGGGCCGTGGCCGACAGGTAGGGCTCGAGGCGGATCGGGAAAAAAATGTGGTCGGTCGCGAAGGCGAGCGCCACGTCGGTGCGGCCCGCGGTGCTGCCGTGGATCGCGGCGATCGACCGTCCCACCGCCGCGGCGAAGGCGGCGTCGATGATGCCGTCGCGCAGCTGCGCCTTCCAGACCGGGTAGCGCGCGGGGTCGAGGAATTCCATCGCGAACATGCCCGAGGCCGCATCCTCGCCGAGGATGCGGGGCACGGCCTGCGGGGCCACGCGCGCCGCGGTGCGCATCCACTCGATCTCGTAATGGTTGCGCTCCACGGGGGCCTGCCAGTCGGCCTTGACCTTGAGCCTGGGCAACGCGCGCTTGATGCACACCGGGCCGCGGGCGAGGTCCACGCGAACGATGTCCGAGGAAACGCCGCCGGCGAGCGGTTCGATGGCCGGGTTTTCGCCGGCGCGGGCCAACCCCATGCGCGCCAGGGCGCCGAGGAAGAGGTCGTTGCTCATTTCTTGTGGTCGGAATTCCCCGCCGGCGGGCTTATCATGGGCGCGGGAACATCGGAAGAAAGCACTCTATCACAGCCATGAAGGCCATTCTCGCCCTCGACCAGGGAACCACCAGCTCCCGCGCCATCGTGTTCGACGCGGGCGGCAACACCCTCGCGCTGGCGCAACGCGAGCTCACGCAGATCTATCCGCAGCCGGGCTGGGTGGAGCAGAACCCGGAGGAAATCTGGGAAACCCAGGTGGGCACCGCCCGGGAGGCCCTCGAAAAATCGGGACTCGCCGCGGCGGACATCGGCGCCATCGGCATCACCAACCAGCGCGAGACCACGGTGCTGTGGGACCGGGCGACCGGCAAGCCGGTGGCCAACGCCATCGTCTGGCAGGACCGCCGCACCGCGGACCTGTGCGGGCAGTTGCGCGCCCAGGGACTCGAGGCGCTGTTCACCGGGCGCACGGGCCTGCTGCTCGACGCCTATTTCTCCGGCACCAAGCTGCGCTGGCTGCTCGACCACGTCGAGGGCGCGCGCGAACGGGCGGAGAGGGGGCAGCTCGCATTCGGCACCGTGGACGCCTGGCTCATCTGGAAGCTCACGGGCGGGCGGGTGCACGTCACGGATGTCAGCAACGCCTCACGCACCCTCATGTTCAACGTGCATGCGCGCGACTGGGACGACAAGCTGCTGGGCCTGCTGCGCGTGCCCCGCGCGGTGCTGCCCAGGGTGGCGGGTTCCAGCGGCGTGGTCGCCGAGTCCGACGCCTCCCACTTCGGGCGCGGGTTGCCGATCGGCGGGATCGCCGGCGACCAGCAGGCGGCGCTGTTCGGCCAGCAATGCACGGCCACCGGGATGGTGAAGAACACCTACGGCACCGGCTGCTTCATGCTGATGAACACCGGCCGCCGGCCGGTCGAGTCGCGCCATCGCCTGCTCACGACCATCGCCTGGGACCTCGGCGACGGCCCGGACTATGCGCTGGAGGGCAGCGTGTTCATCGCCGGGGCCGCCGTGCAATGGCTGCGGGACGGGCTGGGCGTGATCCGCTCCTCGGCGCAGGTGGAGGCATTGGCGCGCAGCGTCCCGGACAACGGCGGCGTGTACTTCGTGCCCGCGCTCTCCGGGCTGGGCGCGCCTTACTGGGATCCGCACGCGCGCGGCACCATCGTCGGGCTGTCCCGGGGCAGCACCGCGGGCCACATTGCGCGCGCTGCGCTGGAGGCGATCGCCTGCCAGACGGCGGACGTGCTGGAGGCAATGCAGGCGGATTCGGGGATCGCGCTGACCGAACTGCGCGTGGACGGCGGCGCCACCCAGAACGACCTGCTGATGCAATTCCAGGCCGACCTGCTCGGGGTGCCGGTGGTCCGGCCCAGGGTTTACGAAACCACCGCGCTGGGCGCGGCCTACCTGGGGGGGCTGGCCGTCGGCTTCTGGAAGGACACCTCCGCGCTGTCGGCCCAATGGCAGCTCGACCGCCGCTTCGAGCCGGCGATGTCGGCCGACCGGCGGGCCACCCTCAAGGCGGCCTGGGCCAGGGCGGTGAAGCGTTCCCTCGGCTGGACGGACACGGATTGATTCAGCCAATTAACTTCGATTGACAAACGGCTGATTCAATTAGTAATCTGGCAGGTCCATGCGTCCGGGAGGGGCGGCAGCGGAAATGGCCAAGATCGCGGTGTTCAACCAGAAGGGGGGGGTGGGCAAGACGACCACCTCGCTCAATCTGACGGCCGCCCTGGCGCGCCGCGGGTACAACCCGTTGTCGATCGACCTCGATCCCCAGGGCCACCTGTCGTACGTCTGCGGCAGCAGTGTCGGCAACGCCGACGATTCCATCTTCGGCTTCTACCAGAACACCAAGCCCCTGGCGCAGCTCATCCGCCCCGCCGTCGGCGGCTGGCTGGTGATCCCGGCCCATGTGGAGCTCTCGAAGGTGGACACCCAGTTCGGCAAGGGGCCCAACATCCTGAACCGCCTGAACGGGGGCATCGTGCGCGAGAACCTCAATACCGGCCGGCCGATCGTCCTCGACTGCTGCCCGATGCTGGGGGTGCTTTCACTGAGCGCCATCTTCGCCTCGGACCGGGTGCTGGTCCCGGTGTCGGCGGACTACCTGGCGGTGCAGGGCGTGCTCCAGGTCGAGAAGACCCTCAAGGCCCTGGAGCACGTGCTCAAGCGGCGGGTGATCCGGCGCTACGTGGTGACCCGCTTCGATGCGCGGCGCAAGATGTCGCACCAGATCTACGAGGAGCTCAAGCGGCGGCACGGCGAAGAGGTCTGCAATGCCCGCATCACGGAGAACGTGAGCGTGGCCGAGAGCCCGGCCGTGAAAAAGGACGTGTTCGCGCATGCACCCGAGAGCCGCGGGGCGCAGGACTACGGCGCCTTGCTGGATGAACTGGTCGCCTGCGGCTTCATCGAGGCCCGCGCCCAGGAAGCCGCCACGCCGGCCGAAGACCCCCGCCTCGATGTCCTCAACCCGGCGCCCGCGCCGGTTTCCGCCCTCGCCTGAGGCACCCCCGCTAGGTCGCGTTCTCGTCACCCTGGCGCGAGATCAGCGAGATGATGTTCTCCAGGTCGTTGCCTTCCTCCCGCGCCGTCGACTGGAGCTGCCTGCACTCGATGATTTCGCAGTGCATGTACATCTGCGAGATCTTGCGCTCGGCCTCCACCTGGTCGCGCGCCTGGACGACGAGGTTGTCCACGGGCAGCCCGCTGCGGGTGCGGATGCGGAAGCCGAACTTGATCATCGGGGCGGGCGGGAGCGACATGGGCCTATTCTAGGCGCGGGCCGGTTTGCATGGCTTTTTTCTTGCGCCCCTTCCCGCCGGGCGCCTTCGCCCCTTGGCGGCGCCCCGCCTTCAGGCCTGCGGCCGCAATTCGCGCCGGTAGCGCTGGAAGTTCTGCACGTAGTGCTCGGCGTTCCAGAGCAGGCGCGCGACCTCCTCGTCGGTGAGCTGGCGCACGACCTTGCCCGGGGCGCCCATGACCAGGGACCGGTCCGGGATCTCCTTGCCCTCCGTGACCAGCGCGTGGGCGCCGATCAGGCAGTGCCTGCCGATGCGGGCGTTGTTGAGGACGGTGGCCTTGATGCCCACCAGGCTGCCATCGCCGATGGCACAGCCGTGCAGCATGACGTGGTGCCCGATGGTGACGTTGCGGCCGATGGTGAGCTTCACGCCCTCGTCGGTGTGCAGGACGCTGTTGTCCTGGACGTTGGAGCCTTCCCCGATGGTGATGACGTCGTTGTCGCCGCGCACGACGGTGTTGAACCAGACGCTGGAATTGTGCTCGAGCACCACCGAGCCGATGACGCAGGCATTGTCGGCGACCCAGCAGTCACCGCGCGTGACGACTTTTCTGTCGCCGAGGGAATAAAGCATGGGGCAGGCCCGTGTGCAATGGAAAGACCCGATTATAGCGGGCGGCTCAATGGCGCAGCGCGCCCCGCCATGTTTACCGGCGCTCTGCGCCAAGCCATAATGGATTCCCCCGCCAGGAGACCAGACCATGCCACCGGAAATCGCCCTCAAACGCGCCGCAGACACCGACATCGCCGCCATCCTCGGCGCCGATGCCGACCGGCTCCTCGGCCACACGTGCAAGGGCATCCCGAAGGAATCCCTGCACCTGCCCGGTCCGGATTTCGTGGACCGCGTCTTCGCCCAGACCGACCGTCCCATGCCCGTGCTGCGCAGCCTGCAGCAGCTGTTCTCCCACGGCCGCCTCGGCGGCACCGGCTACCTCTCGATCCTGCCCGTGGACCAGGGCATCGAGCACTCGGCCGGCGCCTCGTTCGCGAAGAACCCGATGTACTTCGACCCGGAGAACATCGTCAGGCTGGCCATCGAGGGCGGCTGCAACGCGGTGGCCTCGACGCTGGGGGTGCTCGGCTCGTGCTCGCGCAAATACGCGCACAAGATCCCCTTCCTGCTCAAGTTCAACCACAACGAGTTCCTGACCTACCCGAACAAGTACGACCAGATCTTTTTCGCCAGCATCCGGCAGGCGCGGGACATGGGCGCGGTCGCCGTCGGGGCGACGGTGTATTTCGGCTCGGCGGAGTCGGCCCGCCAGATCGTGGAAGTGAGCAGGGCCTTCGAGATTGCCCATGAGATGGGGCTGGCGACGGTGCTGTGGTGCTACCTGCGCAACCCCGGCTTCAAGACCGACAAGGACTACCACGTGTCCGCGGACCTGACCGGCCAGGCGAACCATCTGGGCGTGACCATCGAGGCCGACATCATCAAGCAGAAGCTGCCGGAGAACAACGGCGGCTACAACGCCATCAGCACCAAGGAAAATCCCTACGGCAAGATCGACAAGCGGGTCTACACCGAACTGACCAGCGACCATCCCATCGACCTGACCCGTTACCAGGTGGCCAACTGCTACATGGGCCGCGCCGGCCTGATCAACTCCGGGGGTGCGTCCTCGGGCGAGAGCGACCTGGCCGAGGCCGTGCGCACGGCGGTGATCAACAAGCGCGCCGGCGGCATGGGCCTCATCTCCGGGCGCAAGGCCTTCCAGCGCCCGATGAAGGAGGGTGTGGGCATCCTCAACGCGATCCAGGACGTCTACCTGTCGAGCAAGGTGACGATCGCCTAGATCTGGTACTGCCTGCACCCAACGCAGGGGCGCAGAGGACGCAAAGGACGCAGAGAAATGCAAGGCGAGGCGTAAAAACGGTGATCGCCCGACGCCATTGACTGCCTGGCCCCGACGGAATTACCGCGGATTTCCCGGAATATTCGTGCTCGTTCCTTGTTTTCCCCTGCGCCGCTGCGTCGGGCTGCGATCCAGTCAGGCGGCCGGGAGCTTCGTCGCGAACTGCGGGTAGGTCTGCGCGATCTGCTCGCGCACCCCGCCGCGGATCGATGCCAGCGTCTGCGCATCCGGGGCCTCGGTGACGGGCACGCGCCCGGGGCAGTCGAAATCGAAGCCGGTGTTGTCGCGGATCTCCTCCAGGCTGTGCCCCGGATGCACGCTCTCGAGCCGGAAGCGGCGGCGGGCCTGGTCGAAGGAAAACAGCCCGAGCCCGGTCAGCAGCGCGTACGGCCCGCCGGTGCGGTACACGCCCGCCTCGCTCGTTCCCGGCGCGCTCACGAAGTCCACCTGCGGCACCATCACCCGGCGCGTGTGCTCCTCGCGGAACAGGATCACGCGCGGAACCAGGAAGTAGAGGTAGGCCGACCCGAACGAGCCTGGCCAGCGCACGGTGTTTCCCGGATAAGCGCCCGTGCCCACCAGGTTTATGTTCCCTTCGCCGTCGATCTGTCCCCCGCCGAGGAAAAAGGCGTCGATGCGCCCCTGTGCGGCGAGGTCGAAGAGCTCGATGCCGCCGCTGGTGAAGTTCTCGTGCCGCTGCGAGTTGAGCACCGTAACGCGCATGGTGCCGCCGGACTGGCGGCGGGCGAGCAGCGCGCCGGCGCCGGGGATCGGGGAGGCCGCGCCGACGGCGACGTGGCCGCAGCCCGCGAGCAGGCGCGCGATCGTCGCCACCAGCAACTCGACGCGCGTGCCGGGACTCACGCCGCCACGGACTCCGCTTGCAACCACGCCTGCAGGAAGTCCTCGAAGCCCGCGGCCGTCTTCGCCGCGGCGGCGTAGCGCGCCATCGTGGCGTGGTCCTCGGGGTACAGGTCGCGAAACGCCAGCGGGGCGGCGCCGCGCGGCGCGAGCGCCACCGCCGTGACGTAGATCGCGGGCAGGACGCCGGCCGCGATCCCCGGGTCCTCGAGCAGGTCGTGGTCCACGATCTGCTCCGCCGTGACGAAGGTCTGCCGCGCGGCGTGCGCCATCAGCATGAGCTCGCGGCGGGTGCCGACGAAGACGTTGCCGTGCCGGTCCGCGAGCGGGACATGGAACAGCGCCGCATCGGGCTGGATGGCGCGCAGCGCGACGATCGCATCGCCCGGCTCGAAGGGATTGTCGATCACCTTCCAGTCGCTGCGGTGCCGCAGCACGTCCGTGCCGATGAGTCCCCGCAGGGGCAGGAAGGGCACGCCCTTCTCCGCGGCCTGCAGGCCGGCGTAGATCGCGGGGCATGTCGCGTCGAGGATGCGCAGGCTGCCGTTGCGGACCGCCTCGGTGAAGCGCGGCGCAGCGCCGTACTCGCCCAGCGTGACGGCGGAGGTCTCGATGACGGACACCGCGCCCGCACCGATGAGCAGGTCGGCCTGCAGGCCGCCCACCGGCACGCACACCAGGTGCAGGCCGCTCGCGCCCCCGCGGATCAGCTCGCGCGTCACGGCAAGCGACGGCCCGGACACGTCCTTGGGAACGGCCAGCTTGCCTGCGCCACGGAGGGCGGCGGCGATGTCCTGCACGGAACGGATCGGGTTCATCGGGATTCGCGGGCGGGCAAGGTGCGGGCATTATGGCCCGCGCGCGCCTCGCGGCCAACCGCGAGGCTTGCCATGCCGCCGCCGCGGGCGGATAGTGGCCCGAAAACCCCGGAGGGGCGGGCCATGAAGCGGGCAGCGGCAGGTGCGGCAATTTCGTTCATCTTCCAGGCCGGGCTGGCGCAGGCGGACCCCGCGGCGGAGCTTGCGAAGCTGCGCGCCGAGATCGACGGCCTCGTCGGCCAGGGGCGTTGCATGAACCTGGTGCAATGCCGGGTCGTTCCCCTGGGCAGCACGCCCTGCGGCGGGCCCGCCGAGTACCTGGCCTACTCCTGGATCTCGACCGACAAGGCCGCCCTCGAAACCAAGATTGCCGAGTACGGTTTCCTGCTGGAGGACGTGCAGGGCAGGCCGGCCGCCGCCGGCGCCTGCGTCGTGCCGCCCGAGCCCGTGGCCGCCTGCGTCAACAACCGCTGCGTGCTTTCCGGCAGCCGCTAGGCCATTGCTACAAGCGTCCCGATTTCACGGCGGCGGATTCGGGTTTGCGCGATTCCAGGCGAAAAAAATCCCGCGGGCCGGGCAGCCCGCGGGATCGGTTGCAGCGCGCCGTGCCTAGAGCAGGGGGACGAGCAGCAGCGCGACGATGTTGATGATCTTGATGAGCGGATTCACCGCGGGACCGGCGGTGTCCTTGTAGGGATCGCCCACGGTGTCGCCGGTCACGGCCGCCTTGTGCGCGTCCGAGCCCTTGCCGCCGAAGTTGCCGTCCTCGATGTACTTCTTCGCGTTGTCCCACGCGCCGCCGCCAGTCGTCATGGAGATGGCGACGAACAGGCCGGTGACGATGGTGCCGATCAGCAGGCCACCCAGGGCGCGCACGCCGGCGCCGGGACCCATCAGCCAGTTCATGCCGAAGGCCACGACCACCGGCACCAGGACCGGCAGCAGGGACGGGACCAGCATTTCCTTGATCGCGGCGCGGGTCAGCATGTCCACCGCCCTGGAGTAGTCGGGCTTGGCCGTGCCTTCCATGATGCCCTTGATCTCGCGGAACTGGCGCCGCACCTCGTTCACCACCGAACCCGCCGCCCGGCCCACCGCTTCCATCGCCATGGCGCCGAACAGGTAGGGCACCAGGCCGCCGATGAACAGGCCGATGATCACGGCCGGGTCGGACAGCTGGAACACCACTTCCTTGCCGGCTGCTTCCAGGTTGTGGGTGTAGTCGGCGAACAGCACCAGCGCCGCCAGGCCCGCGGAGCCGATCGCGTAACCCTTGGTCACGGCCTTGGTCGTGTTGCCCACGGCGTCCAGCGGATCGGTGATGTTGCGGATCTTCGGGGGCAGCTCGGCCATCTCGGCGATGCCGCCGGCGTTGTCCGTGATCGGACCGTAGGCGTCCAGCGCCACGATCATGCCGGTCATCGAGAGCATGGAGGTTGCCGCGATGGCGATGCCGTACAGGCCGGCCAGCTCGTAGGAGGCCCAGATCGCCGCGCACACGGCCAGCACCGGCAGCGCGGTGGATTTCATCGACACGCCCAGGCCCGCGATGATGTTGGTGGCATGGCCGGTCTGGGAAGCGGAGGCCACGTGGCGCACCGGGGAATATTCGGTCGCCGTGTAGTACTCGGTGATCACGACCATCAGCGCCGTGAGCACCAGGCCGACCAGCGAGGCGTAGAACAGGTTCATCGCGCCGAGCTGGCTGTCGCCCATCATCCTCGCGGTGATGAAGTAGAAGGCGATCGCGGCGAGCGCCCCCGAGACGATCACGCCCTTGTACAGCGCGTTCATGATCTTGCCGCCTTCCTTCGCCTTGACGAAGAAGGTGCCGACGATCGAGGCGACGATGGAGGCCCCGCCCAGGACCAGCGGGTAGAGCACGCCGTTGGCGCCAACGGCTTCGGCCATGAGGCCGCCCAGCAGCATGGTGGCGACGATGGTCACGGCGTAGGTCTCGAACAGGTCGGCAGCCATGCCGGCGCAGTCGCCGACGTTGTCGCCCACGTTGTCCGCGATCACCGCGGGGTTGCGCGGATCGTCCTCGGGGATGCCGGCCTCGCCCTTGCCCACCAGGTCGGCGCCGACGTCGGCGCCCTTGGTGAAGATGCCGCCGCCCAGCCGCGCGAAGATCGAGATCAGGGAAGAGCCGAAGGCGAGGCCCACCAGCGCGTGCAGCGCCTTGTCCGCGTCGACCATCTGCAGCAGCACCCAGTAGTAGCCGGCCACGCCCAGCAGGCCCAGGCCCACGACCAGCATGCCGGTGATGGCGCCGCCGCGGAAAGCGACGGCCAGCGCGGCGTTGATGCCGTTGTTTGCCGCCTCGGCCGTGCGCACGTTGGCGCGGACCGACACGTTCATCCCGATGTAGCCTGCCAGCCCCGACAGCACCGCGCCGACCACGAAGCCGATGGCCGAGTACCAGTCGAGGCCGATGCCCAGGACGATGAACAGGACGGCGCCGACGATGGCGATCGTGCTGTACTGGCGGTTGAGGTAGGCCTTGGCGCCCTGCTGCACGGCAGCAGCGATTTCCTGCATGCGGGCGTTGCCGGCGGGCTGGGCCAGAATCCACCGGGTCGAAACCACGCCGTAGGCGATCGCGATGAACGCGCACACGACCGCGAAAAGCAGCGCTGAAGACATGAATCCCCCTTAAATGAGTTCACCACAGGGCCGAAATGGGCCGGCCCCTTTTGCCCTGGAGTTGCGAAAGCGAAAACCTGCGCCGCGGCGGGTTCCGGGCGAGGCCCCCGCCGGGCTGGCTAACGCGCGATTTTAGCGGAATTTTCCCGCAGGAAAACCGGGTTTTACGGTTTTCAGAGGCGGAACTCGGCGAGCTTGCGGGGCACCGGCACGTTCTTCAGGGTCACGTAGCGGGGCAGGCCGTTGGCGTACGGGGGATAGTCCTCGCCCTGGATGAGCGGGGCCAGGTAGCGGCGGCACTTGTCGGTGATGCCGAAGCCATCGTCGCTGATGTAGTCCGGCGGGACCTTCTTTTCGACATTGGCCACGTCCTCGAGGTTGGCCACGCCCACGGTCCACTTGTAGGGCCTTTGTGATTTGCGCACGATGGTCGGCATCACCGCGTTGGCGCCCTTCAGCGCCAGCTCCACGGCGGCCTTGCCCACCGCGTAGGCCTGCGCCACGTCCGTCTTCGAGGCGATGTGGCGTGCGGCGCGCTGCAGGTAGTCCGCCACGCTGTAGTGGTACTTGAGATTGAGCCCGTCCTTGACGATGCCGGCGATGACCGGGGCGACGCCGCCCAGCTGGGCGTGGCCGAAGGCGTCGCGGGTGCCCTGGTCGGCGAGGAACCGGCCCTCGCCGTCGCGCACGCCTTCCGAGACCACGATGGAGCAATAACCGTGGTGCTTCACCAGTGCCTCGACCCGGGCGAGGAATTTCCCGCGCTCGAAGCGCACTTCGGGGAACAGGATCATGACCGGGAGCTCGCCCGGCTTTTCGGAAGCGAGTCCCCCGGCGGCCGCGATCCAGCCCGCATGCCGCCCCATGACTTCGAGGATGAACACCTTGGTCGAGGTCTTGGACATGGAGGCGACGTCGAAGCTCGCCTCGCGCGTGGACACGGCGATGTACTTGGCCACCGAGCCGAAGCCGGGGCTGCAGTCGGTGACGGGCAGGTCGTTGTCCACCGTCTTCGGCACGTGGATCGCCTGGATGGGGTAGCCCATGGTCTGCGACAGGCGCGAGACCTTGAGGCAGGTGTCCGCGGAGTCGCCGCCGCCGTTGTAGAAAAAGTAGCCGATGTCGTGCGCCCGGAACACCTCGATCAGGCGCTCGTACTGCGCGCGGCTCTCCTCCAGCCCCTTCAGCTTGAAGCGGCAGGAGCCGAAGGCGCCGGCCGGCGTGTGCCGCAGGGCCGCGATCGCCGCGGCCGATTCCTTCGTGGTGTCGATGAGGTCCTCGGTGAGGGCGCCGATGATGCCGTTGCGCCCGGCGAAGACCTTGCCGATCCTTGCCTTGTGCCTGCGCGCCGTCTCGATCACGCCGCAGGCGGAGGCGTTGATGACGGCGGTCACCCCGCCGGACTGTGCGTAGAACGCGTTGCGCTTTGCCATTTCATCCACTCCATCGGGCTCTTTTCACCGCAAGGTCGCGAGGGCGCAACGGGGGCGCCGGGAAAAGCAAGGCATGCAAATGACCTTTGGCCCGCGCCTCATGCCGGCAAGCTCCCGCTGCGACGGCAATTGATCGACGCCTGCGCTGCCTGCGCTTCCGTTCATGCAATCCTTCGCGGTCCCCTTGCGCCCTTGCGGTGACGGGGTTTCCTATTTGAGGGCGGCGAACAGCCGGTCGCGGATGTCGTCCATCGAGCCGACGCCGGAGATGCGGGCGTACTTCGGCGCGCCGGGCACGCCGCTCGCGGCCCACCGGGAGTAGTACTCCACGAGGGGCTCGGTCTGGGCATGGTAGACCTCGAGGCGCTTGCGGATCGTCGCTTCCTTGTCGTCCTCGCGCTGCACGAGGTCCTCGCCGGTGACGTCGTCCTTGCCCGGCACCTTCGGCGGGTTGAAGACCAGGTGGTAGGTGCGTCCCGAGCCGACGTGGACGCGGCGGCCGGACAGGCGCCTGATGATCTCGGCATCGTCCACGTGCACTTCCACGACGTGGTCGAGCTTGACGCCGGCGGCCTTCATCGCATCGGCCTGCGGGATCGTGCGCGGGAACCCGTCGAACAGGAAGCCCCTGGCGGCATCGGGCTGCCGGATGCGCTCCTTCACCAGCCCGATGATCACCTCGTCGGGCACCAGGGCGCCGGCGTCCATGAACTTGCGCGCCTCGAGGCCGAGCGGCGTTCCGGCCTTGACCGCGGCGCGCAGCATGTCGCCGGTGGAGATCTGCGGAATGCCGAATTTCTCGATGATGTGAGCAGCCTGGGTTCCCTTGCCCGCGCCGGGTGCGCCGAGGAGGATGAGTCGCATGTGTCGTTGTCCTGATTCGTGGTTGCCGTCGTCGTTCTGCGCACGCCTGCGGCGGTGGCAGGGCCGCCTGCCGGAGCCTGGCACCGGGTCGATCGAACCCGGCCGAATTATAAGGTCTTGCGGGGGTCCGAAAATGCCCGGCGCATCTTTTCCAGGTCCTCGGGCGTGTCCACGCCGGGCTCGGGCGCGTCCGCCGTGATGGCGACGCTGATGCGGTAACCGGCCGCGAGCGCGCGCAGCTGCTCGAGGGCCTCGAACTGCTCGATGGGCGCCGGCGGCAGGCTCGCGTAGGCCTTCAGGAAGCGGCATCGATAGGCGTACATGCCCAGGTGGCGCAACGCGGGCAACCCCGGCGGCAGCCTGGAACGGTCGGCCCGGAACGCGTCGCGCGCATAGGGGATCGGCGCGCGCGAGAAGTAGAGCGCATAGCCGTCGCGGTCCATCACCACCTTCACGGCGTTGGGGTCGAACATCTCCGCGGCTTCGCGGATCGGGTGGCACGCCGTGGCGATGTCGGCATCGGGGTGCCCGGCGAGCTGCCGCGCGACGGCGCGGATCAGCCGCGCGGGGATGCGCGGTTCGTCGCCTTGCACGTTCACCACGATGCGCTCGCCGTCCCAGCCGCGGGCCGCCGCCACTTCCGCGATGCGGTCGGTGCCGGAGGCGTGGTCCGCGCGCGTCATCTGGACGGCGTGGCCGTGCCTTGCCACGGCATCGCGGATGCGCTCGTCGTCGGTGGCGACGATGACCTCGTCAGCGCCCGACTCGCGCCCGCGGTCCGCGACGTGCACGACCATGGGCTTGCCGCCGATGTCGGCCAGCGGCTTGCCGGGCAGGCGCGAAGAGGCGTAACGGGCGGGGATGACGACGACGAATTTCATGTGACAGGTGACCAGTGACGAGTGACTGTCCGGTTCCGGACGCCACGACGGCCGGCCTGCCTGTCACTCGTCACGCGTAACTCGTCACTCAAACTTCCTCCTCGGGGGGAAGTTTGCGGGCCTCATCCTCCAGCATCACCGGGATGTCGTCGCGGATGGGGTAGGCGAGCCGGCAGGCCCGGCAGATCAGCTCGCGCTCGGCCTTGCGGTAGAGCAGGGGGCCCTTGCAGATCGGGCACACCAGGATGTCGAGCAGTTTAGGATCCATGCGCAGCCTTGAGCTTGTCGAGCACGAGCTGCCCGAGTTGTGGGGGGACGCGCGCCTCGACGGGAAGCATCCACCAGTTTTCGCGCGCGAAGCGCCGGCATTTTATCGCATCCTTTTCCGTCATGAGGACGGCCTGCGCGCCGGCAAAGTCGAGGTCGGCTTCCTCGAAGGGATGGTGGTCGGGGAAGGCGTGCGCCTCGAATTGCAGGCCAAGGTGCCGCAAGGCGGAAAAGAAGCGGCCCGGATTGCCGATGCCCGCCACGGCGTGCAGGCGCTGGCCGCGGAACTCGCCCGCTTCCCGCGCCAGGGCGGGATCGCGCAGGTTGCGCAACGCCGAGGCTTCGAGGGTCATGAGCAGCGCGTTGCGCACGTTCGCGGGTCCGTCGCCGTTGACCACGACCGCATCGACTTCGCCGAGCCGCGAGGCCGGCTCGCGCAACGGCCCCGCGGGCAGCATCAGGCGGTTGCCCAGGCCGCGCTGCCCGTCCACCACGGCGATCTCGATGTCGCGTCCCAGCCGGTAGTGCTGGAGGCCGTCGTCGCTGATCAGGACGTTGCACGCCGGATGTCGCGCCCGCAGCGCGCGGGCGGTGGCGAGCCGGTCGCGGCCCACCCAGACCGGGCAGCCGGCGCGCCTGGCCAGCAGCACGGGCTCATCCCCGGCCGCCCGCGGATCGGTGTCGGCGGCGACTTCGCGCATCGTGCCGTCGCCGCCGTGGCCGCGGCTGACGATGCCCGGGCGCCATCCCTGGTCGCGCAGGAACCGCGCAAGCCAGATGACCAGCGGAGTTTTCCCGGTGCCGCCGACGGTGATGTTGCCGACCACGATCACCGGCGCGCCGGCGTCCCCCGACGGCAGCCAGCCGCGGCGCCGGGCGGCGCGACGCAGCGCCACGACGGCGTAGAAGAGCGCCGCCGCCGGCAGCAATGCCAGCGAAAGCAGGGACAGCCGGTACCAGTCGCGTTCCGGAGAGATCAACTCGGTTCCGGCTTTCGCATCGCGGCGGGGCGGGGCGGGGCGGGGAGGCTAGCGGTGCTGCTGGGTGGTGAAGGTGATCTTGCCGAAGCCCGCGAGGCGCGCGGCTTCCATGACGTTGATCACCGACTGATGCGTGGCGCTGGCGTCGGCATTGATGATGATCACGGGATCGGGGTTCGATCCCGCCGCCTTGCGCAGCTCTCCGGCGAAGGCTTCCGGCGAGCCGAAGGCCACGGCGGCGCGGTTGACGACGTACTGCCCCGAGGCCGAGACGCCGACGCTGACGTGGCTCGGGCGATCCGCAGGCTTGTTGGCATCCGCGGTCGGCAGGTTGATCTGCAACTCGGAGAACCGCGAGTACGAGGTGGTGACCGCCAGGAAGATCACGATCACGATCAGCACGTCGATGAACGGCACCAGGTTGAGCTCGGGTTCCTCCCGGAACGAGCCGCGGCGGAAGTTCATGCCTTGCGCTGGCCCTGGATGATCTCGACCAGCTTCACGGCCTGGATCTCCATCTCCACCACCAGGGAGTCCGCGCGCGCGCGGAAATGGCGGTAGAACACCAGGCTGGGAACGGCCACGATGATGCCGAAGGCGGCGTTGTAGAGGGCGATGGAGATGCCGTGGGCGAGGTCCGCGGGGTTCGCCATCCCGGAGCCCGGCGTCTGCGCCCCGAAGATCTCGATCATGCCGACGATCGTGCCGAGCAGCCCGAGCAGCGGCGCCATGGTTGCGATGGTGCCCAGCGTCGTGAGGAAGCGGTCGAGCTCGTGCGAGACCGCGCGGCCCGCCTCCTCGACGGACTCCTTGATGATCTCGCGCGAGTTGCCGGCCTCGCGCAGCGCCGCGGCGAAAATGCGGCCCAGCGCCGAATTCTGGGCCAGGCGGTTCATCAGGTCCGCCGACACGCCCTTTTGCCGGTACTCCTGCACGACCTGCGGCAGCAGCTCGCGCGGCGCGACGAGGTCCTTGCGCAGGCTGTAGAAGCGCTCACCGATGATGCCGACCGCGACGATGGAGCAGAGGATGATGGGCCAGATGGGCCAGCCGGCAGCTTCGATGATGTGCAGCACGTACGCTCCAGGCGCTCGAAAAACCGCGCCACTTTAAACTGCAACTGCGGCAGGGGCAATATTTACCAGCCGCCGGCATGAACCCGGCGCGAAATCGCGGTGCGCGCGGCGCGCGAGGTCTTGACAGGCCGCCCCGCTGCCATTCCCGCGCACGAAAATTGTCCACAAACTTTGTGGATAACATTGTGCACAAGGGCCTGAAAAATGCGATTAAGTGACCCGTACACAAGCATTTTTTGGATTTCGACCAAATTTTATGCGCCACGCTTTTCGCAGTGGATTCAAATGCTTGTGCGCTTCCCCCGGCGTGGGCATTGGGTTTGCGCGACGGCCCGCGTGACGGAATCGTGACCACTGTGGATGAAAAGCGGGTTTTGCGGGCCCCTGTCAAGGGCCGTGCAAAAGGCTGAATCGGGGATTTTTTTCGGCCCGGCGCACGGCCTGCCGGCGCGGCTCCTAGAATGCGCCCATGTCCCTTGCCGATCCCGCCGCCGTCATCACGGTCTCCGAGCTCAATCGCCGCGCCCGCATGCTCGTCGAAGGCGAGTTTGCCCTGACCTGGGTGGCCGGCGAGATCTCCAACTTCACGCGTGCGGCTTCGGGGCACTGCTATTTCTCGCTGAAGGACGCGACGGCGCAGGTGCGTTGCGTGTTCTTCCGCCACAAGGCGGCGCTGCTCGACTGGAAGCCGGAAAACGGCATGCAGGTGGAGGTGCGCGCGCTGCCGTCCTTTTACGAGGCGCGCGGCGAGTTCCAGCTCGGCGTGGAATCGATGCGCCGCTCGGGCCTGGGCGCGCTGTTCGAGGCCTTCGAGAAGCTCAAGGCCAGGCTGCAGCAGGAAGGCCTGTTCGACGCCTCGCGCAAGCGGCCGATCCCGGCGTTCGCGGCCACGGTGGGCATCGTGACCTCGCGCAAGGCGGCGGCGCTGCGCGACGTGCTGAGCACGCTGGCGCGGCGCATGCCGGGCACGCGCGTGATCCTGTATCCCGCGCCGGTCCAGGGCCAGGGCGCCGGGGAGCGCATCGCCGAGGCCATCCGCGCGGCATCCGCGCGCGCCGAGGCCGACGTGCTGATCGTGTGCCGCGGCGGCGGCAGCATCGAGGACCTGTGGTCCTTCAACGAGGAAGTCGTGGCGCGGGCGATCGCGGCCTGCGCCGTGCCCGTCGTCGTGGGCGTGGGCCACGAGACCGACTTCACGATCGCCGATTTCGTGGCCGATGCGCGGGCGCCGACGCCCACGGCGGCGGCCGAGCTGGTGAGCGCCAGCCGCGCAGAGCTGTTGCCGCGCCTGAACGCCCTGGCGGCCCGGCTGCAGCGCAACCTCGAGCGCTCGTTCGGTGCGCGCGCCCAGCACCTCGACCACCTGTCCCGGCGGCTGGTGCACCCGGGCAGCCGCCTCGAGGCGCAGGGCCGGCACCTCGGGCATCTCGCCATGCGCCTGCGCGCCTGTGCGCGCCACGCGCTCGAAGCCTCCCGCTTCCAGCTGGGCGAACTTGCCTCCGGCCTGCGGCGCGGACGGCCTGACATCGAGGGGCTCCGGGCGCAGCACAGGGCGAACGAGCTGCGGCTGGGCATGGCCCTCGCCCGCCACATGCAGGTGCAGGGATTGCGGCTCGGGCGTGCCGGCGCGAGCCTCGCGCTTCTCGATCCCGCCGCGGTGCTGCAGCGCGGCTACAGCATCGTGACGACCGAGTCCGGCGTGATCGTGCGGCAGGCGAGGGTCCTGAACCCGGGGCAGAAGCTGCGCATGGCGTTCAGCGAGGGCGAGGCCACGGCCCGCGTGGAGGATGTAACAAAGGACGAAGCCTGATTGCCGCCGGAGGCGGGCGAGGCGTATCGTTGCCGCTGCATCCGCGGCGACGCCGTCGCCGCCCCGACCATTCAAGAACAATCCCCGGAGGAACCCGCATGAAGACTCTGACCAAGATCGCAACCGCCCTGGTGTTTGCCGGCATCGCGCTGGCGGCGTCCGCCCAGACGGCCGACAAGAAGGTGCTGAACCTCGACGGCGCCCGCAAGGTGGCGGCCGCGGCCGAGGCCGAGGCGAGGAAGAACAACTGGAACGTGGTGATCGCCATCGTCGACGACGGCGGCAACCTCCTCTACCTGCAGCGCATGGACGGCACCCAGACCGGCAGCATCCAGGTGGCGATCGACAAGGCGAAGACGGCGCAGGCCTTCAAGCGCCCGACCAAGGTGTTCGAGGACGCCATCGCCGGCGGCCGCAATGCGATCCTCGGCCTCAACGGCGCGCTGCCGCTCGAAGGCGGGCTGCCGATCAAGTCCGGCGACCAGCTGGTCGGCGCCATCGGCGTGAGCGGCGTCACCGCGCAGCAGGACGGCCAGATCGCCAAGGCCGGCGCCGACACCATCGACTGAGGCAGGCCCCGCGGGAGGGCGCCCGGCCCTCCCGGATCAGGCGGCGAGCTCCGCGGCCACCTTGTCCACCACCTGGCCCGCGAGGTCGCCGGCCAGGCAATCGAACGACGCGGCATCCGGCATCGAGCGCAGCCAGGTGAGCTGGCGCTTGGCGAGCTGGCGCGTGGCTGCGATGCCCTTCTCCCGCAGGCCGGACAGCGTCGTCCCGCCTTCGAGGTACTGCCAGACCTGGCGATATCCCACGCAGCGCATCGAGGGCAGGTCCGGCTTGAGCACGTACTCCTCGCGCAGGCTGCGCACTTCGTTGATGAGGCCCAGCTCGAGCATTTCCTCGAAGCGCGCGGCGATGCGCTCATGCAACCGCGCGCGATCACCCGGGACCAGCGCGATCGGCACCAGGCGGTAAGGCAGGTCGGACGGCCCGCGCTCGGCGACGAGCTCCGACATGGCGCGGCCCGTGAGGTAGAAGACTTCCATGGCGCGCTGGATGCGCTGCGAATCGTTCGGATCGAGCCTTGCCGCGGTCGCCGGGTCGACGCGACCGAGTTCCCGGTGCAGGGCGGGCCAGCCGACTTCGGCGGCCATGCCGTCGATCACGGCGCGGGCATCGGCATCGGCCTCGGGCAGGTCCGACAGGCCCTCGCGCAGCGCCTTGAAGTAGAGCATGGTGCCGCCCACCAGCAGGGGTGTGCGCCCCTGCGCGCAGATGTCTCGCATGCGCCCGAGCGCGTCCGCGCGAAAGCGGGCGGCCGAGTAGCGCTCGTTGGGCTCGATGATGTCGACCAGGTGGTGGGGAAAGCGCAGGCGCGTCGCAAGGTCCGGCTTGGCGGTGCCGATGTCCATGTGGCGATAGACCTGTGCCGAATCCACGCTGATGATCTCGACCGGGAAGCGGCGGGCCAGCTCGAGCGCAAGGCCCGTCTTGCCGCTGGCGGTGGGGCCCATGAGCAGGATCGCGGCCGGCTTGCCTTCCGGCGGCGCTTCGAATCCGGGGAGCGAGACCAGTGTCAAGGCATCGGTCGTGACTGTCGTGACTGCCGTGACTGCCGTGACTGCCGTAACAGCGGGAATCGCGCCGTCACGTCGTCACGACCGTCACGTCGTCACGGCTTCACTTCCCCCTCATGAACATCCTGTCCAGCTCGGCGATGGTCACCTGGAACCAGGTCGGCCGGCCGTGGTTGCACTGGCCGGAGCGTTCCGTGGCTTCCATCTCGCGCAGCAGGGCGTTCATCTCCGGGATCGTGAGCTGGCGGTTGGCGCGCACCGCGGCATGGCAGGCCATGGTCGCGAGCATCTCGTTCTGGCGTTCGGCGAGCACGCGGCTGCCGCCGAATTCCGCGATCTCGGCCAGCACGTCGCGCGCGAGCTGCGCCGCGTCGGCCTGGGCGAGCGACATCGGGACCGAGCGCACGGCGACGGCACCCGGGCCGATGGGGGCGATCTCGAAACCCAGGCGCATGAGCACGTCGCCGTGCTCCTCCGCGGTGGCCACCTCCAGCGCGCTGGCGATCATGGTCGCGGGGATCAGCAGCTTTTGCGTCGGGATGCGGTCGGCGTCGAGGCCGACCTTGAGCTTCTCGTAGACGATGCGCTCGTGCGCGGCGTGCATGTCGACGACGACGAGGCCCTTGTCGTTCTGGGCGAGGATGTAGATGCCCGACAGTTGCGCCAGCGCGAAGCCGAGCGGGTGCGGCGTGTCATCCGGGATCGGTGCCGCGGCGGCCATCGCGGCGGGGGCCGCCGCCGGCTCGCGCGCGCCGAACAGCGTGGCGTAGAAGGCATCCGGCCCGGCGGCGCCGCGCGAAGCGAGGTCGAAGGCCGGCTGGCGCAAAGGCCCGAAGCCGCCCGGGGACATCGGCGGCATGGCGGGCGCCTGCGCGGCCGCGCCGGCGCCCGCGCGCGTGGCCGCCAGCGACTTCTCCAGCGCGTGGAACACGAACTGGTGCACCCCGCGGCTGTCCCGGAAGCGCACCTCGACCTTGGTCGGGTGCACGTTGGCATCGACGAGCGCGGGGTCGAGCTCGAGGAACAGCACGTAGGCGGGGTGGCGGTCGTGGTGCAGCACGTCGTGGTAGGCCTCGCGCACCGCGTGCGCCAGCATCTTGTCGCGCACGAAGCGGCCGTTGACGAAGAAATACTGCGCGTCTCGCGCGGCGCGCGAATACGCCGGCTGGGCCACCAGCCCGTGCAGGCGAAAGCCGCCGGCGTCCACCGCCACGGAGAGCGCCGCGTCGCGGAACGCATCGCCCAGCACCGCGTGGATGCGCTCCTCGCGGCTGCCGGCCGGATACAGCGAATGGGCGCGGCCGTTGTGCGCCAGGGTGAAGCGGGCGTCGGGCCGGGACAGCGCGACGCGGCGAAAGGCCTCCTCGCTGTGCGCGAACTCGGTCTGGGCGCTGCGCAGGAACTTGCGGCGGGCCGGGGTGTTGAAATACAGGTCGCGCGCATCCACCACCGTGCCGGCGGCCACGGCGGCGGGCTCCGGTGCGCCGACGGTACCGCCACTGCACTCGATCTTCCAGGCGTGGGCGGCGCCCGCGACCCGGCTCGAGATGCAGAGGTGGGCCACCGCGGCGATGCTGGCGAGCGCCTCGCCGCGGAATCCCAGGCTCGCCACGCGCTCCAGGTCCTCCAGCGAGCCGATCTTGCTGGTGGCATGCCGGGCCAGGGCCAGCGGCAGGTCGGCCTTGTCGATGCCGCCGCCGTTGTCCGCCACGCGAATCTGCTTCACGCCGCCCTCGGCGAGCTGCACGGCGACCTCGGTGGCGCCTGCATCCAGGCTGTTCTCCAGCAGCTCCTTGAGCGCGGAGGCCGGGCGATCCACCACTTCGCCGGCGGCGATCTGGCTGATGAGGAGGTCGGGCAGGACGCGGATGGCGGGCATGCCCGGATTATAAGGGGCCGCCCCGCGCCTGGCGCCGGGCGCTCTCGTTTTTGCGGCGAGTGGCCGTATAATCGCCCGCAACCATCGGTCCAGATGCCCGCAGCGCGGCGCCCTTCGGCAGGGCAGGTTCCCGGCGCGCCGCCGTCCGATTCTCATGCCAGCTTCAACCCAGGGGAAAGCCATGCCACAAATCATTGGCGTGCCGAAGGAAACGGCCGCCGGCGAGAAGCGCGTCGCCACGGTGCCCGAAGTCGTCGAAAAGCTCCTCAAGCTGGGCTTTGCCGTCAACGTCCAGTCCGGCGCGGGGGATGCCGCCAACATCGGTGACGATGCCTATCGCGCCGCCGGGGCGCAGGTGGTCGCCGACGCGGCGGCCCTGTGGGGCGGCGCCGACATCGTGTTCAAGGTGCGCGCACCCAGCGCGGACGAGGTCGGCCGCCTGCGCGCAGGGCAGACCCTGGTCAGCTTCCTCTGGCCCGCGCAGAACCCGGAGCTCATGCAACAGCTCGCCGCGCGCAAGGTCACGGTGCTGGCGATGGACGCGCTGCCCCGCACGCTGTCCCGCGCCCAGAAGATGGATGCCCTGACCTCGATGGCGGGCGTCAGCGGCTACCGGGCCGTCATCGAGGCCGCCAATGCGTTCGGGCGGTTCTTCAGCGGCCAGATCACGGCGGCGGGCAAGGTCCCCCCGGCCAGGGTGTTCATCGCAGGCGCCGGCGTGGCCGGGCTCGCGGCCATCGGCACCGCCGCCAACATGGGCGCCATGGTGCGCGCCAACGACACCCGCGCCGAGGTGGCCGACCAGGTGGTGTCCCTGGGCGGCGAGTTCGTCAAGGTCGACTACGAGGAGGAAGGCTCGGGCGGCGGCGGCTACGCGAAGGTCATGAGCGAGGGCTTCCAGCAGGCGCAGCGCGCCATGTACGCCCAGCAGGCGAGGGAGGCGGACATCATCATCACCACGGCGCTGATCCCCGGCAAGCCGGCGCCCAGGCTCATCACCGCCGAGATGGTGCGGACCATGAAACCCGGCAGCGTGATCGTCGACATGGCGGCCGAGCAGGGCGGCAACTGCGAACTGACCGAGCCCGGCCAGGCCGTGGTCCGGCATGGCGTGACCATCATCGGCTACACGGACCTCGCCTCACGGCTGTCCAAGCAATCCTCCACGCTGTACGCAACCAACCTGTTCCGGCTGGCCGAGGAGCTGTGCAAGACCAGGGATGGCGTCATCAACGTCAACATGGAAGACGACGCCATCCGCGGCCTGACGGTGATCAAGGACGGCGCGATCACCTGGCCCGCGCCGCCGCTGAAGCCGGCCGCCGCGCCGGCTGCCGCGAAGCCGGCGGCGCCCGTGGCCGAGAAGAAAAGCAGCCACGGCCACGGCGCGTCCGCGCCACTGCCGGCGGCAACCCTGGCGATCCTGTTCGCGGTCGCCGCGGCGGCCTTCTGGTTCATCGGCGCCCATGCCCCGGCGGCGTTCCTCGGCCACTTCACGGTGTTCGTCCTCGCCTGCTTCGTCGGCTACATGGTGGTGTGGAACGTGACGCCGGCGCTGCACACGCCGCTGATGAGCGTGACCAACGCCATCTCGAGCATCATCGCCATCGGCGCCCTCGTGCAGGTGGCGCCCCCGATCGACGATGCCGCCGCCCGGCCCGGGACATGGATCCTGGGCCTGGCGGTCGCCGGCATCGTGCTGACCACGATCAACATGTTCGGCGGCTTCGCGGTCACGCGTCGCATGCTCGGCATGTTCCGCAAGTAGGAGACCGCAAATGTCCTCGAGCCTCGTCACGGTCGCCTACATCGGCGCGATCATCCTCTTCATCCTCAGCCTGGGCGGGCTGTCCCACCCCGAAACCTCGCGGCGCGGCAACCTCTACGGCATGGTCGGCATGGCCATCGCGGTGCTGGCCACGGTGTTCGGCCCGCAGGTCACCGCCCAGGGTTACGCCTGGATCGTCGGCGCGATGGTCGTCGGCGGCTCGGTCGGCCTGTTCGCGGCTCGCACGGTCAAGATGACCCAGATGCCGGAACTGGTGGCGCTGATGCACAGCCTGGTCGGCCTGGCGGCGGCCCTGGTGGGCTTCGCGACCTACATCGATCCGGTGGCGACCGGCAGCCTGCAGGGCGCGGAAAAAGTCATCCACGAGATCGAGATCTACGTCGGCATCCTCATCGGCCTGGTCACCTTCTCCGGCTCCATCGTGGCCTTCGGCAAGCTCTCCGGGAAGATCGGCGGCAAGCCGCTGCTGCTCCCGGCACGGCACTGGATCAACCTCACGGGCCTGCTCGTCGTCCTTTACTTCGGCGCGAAATTCATCCATGCGGACGCGATGGACGCGGGCATGACGCCGCTCATCGTGATGTCGGTCGTGGCGCTGTTGTTCGGGATCCACATGGTCATGGCCATCGGCGGCGCCGACATGCCGGTCGTGGTATCGATGCTCAACAGCTACTCGGGGTGGGCGGCCGCGGCCACGGGCTTCATGCTGTCGAACGACCTGCTGATCGTGACGGGTGCCCTGGTCGGCTCCAGCGGGGCCATCCTGTCCTACATCATGTGCCGGGCGATGAACCGCAACTTCATCAGCGTGATCGCCGGGGGCTTCGGCACCGGCGGCGGCGCGGCGGCCCCGGTAAGGGGCGGCGAGCAGCCGGCGGGCGAGGTGACCCCGGTCAGCGCGCAGGACACCGCCGAGCTGCTGCGGGAAGCGAAGAGCGTGATCATCGTGCCCGGCTACGGCATGGCGGTGGCGCAGGCGCAGCACACCGTGTACGAGATCACCCGGGTGCTGCGCGGGAAGGGCGTCAACGTCCGCTTTGGCATCCACCCGGTGGCGGGGCGCATGCCCGGACACATGAACGTGCTCCTGGCCGAGGCCAAGGTGCCCTACGACATCGTCCTGGAGATGGACGAGCTCAACGAGGACTTCCCCGATACCGACGTGGCGATGGTGATTGGCGCCAACGACATCGTGAATCCCGCAGCGCAGGAAGATCCTGCCAGCCCGATCGCCGGCATGCCGGTGCTGGAAGTCTGGAAGGCGAAGACGTCCATCGTCATGAAGCGCAGCATGGCATCGGGCTACGCGGGGGTCGACAATCCGCTGTTCTACAAGGAAAACAACCGCATGCTCTTCGGCGACGCGAAAAAGATGCTGGACGAGGTGCTGGTGGCACTCAAGGCTTGAACCGGCCGGCGGGTGCCATTCCCGCAGCCCCCAAGGCGCCCCCTTCCGCAAGCCCCACTTTTCCCTAGACGGGGACCCTGCCAGGCCTAATAATTGCAATCCAAGCAATGGATTGCGGTGGCCGGGCGCGGATCCTCGCAGTCATTGCCACAGTGCTGGCCCGCGAGGCTTCCCGGTCCGGGAAGCCTCGCCCGTTTGTTGAGCGAGTCGAAAGTCCGTTGTCGCATTTCCCGCTGGGCGGGGACTGGAAAAAACCAAATTGGACAAGAAGACGATCTACTCCAAGACCGGCAAGGGCGTCCTGGAGATCAAGAACAAGGCCGGCAAGCTGTCCAAGGACCTGGTCAAGGTCCTGACACTGGTTGACGGGAAATCGACCATTTCCGACCTGATGGCCAAGTCCAAGCTCGACGATGCCGAGATGGACAAGGCCATCCAACAGCTCTCCGCCGGCGGCTACATCAAGGAATTCGCGAACACCTCCACCGGCGCCACTTCCACCGACGGGGCCGGGGGCGGCAGCTATGTCGACGACCTCGATTTCACCGCTTCGCTGACCTCCTCCTCGGCGAAGGCCAATCCCTACCAGTCTGCCCAGACCGAATGGCGCCAGCGTGAGTCGGCCGATCGCGCCAAGGCCGAGCTGGAAGCCAAGCGCAAGCGCGAGCAGGAGGAAAAAGCCAAGAAGGAGCAGGCTGCCGCGCAGGCTCGCGAGGAGGCCGCCCGGCTGACCAAGGTCGAAGCCGAGCGCAAGGCCAAGGAGGCGGCCGCCCTCAAGCAGCGCGAGGAATCCGAGCGCAAGGCCAAGATCGAGGCCGAGGCCATGGCGCAGACCACCCGCGACCTGCAGAAAGTCCTGGAGAAGGAGCGCCTCGCGCTCGAGGAGAGCGAAAAGAAAAGGCAGGAGGAGGCCGCGCTCAAGGCGCGCGAGGAAGTGGAAGCTAGGGCGCGCGACGAGGCCGAGCGCAAGCGCAGGGAAGAGGAAGACCGCAAGCGCAGGGAAGAAGAGGAGCGCAAGCGCAAGGAGGAGGAAGAACGCAAGCGCAAGGAAGAGGAGGAGCGCAAGCGCAAGGAAGACGAGGAGCGCCGCCGCCGCGAGGAAGAGGAGCGCAAGCGCCGGGAAGAGGAGGAACGCAAGCGCAAGGAAGCGGAAGAGCGCAAGCGCCGGGAGGAGGAGGAGCGCAAGCGCAAGGAAGAGGAGGAGCGCAAGCGCAAGGAGGAGGAGGACCGCAAGCGCAGGGACGAAGAGGAGCGCAAGCGCCGGGAGGAGGAGGAACGCAAGCGCAAGGAAGAGGAGGAGCGCAAGCGCAGGGAAGAGGAAGAACGCAAGCGCCGGGAAGAAGAGGAGCGCAAGCGCCGGGAGGAGGAAGAACGCAAGCGCCGCGAGGAGGAAGAAGCCCGGCGCCGCGAGGAGGAGGAGCGCAAGCGCAAGGAAGAGGAAGAGCGCAAGCGCCGCGAGGAAGAGGAACGCAAGCGCAAGGAGGAGGAGGAACGCAAGCGCCGCGAGGAGGAAGAGGAGCGCCAGCGCCGCCGCGAGGAGGAAGACCTTCGCCGGCGCGAAGAGGATGAGCGCCGCCGCCGCGAGGATGAGGAACTGGAATCGCGCAAGCGCGGGGAAAACGAGCGCCGCCGCGCCGATGAGGATTCGGTGCGCCGCGCAGAGGATGAGCGCAGGCGCCAGGAAGACGAGGCCCGCCGCACCGAAGAGGACGAGCGCCGCCGGGACGAGGTGGCCCGCCAGCGCGAGGAGGAGGAGCGCCGGCGCCGCGAAGAAGAGGAGGCTGCCCGCCGTCGCGAGGAAGACGACCGGCGCCGCCGGGAGGAAGAGGAATCCCGCCGCCGCGAGGAGGAAGATCGCGCGCGCGCCGCCGCCCCGGCCAGGTCCGACCTTCCCGAGTTCGACATCTCGGGCCTGAAGTCGATGGAGGACCGCATCGCCGCGGAGTTCGAAAAGCAGCAGGAGGCGATCCGCAAGCGCGAGGAGGAAGAGGAGCGGCGCCGCGAGCAGGACGAGCAGGCGCGGCTGGCCATCGAGCGCGCCGAGCGCGAGGAGGAGGCCCGGGCGGAAGCCGAGCGCCGCGAGGCCGAGGACCGCGAGCGCCGCGAGCGCATGGAGCAGGAACGCGCCGAGCGCGAGGAGCGCGAGCGCAAGCGCCAGGAGGAGAAGGAGCAGCGCGTCCGCGAGGCGGAGGAGCGCAAGATCGCGGCTGCGCACGAGCGCCAGCGCCAGGAGGAGCTCAGGGTCGAGGCCGAGCGTCGCGCCCGCGAGGAAGCCCTGGCGGGCCGGCGCAAGGAACAGGAAGAGCGCGACCGCAAGCGCGCGGAAGTGGAGGCCCTCAAGAAGACCAAGGCCATCCGCTCGCCGCTGGACGTGGCCAAGCCGTTCATCATCGGCGTGGTCGTCCTGGCGGTGCTGCTCGTGGGCGGGGTGCAGCTCGTGCCGATGAATTCCTACATCCCGGCGGTGGAAAAGCTCGCGTCAGACCACATCAAGGAGCCGGTCACCATCGGTTCCATGAAAGTGTCGATCCTGAGCGGGTTCACGATGAACCTGGAGAACGTGAAGATCGGCACGACGCAGGACGTGAAGATCGACCGCGTCAGCCTGGCGCCGGAGTTCGGCTCGGTGTTCGGCAGCGTGAAAGTGGTGCGCCGCATCGACGTGGATTCCGTGAGCGTCGCCCAGGAGGTCCTGCCGCGGCTGCCCAGGTGGCTCGACGCCGCGCTCGCCGACAAGACCGTGCAGGTCGGGCGCATCGTGTTCAAGGGCGTCAAGCTCGAGTCCACGACCCTCAAGCTGCCTCCGATCGACGCGGACCTGCACCTCGACGCCGACGGCGGGGTCGAGCAGGCCAGGCTGACCGACGGCAAGCTCGACGTGAGCCTCAAGCCCAGGAACGGGGAAGTGGACATCGAGATCTCGGCCAACAAGGGCTGGATCTCGCCCGTCGGACCCGCGCTCGAATTCACGGATTTTTCCGCCAAGGGCGTGGCTTCGCGCGGCCAGATCCGCATTCCCGAGTTCAAGGCACTGCTCTACGGGGGGGCGGCCAGGGGCAGTGCGACCGTCAGTTTCGCCGGGCCGTGGTCCATGGAGGGCGAACTCACGACCGAACGCATCAACCTGCAGGAGCTGATGGCGGCCTTTACCCGGGAGGCGAAGTCGAGCGGACAGCTGGAGTCGCGCATGCGCTTCTCGATGAACGGCGCGGACCTGCCTTCGATGTTCGCCCAGCCGCGGATCGACGGTTCGTTCACCGTCCGCAAGGGCGACGTCGACGGTGTCGACCTGGTGCGGGCGTTGCAGACCGGAGGCCGCGAGAACGTGCAGGGCGGCGCCACCAAGTTCGAGGAAATCACCGGCACGCTGGCGATCGCCGGCGATCGCTACCAGTACCGCAACATGCGGCTCGCCTCCGGGTTGCTGTCGGCGAACGGCGCCTTCGACGTCACGCCGGGCAACGACATCAGCGGCAGGATCTCCGTGGAGCTGAAGTCGCAGGCGGCGCAGATCCGCGGCAACTACGCCATCGGCGGATCGCTCAAGGCGATCGTTTTGAAGCCGAACTGAGTCCGTGAATGACGTGAATATCGTGAATATCGTGAATGCCGTAAAACCCTGCGGGCTCTAGATCGAATTCACGACATTCACGATATTCACGTCATTCACGGCTTTTCGAGGTCTTCCCTTCGGTCGACGTCGCGCAGGATGCCGGGGTCGTCGCAGGCGACGACCCTGACATCTTCCGGATGCCGGCGCAGCAGCGACCGGGCGCCTTCGTCGCCTTCCAGCCCCAGCAATTCCTCCCGATAACGCGCGGCGAAGCCCACCGGGTTGCCGCGTCGTCCCCCGTATTCCGGAATCGCGATGCCGTCGCCGATTGCATCGGCCACCGCGCGGATGGTCGCCGGAGCGAGGAAGGGCATGTCTCCGAGCGCGAACAGCCAGCCCTGCGCGTCCAACGCCGTGCGCAGGCCGCAGGCGAGGGTCCGCGACATGCCGAGGTGGGCATCGGCACATTCCTGCACGGCGACGCCCTCGCCGGCGAACACCTTCCGGGTTTTCTCATCCCCGGCCCGCACGACCACGACCACGTCGGCCAGCGCCTGGCGCAGGTGGCGCAGCGAAGCGACGCCGATCGGCGTGCCGTCGGCGAGCGGGTGTGCCAGCTTGCCGCCGCCGAAGCGGCTGCCGCTGCCCGCGGCGAGGAGGATGCCAACGACTTTCAGGGGCGGGGGACGAGGGGCGAGGGGCGAGGGGACATGGACGGCATGCCGCCGGGGTCAGCGAATGTTGGGTCCATCGCTCTGCGCCAGTTTGGATCGGGACAGCGGCGGATAGGCGCCGGGACTCGTTAGCGGTACGCCCGTTTGCGGGGACGGCGCCCCCAATCCGCAATCGATGCGGTCAGCGAATGTTGGGTCCATCGCTCTGCGCCAGTTTGGATCGGGACAGCGGCGGATTGGTCGCGAAGTACTTGCGGATGCCCACGAGGATCGCCTGCGCCATCTTGTCCTGGTACTTCTCGTCCCTGAGGCGCCTTTCCTCCTCGGGGTTGGTGAGGAAGGCCGTCTCCACCAGGATCGAGGGAATGTCCGGCGCCTTGAGCACCGCGAATCCGGCCTGCTCGACGTGGGCCTTGTGCAGCTCGTTGATGTCGCCGATCTCGCCGAGCACCGAGCGCGCCAGCTTCAGGCTGTCGTTGATGGTCGCCGTTTGTGAAAGGTCGAGCAGCACCTGCTTGAGCGTCGGGTCGTCGACGTCGATGTTGACGCCGCCGATCAGGTCGGCCTCGTTTTCCTTTTTCGCCAGCCAGCCGGCGGCGGCGGACGTGGCGCCGCGTTCGGACAGCGCAAACACCGAGGAGCCGCGGGCGTGCGGCTTGATGAAGGCATCGGCGTGCACGGAAACGAACAGGTCGGCCTGGGCCTTGCGGGCCTTGACCACGCGCGTTGCCAGCGGCACGTAATAGTCGCCGTCGCGGATGAGCACGCCGCGCATGTTGGGTTCGGCGTCCACGAGCGCCTTGAGCTTTTTCGCGATGGCCAGGGTGACGTGCTTCTCGTAGGTGCCGCTGCGGCCCTTGGCGCCGGGATCCTCCCCGCCATGGCCTGCATCGATGGCCACCGTGACCAGGCGCAGGACCTCGGGCGGGGGCGCGGGCTTGCGCACGGCCTTGGGATCCGCCGGAGCCGCGGGCTTGTCCGCTGCGACGGGGGGCTGTGCCGGCGCGGGCACCGTCGCGATCGCGGGCTTGTCGTCGAGCAGCGCCAGAATCGGGTCGACCGGCTCGAGCGGATAGAGGTCGAGCACCAGGCGGTAGCCGTACTCGCCGACCGGTTGCAGCATGAAGGTCTGCGGCTTCACCGGGGTCTTGAGGTCCAGCACCAGGCGCACCACGCCCGGCTTGAAGCGCCCGATGCGGATGCCGCTCACATAGGGATCGTCCGGCGAGACCTTGGAGGCGAGGCCGTCGAGCGCGGTGCTCGCCTCCACGTCCTCCAGGTCCAGCACCAGGCGGTCCGGCCCCGTGATGGTGAAGACGTTGTGGGCGATGGGCGCCGGCGCCTCGAGGGTGAGGCGCGTGTATTCGGGGGCCGGCCACAGGCGGGCGGAGGCGATTTCCGTTGCGGCCGCCGCGAAGGGTGAGGCGACCCAGAGGGGGAGCAGGAAGGCGAGGAACGCGAGCCGCCAGGGCGCCGTGCGCAGGCATGCGCGCCGTTCCGGGCTCAGGATTGCAGCAACTTCAGGCAATGTCGTCCGTTCTCCGAGTTGGCCTCGATCTCGAGGCGCCTGCCTCCACGCTCTGCGCGTAATGCGATCCGCATATCCGGCGCGGGCAGCAAATCCGCCGCCCGCTCCGGCCATTCGACGAGGCAAATGCTGCCGGCGCCGAAATGCTCCTGGAATCCCGCATCCCGCCATTCCTGCGGATCCTTGAAGCGATATAAATCAAAGTGATAAAAGTCTAACCTAGAAAGTTTATAAACTTCAACCAGCGCGTAGGTCGGGCTCTTGACCTTGCCCCCGTAGCCCAGCCCCCGCAGGACCCCCCTCGCGAGGGTCGTCTTTCCCGCCCCGAGGTCGCCGGACAGGGCGATGTAGAGGCCCGGCGCGAGGGTCCGCCCAAGGCGCGCGCCGAACGCCAGGGTGGCCGCCTCGTCCTCTAAAAACACTGAAAATTGAACGGGTTCGCCGGTCATGCCGGGGATCCGCCGAAGCCTTCGCGGGCCTGTTCGCGGGCCAGGTCGACGAACAGCTTCAGCGCCGGGAGCTCATCGCCGCGTCGCCAGGCGAGGTGGATCTCCGTGAGCGGGCTGGCCTGGCGCAAGGTCTTGTACACGACCCCGGTGCGCTTCAGGTTGGTCAGCGAGGCGGGAATGAGGGCCACCCCCAGCTCCGCGGACACCAGGCTGACGATGGTCTGCATCTGGATCGCCTCCTGCTCGACCCGGGGGCTGAAGCCGGCCGCCTTGCAGCAGCTCACCACGTCGTCGTACAGCCCGGGGGCGTTCGGGCGGGGAAACAGGATGAAGGGCGCGTCCCTGAGTTTTTCCAGGGCGAGCTTGCCCGGCTTGCGCGCGAGCGGGTGCTTTTCAGGGAGGGCGGCGATCAGCGGCTCGCGCAGCAGGGCGGACGATTCCAGCGCCGGTTCGGCCACCGGCGCCAGCACGAAGCCCACGTCCAGCCGCCCGGCGACCAGGTCGCGCACCTGGGTGTCCGACGTGGCTTCGCGCAGGTTGAGGTTCACCAGCGGGTAGCGGCGCCGGAACTCGCGCAGCACGACGGGCAGGACGTTGTAGTCGGCGACGCTGATGAACCCCACGGAAAGCTCGCCGATTTCGCCGCGGCCGGCGCGGCGGGTCGCCAGCACCGCCTGCTCCACCCGGGCGAGGATCTGGCGGGCTTCCAGCAGCAGGGCATGCCCGGCCTGGGTCAGGGCCACCTGGCGCTGCGTGCGCTTGAGCAGCACGACGCCGAGCTCGTCCTCCAGCGCCCGGATCTGCATGGACAGCGGTGGCTGGGAGATGTGCAGCCGGGCGGCCGCGCGGCCGAAGTGCAGCTCCTCGGCGACCGTCACGAAGTAGCGCAGGTGGCGCAGTTCCATTGATAGGGCCATCGAATCAAAC
Organism: Burkholderiales bacterium; assembly: GCA_035549715.1. Taxonomy (GTDB): domain Bacteria; phylum Pseudomonadota; class Gammaproteobacteria; order Burkholderiales; family JACQAP01; genus JACQAP01. Next base: position 109,168 of record DASZQJ010000156.1, read on the forward strand.
GGCTTGCAATAATATATTAGACGCCGGTGCGGGTCCCCGCCAAACTGCGCACCCTGCACGCAAACGGCCGGCGCACGGCCGCCAATCGAGGAGAGAGCCATGGCAGACAACTGGCGCAGCAAACTGATCACCGCGGGTGTCGCCCGCTCGCCCAACCGCGCGATGCTGCGCGCGGTCGATTTCAAGGACGGCGACTTCGACAAGCCGATCGTGGGCGTGGCCAACGGCCACTCCAACATGAACCCGTGCAACGCCGGCATCCAGCCGCTGGTCGACCGGGCGATGGACGCATTGCGCCGCGCCGGGGCCATGCCGCAGGTGTTCGGCGTGCCGACCGTCACCGACGGCATCGGCATGGGCACCGACGGCATGAAATACTCCCTGGTGTCCCGCGAGGTCATCGCCGATGCCATCGAGACCTCGGTCAACGGCCAGATGATGGACGGCGCGCTGGTCATCGGCGCCTGCGACAAGAACATGCCCGGCGGCATGATGGCCATCGCGCGCATGAACGTGCCGGCGATCTACGTCTACGGCGGCAGCATCAAGCCCGGCAACTGGAAGGGCCAGGCCCTCACCATCGCCAGCGCCTTCGAGGCCGTGGGTTCCTTCAACGCCGGCAAGATCTCCCAGGAGGACTTCATCGGCATCGAGAAGAACGCCTGTCCGACGGTGGGCGCCTGCGGCGGCATGTTCACGGCGAACACCATGTCGACGTCCTTCGAAGCGCTCGGGCTGAGCCTGCTGCATTCCTCGACCATGGCCTCGCCCGACGCGGAGAAGGCCGACTCCGCCGCGGAGTCGGCCAAGGTGCTGGTCAACGCCATCAAGAAGAACATCCGCCCGCGCGACATCATCACCCGCAAGTCCATCGAGAACGTGGTGAGCCTGGTCATGGCCACGGGCGGCTCGACCAATGCCGTGCTGCACTACCTCGCCATCGCCGCCGCGGCGGAAGTCGAGTGGACCATCGACGACTTCGAGCGCGTGCGCCGCAAGGTGCCGGTGTTGTGCGACCTCAAGCCTTCCGGCCGCTACGTCGCCACCGATTTCCACAAGGCGGGCGGTGCGCCGCAGGTGCTGAAGATGCTGCTCGCAAACGGCCTGCTGCACGGCGATTGCATGACCATCACCGGACGCACGATCGGCGACGAGCTGGAAAGCATCCCCGCCGAGCCGCGCAAGGACCAGGACGTGATCCGCTCCTTCGGCAATCCGATGTACAAGGAAGGCCACCTCGCCATCCTCAAGGGCAACCTCGCCACCGAGGGCAGCGTGGCCAAGATCACCGGGCTCAAGAACCCCGTCATCACCGGCCCGGCGCGCGTGTTCGACTCCGAGAAGGAGACCATGGAGGCGATCCTCGGCGGCAAGATCAAGGCGGGGGACGTGGTGGTCATCCGCTATGAAGGGCCCAAGGGTGGCCCAGGCATGCAGGAGATGCTCTCGCCCACTTCGGCGCTCATCGGCCAGGGCCTGGGGGATTCCGTGGGCCTGCTCACCGACGGCCGCTTCTCCGGGGCGACCTGGGGCATGGTGGTCGGGCACGTGGCGCCCGAAGCTTTTGTCGGCGGCAACATCGCGCTGGTGAAGGAAGGCGACTCCATCACCATCGACGCACACAAGCAGCTGCTGCAGCTCAACGTCTCCGACGAGGAACTGGCCAGGCGCCGTGCCGCCTGGAAGCAGCCCAGGCCCCGCTTCACGAAGGGCCTGCTCGCGAAGTACGCCTACCTGGTGTCCACCGCCACCAAGGGCGCGATCACGGACGGCTTCGACCAGGGGTCGAAATAGAACAGCCGAAGCAGTGACTTGAACGACGGTCATTCACCGGCGGCAGCCCCGGCATGAAGGGGCTGCCGCTGCCATTTCTGGCGGTGTTCGCCGCCGCGGTTTCCGCGGCGATCGGCGGCTCGGCCGTCGTCGCGACACGGCTCGCCGTGCCCGAGAGCAACCCGCTCACGGTCACCTTCCTGCGCTTCCTCGGCGCGAGCGTGGTGATGCTCGCCTTCACGCTGCCGCGCACCCGCGTGCGCATCGACTGGCGCGACCTGCCGCCCGTCGCGGGCCTGGCCCTCATCCAGTTCGCGCTCTTCGCCTGGTTCTTCAGCGCCTCGCTGCAGTACATCCCGGCCGCGCGCGGGGCGCTGGTCCTGTCCACGCAGCCGCTGCTCACGCTGGCACTCGCCGCGCTGCTGCGGCGCGAGCGCTTCACGCTGGCCAAGGCGGCCGGCGGCGTGATCGCGCTGGCCGGCGTGGCCTTCGCCCTGGGCGACCGGGTGTCGGTGCCCGGCTCGGACACGGCGCGCGGCGACCTGCTGATGTTCGGCGCCGCGGTCACCGGCTCGATCTACAACGTGACGTCGGGCTTTTACCTGAGGAAGTATCCGGCGCTGGTGCTCTGCTCGGTGATGGTGCCGATCGGTGCCTTGGCGCTGTTCGCGGCGATCGTCGCCGGCGGGGACTGGTCGGGCTTCACGTCGTTTTCGTGGAAGGGCTGGCTCGCGATCGCCTACCTGATGACCCTCGGCGGGGCGGTGACCTTTTTCCTGTGGATCTGGGCGCTGGAGCACACCACGCCCTCGCGGGTCGCGATCACGGTCACCATGAATCCGGTGTCCGCGGTCATCCTCGGCGCCTTCGTCCTGTCGGAGCCGGTGACCTGGCGGCTGCTCGTCGGACTGGCGGCGATCATCCTGGGCATCGCGCTGGCCAATCGCGCCGCGCTCATGAGCGGTTTCCGGCCGCGCGGCAGGTAATTCAGGGCTGCAGAGCCACGCCTACCGCAGAGGACGCGGAGGACGCAGAGGAAAGGCAGCAAAAAATCGCCGGAACCGGAGCCATCGTCAATCCACCCATCGACGCCGGGCCCTGAATCACCCGGGGCGCGACCTCGATCATCCGTGATCCCTGTCTTTCCTCTGCGTCCTCGGCGTCCTCTGCGGTGAGAGCGTCTGGAGACGGGTGCTCAGTTGGGCATGGGGCCCTTGCCCCAGCTCTGGTAGCGCACGCGATTGAACTCGATGAACTCGGCGAGGTACTTGCGCTGCAGGGCGTCCAGCACGGGATCGGGGACACCGTCGGCGGCCAGTGCGGCGAGCTTCGAGCCGTGCAGCCCGGCCTTGAAGTGGGTCCCCACGCTGGTGATGCCCCGATCCTCGATGAAGTCGTGGGCGCGGGAGCGCCCGATTTCCGCCACGACCTCGTCCGCCGACCGGCCCTGCTTGATCAACTGCGCCGCTGCGTCCGCGGTGATCGCCGGCCCGTTGGCCGGCCCCGGATAGGCGGTCACCCAGCCCGGCAGGCCGGCCGGCCTGGAGAAATCGGAGATCCGGGAAATGCCCGAGGCGTCGGCCATTCCGTTGCGCGCGCTGCCGAGCGTCGAGAGGTCCACCGGCTGCGGAAAGCAGCGGTCGCAGCCGCCCAGGGATTCGCCGAGCACCCAGTAACGGGTCAGGAGATCCGTGTCGTCGTAGAACTTCTGCTGCAGGGTATCCAGCACGGGGCCGGGACAACCGGCGGCCGCCAGCTTGCCGAAATCCGATCCGCGCAGCGCGTAGGTCGTCTTTGTCCGCAGCGCCGCATCCAGTCCCGCCTGCGGCTGCGGGCCCTTGCAGGTGGCCACGACCTCGGCGATCGGCGTCACCGGCCGGGGTTCCAGGACGGAGCATGCGGCGAGGGCCGCGAGGAGGGCGGCGCCCGCCAAGCGGGCTGCGGGATGATGGATGTGCATGGGATCCTCCGGGGTGCGGGCGCTCAATACGGCGCAATGATCATGGGCCTTCGGTAGCAATAGAAGCAATTCCACCAGAACGGGCTGTCGTAATACATGCGGCTTTCCCAGCGCACCCGGTCCATGTACGCGTCCTGCATGTAGTCGAGCACGGCATCGGGCACGCCCTGCTCGTGGAGCCTGGCGATCTGCGAACCGGTCAGCGGATAGACGGCGCGGCTGTCCTGCAGCCTGCGGATGATCTCCTCCGGCGGCGTGCCCGCCTGGCTCATGCCCACGATCTCCTCGAGGGAGGGCGGGGGCGGGCGTTGCAGGCCCGCGCAGCCGTCGAGGAGCAGGGCGAGCGATGCAAGGACGAAGAGCCGGGCGGGACGCATTCTCGGGATTCCGCGGTTTACCAGGGGCCGGTGCCGGAGGATAGACCCCGGCAATCGTCCGGCGTTCCTTTGATCGGCGTCAAACCGCGGCACGGGCGAGCGCATAAGGTGTCGGACATTAACCGGTGGAGATGTCCCATGCGGCTTTACCTGATCGCCTTCCTCGCCCTGTTTGTCGTGACCATCGATGCCCACGCCCAGGACCTGCAGCGGGGCAAGATCCTGCATGATACCTACTGCATTGCCTGCCACGATGCGCGCATCTACACGCGCAAGGAGCGGGTCGCAGGCGACCTGGCGGAGGTTCGTGCCCAGGTCGTGCGCTGGAGCGGCAACATTTCGCTGGGATGGAACGCGGAGGACATCGATGCCGTGACCGTGTTCCTGGCTTCGCGCTACTACGGCATCGACTGCTCGAAGGATTGCTGAGGCCGGCCCTCAGGCCGGAATGTCCGGCACCAGTTGCCGTTCCAGCAGGGTGATCTGGTCCTTGAGCAGCAGCTTGCGCCGTTTCAAGCGCCGCAGTTGCAGTTCGTCGACCTCCGGGTCGCGGGACAGGCGGTCGATCACGGCGTCGAGGTCGCGGTGCTCCACCCGCAGCGTCTCGATCTTGCGCCGCAATGCCTCGGTTTCTTCCGCCGTCAGTTCCATGGCCCTCGTGCCATCCCCCTCGTTGCCACTATAGTCCAAGCCGGGCCAGGCGCCAGGCGGCCGGGAGCCCGCCCTCCCGGCCCTGCAGGCCGTTTCCCAGGACGATGTCGAACCGGCCCGACAACGGGCCGGCGCCGCCGGGGCGGTCCAGCGGCACGACCAGGGATTGCCGGGCCTTGCGGTCGGCGACGCGGGAAAGCAGGAAGTCGCGCTCGTTTTCCGGGGCCCCGGCCACGTACATCTGGGTGGTGAAGCGGCCGAAGTCCCGGCGCGACAGCTCGAAATGGATGTGGGGCGCGCGCCCCGGGTAGGGCAGGGGCTTGACCGTGCGGAATCGGTAAGCGCCCTGCGTGTCGGTGGTTGCCGTGCCGTAGCCCTGGAAATTCGGATCGAGCGGCCGGTCGCTGTCGTCGCCCTGGTGGTGGTAGCGGCCGTAACCGTTCACCTGCCAGATCTCCAGGCGCACGCCGGCGAGCGGCCGGCCGTCGAGGTCCAGCACGCGCCCCGCGACGTCGGTGATTTCGCCGTGCGCCACGCCATCCCGGCCCCGGACGCGCGTGAGGTCGTTGTCCTGGTCCAGCGGGAACTCGATCGGGTAGAAGGGCCCGCGCATCTGGCGCGGTGTGGCCACGAGATCGGCCGCCCGGGCGGGAACGACCGCGCCGGCCGCTGCCGCGCCTGCAGCCTGCAACAGGCGCCTTCGGAATTCGTTCATGGGCATCCCTCGGGCTTGAACCGCAAAGGCGCGAAGGCGCAAAGGAGGCGCGAAGGGAACGGGATGAACGCACAGAGTCGGCGCAAAGGCTGGCCGGCAGCCCGAAACCCTCCCGTCCAGGCCATGTCCTGGGAAACGACCTTGATCGCCGGTTGCTGCCTTCCTTTGCGCTTCCTTTGCGCCTTTGCGTCTTTGCGGTGAGATCGAGGCATCAGTAGCGGTTGTAGATTTCCAGGGCTTTCAGCATCGACTTTTCGCGCTCGATGATCGGGATCATCTTCGATTCCTTGTCGTCGTATTGCCTGAGCAGCGCGACCACTTTTTCCGCCGCCTCATGGGGCACCACCACGACGCCGTCGGGATCGCCGACGATGTAGTCGCCGGGGCGCACCAGGATCCCGCCGCAGGTCACGGGCACCTGCTTGTCCACGCTCACCATGCGTCCCACCGACGTCGCCGGGCTCACCCGGCGCGACCACACCGGGAACTGCAGCCGCCGCAGCTCCGAGATGTCGCGCACGGCGCCGTCGATGACGGCGCCGGCGAGGCCGCGCACCTTCGCGGTGGTGCCCATGAGGTTTCCCATGGCGGCGATCTCGAGTCCGCCGTCCATGACGTACACCAGGATGCTGCCGGGTTCGGCCTGGTCGAGGATCTCCAGCAGGTGGTTCGGGTACTTGCGGGTGTCGGTGCGCAGCACCGGGCGCATCAGCGCCGTGGCCGCACGCCCCGCCACGCGGGTGTCGAAGATCGGCTTCATGTCGGCCGACATCCAGCCGCGCGCGCCGGTGGCCTCCTCGACGGCGTCGGCGACGTTGCCCGTGCTGTTCTCGGGCCGCATCAGGGCCTCGATGATCTGGGCGGGCGTCATGGCCGCGTCATTCGCGGCGGCATCGAAGGCCGATGCCAGGGCGCAGATTCCGAGGATGCAAAGGACGGCACGCATGGGGTCATCCGGTGTTTTGGGAGGCGAAGATGGTACACCCATTCCCCTGTTCCGCCGCCTTCCGCCGGGTCGCTAGAATGCGGTCTTTCCAGGGAACCCCGACATGACACAGGCGCCGCGCGGCATTTATCCGATGCTTTACGCGTTCTTCGACACCCGGGGCCGGCTCGACCGCGCCGCGACGCGCCGCCAGGTCGAGGCGTTCGTGAACAACGGCGCGCACGGCATGGCGGTGCTGGGGCTGGGCACCGAGGTGGGGAAGCTTTCCGAGGCCGAGCGCCGCGAGCTGGTGGGCTGGGTCGCCGAGGACCTCGCGGGCCGCCTGCCGCTGGCGGTCACGGTCAACGCGCCCACGGTCGATGCCCAGGTCGAGTTCGCACGCTTCGCCCGATCCCAGGGCGCGCAATGGGTGATCCTGCAGCCGCCGCCGGAGCGCAACGTCGGCGACGACTTCCTGGTGCGTTTTTTCGGCGCCGTCGCGGACCGCGTCGAGATCCCGGTCGCGGTGCAGAACGCGCCCGAGTACATCGGTGTCGGCCTTACGGCGGAGGGCATCGTGACGCTCGCGCGCAACCACGCCAACTTCCGCATCCTCAAGGGCGAAGGCCCGGCGCTGGTGATCCGCCGCGTCATCGAGCAGACGCAGGGCCAGATCACGGTATTCAATGGCCGCGGCGGACTGGAGCTCGTCGACAACCTGCGCGCCGGGTGCGCCGGCCTGATCCCGGCGACCGACACCTTCGACCGCCAGGCCCGCATCTTCGATCTCTTCGCGCAGGGGCGCGAGGCCGAAGCGGAGCAGCTTTACCGGCAGACCCTGCCGGCCATCGTGTTCGTGATGCAATCGCTGGACACGCTGCATTGCTACGGCAAGCGCATCGCCGCGCGGCGCCTGGGGTTGGGCGAGGTCCATGACCGCGCCCCCGCGCTGGTGCCGGAGGAATTCGGCCTCGCGTGCGCCCGGCGCTATGCCGACGCGCTGGGCGCGCTTGCCTGAGGACAACGGGAACGACCATGAGGAAAACCATCGCATGCATGTTGCTGGGCCTGGGGCTGCCGGCGCTCGCCCAGACGCCCGAGGAGTGGTTCGCCAACGGACGCGCGGCGGTCGAGGCGGCGAAATCGGCGAAGCCGATCGAGGGCCGTGCGAAAAACGTGATCCTGTTCCTGGGCGACGGCATGGGGGTCGCGACGGTGACGGCGGCGCGCATCCTCGAGGGGCAGCAGCGCGGGTTGCCGGGTGAGGAAAACCTGCTTGCCTTCGAGCGCCTGCCTTACGTCGCCCTGTCGAAGACCTACAGCGCCAACCAGCAGACGTCCGATTCGGCGCCCACGATGAGCGCCATCGTCAGCGGCATCAAGACCAACGATGGCCTGATTTCCGTGAACTCGAGGGTGGCGCGCGAGGATTTCACCGCGGTGGCCGCGAACGCCACCCGCACGATCCTGGAGCGCGCGGAAGCCCGCGGCATGGCGACCGGCGTCGTCACCACGGCGCGGCTGACCCATGCCACGCCCGCCGCCTGCTACGCGCATTCGCCGGACCGGGACTGGGAAGCGGATGGCGACCAGAGTGCCGCGGCCAACGCGGCGGGTTTCCCGGACATCGCGCGCCAGCTCGTCGAGTTTCCCGTCGGCGACGGCCTCGAGGTCGCTTTCGGCGGCGGACGCGCCAAGTTCCTGCCGAAGCTGCAGGCGGACCCCGAATATGCGAACCTGGCCGGCGAGCGCGCGGACGGCCGCGACCTGACGCGGGAATGGGTATCGCGCCGGCCCGGGTCCGCCTATGTCTGGAACCGCGCGCAGTTCGACGCCCTGGAGCCGGGCAAGGTGGCACACGTGCTCGGCCTGTTCGAGCCCTCGCACATGCGCTTCGAGCACGACCGGCCGAAGGACGCGGCGGGCGAGCCGTCGCTCTCGGAAATGACTGCCAAGGCGCTCGACCTGCTGGCGAAGCGGCCCGGGGGCTATTTCCTGATGGTGGAGGGCGGGCGCATCGACCACGGGCACCATGCGGGCAACGCCTACCGCGCGCTGACGGACACCATCGAATTCGCGCGCGCCGTGGAAACGGCGATGAAGCGCACCGATGCGCGGGAGACGCTGATCATCGTCACGGCGGACCACAGCCACACGTTCAACATCGCGGGTTACCCGAAGCGCGGCAACCCGATCCTGGGCAAGGTGGTCGAGGCCGGGCATGCGGACGGCGACTACGCCCACGATGCGCTGGGACGGCCTTACACGACCCTGGGCTACGCGAACGGCCCCGGCTACGCGGGCGAATCCGGGGCCCAGCCCGAGGGGCCGAAGAAGTACCCGCACGCGGGCAAGGGCTACAAGGGCGCGCGCAAAGGCAGGCCGGACCTCGACGACGTGGACACCACGGCGCCCGACTACATGCAGGAGTCGACGATGCCGATGCCCAGCGAGACCCA